>CAJTGF010000018.1 GCA_910575585.1 Clostridiaceae bacterium
CTGTTAATGTTATATTGCCGTATTTTTTATTTCTGCCCATGGTTGTGTACTCCTGAATAATATTGATACAACCATTATACTATACGTCAATTATACACACAAGCATTTTAAGGACAGACTACTAGTATAGACACTTATGGTTCATTATCCGAATTAGAAACAGCGTTTTCAATTGCTTCAACATCAAATGCGAGAGCCATTTTTTCAGATGAAAGAATATATTATTTAGCAGATGATAATCAACTAGGACTATCTTTAAAAAAGATCAATGTGCGTGAAAGCTACTTTAATTGTGTATATGATAACGAAGTTCTGTTAATTACTAATAGAGTAGAAAACGGAAATGTTGATCTTGAAGTAATGGTAGGCAATAACCCTGAAACCTTTACAAAGTCGCGGGTAGGGGACTTGGAATATTATTATATTTACGAGGACAATTGCAATTACTATTTTTGGATGCAGGATGGTTATTCGTTACAACTCAACGTACCTGATGGTTTAGAGTTGATGTTGAGTAGTGTTGTGGATAATCTTATATATATGAATGTCTCCTATTAGGAACGCTGTAATATCAAGGCTTTTCGGAGCCTACACCCACAAAAAAATTTAATCAGAGCTATCACATTACGCAAAAAGCCGTCCGGCATGAAAAAACGGGCGGCTTTTTTGCGTGGATAGCCGGGAGGGAGGCGAAAAAATAGTAACAAAGTTTTAGCACAAGATTTGTGCAACATTCACGAAATTAAAAAAGGAGGTAACGAATGGCAGACGAAAAATTGAACGTGAGCCCGGAGGAAAATCCCCAGCCCAGTTTGTTCGATACTGGCCCGGCGGATGCTCCTGCCCCGGAAACATCCGCGCCGGAGCCCCCGGCCCCGGAGAACATTCCCGAGCAGGCCGCCGTGGATGCGCCCGCCCAGGATGCCCCGGCTGGTGCTCCCGGCGAGGTGAGTGTATCCGCTGACCAGATTGAAAAGCTCATGGCAGAACAGCGGGCGGCGGGACGTGCGGAGGTGGAAAAGAACGAGCCGCCTGAACCGGAACAGCCGCCCACCCCGGCCCCGGAGGAAAAGGCCACCGAGAAAAAGGGTCCCACCAAAGAGGGCAAGACCGCCGGGGAAAAAGCTCCCGAGCCGGAAAAGCCCAAAGCCAAGCGGGGCCGCAAGCCCAAGGAAGAAAAAGCGGGGCCCGGCGAACCGGGAGGGACGGGGGCCCGCAAGGGCCGCCCACCCAAGGCTGACAAGGCGGCCCCCGACAAGCCCCCGTCCCCACCTCGAGACAAAATGTCCCAAAGCAAGGGGGCCAAAGCCGCCACGGTAAAGGGTAAAGAAGAAGCCCCCGCCGATCCTGCGCCGGAGCCGCCGCCCCAGCCCCGTGACGCGACCCGCGCTGAAAAGGAAGAGATCGTCTATCTCAAACTTTCGGAGCTGTTCCCGTTCAAAGACCATCCTTTCGGTGTGCGGGACGATGCGGAAATGAAAGGGCTTGTAGCATCCGTCAAGGACAACGGCGTACACCAGCCCGCGCTGGTGCGTCCCCGCGAGGGCGGGGGCTATGAAATCATCGCGGGCCACCGCCGCCAGCGGGCCAGTGAGCTGGCCGGGTTCGCCAATATGCCGTGTATTGTCCGCAACATGACGGACGATGAGGCTGTCCTTGCGATGACGGACGACAACCTGCGCCACCGGGAAAAGATTTTGCCGATGGAGAAAGCACAGTCCTTAAAAATGCAGGTGGAGGCCATCAGCCACCAGGGGGCAAAGCTGGCGGGCGATGACGTGAAGGACGTGGGCAAACGCTCCACGGAAATCGTGGGGGAACGAAACGGCATGAATTACAAGCAGGTACAGCGGTATATCCGGCTGACCGAGCTTGTGCCGGAGCTCCAGTCTATGGTGAACGAGAAAAAGCTGTCTTTCACCCCCGCCGTGGAAATCTCGTTCATCAAGCCCAAAAACCAGAGGTTTATCGCCGTTTCCATTGAGGGCGAGCAGGCATCCCCCTCGCTTTCCCAGGCGCAGGAGCTCCGCAAGCTGGATAAGGACGGGAAACTGAACGGCGATGTCATTGACGGCATTTTGAGCCGTGAGAAAAAGGAGGTAGACAAAGTGATTATTTCCGCCGCAGAGCTGAACAAGTATTTCGGCAAGGACACCACGCCCCGGGAAATGAAAGACCAGATTATGTCCCTGCTGGATGCGTGGAAAGAGAAGCAGCCCCCGGAGCGCACCGCGCCGGAGAAAAAGACCGACCGGGAAAAGTAAGCCTTGAGACATTTTGTCCCGAGGCTTTTCTCTTTCCCGCGCCCCTCCCCCGCGCCTTGCATGGCGTTCTTTTAGAGAGGGGCTCTGGTGGTATATCCCCCGTCGCCGCCTGCTACTGAGCACAGCCGGGAGTGGGCGGTCAAGGGGCGGAACGCCCGCCGCTTGCGGCGGCTTGCCCTTGACGGCCCGCCCCGGCTGTGCCACCCCTCCCGGCGCGGCGGGGGATATATCCTCCAGAGCCGCCCCCTTTCCCATGAATGGGAAAGGGCGGGGGGATAGGGCTGAACGACAACTATTAAAATATCGGAGGTAAACGACTATGAAACGACCCCTTGCTTACATCACCGCCGCTTGGTATGGCGGCGATACGGAAAATGCGGAGCTGGCCGCGCAGTACTGCCGGGCGGTCTACGATGCGGGCTTTGCCCCTATCTGTCCGGCGCTGTTCCTGCCCCTTTTCCTCAATGACGCGGTTCCCGAGGAGCACAAGAGCAGCATTGACATTGGCCGCGACCTGCTCCGCCGCTCCCGGGTGCTGGTGGTGTGCGGGCATACCGTCACCGAGTCCATGAAGAACGACATCGCCGTGGCCCAGCGGCTGGGCATCACCGCTACCACCCTTGAGGGCATTTTGACCGTCAAGGGCCAGGGCCGCCGCTAACATGGCCGGGCTGTTCGAGGCGCACGTCACCAACCTTGGGAAATACAACGAGGGAGTGCTGGCCGGGGAGCCGCTTTCGTTCCCCGCCAGCCCCCAGGCGGTGCAGGCACTCTTAAAGGACATCGGCGTGGACGGCATACGCTACGAGGAAATTTTTATTGCCAGCTATGACTTCGGCGGCATCCTGCCGGAGCTTTCGGAGCATCTCGGTGAATACGAAAGTCTGGACGAGCTGAACCATCTGGCCTGCCTGCTCTCGGAAATGGCTCCGGACGATTTTGAAAAATTCGGCGCGGCCCTCAGCATGGGAACGCATACCTCCAGCTTGGCGGACATCATCAACCTTGCGGAAAATCTGGAGTATTTTGAATTTTACCCGGATATTGAAAACGAGGACGATTTGGGCCGCTATTATGCGGAGGGTTTGCCAATCCCCGCAGAGCTGAAAGACTATGTTGACTATGAGTCATACGGGCGGGACATATCCACCAACGAAAACGGCCACTTTTCCCACGGCGGCTATATTATCCAGACTGATACCCTCAAAGAAATCTACCACGGGACAGAGGACATCCCAAAAGAGCACAAGATTTTTGCCCTCCCCCAGCTCTCCATCCGGGAGCAGATGGCCGCCTACAAGGAAGTGATTGACCGCTTTCCTCCTGCGTCTGACCGGGCCCGCCCGGAGCCGGGCCGTGAGGGGCGGTGACTTCGAGACAAAATGTCCCAAAGGCCGGAGGGCCTATCCCCCATGAAAGGAGGCGGTTTTGATTGATTGACGAGGATGTTTCCCGGCGCACTATCGCGTTATCCATACGGACGGGAAAGCTGACGGCCCGGGTGCTGGCCTATGCGCTCCGGGCGGCTGGCCGGAAGATACAAAAGGAACGCCGGGCCCGCCAGACGCCCCACGGCAGGCAGTCCGTGAAAAAGCTCATGGCCCACGGCGCGGCCACAAACAGCATCGAGCTCACCGGGGCCCCAAAAGAATTTGACCGGGTGGCCCGGAAGTGGAATGTTGACTATGCCTTTTACAAGACCGGGCCAGACAAGTATCTGCTGTTCTTCAAGAGCGGGCAGGCGGACGCTATCACCGCTTGTTTCTCCGAGTATTCCCGCCGGGTGCTGGATAAGGCCAAGACTGACCGCGTACCCATCCGGGAACAGCTCAGACGGGCCGCCGCCGAGATACTGCATAACCCCGCCCACAAGAAAGAGCGTGTAAAGGAGGCCGCCCATGAGGACAGATAAGCTGAAAAAGTACCTTTTGCCCAACCTCCCCTATCTGTTCATCGGCTGGGCCTGCCTAAAGGTGGGGACGGCCTACCGTCTGGCGGCGGGGGCGGATTTGGCCCACAAGCTGGTGGGGATGGTGGCGGCCCTCGGCCCGGCCTTTGCCGACTTCGCGCCGGGGCTCAATCCCTTTGACTGGCTCACTGGCATAGTGGGGGCCGTGGCGATCCGGCTGGTTATCTACCAGAAAAGCAAAAAAGCCCAAAAATATCGCCGGGATGAAGAGTATGGTTCGGCCCGCTGGGGAACGGAAAAAGACATCAAGCCGTTCACCGACCCCAGGTTTGAGAACAACATCATTCTGACCGGGACGGAATTTCTCACCACCAACACCCGGCCCGCCGTCCCCGCCAATGCCCGGAACTTGAATTGCTGTGTTGTCGGTTCCTCCGGCTCCGGCAAAACCCGGTTCTGGCTCACGCCCCAGCTTTTGCAGGCCCATTCCTCCTATGTGGTGGTAGACCCAAAAGGCGGGGTGCTGGAGCAGGCGGGCTTTTTCCTGCAAAAGAAAAAGGGCTATAAAATCAAGGTTTTTAACAGCATTGATTTTTCCCGCTCCATGCACTACAACCCGTTAGCCTATATCCGCAACGAGGCCGACATTTTGAAATTCGTCAATACCTTAATAGCCAACACCAAAGGCGAGGGCAAGGAGGGCGACCCGTTCTGGACGAAATCAGAAACGCTCCTATACTGCGCCCTTATCGCCTATATCATCTTCGAGGGCCCCGCCGAGGACAGGAACATGAACACCCTTGTAGACATGATTTCCGGCATGGAGGTCAAGGAGGACGATGACGATTTTATGAACGCGGTGGACTATATGTTCGCCGGGCTGGAAAAGCGCAAGCCGGACTGTTTCGCAGTCAAGCAGTACAAAAAGTACAAGCTGGCCAGCGGCAAGACGGCGCGGAGCATACTGATTAGCTGTGGCGCAAGGCTGGCCCCATTTGACATCCCGCAGCTCCGGGAGATTATGAGCTATGACGAGATGGAGCTTGACAAGCTGGGGGACAGACGGACGGCGGCGTTCTTCATCATCAGCGATACCGACACCACCTACAACTTTATCGTGGCCCTTGCCTTTTCGCAGATGTTCAACCTGCTTTGTGAAAGGGCGGACAACGTACACGGGGGCCGTCTGCCCCATCATGTGCGGGTGCTGTGGGACGAGGCCGCCAACACCGGGCAAGTGCCCAACCTCGAAAAGCTGGTGGCGGTCATCCGCTCCCGGGAGGTGAGCCTGACGCTGTTCTACCAGCAGTTGGCCCAATGTAAAGCCATCTACGATAAAAACGCGGAAACCATTTTAGGCAACATGGACAGCGTGGTGTTCCTTGGGGGCCGGGAGGCCAGCACCATCAAGGAAATATCGGAGAACTGGCTGGGCAAGGCCACCATCTCCATGCAGACCGAGGGCCGCTCCCGTGGGCAGTCGGAAAGCTACAACCAGAACACGCAACGGCTGGGCCGGGAACTTATGACCCCCGCCGAGCTTGCCACCATGCCCGGCGACAGGTGCATCCTGCAACTGCGGGGCCTGCCGCCGTTCTATTCCCGGAAATATGATTTGAAGCAGCATCCCAACTACCGATACACGGCGGAAGCGGACAAGAAAAAAAACGCCTTTTCGCTGGAGCGGCTTATCTGCCGCCGTATAAAAAAGCTCAATCCCAACGAGCAGTACACCGTGTACGAAGCGCCCATAGACGAGGACGAGGACATCCTCAACTATGACGATTTGGACGACCCGGACGCTTTTGTATAAACTTTGGGACAAAACGTCCCAAAGCGTCACCTGCCGCCGACTATGGCGGCTTTTCTTGTGCCCGGGAACATCCCGGAGAAATGGAGGACTATATGGCATTTTTCGCATCCGCTATCACCACTTTGCAGACCCTTGTTATCGCGCTGGGCGCGGGCCTCGGCGTTTGGGGCGTTGTCAATCTGCTGGAGGGCTACGGCTCGGACAATCCCGGCTCAAATGCTCATGTACGGTAAAGAAGCAAGTAACCGAAAACAAGAAATAGACTGCCAGTACCACACTATTCCGAACCAAAGACCAAAAGACAAGCATTATGGAAATGTGCATAACAGGCTATTCCGTCATGGATAACTCTATTCACAGCACATGGAAAAGCTAAAATGCAGCTTTCCCACGTCCTGCAAACAGAGTTACCCACAACTTCATAAGGCAGCCAGTTATACACATTCCCACAAATCCAAACTTATATAAAATCCAAACTTTTCTGAAAACAGCTTGATAATTGGGGATTCTTGCCGGAAAAAGTTTGGATTTCGTTTCACAAAGTACAATACTCCAATTATGACAAAATGCGTAAAACATTGCTATTTAGCTCTGTTTCAATCAATTTATTCTCATTTCTGACAAGAGAAGTACAAAACAAAATCCAAACTTTTTTATCAGAAAATGCCTTGAATAAAGGATTTACAGAGAAAAGTTTGGATTTCTTCTAAGTTTGGATTTGTGGAAAAATCCAAAAGTTTAGATTTTTCCACAATGTCGATGACTACGAAACCTCTCACTCATTACATCTTTCTTATGGTGTACAAAGTATTTTTCCTTTTTCTACTTTCTTTTCTAAAATTGATGTGCTATAATAGCTTCATTCCAAAAAAGGAGTAAAAAATATGCGGCAAGGTATTCTTAAATAAAACTTCAATCAAATAGTGGGTTCAAAGAATTTTGAATGTCCCTAAATAAGGGGGCTTGGTTTTTTGTACCCAATTTAAGAATACTTTTGCCTTATCAATTTTGACATATCTGAAAAAGAACAGCAATCACCAGCAGGTGTATGCTGTATATGTGTATGTCCGCAAACTGTAATCCCCAGTGGTAAAAGTATTTTACTGCTGGGGATTTTTATGCCCTTTTGGGCTTGTAAAGGGAGGACAATCACATGAAAATAATCAATATTGGCATTCTTGCCCATGTAGACGCGGGAAAAACAACTTTAACAGAAAGCCTGTTGTACACCAGTGGAGCGATTGCAGAACAAGGAAGTGTAGATAAAGGAACCACAAGAACAGACACTATGGTTTTAGAGCAGCGGCGGGGAATTACCATTCAGACGGCAGTTACTTCTTTTTGCTGGAATGGTTATAAAATCAATATCGTGGACACTCCCGGTCATATGGATTTTTTAGCCGAAGTATATCGTTCTTTATCTGTCCTTGACGGAGCTGTTTTAGTTGTTTCGGCAAAAGACGGTGTACAGGCACAGACCCGAATATTATTCCATGCACTTCAGAAAATGAACATTCCGACAATTATCTATGTAAATAAGATAGACCAAAACGGAATTGATTTACGGCGTGTTTACCAAAACATCAGGGAAAAACTTACCAGTGATATAATCGTCATGCAAGAGGTTATCTTATCGCCCAAAATAGATATTACTGATATTGCTGATTTGGATAAATGGGATTCCGTTATTTCCGGGAATGATGAACTATTAGAAAAATATATTTCAGAGGATTCATTGGACATACAGGAATTACAACTTGAAAAGTGCCAGAGAACCAGATGTTGTTCTTTGTTTCCTGTATATCATGGAAGCGCAAAAGACAATTTAGGAACAGAAAAATTGATTGAGGTAATTACTGAAACTTTTGTTACAGAAACAAAAAATAATCAGTCTGAATTATGTGGGTATGTTTTTAAGGTTGAGTATACAGAAGGGAAAAAACGTCTTTCCTACTTACGCCTATATCATGGAACGCTCCATTTACGAGATACACTTCTGCTGTCAAAAAAGAAAAAGGTAAAGATTACAGAAATGTACATTCCGGCAAATGGCGAAATTGTTTCGGCAGACCATGCCTGTCAGGGAGAAATTGTTGTCTTATCCGATGATACTTTAAAATTATATGACATTTTGGGAAATGAAGAACTTTTACCTCGCAAAGCATGGATTGACAATCCTATGCCTTTACTTCGGACAACCGTTGAGCCACAAGAGCCAGAACAAAGAGAAGCCTTGCTGAATGCTCTCATAGAAATTGCCGATACAGACCCACTTTTGCACTTTGAAATTGATACTGCCACCCGTGAGATTATTCTGTCTTTTTTAGGAAAGGTGCAATTAGAGGTTATTTGTTCATTGCTGGAAGAAAAGTATCATGTAAAAGTGGCTATGAAAGAGCCTACGGTTATTTATCTGGAAAGACCGTTAAAAAAGGCAGCCTACACGATTCATATTGAAGTACCACCAAATCCATTTTGGGCGTCTATTGGTTTAACTGTAACACCACTCCCTATCGGAAGCGGAACCCAGTATAAAAGCAAGGTATCTCTTGGCTATTTGAACCAAAGTTTTCAAAATGCCGTCATGGAGGGTGTGCATTATGGAATGGAGCAAGGCTTATATGGCTGGGAAGTGACAGATTGCAGCATTTGTTTTGACTATGGAGTTTATTACAGCCCGGTTAGTACCCCCGCAGATTTTCGCTTCCTTGCTCCTGTCGTATTGGAACAGGCATTGAAAAAAGCAGGAACACAGGTTTTGGAGCCATACCTTTCCTTTACCCTTTTTGCTCCACAGGAATATCTTTCACGGGCTTACAATGATGTGCCAAAATATTGTGCAGTGATTGAATCGGTTGTACTTGAAAATGATGAGGTTATTTTTAAAGGAGAAATCCCCGCCCGCTGTATCAATGAATATAAAAATGATTTAAATTTTTATACAAACGGGAGAAGTGTTTGTCTTACAGAATTAAAAGGGTATAAAGAAACTTCTGGGGAGTTTGTATCGCAGCCACGCCGCCCTAACAGTCGGTTAGATAAGATTCGGTATATGTTTCAAAAGACAATGTAAGTTTTTGTGAATTATATGGAGAAAAAATCTGATAAAAAAGGAGAACCTATTTTGAATAAAGAGCGGACAAATACAGCAAATAAAAAACAAAGGCTTTCAGCTTGCACCGAAGCATACAAAGAACACATTATGTATACTTTTAACGCTTTTTGTAGAGTGGTGATACGCTATGCAACTCTCAACTCATGGCGTGACAGAAGCAGGAAACGGCAAAGAGAAATATCTTTTGAATATCTTACAGAAGAAAAATTTTACCCGTTCAGTACGTCTAATAAATATTTCATAGACCCCTATGAGCAGTACCCCATCACCATATGTGGTCAGACGGTTATCCTCACCAATGGAGAGCTTGCCGCTGCGCTGTTATCCTTGCCAGAGAAAAAAAGAGAAATCATTTATCTCTACTTTTTCGGTCATTACACGCAACAGGAAATTGGTGAAATGTATGGACGTTGCCGGAGTACGGCATGGCATCACATACACAGTGCTTTACAAATGTTACAAGAAAAAATGGAGGTGTTTTCGCATGAAGAATCCTAATCTTATTCCTTATGAAATTATTGTCAGAGCGACCAATGGAGAACCGGAAGCCGTAGACGAGGTTTTACGGCATTACAGCAAGCGAATCCGAATTGCTTCCCTTGAAAACGGACACGTCAACAAAGATACAGAGGACAACATTAAACGGCGGCTTATCGCTGCCCTGTTCCAGTTCCGCTTTGATGAACAGCCATACCCCAAAACTGAATAACCGCCGCCACATAGAACGGCACACCAAAACAGGAAATCATAAAAAGGTTTCCTGTTTTTTTGCGTTTATTTTCGGCGTTTTTGAAAAACCGCCGTATTGCCCCACGAAAAGGGAAACATGACACGCTCTTTGTTTGGCAGTTTTCAATTTTCGGTGGTGTGGGGAATGAAAGGAAAATGAAGAAATTTCTCAAAATTCCCGCCTATCCGGGCTTGTGTGGTTTTGTAAGAAATGAGGGGAAATTTCCGCAAATCACCGTCATTTTTGCTTTGCGTGGTGTTGTAGGTAGTAGGGGGAGAAATACCGCCGCCGAGTTGGCAAAATCCCCGCCCTGTCCGTCGAGGGTATCAGAAAATTCCATAAGATATTTTCGCCGGAACGCAACAAACCAGCCGCCAATAGCCGGATAGTAAGCGAACAGACCACACAGCGCAGTTTCTTAGAGCAAGATTCTACCACAGTACCAAATTTCGCCTACCGGCTCATTTTGTCCTATGGGAATCTTGTTGGGGTTGCCACCCCAAGCCCGCCTTTTTGCGGCTTGCGCCGCTTGAAAAAATCCACCCACGAAAGGAGATTCACAGCCATGAAAAGATACAACACGCCACACCGTCACCGGGTAATCAAGACACGCTTGACCGAGGAAGAATACGCCGAGTTTTCCGAGCGTGTCACCCTCTGCAAAATGAGCCAAGCCGAGTTTATCCGGCAAGCCCTTATCAAATCAAGCATACGCCCGGTCATTACCGTTTCCCCGGTCAATGATGAATTACTCTCTGCCGTTGGAAAACTCACAGCCGAATACGGGAAAATCGGCGGCAACTTGAACCAGATTGCCCGCTGTCTGAACGAGTACGGCGCACCTTATAACGCCCTCTCCCAAGAGGTACGAGCCGCCACAGCGGAGCTTGCCGCCTTGAAGTTTGAAGTCTTGCAGAAAGTAGGTGAAGCCGTTGGCAACGTTCAAACATATCAGCTCTAAAAATGCCGACTATGGGGCGGCTGAACAGTACCTAACCTTTGAGCATGACGAGTTTACCATGAAGCCCACACTGGACGGAAACGGGCGGCTTGTTCTCCGTGACGATTACCGCATTTCCTCTCTGAATTGCGGTGAGGAAGATTTTGCAATCGCCTGTATGCGTTCTAATCTCAAATACGGCAAGAACCAGAAACGGGAGGACGTAAAGAGCCACCACTATATTATTTCCTTTGACCCCCGTGACGCACCAGACAACGGCTTGACCGTAGACCGGGCGCAAGCGTTGGGCGAGGAATTTTGCAAGACGCATTTCCCCGGACACCAAGCCCTTGTATGCACCCACCCGGACGGGCATAACCACAGCGGAAATATCCATGTGCATATCGTAATCAATTCTTTGCGGATTGCGGAAGTGCCGCTATTGCCCTACATGGAAAGACCAGCCGACACAAGAGAGGGCTGCAAGCACCGCTGTACAGACGCAGCTATGGAATACTTCAAAGCGGAAGTCATGGAGATGTGCCACCGGGAAAATCTCTATCAGATTGACTTATTGCATGGGAGCAAGAACCGAGTTACCGAGCGTGAGTATTGGGCGAAACGGAAAGGACAAGCCGCACTGGATAAAGAGAACGCTACCCTTGCCGCCACAGGAGAGCCGCCCAAACAGACCAAGTTTGAAACCGACAAGGAAAAGCTAAGGCAGACCATACGGAAAGCCCTTGCCGCCGCTGCCACCTTTGACGACTTTTCCTCTCTGCTGCTCCGGGAGGGCGTGACCGTCAAAGAGAGCCGGGGGAGATTGTCATATCTCACGCCGGATAGGACGAAGCCCATCACCGCCCGGAAATTAGGTGATGATTTTGACCGTGCCGCCGTACTGGAAGCACTCACCATAAACGCACAGAACGCCGTCAGAGCCGCCGAAACGCCCGCACCCAAACAGGAATACCCCCGCAGCATAAAAGACCGCTTACAGCGTGGCAAAGCCACTATAAACGCCCCGAAACAGGACAGCGTACAGCGCATGGTAGACATAGCCGCCAAGAAAGCCGAGGGCAAGGGGCGGGGCTATGAAAAGTGGGCGACCTTGCACAACTTGAAGCAAATGGCGGCTACCATGAGCGTTTACGAGGAATCCGGCTTTTCTTCCCCGGAGGAACTGGAAGCTGCCCTTGCCGCCGCCAATACAGAACTGCACGAAACCACCGGGAAACTGAAAGCCGTGGAAAGCACTTTGCGGGAGAAAAAAGACTTGCAGAAACAGCTATTGGCGTATATCAAGACCAAGCCAGCCCGTGACGGATTGCGGGCGCAGAAAACGGAGAAAGCCCGGAGAGCCTACCGGGAGCAGCACGAAAGCGAGTTTATCATTTCCGAATCTGCCGCCCGGTATTTCAAGGCACAGGGAATCGCCAAACTGCCAGCTTCCAAGACCTTACAAACGGAGATTGAGCAGCTTACCAAAGAGAAAAACGCCCTTTACAACGAGTACCGGGAGAAGAAAGAGAACGTCCGGGAATTGCAGACCGTGAAAAGCAATCTTGACAAAATCTTACGCCGTGAGCCGGAACGGGGAAAGGGACGGGAAAATGAACGGTAAACGCCCCTACATGGACTATCAACAACACAGAGCCGCCCGCCGCCTTGTGCATGAGTGCTGCAACTACGATAACGGCAACTGTATCTTGCTGGATAACGGCGAGCCTTGCGTATGCGTCCAGAGTATCAGCTATTCTCTCTTGTGCCGCTGGTTCATAGCCGCCGTACTGCCATTGGACGGGAAACTGGAAGCCGCCCTTTTGCACCGGGCAGACAGGAAACGCTGTACCGAGTGCGGCGGGTATTTTCTCCCCAAGTCAAACCGGGGGAAATACTGCCCGGATTGCGCCGCAAGAGTGCGCCGCCGGAAAGAAGCCGACAGACAGCGGAAAAGATACCACCTTTCTACGCATTTAGGCTATGAAAGAAGCCCGTAAATCAAGGCTTTTTTGACCGCCCTCAACAGGTAGCCGATACATTTATCCTTTACCCCCGAAAATGCCGTTTTAACTGCGTAACAAGAAGCCACAGACAGGAGGTGAGAACCATAACCGAATACATCACAGCCGACACCATATTGCCCCGTTTTCTGCCCTATCCCTATTTTCTGCTGAAAATGGACTTGTCACATACTGCAAGGCTGCTCTATGGGCTGCTTCTTGACCGTTCCACCCTCTCACAGAAGAACGGCTGGCAGGACAGCGAGGGCAGGACGTATATTGTCTATCCCGTTTCGGAGATAACGGAAATGCTGGATAAAGGCAGCACCGCCATAAAAAGCGCACTGAACGAGCTGGACGCTGCCGGGCTTCTGGTGAGGGAACGCCGGGGCTTCTCCGCACCGAACCGCCTTTATATAAAAATACCGCAAATGCCAGTGGTACAGTTTTCCGACCATATGACAGCCATACAGCCGGAAAACCGACCCTCTGATAGCCGGAAAAGCGACCCTCATAAGGGCGGAAAACCGACCTTTGCGTTGGACGGAAAACCGACCCCTAACCAACTTACTATAAACCAACTAAAAGAGAACCAACGAAAAGGAGTGAGTGGGGAGCAGCCCGCACCCTTTGGCAGATATAAAAACCTTTTCCTCTCCGAATCCGAGTATGCGGAGCTGAAAGGGGAATACCCGGACAGGCTGGAACGGTTCATTGAGGAATTGAGCGAGTACATAGCCGCCTACGGGAAAGTGTACACCAACCATGCCGCAGCTGTCCGTATGTGGGCAAAACGTGACAGGAAAGGCACAGGAAAGAAAGGAATCCCCGATTATTCCTACAAGGAGGGCGAGAGCCTTTGACCGCATAGACACAACGCCCCGTAAACAGGGCGTAAAAGACCATGAACAAGGAGGAAGATTTTATGAGTGATTACGATAACGCCATTTTCCGGCTTGCCACGGCACAGGAAGCAGAGCCGGAGGACTACACGGGCGAGGACGGGCTTTTATATTGCGGGAGCTGCCGCCAGCCCAAAGAAGCCTACTTCCCGGAGGGTAAGACCTTTTTCGGACGTGACCGCCACCCCAAAGAATGTGGCTGCCAGAGAAAACGCCGGGAAACGCTGGAAGCCAGCCACCGGGAATACAAGCACCGGGAGGAAGTGGAACGGCTGAAACGAAAGGGATTTACAGACCCGGCTATGCGGGAATGGACGTTTGAAAACGACAACGGGAAATGCCCCCAAATGCACAAAGCCCATGCTTATGTAGAGTGTTGGGAGGAAATGAAAGCCGGGAATATCGGCTATCTGTTATGGGGCATGGTAGGCACAGGCAAAAGCTATTTCGCCGGGTGTATCGCCAACGCCCTCATGGAGAAAGAAGTTTCCGTGTGCATGACAAACTTTGCCCTTATCCTCAATGACCTTGCCGCCAATTTCAAAGACCGCAACGAATACATAGCCCGTCTTTGCAGCTTCCCTCTGCTTATCCTTGACGATTTCGGCATGGAGCGTGGCACGGAATACGGGCTTGAACAGGTTTACAACGTGATTGACAGCCGATACCGCAGCAGAAAGCCGCTGATTGTCACAACAAATTTGACGCTGGAGGAATTGCAGAACCCGGAGGACACCGCCCACGCCCGCATTTATGACCGCCTTACAGAAATGTGTACCCCCGTTCGCATTACCGGGGAGAATTTCAGAAAAGCCAGAGCAAGGGAGAAAATGGAACAGCTTAAAACGCTGCTGAACAGAAAGGAGAGCCTATGACCGACACCCCCAACAGAAGCACCGCCACTACCGCCCGCCGCCCGGATTGCGTGACCGAGGTACGCCGGGGGAACACCGTCCTTGTGGTTTCCGGCTACTTCAAGCAAGGCACGACCGCCACCGCCGCCGACAAGATGATGAAAGTGCTGGAAGCCGAAAGCGCAGCCGGACACAAGCCGATTTACAGCGCATGACAACCCGCAGATAAAAACCGTCATTTTGACGGGCGGTAAAGAAGCAAAAAAGACTGTACAGACAGCCGCCCCATGTGGTATGATAAACTTACGGAATAGTGGGGCTGGCTGTCGGAAACGGAGGACATTATGCCAAGACAGACCACCCAAAAACTCATTACCGCCCTTTATCCGAGATTGTCGCACGAGGACACGCTTCAAGGCGAATCCAACTCCATAAGCAACCAGAAGCGGATTCTGGAAGCCTACGCAAAACAGAACGGCTTTTCCAACCTCAAATGGTACACGGACGACGGATTCTCCGGGGCAAATTTCCAAAGACCCGGCTTCCAGTCCATGCTTGCCGACATTGAAGCGGGGCTTGTGGGAACGGTTATCGTAAAAGATATGTCACGGTTAGGGCGAAACTATCTGCAAGTGGGAATGTACACGGAAATGATTTTCCCACAGAACGGCGTCCGTTTCATTGCAATCAATGACGGAGTAGACAGCGCACAGGGCGACAACGATTTTGCCCCCTTGCGTAACATTTTTAACGAATGGCTGGTGAGAGATACGAGCAAAAAAATCAGAGCCGTGAAGCGGTCAAAAGGAATGAGCGGGAAGCCCGTCACAAGCAAGCCCGTGTACGGCTACCTCATGGACGAGGACGAAAATTTCATCATTGACGGGGAAGCCGCCCCCGTGGTGAAGCAGATATACAGCCTTTGCCTTGCCGGGAACGGACCGACCAAGATAGCCCGTATGCTTGCGGAACAGCAAATCCCCACGCCGGGAACACTGGAATACCGCCGGACAGGGAGAACCCGCCGCTACCACCCCGGCTATGAGTGCAGGTGGGCGACAAACACCGTGGCGCATATCCTTGAAAACCGGGAATACACGGGCTGCCTTGTGAACTTCAAGACCGAGAAAGTGTCCTACAAGGTGAAGCAGAGCAAAGAGAACCCCGTGGAAAAACAGGCAATCTTTGAGAACCACCACGAAGCAATCATTGACCGGGAAACATGGGAGCGTGTGCAGGAGCTACGCAAGCAGCGCAAACGCCCCAACCGCTATGATGAAGTGGGTTTGTTCTCCGGCATACTCTTTTGTGCCGATTGCGGCAGCGTCATGTACCAGCAGAGATACCAGACGGACAAACGGCGGCAGGACTGCTACATATGCGGCAGCTACAAGAAGCGCACGGCAGACTGTACGGCGCACTTTATCCGCACCGACCTCTTGACCGAGGGAGTGACCGAGAACCTACGGAAAGTCACCAGCTACGCCGCCAAGCATGAAGCCCGGTTTATGAAGCTGTTGACCGAGCAGACCGAGGACGGGAGCAAACGCCGGAACGCCGCCAAGAAGAAAGAGCTGGAAGCGGCGGAAAAAAGGATTGCGGAACTCTCCGCCATCTTCAAGCGGCTGTATGAGGACAGCGTGACGGGGCGCATATCGGACGAGCGTTTCACGGAGCTTTCGGCAGACTACGAAGCCGAGCAAAAGGAACTGAAAGAGAAAGCCGCCGCCTTGCAGAGCGAGCTTTCCAAGACGCTGGAAGCCACGGCAAACGCTGAAAAGTTTATGAAAGTGGTACGCAAGTACACCAGCTTTGAGGAACTCACCCCTACCCTGTTACGGGAGTTTGTGGAGAAAATCGTAATCCACGAATCGGAAGCCCTTGACGGGAAACGCCGGGGGAAACTCCGCAGACAGGAAATCGAAATCTATTACTCTTTTGTCGGCAAGGTAGAATTGCCCGACTAAAGCCCGACCCGTCCGGCAGTCAGCCGGACAGGGAACGGCAAAATTTTTTACACTTCTTTTACTTCTTTATCTCACATGAGCAAAAAGCCAGGGTATGAAACAGGTCATGGCTAATTAGAGGTAATCAAAAGAGGAAAGGAAAAGCACAATCCAGATGGAACCGGCGATACCGTCAAGAAATATTTGTGAGTTAGCAAGAATCCTGATATAATGGATATAAACGCCCATCTGGGGCAGAAAGGCAGGGAGAAAAATGCACATCAGCTACAAACCGCTCTGGCACACACTGATAGAGCGAAACATGAGGAAAGAGGATTTAAGGCTTGCCGCTGGACTGACCACAAATATGATAGCCAACATGGGCAAAGAAGGGAAACATATCAGCATGGACACGCTGGCACGAATCTGCGAAACGCTGGATTGTGGCATAATGGATGTGATTGAGCTGGCCAGTGACGAGCCTTCCACCACAGGAGGGAACGACAATGGAAAAACTGAAAGAAAGAATCACAGAGAACGGTATTGACTATATTCTGGCAGGCGATTACTATATTCCGGACTTGAAGCTGCCGGAGGAGAACCGCCCCATCGGACGCTATGGGCGGCTGCACCGGGAATATCTCAAACAGGAACACCCGGCACGGTACAGCTCCCTTATCCTGACCGGGAAATTGTGGACATACCTTGCCGACCTGAACGAGCAGGCGGAGGAACGGCTGGACTTAATCATGGAGCAGATGAAAACCGCCGAGGGAGTGACCGAGGAACTGAAAACCCAAAACCAGCTTGAATGGGTAGGCCGGATGAACAATATCCGCAGCCGGGCGGAGGAAATCATAAACAGCGAACTGATTTATATTTGATTGGACATGGAAAGGCCAGCCGACACCCGGCTGGTCTTTCTAACCTTCCTTATGCTCCAATACTGCCCGAATCATGGCAACGGCGATTTCCTGCTGGCTGGGCGATGTGCTTTCCCACAGTTCCGCCAGCTCCCGTATTTTGCTGACCTCATTATCTTCCAGCGCATCCCGTAGCAGATAATCAGGGGAGATTTTCAGTGCATTGCAGATATTGATAAATACGGGCAGGCTGGGAACCTTTGTGCCGCCCTCAATTTGCCGGAGGTAAGTTGCGTTGATATTGCACAGTTCCGAGAGCCTGTCCGCCGTGAATCCCCGGTCTTTCCTCACCATGTTGATACGTCTGCCTAATCCTTTTCCTTCCATAATGCCCACCCATTTCATAAGCTTTTAGCATTTATTTTGTTCACTTTTAGACTACATCACGCATAGGGATTGCAATAGATTCTAAAAGGCTATATAATATTAGCCAATAGACTATAAATTATGAAAGGGGAACAGCCTGCTCACTGTCAGGACAGAGGACGGGAACGTATTTGAAATCGTATGCCGACAGGCAGCGGGGAAGGAGGATGGATGGACGACCGGAAATTGACCGTTTATAATGGGCGAGGGGCTTTCAAAAAATCGCCGCCGCAGATTCTATTACAGGGGAACTGGCTGGAACAAGCCGGATTCTCCGCAGGGGACAAAATCACCGTGAAATGCCAGCAGGGGCAGCTTGTTATTACAAAAGACAGAACAAGAGCAGACTTACGAGAATAACACTTTATTGCAACTAAATGAATTTTTTGTAAAGTCTATTCCATCAGGAAAGTTATTGCGGTATAATGGAGTCATTGACAAATCTGTAGTTGCTCATTTTGACGGCAGGGCAAACGATAGGAGGGATATATCATAAGCGAATTGATGAAATTTGCCAGCAGAAAAGAATTCCGTGAATGGCTTTACGAGCATTGTCTGTCAAATAAAGGTATTTGGCTTTTATTTGGTAAGGCTGGTGGGCCAAAAACTATAAAAGCGGGAGAAGCTTTGGAGGAAGCCCTCTGTTTTGGCTGGATTGACGGACAGATGGAAAAGATTGATGATAAAACCTATAAGAAGTATTTTTCTCTGCGCAGAGAAAACAGCAAATGGTCAGAGAAAAATAAGGCATTGGTGAAAAGGCTTGACGAACAAGGGCTTATGACTGACTTTGGCAGGAAGAAAATAGACGAAGCCAAGAAGAATGGCCAATGGGACGCTCAAAATCCTCTGGCAATCATTACAGAGGAACAGATTGCCTGCCTATCCGCACTGTTGGAAGGGTACGAACCTGCTTATACAAATTTTCAAGCCATGCCCCCATCCGTAAAGAAAACTTATACACGGGCATACCTTGATGCTAAGACAGACGCTGGACGGGAAAAGCGAATCGCATGGATGGTGGACAGGCTCAATAGAAACCTAAAACCCATGTAATCAATTTGAAAGGAGTAACACCATGGAAGAATTAAAATTTATTATGGAGAAGTTCGTTGCGTCTGGTTGGGATTTAATATCTATTCCCGCACAACAATGGTTAGAGGGAAAAGCTGATAAAGACACTTTAGTATCAGCAATCAAGCAAGCAGACAAAGAATGTGGAAGCTGCGGTTGCGAATTAGACCCGTTGTATAAAAGAGCTTTGGAATTGATTTAATATCGCCAGCAATTCTAGTTTATCAAGCCACGTTCTCAACTAAATACCGCCAGCACAAAACCGCTGTTACATGGAAACATACACAACCATGCAACAGCGATTTTTTTATTTCCGTTTCTTTCTCTGTCCGACATAGCTTTTGAAGAATTTGGATTTTTCAAGGATATGTACAAGCTGCCGGAACTCCACATCAGACAGCTTGTTATAATTGATACCCAGCCGCTTGCAGTAAAGCGCAGCCTGTTTTTCAAGGGGGCTTCCCTTGAAATTCGCAACATCCTCTAAATCCTGCTTCAATTCTTCGGCAATGGTAGTTGGCGGCGCACTCTCACTGTCAGACTTATGTGCAGCACGAATATCCCGGACGATTACGCTTATATCGTCCTGTATCATGTGGCTGAAATATTCATCATCCTCAATGTGTGCAGCCTGCAAAATCCGGAGGTACGGGTCATCCTCTCCGGGGCGGTGGCGTTCTATAATTTCGTGCCGGACGGTATCCACAAGGGAGTTGAGGTTTTGAATCTGCATGGAGGCAAGCCCATCTACATAAACCTCAATATCAGCCAAAAACTTTATAAAATCCTTGTGGGTGGCAAGTTCGCACAGCAGACGGTTGTTAATCCGGCCGCTTTTCAGAAGCGCAACCATTTCATCACTCAAATGCAATTCTGTTAAAGGCGTGTTGACCTGCTCCCTGTTTTCTGTCCGACATAACAGATAATCAATGGACACTCCATAAAAATCTGCCAGCGTGATAAGGTTGCCATGATTGATTTCTTTATTGTCCTTAGATTCATAGCTGGCAAGGGCAGATTTTGAAATCTGCGTCAGTCGTGCCAGTTCTTCCAGATTCAGCCCTTTGTCCTTGCGCAGTTCCCAAAGGCGTTCCTGTATGGTAGTCGCTCCTTTCATGGGCGCACGCTCCTTTCTGGCGGCTGCTTCCCTGCCGCTTAACTGGATTATACCATACTTTCCACAATCGTGGAAATTTCCGATATTTGCCCTTAATTCCTTTTTTGTGGACATACGGCACAAGGCTCAAAAATGTTCTATGATACAGGTAGTTCATCGATGGATTATTCCAATCGAATGACCGGTCTGTATGGGATATGCTCCCCGGCGATGTAGCGCAACGACTTCCGGCAGGGAAACGGAGGAACCCTGACCGCAACGAGCGTACCAAGGAGAGCGAAACGCCGCCAAAGACGGGGGCAGGAACGACAGCAGAGGGAACCGGCAAAATGAACACCGAAACGATACCGAAACACAACAATTTCACGGGGCATAGTCTGCCCTGTCCGTAATACCAAGGGGGATTTTGGGGCGGCTCTACGGCTGTATTTCCCTTGAAAATCACCCCGAAACGCTACACAAAAAACCACTATCCGCCCATTCCGGCTGTACCTGCTGAATCGGGCGGTTTTTCTATGAAGGAGGCACTATGCCGAGAATGTCAAAAAAGCGGAAGAAAGAGCTTGCTTTCTTCCTGAACGACCGGGGGCGCAGAAGCTACAATGAACTCTGCCGGAAATGCCAGCATGAGTGCAAGCAGAGTTTCCGGGCTGTCATGATCGACTGCCCCCGCTACCTATCCAAACGAGCCAAAAGGAGGACACCACCCAATGAATTATGAGTTTATGATAACCGGAACACACCTGCCGCCCTGTATGCCGCTCCCAAGAGCGACACTCCGCCTGCCGGTCAGCAACACGGCAAAAGTCATGTACGCCCGCCTGCTGGATGAAATCCTGACAAGGGGAACCGAGGACAGCAACGGGATTCTGTTTATCCGCTTCCCCGTCATGGAGATAGCGGCGGCACTCTCCCGAAGCCCCCAGACCTGCAAGCGTTCCCTGAACGAGCTGGAACAGGCCGGGATGATTATGCGTGTCCGTCAGGGAATCGGGGAGGTCAGCCACATCTATATCCTGCTCCCCAAGGAGGACGCCGCCCATGAATGAGAAGCTGGAAAAACTGAATCAGGAGATTGAAAAGACCGAAGCAAGGCTGCGGCGGGCGCAGCATAAAGAAAAAATGCTGGAACACCAGATAAAGACCCTGAACCGGAAGGAACGGACGCACCGGCTCTGCACCAGAGGGGCAATGCTGGAAAGCCATCTCCCCCACCCGGAATCCGTGACGGACGGGCAGGTCAGCACCATCTTAAAAGTCCTGTTCTGCCGGAGCGACACCAAACGTCTTGTGGAACAGGTTCTTGCAGAAAACCGGAAGGAGGACGCAGAGTGAAATTTTCAAAAAGTGAACTGGACATCATCTATCAATATGCCGCACCGACCAAGGCGGAAACCCTTGCGGGCATGAAGGAAATCGTGCCGGTAATAAAAGATATATTGACAAAGGCAATCGTGGAGAACGCCATCCGAAAACTGGAACGGATACCGGAGCCGGAGTGCAGCCAGTTTATCGCCGCCACAAAAGCACGGTTCCTTGCAGAGCGTGACAATTCCATACGCCAGCGACTTGCGGCAGCAAAGTTGCAGGAGCCAATCATGCAGGGGCATGACCTGTCAGGAAAAGAACGGTTCCACCCGGAAACCCGCCATATGATTACGTTGGAAGTACAGAAGGATTGTTTTGTTGGCTTTAAGGGGGAGCGGTTCCGTTTCTATCTCTCTGATGGGGGCTACCGCAACGCAAAGCACAGCGAACAGGATGGGGAAATCAAGATAAAAAGCCATGCAGCCGTTGTTGCCGGGAAGTTATATCCTGATAAGAAACCCAGACAGCAGGAGCGGTAAAAATGCCAGAAAAACGGAAACTCGGAAAATCCCCCTCTGAAAGAGGGCGCATTATCCGAGATTTTTAATTATCCGAGGAAATTCTTAAAAACCTTTTGTATGCGGGGGTTCATGCAAAAAATCTCGGATAAAATTTATCCACATGGGCATAGTACAGTTAAAGCTATCAAACAGGAGGTTTTAACTATGGGTTACCATACAAGGGAAACCAACACAGTGCCATGCGGATACCACGAATTGAATCCGGAAATGGAGGCTCTTTTAGCGGAGTACCTTGAAGACGGGAAACGCAAGGGGCTTCAGGAAAGCAGCATCCATCTTCACGATAAGATTGGGCACTACTTTTTATCCGCCCTGGCTGATACAGGCTGCGCAGCGCCGCAGGCAATGAACGCCCAAAATGTAGGAGCCGCGTGTTTAATGGTCAGCAGCAACTGGTACCTTTCACACATCCGGACATTCCTCAGATATGCATATCAGGCCAGACATACCGACAGGGATTACAGCGGAATCGTCCCTCTTTTCAAGAGGCCGCAGCCGTACCCTTCTGTTTATACAATAGAAGAAATCCTGAAAATTGAAAACAGCGTAGACCGGGACTCCCCACATGGAAAGCGTGATTACGCAGTGCTGCTTCTTGCGACACGGCTGGGGATCAGGAGCGGGGACATCTCATCCATGACATTCCGGGAACTGGATTTTGGCAGGAACCTGATTCTGCTTACACAGCACAAAACCAGCGTTGACATTGAACTTCCCATGGTCCCGGATGTAAAGGCCGCCCTGAAACAGTATTTAGAGGAAGAACGAGCCTGCTATGACAGCCCGTATGTATTTCTCCGCATCGTTCCCCCTTACAGCCATATCTCTGTGCAGGCAATCACCAAGATCGTCAGGACTGCCATTATGGCAGCCGGAATTGATCCGGCGGGACGCAAACAGGGCGCACATGCTTTCCGGTCGTCCCTGGCAAGTTCCATGGTCAATGACAACATCCCTTATGAGGCGGTAAGGAAAGCCCTTGGGCATACAGACCAGAACGCCATCCAATCCTATGCCAGTCTGGATGTGGAGCAGCTGCGGAACTACGCCCTCCCGGTCATGGAGGCGACAGGTACATTTGCCGCTTTTCTGGAGGGGAGGTGGCGCCTGTCATGACACAGTTCCGGTCGGTTTTCAAACATGAGCTTGCAGAATATCTGGAAATCAGCCAGGGGACTGTCAGCGATGATACTTTGCGGAGTACACGCAGAACCCTTCTTTCGTTCGATTCACTGCTGGTGGCAGAAAACGCCGACAGGGTTACGGAAACAGCCATCAATCACTGGATCAGGGAACTCCAGCAGATAAACGCGCCCAAAACGGTCAGCGATAAGGTAAGCTATCTCCGCAAATTTTTGCGGTACCTTCAATACAAGGGGTACAGTGTTTTCATGCCCGCCTGCCCCAAAACATCAGACAGCTATGTCCCATATATTTTTTCGGACAGGGAAATCCAAACGCTTCTGTCCTGCGCCGACAGCTGGGTCAACAGGCATACAGACCCGAAAACCCGCCGGACGGACATGGAGCTCTGTATGCTGCTCCGGATGCTCCTTGGGTGCGGGTTCCGCCTGGGAGAACCGCTTGCCGCCAGGGTAAAAGATATAAATTTCCGCAATGGGACCATCCTGATCCGCCATGCCAAGAACAACAAACAGCGTGTTGTTCCAATGGACAGGACATTGACAGAGATGCTGGAAAGATACTGCATTGCTATGGGGATCAAAACAGAACCGGAAAGCTATCTGTTCCCGGCAGCCAGGGGCCAAGAGTTTTCCGTCAGTAAAGGAACCTTTGATTTTCGGTTTAGGAACCTCTTGCGGGAAACCGGCCTGTATGTACAGGAAAAATCCCATTCCAGAGGGCAGTGCCTTCATTGCTTCCGTCACTATTTTGCCATCCATTCATTTGCGCAGGCAGAGAAAAACGGACGCCCGACAGATGACTCTGTTCCTTTCCTATCAGTCTATCTTGGGCACCATGACATGGACGAAACGGAGAAATATCTGAAATTCAGTGGTGATATGTTCCCTGAATATACGGAGCTGTTTGAAGATTATGCCGCTGGCGTATTCACGGAGGTGGCGTATGAGGAAAAATAAACTTCCTGAATTCATGCTCCTCCTGGAACAGTTTTTTACGGAATATATGCCGCTCTCGTCAGGGCTTTCCCCTAATACCACGAGATCCTATAAACATGCCTTCCGCCTTTTGTTCCAGTATGTTTATCAGGAAAAGAAGAAAAATGCTGGCGAAATCCTCTTCCGGGATTTGAATTTCGAGACTATTGACGGCTTCCTGAAATGGATCGAAGCAGAACGGGGATGCTCAGTATCCACAAGGAATCTCAGGCTTTCAGCATTGGCCTCTTTTGCCGGTTACGCACAGAACAGGAATTTTGAAGCAGCGACTGTGTTTGCAAATGCGGTGAAAAGAGTGCCTGTAAAAAAAGAGGCCGTCCAGCCGAGGATCACCTTTACGCTTGATGAAGTTTCAATCCTGCTCCGGCTTCCTGATCCCGGGAAACGGATGGGCTTCCGTGACCAGGTCCTTTTGAACCTGATGTATGCCAGCGGAGCCAGGGCACAGGAAATCTGCGATCTCAAAGTCAGGGACTTCCTGGCCGAGAAAAACCTCTATAAGCTTACAATTACTGGAAAGGGAAACAAAACCCGGAGGATCGTGATTGCAAGGCCTAGCGGAACTCTCCTGGAACGATATCTGGAGGAAACGGGAAAGGCCGGTCGGTTGGAGGCCTACATCTTTTCCAGCCAGACCCATCCGCAGATGAGCATTTCCTGTATTGAGGAGATTTATAAAAAATATATCATGCTCGCAAGAGCAGGGCATCCGGAAATGTTCCTTGAAAAACGCTACACCCCGCACACCATGAGGCATACGACCGCCACACATATGTTGGAAGCCGGGGTACCAATTATGGCAATCAAAAATTTCCTCGGACATTCCTCGATCTCCACAACAGAACGGTATGCTGAACTTTCACAGGGAACCGTAAACAGGCATATCCGGGATTGGAACGAAAAGTGGTTTTCCCATCAAAAAGAAAATCCTGTTACACAAAAGAAAGAGCATCAGATCCCTGACTTCCTGAAATAGTTCTTACATTATCCGAGGCAACTTCTCTGAAAGCCTTTTATGCTGGCGGTTTTGAGAGTTTCCTCGGATAATTGATTATCTCGGATAATGCGCCCTATCCGAGTTCTTGGATAGGGCGCAATTATACACCACTTAGGGAAGTGGTGCATTGCGCCCTGCCGGGAGCGTCCTGCGGACAGCAGATGATTTCCACAGATTTTCAATCTGCTCCAATCATCACAGGGGAAGCTACCCTTCCCCTGCGCTGGCTTTGCCAGCTACCCCTTTGTGGCTTTGCCACCCGGAAATCTTTCAGAAAGCGTATTCCATTTAGCAAGTTAAAGCTGTATAATAGTGCCAGCGATAAATCAGGATTTGAGAGGAGGAGTTTTTTATCATCAAACAGATTAAGCCATTTATTATCCCTGTACTTTTTTTGACATTGATAGACCAAACTATAAAAATAATTATATTAAAGTTATTTATGCAAGACGAGTTTGATATAATATTTCATTTGTTGCGATTTAACCCAGAACAAAATACAAATTTGTCATGGTTTGGAAATTTTGCTGATGTTTTTTCAAGTTCATTTCTTATGGTTGTTTTTAACATTCTTGCCATTTATATTATTCTATCAGGATATTTATTGTATAGAGCAAAAACGAAGAAAACTAAATTTTCAGTGAAAATAATTTTAGTTTTTGGGTTGGCAGGTTGTTTGTGTAGCTTAATAGATAAAATTTTTTGGGGAGGAAGTTTAGACTTTTTGCAGATACCAAACTTCTTTATTTTTGATATTAAGGACTGTTACCTTACAGTCGCAGGAATTATATTTGTTATCATCGGTATTTTACATAGTAAAGAAATAACCGTTAAAGAGTATTTGTACTTTTGTAGGAATAAATTCAAATTGTAAAATTTAAGCTTATCAAACTGATAACTCATCAAAAACTAAATACCTGCCGCCCACCAGCGGCAACGCAAGCAGGAAACTGAAAAAAGGTATCCTGCTTTTTCTATGCCCGGAATCCGGGAGGAAGGAGGGCGCACACTTGCCATGCCCGCACTGTAAAATCACCATCATTAAGCGGAGCAACAATGAATCCGCTGTTTCTGCCGCCGCCTACCAGAGCGGCGAAAAGCTGTTCTCTGAATACGACCAAGAGCAGAAATACTATCCCTACAAGAACGAAGTCACCCACAAAGAAATCATGCTCCCACCCCATGTGCCGCCGGAGTTTGCAGACCGCAATACCTTATGGAACTCTGCCGAAGCACAGGAGAAACAATGGAACTCCCAGCTTGCCCGGAGGTTCGTGCTTGCCATCCCAAGGGAAATCCCGCCGGGACAGTACGCCGACCTTATCCGTGACTACTGCCGGGAGTTTTTCGTTTCCAAAGGCATGATTGCTGACTTTGCCATCCACGACAAGGGGGATGGCAACCCTCACGCCCATATCCTGCTTACCATGCGGGCGATGGACGAAAAAGGGAAATGGCTTCCCAAGTGCCGCAAGGTATACGACCTCGACGGAAACGGCGAAAGAATCCGGCTCCCGTCCGGCAGATGGAAAAGCCACAAGGAGAACACCGTGGACTGGAACGACCAGAAGTACGCTGAAATCTGGCGGCAGGGATGGGCGGACACGGCTAACCGCTATCTGGAAGCAAACGACCGCCCGGAACGCCTTGACCTGCGCTCCTATGCCCGGCAAGGGATTGACCAAATCCCTACCGTCCACATGGGGCCTGCCGCCTGCCAGATGGAGAAGAAAGGAATCCAGACCAGCATCGGCAACCTGAACCGGGACATCAGAGCCGCCAACTCCCTCATGCAGTCCATCCGCCAGATGGTGCGCCACTTAAAAGGCTGGATTGCCGACTTAAAGGAGAAAAAAGCCGCTCTGATGGAAGCGTTGGAACAGACGAAGGAGCCGACCATATCGGAGCTGCTCTCACAGTATTTAGAACTGCGGAGCGGACAGCGTGCCGACTGGACTTCCAGAGGGAAGCTCAAGGGCACAGTTGCCGACTTCAACAAGGTACAGGCGGCTATGGATTTTCTGCGGAAAAAAGAAATCTCCACCGTAGAGAGCCTTGACACCCGGCTGGATGAAATCAGCCAGACCGCCGTTTCTGTCATGGCGAGCGTGAAAAAAAGCGAGAAGCGCATCAAAGCCATCAACACCATGCTGTCCTACATTGACAAATACGAAGCGGGCAAGCCAGTCCATAAGGAGTATGCCGCTATCGGCTGGAAGAAGAAAAAAGAGCAGTTTGCGGAGAGCCACCGGGAGGAACTGGACGCTTACTATGCCGCTATCCGGTATTTGAAAGCCAACCTGAAAGGCAATACCTACTCCCGCAAAGATTTGGAAGCGGAACGGGAACAGCTTGCTTCTGCCCTGCCGGAACAGGGGGAGGAGCTGGAAGCGGTGCAGGCAGATGTAAAAGTTCTGCGGGATGTGCGCCGCTGGCTCAATCAGGTATTGCCGTCCGAGCAGTACCGCCAGACCGCCGAGCCGGGGAAGAAACCGTCCGTACAGGGGAACCTGAAAGGGCGGCAGGAACGCATCCGGCAGGAGAAGGCAGAGAAACGCCAGCCGCCCCGGACACAGAAACAACAGAATATGGAACTTTAAACAGGCACTTGTTTTGTGATTGGAAACCGCAGACAAGTGCCTTTTATTTTGAACTGGAAAGATTTACAGACAACGTGAGCGACATTGTGTCGCCCACGTTGGGATTATCAGGAGGAACGCCTATTGAACGTATTTGAAGCCGTGAAGCAGTCCGTCACCACAAGGCAGGCTGCGGAGCGTTATGGAATTAAAGTGAACAGAAATGGGATGTGCGTCTGCCCGTTCCACAACGACAGGAACCCAAGCATGAAGGTTGACCGCCGCTTTTACTGTTTCGGCTGCGGAGCCACCGGGGACGTGATTGACTTTGTTTCCCGGCTCCACGGTATCGGCAGTAAAGAAGCCGCCCTCATGCTGGCGCAGGACTTCTCCATCCCTTATGAGGACGGGAGGAACGCCGGGAAGCCGCCCATCCGTCCACGCCTGCGGAGGGAAACCGAGGAACAGAAATTTAAGCGCATGGAGCGGCACTGTTTCCGGGTGCTGTCCGACTATTACCATCTCCTGCGCCGCTGGAAGGAGGAATATGCCCCACGGCAGCCCGATGAAGCATGGAATCCCCGGTTTGTGGAAGCCCTGCAGAACATGAGCCGGGTGGAATACCTGATGGACGTGCTTCTCTCCGGGGACATTCAGGAGCGGGCAGCCCTTATTACAGGACACGGAAAGGAAGTGAGGAACCTTGAAAGACGAATGGCAGAATTTACCGCCCCAGATACGGCAGGAAATAGCGAACATGGCAGACAGCGCCGAGCCGCCCCGGAGCGTTGAGGAAGTCAAGGCCATGCTGGAAACCACCGAGAAAGGCGGCTTCCGCAACAGCATTCGCAACTGCCTGACCGTGTTCCAGTGCGACCCGCTCCTGTCCGGGGCGGTTGCCTATAACCTGCTGACCGACCGCACGGATATTTTAAAGCCCATCGGTTACAAAAGACCCCAAAACAGCCCCATGACCGACACGGACATGAAATATATCCGGCTGTATCTGGAAGAAACTTACGGCCTGACAAGCGAAAAGAAGATACAGGACGCCGCCGACCTTGCCGCCAATGAGAACAGTTACCACCCTGTCCGGGAGTATCTGAACAGCCTGACATGGGACGGAACCGGGCGGGTGCGCTTCTGTCTGCGGCATTTTTTAGGGGCAGACACAGACCAGTACACCTATGAAGCCCTGCGCCTGTTTTTGTTGGGAGCCATCCACCGGGCATTTTTCCCCGGCTGTAAATTTGAGGTCATGCTCTGTCTGGTGGGCGGGCAGGGAGCCGGGAAGTCCACCTTCTTCCGTCTGCTGGCAGTCAAAGACGAGTGGTTTTCGGACGATTTGCGGAAGCTTGACGATGACAATGTATACCGGAAGCTGCAAGGTCACTGGATAATCGAAATGTCGGAGATGATTGCCACCGCAAATGCAAAGAGCATAGAGGAAATCAAGTCCTTTTTGAGCCGTCAGAAGGAAGTCTACAAGATACCCTACGAAACCCACCCGGCAGACCGCCCAAGGCAGTGTGTGTTCGGCGGCACATCCAACGCCCTTGACTTCCTGCCCCTTGACCGCTCCGGCAACCGCCGCTTTATCCCCATACAAGTATGCCCGGAACAGGCGGAAACGCACATTTTAGAGGACGAACCCGCTTCCAGAGCCTATATCAGCCAGGTGTGGGCAGAAGCGATGGAGATTTACAAAAGCGGCAGATGGAAGCTGACATTCAGCCCGGAAATGGTGCGCCACCTAAAGGAACGCCAGCGGGACTTCATGCCGGAGGACACCAAGGCCGGGATGATTCAGGCTTTCCTTGACAGCTACCCCGGCGATACCGTCTGCTCCAAACAGCTTTACAAAGAAGCCCTGAACCACTCCTTTGACGAGCCGAAACAATGGGAAATCCGGGAAATCAACGAGATAATGAACCAGTGCGTCACCGGCTGGAATTATTTCTCCAACCCCCGGATGTTCGCCGGGTACGGCAGGCAGAAGGGATGGGAACGGGAGCAACCGGCAACGGACATCAGCAACGGGCGTGGAAAAACCCCGGAGGGATTTACGCCAGTGCCGGAGCAAATGGAGCTTCCCTTCTG
Organism: Clostridiaceae bacterium; assembly: GCA_910575585.1. Taxonomy (GTDB): domain Bacteria; phylum Bacillota; class Clostridia; order Lachnospirales; family Lachnospiraceae; genus UBA3402. The sequence continues at coordinate 29,663 of CAJTGF010000018.1, forward strand.
AAAAAAACCGGCAAATAACAGCCCAATGCTATCCCGTTGCACACTTCGTTGCTATCCCGTTGCCGGGCCGGTTGCCGGGCAAAATCCCGTAACTGCGGGCTTTTCTCCCCTTTAACAACCAAAGCAACAGAAAAATAAAAGAAAAAGTATAAAATAACCCAACCGCCAGACAAGGATTAGTTCCAAGGTTTTTTGAAGCCCGTTGCCGGACTTCGTTGCCGACCGTCCCTGTCTGGCCTTTTCATGTATGGAGGACAACTGCCTATGGCGAAAAATAAAACAGAGATTCATGTCACCACAGTATTTGACGGTGAGCTGGACGCTACGGACGTTTTCGTGAGCCTCATCGCACAGAAACACAGCAGAAAAACAGATAAAGAATATCTTGCTAAACCACAAGAAATAGGGTATAATAAAGATGAGGTTCCAAGTGACCGTGTTCCGTCTGGATTGTGCGGGTAAACGGTTATGATGAACGCAATGGAATATACAGGGATGGACACACTTCTTGCCGGGAGCTTCCGGGCAGCTATCTATTGCAGGCTGTCCAAGGACGACGACCTTGACGGGACGAGCGCCAGTATCGAGAACCAGCGGGATATGCTGGAAAAGTTCTGCCAGAAGCAGGGATGGGAGGTTACGGCAGTCTATCAGGACGACGGCTTCACCGGCCTGAACATGGAACGCCCCGACCTGAAACGGATGTTGAAAGCCATTGAGCGGAAACAGATAAACCTTGTGATTACAAAGGATTTATCGAGGTTAGGACGGAACTACTTGCAGACCGGGCAGCTTATCGAGGACTTCTTCCCAAGAAACGGTGTGCGCTACATCGCCATGAATGACGGTATCGACACCATGCGGGACAACAACGACATTGCGCCCTTTAAAAATATCCTGAATGAGATGTACAGCAAGGATATTTCCAAGAAAGTCCATTCTTCCTATGTGCTGAAGGCGCAGAAAGGCCAGTTCACCGGCTGTATCGCCCCGTTTGGCTACAAGAAAGACCCGGAGGACAAGAACCACCTTCTCATTGACGGGGAAACCGCCCCGGTTGTCCGGCTGATTTTCGGATATGCGCTGGACGGCCACGGCCCCAACTACATCCGGCGCAGGCTGGAGGAAGAAAAGCACCCCTGCCCGACATGGTGGAACCGGAAGCGGGGACACCGGAACATCCGCACCAAATGGGAAAAGAAAGACCCGGAAAACGGGCGGTACGTCTGGGACTTCTCCGTGATTAAGGAAATCCTGATGAACCCCGTCTACACCGGCGCAATCGCTTCCCAAAAGACCGAGTACCGCTTTAAAATCGGCACTATCCGGGATAAGAAGCCGGAGGACTGGATTGTGGTGGAGGGGACGCATGAGCCGCTGGTGGACAAAAAGGACTTTGCGATTGTGCAGGAAAAACTGAAATCCCGCCAGCGACCGGGCAAATCCGGGGAAATCAACCTCTTTGCAGGGCTGATAAAATGTGGGGAGTGCGGAAAGGCTCTCACCATCCGCACCACGCATGAGAAGTTCCCGAAGCGGATTTTCTCCTGTAAGACCTACAATGCCTATGGGAAGCAGCACTGCACACAGCACCGGGTTGAATTTGACACGCTCTATTCTCTTGTGCTGAACAAAATCCGGGAGTGCGCCACCGCTGCCCTGACCGACAGCGAAGCGGTGGCCGGACGGCTGACCGACACCTGCCAGGCCGAGCAGAAAGACCAGCGGGAAGCGATGGAGCGCACCCTTGCCAAAGACGAAGAACGGATTGAAGTGCTGGAAAAGATGGTATTGCGGCTCTATGAGGACATGGTAGCCGGACGAATCACAGAAGAAAACTTCAATCTCCTGCTGGAAAAGACACAGAAGGAACAGGCGGAATTAAAGGCTAAAGTTGAGAAAGGCAGGAAACACCTTGCCAATGAAATCCGGCTTGCCGTGGACGCAAGGCAGTGGGTGGAATCCATACAGGAATACCGGGACATCACCGAACTGGACGCTTCCATCCTGAACCGCCTGATTAAAGAAATCGTTGTCCATGAAACCATAGACAGCGACAAAACAAGACACATTTCTATCGAAATTCATTTTAATCTCAAACCCATACCGGAAGTGGAGCAGGTCACAGGCTGACCGCTCCCCTGCTCCGGGGGATTCTTTAAAAACTCCATATATATTTCTTGACGTGCCGCCGCCCGCCAGAAAGCTGTATTGTTCCTACTAATTGGGGATAACACAGCTCATGGCCGGGGGCGGCATCATCGTCATCGGCACGACCCTCATCCCCCTGCTGTCGGGGCTGTTTTAAGGGCGGCGGCTTATGGACTTTCTCACCGACTGGCTTGAGGACTGGCTGCGGGAGCTGCTGATCGGCGGCATCATGGGGAACCTTGAGGGGCTCTTTGATACCGTCAACGCCAGAGTCGGAGAGATTGCGGTGCAGGTAGGGACGACCCCGGCGGCATGGAACGCCGGGGTTTTCTCCCTCATCCGCCAGCTTTCCGAGACGGTGATTTTACCCATCGCCGGGCTGGTGCTGACCTTTGTAGCCACCTATGAGCTCATCCAGATGCTCCTTGAAAAAAACAATATGCACGAGGTTGACGTGGCGAACCTCTACAAATGGATGTTCAAGACCGCGTGCGCGGTGCTGATACTTTCCAATACATTCAATATCGTGATGGCCGTCTTTGACGTGTCGCAGAGCGTGATTTCCCGCTCTGCCGGGCTGATACAGGGCTCCACGGCGGTTTCCCCGGATATGTTGAGCAACCTCCAGACCACGCTGGAGGGGATGGATTTGGGGCCGCTTCTGGGGCTGTGGCTCCAGTCCTCCGTTGTCGGCCTTACCATGCAGGCGCTGGGCATCATCATTTTCGTGCTGGTGTACGGAAGAATGATAGAAATATATCTGCTGACCAGCCTTGCGCCCATCCCCGTTGCCACCCTCTCCAACCGGGAGGTGGGCGGCATGGGCCAGAACTACTTAAAATCCCTTTTTGCCGTGGGCTTTCAAGGGATGCTGATTTTAGTCTGTGTCGGCATCTATGCGGTGCTGGTGCAGGGTATCGCCGCCGGGGGCGACCCCATCGGCGCGATATGGGGAACCGTGGGCTATACGGTGCTCCTCTGCTTCATGCTGTTCAAGACCGGGACAATCGCCCGGAGCATCTTCGGGGCCCACTGATTTAGCGGCACTTCGGGACATTTTGTCCCAAAGGCCCGGAGGGGAGGTGTGCTGTGCCAAGGCGTTACAAGCTGGGCCCGGAGGGTGAGATGCGCCGGGCATGGGGCGGAAAGCTCCCGGAGGAATTTGACCAGCGGGATATGCTGGCGTTCATGGCTGAAACCGACCTGCAACTGCATGGGGCGGTATCAGCGGAAACACTGTCCGCGATACACGCGGCAGGCTACGACTATGAGGGCGGGGCGGTCATCCCCCGTCCCGGAAAGGAGGATTTATCTATGGCGAACACACAGACGGCGGTGCAGACCGCTGAAATGGCGGAGGCCGCCCAGGAGGAAATGCGCCGTCTGATTTTCGAGGCCCCCATCGCGGAGCTGGCCGAGCACCAGGGCATCACCATTGACGAGGCCGTGGCCCTGCGGGTGGAGCAGAACCTTGCCGCCGCCACCATCCCCATCGAGGTGACGGTGCGGCCCATTGAGCCCCAGAACAAACTGATAGGCTTTGCCAGCGTCAACTTCGGCGGCGTGGTGGTGGACGACTTCAAAGTGGTGAACGGGCAGAACGGCATCTTTTTGGGTGCGCCCTCAAAGCCCGACCCCACCAGCAGATCCGGCTACCGGGCCACGGTGCGTATCAACGACCGGGCCACCCAGGAGCGGCTGAACGCGGCGGGGGTGGAGGCGTACCATTCGGCGGTTGAAAAGCTGATTGCCCGGGCCGAGGCGGTGCGCCCCGCGCCCATCCGGGAGCAGATGGACAAGGCGGGAAAGGAGGCCGCGCAGAAAAATGCCGCCCGCTCCGCCCCGGCAAAGGGAAAGGAGGGACGGGATGGCAGATAGCCCGGCTTTGGGACAAAATGTCCCAAACCTTAACCCGGAACCCTCCGGGCTCTACCTCATGGATGGCATCGCGGGCCTGCGCTCCCTGCCGGAGCACTCAGTCGATATGCTTCTGACCGACCCGCCCTACGGCACGACCCGCAACTACTGGGACGTGCCCCTGCCGCTCCCGGAGCTGTGGGAGGCGGTGCGCTGGGCGATCAAGCCCTCCGGGGCGGTGCTGTTCTTCGCACAGTGCCCCTATGACAAAATCCTCGGCGCGTCCAACCTCTCCATGCTCCGCTATGAATGGGTGTGGTATAAGAGCCGCTGTACGGGATTTCTCAACGCACGCCGCGCCCCGCTGAAAAAGACGGAGAATATTTTGGTGTTCTATCAAAGGCTCCCCCTCTACAACCCGCAGTTTGAGCAGGGCAAGCCCTATAAGAAAATCGCATCCCACCGTGACCAGAGCCCCAACTATGGGAAGTTCGTCCGCTCCGGCAGCGGCTCGGAGGACGGGCGGCGGTTCCCGGGGAACCTGCTTTCGTTCCAGACCGTGGCCCATACCGTCCACCCCACCCAGAAGCCCGTGGAGCTGTGCGAGTATCTGATAAAGACCTACACCGCCCCCGGCGAGGTGGTGGCGGACATCTGCGCGGGCTCCGGCACAACGGCCATCGCCGCTCTGAACACGGGCCGGGAGTTTATCTGCTTTGAGACGGCCCCGGCCTTTTTCGGCCCGGCCACGGAACGCATCACGCAGGCGCGGGCGGCTGTGGCCGCTGGCGGAAAGGGGGTGTGACTATCGGTAAGTATTCCGTGATATATGCCGACCCGCCGTGGCGGTACGCCCAAAAGGGCCTGCAAGGTGCGGCGGAGCGGCACTACCCCACAATGGGGATTGAGGAATTATGCGCGTTGCCCGTGGCGGATTTGGCGGCCCCGGACAGCGTTCTTTTTCTGTGGGCCACGTTCCCCCAGCTCCCGGAGGCCCTGCGGCTCATCAAGGCGTGGGGCTTTCACTATAAGTCCGTGGGCTTTGTCTGGCTGAAAAAGAACAAAAAGGCGGACAGTTGGTTTTACGGGCTGGGCTTTTGGACGCGGGCCAACGCGGAGGTGTGCCTGCTGGCGACCCGTGGGCATCCCCGGCGCAAGGCTCCCAACGTCCACCAGTTCATTATCTCCCCTATCGAGGGCCACAGCAAAAAGCCGGACGAGGCCCGGGAGAAAATCGTGGCCCTTATGGGGGACGTGCCCCGGGTGGAGCTGTTTGCCCGCCAGACGGCCCCCGGCTGGGACGTGTGGGGGAACGAGGTGGAGCCCACGGCGGGACTTCGGGACATTTTGTCCCAAAGAAAGGAGGCTTGAAATGCCCTATGTGAATGTACCTAACGACCTATCCAAAATCAAGACAAAGATTGCTTTCAATCTGACGAAACGCCAGCTTGTGTGCTTTGGCGGCGCGGCCCTTGTGGGAGTCCCCTCCTACCTGCTGGCCCGGAATACCTTTGGGAACACGGCGGCGCTTTTCCTGATGCTGGGCATCATGCTCCCGGCGTTCCTGCTGGCGATGTATGAGAAAGACGGCCTGCCGCTGGAAAAGGTGGTAAAGAACATCATCCGGGCCCGGTATCTGCGGCCCGGGGTGAGGCCCTACAAGACCGGGAATATCTACGCGCCCTTTACCGGGCAGGACGGGGCGGGAAAGGAGGAACCGAATGAAAAGCAGAAACAACCAGCGCGGCCCCAAAGGGGCTAAAGGCCGGGCGGCCTTATCCGCCCAGCAGTCCATCCCCTATGTGGCGATGCACCCGGACGGCGTTTGCCAGCTCCCCGGCGGGCTCTACACAAAGACCGTGGAATATGAGGACATCAATTATTCCGTGGCATCCACCGAGGATCAGTCCGCGATTTTCAGCGGGTGGAGCTCGTTCCTCAACTACTTCGACAGCGCACTCCCCGTCCAGCTTTCCTTTATCAACCGCCGCTCCCACTCCACCAGCCGCTACCATGTGAACATCCCCGCCCAGGCGGACGATTTTGACAGCATCCGGGGCGAGTTCGTGGGGATGCTCAAACGGCAGATTGCCCGCTCCAACAACGGGATTGAACGCTCCAAATATATCACCTTTGGCGTGCCCGCCGAGGGCATCGCCGCCGCCCGGCCCCGGCTTGACCGGGTGGAGGCGGATGTGATGGGCAACCTCCACCGGCTGGGCGTGCCCTCGTCCCCGCTGGACGGACGGGAGCGGCTGGCCCTCTTACACGGGCAGATGCACCCCGGACGGCGGGAGCCGTTCCGCTTTTCATGGGGCGATATTTCCAAAACGGGCATGGGCACAAAGGACTTCATCACCCCCAGCGGCGGCTTTGACTTTAGGGGCTCCCGGTTCTTTAAGGTGGGCGGCTTTTGGGGCGCGGCGTCCTATCTCCAGATTTTGGCGTCCGAGCTCTCCGACCGCCTTTTGCGGGAGGTTCTGGAGCTGGACGCGGAGCTCACCGTCACCATGCACATCCAGACCGTTGACCAGTTAAAGGCGATAAAGACCATCAAGGGGAAAATCTCGGACATCGACAAGATGAAAGTGGAGGAGCAGAAAAAGGCCGTCCGCGCCGGGTATGACATGGATATACTTCCCCCCGACCTTATCACCTTTTCCAAGGACGCGGCGGAGCTGTTGGGGGATTTGCAGTCAAGGAATGAGCGGATGTTCCTTTTGACGTTCACCGTCATCAACCTCGCCCCCACCCGCCAGCGGCTGGAAAATGACGTGTTCACCGTCTCCGGCATCGCGCAGAAATACAACTGTGCCTTAAAGCGGCTGGACTGGCAGCAGGAGCAGGGCTTTATGTCCTCGCTGGCCCTGGGCTACAATGACGTGCAGATACAGCGGGGCATGACAACAAGCTCCACGGCGATTTTCATCCCCTTTATGACGAGGGAGCTCCGCATGGGCGGGCAGGCCCTCTACTACGGCATGAACGCCCTTTCCCATAACGTCATCATGGCCGACCGGAAAAAACTGAAATCCGCTAACGGGATGTATCTGGGCTCCACGGGCTCCGGCAAGAGCTTTGCCGCCAAGCGGGAATTGATAAACGTCTTTCTGGCGACCCAAGACCGCATCGTTATCGTTGACCCGATGGGGGAATATTCCCCGCTGGTGCGGCGGCTGGGCGGGCAGGTCATCGAGATCGCCCCGGACAGCCCCCACCATATCAACCCGATGGATATTCAGATGGGCTTGAATGACGAGGACAGCCCGCTGTCCATGAAAGCCGACTTCCTGCTTTCCCTCTGTGAGCTGGTGGTGGGCGGCAAGGACGGCCTGCAACCCATAGAGAAAACCGTCATCGACCGCTGTGTGCGGCTGGTGTACCGGGAGCTTGCGCTGGGGCTGGAGGGCGCAAAAATGCCCCTGCTCCAAGACTTGTACGAGGAGCTCTTGAAACAGCCGGAGCCGGAGGCAAAGCGCGTGGCAACGGCCCTTGAGCTCTACTGTACGGGCTCCCTCAATCTGTTCAACCACCCGACCAACGTGGACTTGAGATCCCGGGTGGTGTGCATCGTGCTGAAAGGGCTGGGGGAGAACCTCCGCAAGATTGCGATGCACGTCACCAACGAGTTTGTCACCTCGGCGGTACATACCAACTACCAGAACGGGGCGGCGACATGGTGCTACTTTGACGAGTTCCACATCCTCCTGCGCGACCCGCTGACCGCCAGCTATTTTGTGGCGGTGTGGAAGATGCTCCGCAAAAAGGGCTGTGTGCCCTCGGCCCTCACGCAGAACGTGAAAGACCTTTTGGCCAGCCGGGAGATTGAGAACATACTGGATAACACCGATTTTCTCGTTTTGCTCTCCCAGGCCCAGAGCGACCGGGCCATCATCGCAAAACAGCTCGGCATTTCCGAGCACCAGCTTTCCTATATCACCCACAGCAACAGCGGCGAGGGCCTGCTGTTCTATGGGAATGTGACGATACCCTTTGTTGACCGTTTCCCCAAGGGGGAGATTTACAACCTGCTCACCACCCGCCCGGAGGACATAGCCAATGACCAGAGGAACGAATAGCGCCGGGCCTGCCGGGGACAAAGGCACTTCGGGACAAAATGTCCCAAAGTCCCCCAAGGGCCCCAAAACCCAAAAATCGAAATTCCGCATGGAAAGCGAACAAGAGAAAATCAGCAAGTCCAAGCTCCGTATGGAGACGCGGGAGGACAAGCTGAACCGGGCCCGGAAAAAGCTGGAGGGGAAAAAGCCCCCCAAACCCCGGGGCCCGGTGCGCCGGGTGCTGGGGGCCGCCGGGTGGAACGTCCACGGCTTTGTGCATGGCAAGGTCTACGAGGTGGAGCATGAAAACGTGGGAACCGAGGGGGCCCACCGCTCCGAGCTTGTGGGTGAGGCCGTGGGCCGGGCGGTGGTGCATACCGTAAAAAAGCGCATCCGGGAGCACCCGGCCCGGGCCGTCCACAAGGCCGAGGCGCAGTACATCAAGGCCCGGGCGGACTACCAGTTCCGCATGGCCGCCCAGGAGAACCCGGAGCTTGCAAAAAACGCCGTCACCCGCTACTGGCACAAGCAAAAGCTGAAAAAGCAGTACGCCAAACAAGCGCGGCAGGCGGCGAAACAGACCGCAAAGCAGGGGGCAAAGGCCGCTGGGAAAACTGCCGCCGCCACGGAAAAGCTGGCGGAGCGGGCTGTGGGCTTTGTGAAACGGCATCCCGTGGGGGTGCTGCTTGCGCTGGCCTGCGCGGTGCTTCTCTTTTCCCTCCAGTCCTGCGCGTCCTCCCTCGTCTCTCTGGGGAACGCCGCTGCAGGAGCTGTGGGGGCCACCACCTACCCCGCCGAGGACGGGGATATGCTGGGGGCCGAGGCCGCCTACTGTTCACTGGAAGCGGAGCTCCAGCATTATCTGGATACCTACGAAAGTACCCACGACTATGACGAGTACCATTACGATTTAGACGCTATCGAACATGACCCCTATGTGCTGGTTTCCATTCTGAGCGCATGGCATGAGGGGGAGTGGACGCTGGCGGATGTCCAGCCTACGTTGCAGATGCTCTTTGACCGCCAGTACACGCTGACCGAGAACGTGGTGCATGAGGTACGCTACCGGGAAGAGACGCGGACGGGAACCACGACCGTCACCGACCCCGTGACCGGGGAAAGCTCCACCGAGGAATACGAGTACACGGTGCAAGTGCCCTATGATTACTACATCTGCACTGTGACGCTGGATAACTTCAACCTTTCCCATCTTCCTATCTATATCATGGAGGAGGAAAAGGTTTCCCGGTATTCCCTCTACATGGCTACGCTGGGGAACCGCCCCGACCTCTTTCCCGGCTCGTCCTATGTGGGGAAATACACCAGCCCGCCAGAGGGCTACGAAGTGCCGGGGGAATATCTGGACGATGAGACATTCGCGGCGATGCTCTCTGAGGCGGAGAAATTTTTGGGCTACCCCTATGTATGGGGCGGGAGCTCCCCGGCCACGTCCTTTGACTGCTCCGGCTTTGTCTCGTGGGTAGTCAATCATTCCGGCTGGAACGTGGGGCGGCTGGGGGCCCAGGGGCTTTACAACATCTGCACCCGCACCAGCTCCCCCCGCCCCGGCGACCTTGTTTTCTTCAAGGGAACCTATGACACGCCGGGCGTCTCCCACTGTGGCATCTATGTGGGGGACGGGATGATGATACACTGTGGCGACCCCATCAGCTACGCCAACTTAAACAGCAGCTACTGGCAGGCCCACTTCTACGCCTACGGGCGCTTACCGTGAAAAGGAGGTTTTCAATGGCGATTAGCAAGAGCGCAAAAATCATGGCCGAGATCGAAAAGGTCAAGGGCAAAATCAGCGACCAGCAGGCCCGGCTGAAAGAGCTGGAACAGAAACACAAGGAGGCCGAGAACGAGGAAATCGTGGACATCGTGCGGGGCATGAGCATTTCCCTTGAGGAGCTCCCGCTGGTGCTCCAGCGCATCAAGGCCGGGGATACTTTGGGACAAAATGTCCCGAAGTCTGCCGGGCCGGAAAAGGAGGACGCGGAATGAAACTGAAAAAATATCGTGTAGTGGCGGCGGCTCTGTGCGCCGCTTTTTTGCTGTGCGGCATCACCACAACGGCCTACGCCGGGGGCGGTGAGGAATGGGAGGACGGTACGGGCGGCCCGGAATGGGAGGGGCTTGACCCCGTGGAGCCCCCGGCCACCCCGGAGCTGGAACCCGAGCCCAACCCGTTCACCCCGGACGGGCAGGGGACGATGGTGGATAACGCCACGGACGGGGACGGCAAGGAATTTTTCACCATCATGGCGGCGGACGAGTCCGTGTTCTATCTGGTGATTGACCGCCAGCGGGAGACGGAAAACGTGTATTTCTTGAACGCCGTCACTGTGGCCGACCTTATGGCCCTTGCGGAGCCCTCCCCGGAGGACGTACCCGAACCGCTCCCGGAGCCGGAGCCTGCTCCCACCCCGGAGCCGGAACCGGAACCCGAGCCGGAAAAATCTGGCGGGGCGGGGACGCTCCTGCTGGTGCTGGCGGTGCTGGCCCTCGGCGGCGGGGCCGGGTGGTACTTCAAAATCTACCGCCCGAAACAGCAGGCCGCCGCACCCGGTGAGGACTTTGACGAGGCCGAGGAATACGGCGAGGACTATGGCGGCGGCGAATATGACGACCTCCCCCCGTGGGATGAGGAAGAAACGGAGGGCGGAGAATGAATTTCACAAACAACCCTTTGGAACGGGAAATGAAACGCCGCCCCCGGCCCCGGGCTCCCCGCCCGGAAAAGCCCCGGGAGGGCTCCCGGTGCTGTGGCTGTCCCTACTGGCGCGGCATCCCCTGCGGCTCCTGCTTTCAGAGCCTTTTGAAAAAACCGGGCGGGAGGTGATACTTTGCGCGAGCTGACTCGTGAGGAAAAGGCGGCTATCCGCTCCCTTGTAGTGAAATGGTGCGCCAACTATGACCGGGAAATGGGATGCTTGCCTTTGGACTGTGAGTGCTATATGCTGGGGAAGTGCTGGACGGGGGCCTATTGCAGATACTTCCGGGAGGCCGTCCTGCCGCTGAACCCGGTGCTGGAGGCCGCGCTGAATACCGAGGGGCCCGCCCCGGAAACCCGGCCCTGTCCTGTCTGCGGGCGGCCCTTTCTCCCGGACGGGAGGCGGCGCTACTGCTCCGGGGCCTGCTCCAAGGCCGCAAGGCAGAAAAAACAGCGGGGATATATGCGGAAATACCGGGGGTAATGCGTGAGCATTTGGGGGTATAAAAGCCCGCTGTTTTCAAGGCTTTCCGGGGCCGCTTTTGGGGCTGGGCGTACTTTTACACGTCCTGCCCCGATTTCCCAAAATAGTGCTAACATTTCGAGAGGAGGTTCCTATGGACAAAAATCAAGGTTATGCAATCTTAAAGGCCGTCATGCTGGAGAATGGCCGGGGCTTTGCGCTGGGGGAGCATCCCCGGGCCCCGTCCCCCTTTGTGACGTGGGCCTGCTACGATGACGAACACGGCGTAAGGCAGTATGAGTGGGGGCATTATGGCAGTGACCGGGCCGCGCTGGAGCAGGACTTGCTGGAGCGGGTGGAAAACTACCAGCAGCAGTTCTCCGTCAAGGTGGCGCACATTGAGGCCCCCGGTCTTTACAAGTATTATTCCACCCAGCGGCCCGTTGACATCGGTACATTCCCCAAGCCTGCGGGCAACGAGCCAGACGAGATCGAAAACTACGACAAGCGCGTACCCGTGGAGGGCGGTGCGTTCCTTGCGTGGGGGCATCTGACCTACACAAAGCCTTTGACGGAAAAGCAGGCGGCGGACTATGAGCTCCGGCCCGCCCCGGAGGTGTCCGGCCTACTGCGGGAGGGCAGGCCCCGTCCGATTGCCGAGCAGATGAAAGAGGCCGCAAGGCTGGCCGGGGAACGGCAGGCCCCCGCCGCACCCAAACGGAACGCGCCCGACCGGGGCGATAGATAGCATGGCCGGAAAAAAGCGCCGCCGCCCCGTCCATCTTCATGTGATGGTGTCCGAGGAAGAGCAGGCACTTATCCGGGAACGCATGGCCCAAGCGGGCATCCGCAACATGGGGGCCTATATGCGGAGGATGGCTCTGTGCGGCTATGTGCTCCAGATTGACCTTGCCCCCGTCCGGGAGCTGGTGTCCCTCCAGCGGCGGTGCTCAAACAACCTTAATCAAGTGGCTATCCATGCCAACACCTACGGGGGGATTTACCCCGAGGAAATATCGGCCCTGCAACGGGACTATTCCGCTTTGTGGGGGCCTTTGTCTGATTTGCTGAAACAGCTTGCCGCGCTGGTGGAGCTGTGATTTGCTGGGGAGCGGTGCTGTGCCGCTCCCCGGCTTTTTTCGTACTTTGGGACATTTTGTCCCAAAGTCCCAACGAGAGGAGGTGCTACCACGGCCACGACCTACATCCGGCCCTACAAGCAGGCGGCGGGACTGAGCGCCGTCCAGACGATGGAGGAGCGGTTTGCCTACGGGCTCAATCCCCAAAAGCTGGGGGCCGTGTCCTCCCACCTTTGCGACCCGGCCACCGCCGCCGCCGAGTTTCTGCTGGTGAAAAGCGAATACCAGGCGGCCACCGCCCGGCCCGTGGAGCGCGGGGCTCTGTTTTTCCAGATACGGCAGGCGTTCCCGCCCGGTGAGGTGACGGCGGAGGAGGCAAACAAGCTGGGCTTTGAAACGGCGATGCGCTGGACGAAAGGCAAGTACCAGTTTTTCGTCTGCACCCATACCGACAAGGGCCACATTCACAATCACATCTATTTTAATTCCACGGCCTTTGACTGCTCCCGGAAATTCCATAATTTCCTCGGCTCCAGCTTTGCCCTCCGGCGGCTGTCTGACCGGGTATGTCTGGAGCATGATTTGTCCGTGATACAAAATCCCAAACGGCACAGCAAGGGCCGTTTCCTCCACTATGGCCAGTGGGTAGGGGAAAAACCGCCCTCCGCTCAACAGCGGGTGCGGCTGGCAATCATCGCGGCCCTTGAAAAAAAGCCCGCCGACTTTGCCGCGTTCCTCCGGCTGATGGAGGAGTCCGGCTTTGCCGTCAAGCGCGGGCGGGGCGACGTGGTGTCGTTCCTCGCGCCGGGGCAGGACAAGTACACCCGGCTCCGGGCATCCACCCTCGGCGTGGGCTTTGCCCCCGAGGACATCCGGGCGGTGATTGCCGGGGGGCGACCCCTCCCGGAGCTCCCCAAGGACGCGCCGCCCCCGATCCGGCAGGTGGGCCTTATCATTGACATCCAACAGCGCATGGCCGAGGGCAAGGGCCCGGCTTATGAACGGTGGGCGAAAGTCTACAACCTAAAGCAGATGGCCGCCGCCCTCCAGTTTTTGCAGGAGAACAACCTCACCGACTATGACGCGCTGGCGGCCAAGACCACGGTGGCGGTTGACCGGGCCCACGTGCTGGCCGGGGAGCTCCAGACCACCGAGGCCGCCCTCTCCAAAGTCTCCGGGCTGATGGGGGCCGTGGTGGACTATGCAAAGGCCCGGCCCGTGTTTGATGGCTACAAGGCGGCCCGGTACTCGAAAAAGTACCTTGCCGAGCATGAGGCGGAGCTTGCCACCTATCGGGCGGCCCGGGCCGCTATGAATGAATTGTTAAACGGTGAAAAGCTCCCCAAAATGGACGCGCTGAAAAAACAGCGGCGGGAGCTGGCGGACAGGAAAAAGGCCCTCTACGCCGAGTACCGGCAGGCCCAGCGGGATATGCGGGAGGCCGTGGCGGTCAAGGCCAACATCGACCATCTTCTCGGACTGACGGACGGGCGGGATGATAAGGAACAGACGCGATAGCGGCGGTGACGCAGCCAATCTCTTTGGGACATTTTGTCCCAAAGAGCCGGGTTTGGGGAGGCTCCCCAACAAGCATTTTTGCGGGCCTACGGCCCAGCAAAAATTTCGGAGTGTGGCCACACCCGAATTGCTTGCCGTTTGTGCGCTCCCCTATACATGGCGCGAAAAACGGAGGTCGCGTTTTCTTACGTTCCCTCCGTTTCCTTGGCCGCTTTCATCGCTTGAATTGTGGCTTCAACGATTTTTAGTTCTTTTTCGTCTAACGAGCCCAGCATCGCATCAATCCGTTTTCTGCACTCGCTCCCTTTGTTCTGAGACGGGTAAAAATATTGATCTACAGATATATCAAACATAGTAACCAGTTGATAAAAGGTATTGAGGCTGGGATGCTGGCCGTCATTTTCATTATACATAATTGTACGTGGTGAACGGTCAACAATATAGGCCAGTTGCTCCTGCGTCATACCGCTGGCTTCCCGAGCCCGCTTAATGGCCCGTCCTATATCGTGGAAATCAAGTCGTCTTTTATCTTGTTTTATCTTCATAACATCACCCAATGTAATTTTACATTTCATGTGATATTATTTGAACGATTATTTATTTCATGATACCGACTGTTTAATTGCATATATAAGGAAACTTTACGCTCACTCTCCGGTATAGACTTGAAGCTGATAGTTCCATTGTAGAATACCAGAAATTACTACAAACCGTAATGAGAAATCGGGCTCCGCATGGTATTCTGTTTTCGCTATGTTCAGCAATTTTTCCAAGGTTTCCTGCCAGCTATCTTCGGTACAGTCAGCACACAAGTATATCCCGGCAGGAATATTTTTTAGTCCGTTTATTTCTGCATAACGAGTACACACAGCAAAATAACGGGCCGATGAGCTGTCTTGATATACACCAGCCAAATCCTCAAAAGTAAATTGCTTTTTCTGTTCGTAGGAAAGACGTTGATAAAAATGGCGCTGATAACTCCACAGATCGTCCGCTGTAATTTTCTCGACCGAATCAGCCAGCATGATGATACGCTTTGGAAACTTCTTTGTAAAAATTCCCTCTGATGCCTGCCAGTTGTGGAGCTTTTTCTCATAGTCAGCTTTTGCCAGTTGAATTTTTGATTTGCTGTACCGCAACGAAGAAATTTTTTCATCGGCTTTTTGCTCTGCCTGCTCTAAAAACATAATGATTTTTTCTAAATCGTCATATTCAAGAACCCGTTTAATTTCCTGCAAAGGCAGATCCATCTGTTGCAGGGCGTGGACTGTATTTAGCCAGATGATGTCCTCCGCAGTGTAGTACCGATATTTGGTGTGTATGTCAACTTTGCTTGGCTTGACCAGCCCTATGCGATCATAGTGGCGGAGAGTTTCGGTTGTCAAGTGTGCTTGTTCCGCCGTCTCTCCGATTGAAAAGTACTTTTTTTCCATGCTGATTTCCCCTCTTGACTTTTGTGTTACACAAAGGTTTATACTATTATAACACCGGAGGGACTCTGTATGCAAGTATTTGATTTTCTGGTGTAGTTAGGAGGAAATTGGCATGATAGAAATGAAAAATGTCTCAAAACAATATGGGCAGTCATCTGTATTGAATAAAATTGATTTAACGGTAGACGAACCCGGTATCTACTGCCTTTTAGGACGAAATGGTGCGGGCAAAACAACCTTTTTGAAGTCGGTTGCTGGCTACCAGAATGTCACCAGCGGTCAAATAAAAGTAGACGGAAAGGCTATCTCAACCGCAACGCTGGATACTGGGGTCAGTTACATTGAAAACTTTGCCAAACATTTCAATTTGCCTATTTGGAAGTTGCTACGGATTGCGTCTGAGGTAAATGCAGAATATGACTATCCTTTTGCCACAGAAATGATGGAGCGGTTTGAGCTGGACGGAAAGAAGAAATTCAACCAACTTTCCCTTGGTATGAAAACGATGGTTTCTACCATTGTTTGTTTGGCCAGCAACCGTCCAGTCGTTCTTCTGGACGAGCCGGTTTTAGGATTTGATGCGATTATGCGGGTAGAGTTTTATGAAATGCTCGCGGAAAGTTTTCAACGGCATCCACGAATTATTATAGTATCTACTCACATTATTGAAGAAATCGCAAAGACGATTCACAAACTGATTGTTATTGATAAGGGGCGGATTCGCTTTTTTGATACTCTGCAAGCCGTGGAAGAAAAGGCGTTCAGTATCAGTGGATTAAAGAAAGATGTGGACGCGGCAACTGCCAATTTGAATGTGATTGGGCAGGATACCGTGGGCGGACTTGTAACCAGCTATATTTTTGACTACCCACCAAAGCAGGAGGCATCTTTAGAGATTACCCCTCTTTCTCTCCAAGACTTTTTTGTTCAGATGGTGGGGCATAAGGGAGGTATAAAGGTATGAAAGCAACATTATCCATTGTAAAGCGGTTGCTTGCCAGCAATAAAATCAGCTTTATTGTTACAGCAGTGGTGGTTCTTTGCGCCACGACATCCGGCGACTCCGCCGTTGCTTTAAGTAACGGAAATTACACTTGGCTTTTGGCTGTACTGACACCATTTTTCTTTGTGTTTTATGATTTCAAAAAACTGATTCACTTGGGAGCCAGTAAAAAGGATTTTTATTTTGGTGCATTGGTCAGTTATGTGGGTCTTGCCTTTTTGGTTTCTCTGCTCAACACGGGGATTCACCTTTTGATTGACCCCCTCAACCATACGCAGACCGTGATTAACTTAATGGCCGTATGCGGTTGGATGGAAAACAATGTATTTTTTGCTTTTGTTCAGCAAGCTGTGTTTCTGCTTCTGAGTATGGTGTTTCTCCATGTTCTGCTGTCCATGCAACCCCATTGGTACGGCTGGCTCACAGATATTATTCTGGTTGCCATCATCTGTATTTTTACACCCATCGCCCCGTTGCGTGGGCTTTTAGCTGGATTTTTCAAAGTGATTATGTTCAATCCCAATGCACTGGCCCATATCAGTATCTGTATTGGAGTGAGTGCCGCTCTGAGCGCCGTTGGCTTGACTGTTTTGAAACAGAAAACACTGTAAGAAAGGCAAATGAAAATGAAGGAAAAATTATTACTGATGTTTACGGTTTTTTTGCTGGTAGGTTCCCTCTCTGCCTGCTCTGACGAGGGGAACACCTTTGAAACGAAAACATACACACCAGAGGGGATTGTGGTAAACGGAATTGATGTTCAAGTAACCGACCGGGAAATTGTGGTCGTCCTCTCCGATGATGGTCAATTTCATATCGACTATGCGGAAAGCGCAAAAGAATTTTATGATATTTCCGTATCTGACAACGGTATTTTGACGATGGTTTCCGAAAGCGATAAAACGTGGACGGACTACATTGGAGGAAGCAAATCTGCTGGTGCGGATAAAATCACGATCCAGATCCCCAATGCCACTCTTTCCGTTTTGACCCTCTGCACCACAAAAGAGGACATATCCCTGCCGGCGCTGACTGTAACAGAGCAACTTACTTTGTCTACCAACGGGGGAGAGATTTCCTTTGAGAATATCAGCGCCGCAAGCTCCATCACTTTGGAAAATAAAAACGGTGACATTGTTGGAGCAATCACCGGGAGCTATGATGATTATACAATTACCTGCACAATCAAAAAGGGTAAGAGCAATTTACCGGGTGAAAAAGGCGGCGGCAACAAGACATTAACTGCAATCAATAACAACGGGGATATTGATATAGAATTTATTAGTGAATAAGCCCAAATATCTCAAAAGTCGTTGTTTTGCAGTTGAAAAATACTGATAGACGGCGGTTTTGAAATATCAAATTCAAAGCCGCCGATTTCTTTTGAAAAACGGAGGGTGTATTAAAGTCACCCACTTTTAAGGACACGGCGGTATCCGGGAGGTATCGCTGTGTCCTTTATTCTTGCTCCGCTTCTTAACTTGTTAAAAAAAGCTTGCCTCCTCCTTGGGATCAATCCGGCCCGAAATATGCAATATACAAGTCTATAATATGCAGGTATTTTTCGTGCGCTCGCATGGCTTTATGTCGTGTGGGCGCTTTTATTTTACATCGACCTTACTTTGGGACAAACAGTCCCAAGGTGCGGACCGGCTCCCCCGGGTGTCGCTCCCCGCCGCCCTCCATATCGTTTCCCGGCAACCAAACCACAAAAACGATATGGAGGTACATACAATGACTATCATCAACTTGCGCGACTTTTACTACTGGTACACCCAGGATGAATATATGGAAGTTTCTGACGATGTGGCCGAGGCTCTCCGGGCCAGTGTCCGCTATGAGGCGGCATACCAGCGGCGGCTCTCCCGCCACAAGGCGCAGTATTCGCTGGACTGCGAGGACGGCATTGAGTATTCCGCCTGCCTGCGCGAGCTCACCCCGGACGAGGTTCTGGAGCTCAAGGAGCGGTTCTGCCGTCTGTGGAACGCGCTGAACAGTCTGCCCCCGGCCCAGGGACGCCGGGTGGATGCCTGCGTCATTCTCGGCAAGAGCTTTTCCGAGGTGGCACTGGCCGAGGGCGTTGACGAAAGCGCGGTGCGGCGGGCCGTGGAGCGCGGGCTGGAGAACATGAAAAAGTTTTTGAAAAATTCCCGCTGAACCAGTCCGAAAACCATCCAAAAATGTCTCGGTTAATGAGAGGAAGTTTTTTCTTCTCCACAACTAAATAGCGGGCGGCTCCGGGTGAACGCGGGGAGCCGGGCGGCGGGTGCGCGGTGACTTCTCCCACGGGAGAACGAGCGACCAACACCACCGCCGCGCGTGGGGAACCTGCCAGCCCCACGGCCACGATCCGCGAGGGACAAGCTGGCTGCTTGCCGCTTGGGGCCGCCGCACAAAACAAGGGAACGCCGGGCCGCTAACTGCTGTCTTTTGACGGGCCAAACATACGGGCCCGGCGTTTCCTCTTTCAAACAAGTTCGAGACAATTTGTCCCAAGGTAGGGATAGGCCAAAGGGCAGCACTTTTCGGAGTGCTGTCCTTTCGCGTTTCCCCACCAACCCAAAACGCAAAAGGAGGTTTTGCCGTGAAACTGACCGCACAAGAGCTGGAACAAATGAAAAGCGTGAACATCGGCGCGGTGAGCGCGGATGCGCTGGCTGACGTGAGCGGTATGGCCTTTGACCGCACCCTCCCCCGGGAGGAGCGGCTGGCCCGGTTTGTGAAACGGGCCGTCAATCCGTACTGCTTTAGCGTGGGCGGCGTGGGCGTGAAAATCGAATTTGCCGAGGGCGGCCCCTCCCTGCAGGAGATGTTGACCGCCTTTCTTATCCGGCAAAAGAGCGGGCTGTAACTGCTGTTGCGGCCTGCTCTCACTTCGAGACAAAATGTCCCGAGGCATCGACATCCTTGTTGATTGCCCCGGGCAGAGGTATAATATAAGTGTAATGTGATAGGGAAGGAGGAACAATGGCACGAGCTAAAAACAGAGGGTATCAGCAGACTTTTACCCCTACATATACAATCCGACGCTGGCGTTTGGGCGAGTACATCCGCCTTTCCAAAGAGGATTTGAAAAAGGGCAAGGACGACAGCAACAGCGTGAAAAACCAGCGTGACCTGCTGGGGGATTTCTACCAGCGGCATATGGACGAATTTGAAAGCGCGGTTGAATATGTGGACGATGGGCACACCGGAACAGATGCCAACCGTGAAAACTTCCAGCGGCTTTTGGCCGATGTGATGAGCGGGAAAATCAACTGCGTGATTGTGAAAGACCTTTCCCGGTTCGCCCGGAATTACAGTGACGCGGGGAGTCTGATTGATAACTTGTTTGTGCAAATGGGCGTCCGCTTTATCTCCCTTGCGGAGAACGTGGACAGCTACCTGAACCCCGACAGCGTTTCAAACATTATCGTTCCGATAACTAACGTGATGAACGATAACTATTGCTATCAGACCTCAAAGAAAATCCGGCAGGTTTTTGATTACAAGCGGCGCAACGGCCAGTATATTGGCTCTTTCGCCCCCTATGGCTACATCAAAGACCCAAAGGACAAGCACCAGCTTATTGTGGATGCGGATGCGGCTGAAATCGTCAAGCGTGTGTATTCCATGCTCCTGCAAGGCTCGTCTAAAAGGGCCATCGCGTTGTACCTCAACGAACACGGCATACCCAGCCCCACGGCTTACCGCCGTAAAAAGGGCCTGCCCGTTTCCTCGGCTGTGGCAGACGACCCCATGTGGGGAGCCCGGATGATACACGAAATCCTCACCAACCCCATTTATACCGGGGATTTGGTGCAGGGCCGCCGCCGGGTGAAAAGCTACAAGGTACACCAGATCGAGGCTGTGCCGGAGGAAGAATGGGTGCGCGTTCCCGATACCCACGAGGCGATTATCACCCATGAAACCTTTGACAAGGTGCAGGCCCTGCTGGTACGCGATACCCGGACATCCCCCAAAGGGCGGGAGGTTCACTTGTTCAGCGGTTTTCTGAAATGTGCGGATTGCGGGAAATCCATCACCCGCAGCCAGAGCGGGAAAAATGTATATTACGCCTGCTCCACTTACAAGAACCGCTCCCGGACGGCCTGCTCCATGCACTCTATCAAGCACAACCGTTTAGAGGCCGCCGTTCTGTTCGCTATCCAGTATCAAGTGAACACCGCCGTTTCCTACTCGGAATTGATTGCCCGTATCAATTCGGCCCCGCTGAAAAAAAGTCAATCCCACCGCCTTAACGACCAGATAGCCGCAAAGGAAAAGGAATTGACGAAAATCACCCGCTATAAGCAGTCACTGTATCAAGACTGGAAAGACGGGGAAATCTCCCAGCAGGAATACCGGGATATGAAAGCCGATTATGAACGGCAGGCCGCCGAGCTTGCGGATGTGCTGGCCCGGCTGAACGCGGAACGGGCGGAGCTCTTGAATGGCGTTGACAAGGAACACCCCGCGCTGGTAGCTTTTGCAAAGTATCAAAGCATTGAAACGCTCACCCGTGAAATCCTCACGGACTTGGTAGACCATATCAAGGTTTACGAAAACGGCAATATAAGCGTTCATTTCAAATTCGCGGACGAGTTCCGCAAGATTGCCGAGTACATTGAAATCAACACCACTGACACCGCCGAGGCGGGCTGACCCCCGCCAAAGCAAAAAACCTTTTGACAGTGTGTTTTCCTAATAGGAGCTAATCATATGGAAATAAACTAACATTCCAGAAGACTTTGGTTACTACAACTAATCAATAAGGAATTACTTCGATAATGGGAGAAATGATAGACAGACGAAAAACAAATCAAGACCATTTTGCCCTATGCAGGCTATGTCCATAGAATTTCACAACTCTGTTAATCCAAAAGCATTCTGATAAAAATAAAACCCAATCGGGAATAAATCAAAGGAAACCGAATAGGATAGATAATAATATTCGGAGCCATATCTCTATGAATCCCAAATACCCTCTATATAAATACATTGCAGCAATCCTGGTTACCCTGACTCTGTCTTGTCAGATGTTTTTCGTCCCAGCCAATGCCGGACAGGAGGAGGACTCATCTCTGAATCTGAACGCCCAGTCCGCGGTTCTGATGGATGCCTCCACCGGGCGAGTGCTTTACGGGAAAGAGGAGGATCTGATCCGCCCTATGGCCAGCACCACCAAGATCATGACCTGTATCCTGGCTTTGGAGAGGTGCGATCCTGATGATGAGGTGGTGGTGTCCTCCTACGCGGCCAGCCAGCCCAAGGTCCATCTTGGGGCGGCTTCCGGGCGCAGGTTCCGGCTGGGGGATATTCTCCACTCTCTCATGCTGGAGTCCCACAATGACAGCGCCGTGATGGTGGCGGAGCATGTGGCGGGCAGCACGCAGGAATTTGCGGCGCTGATGAACGAAAAAGCCAGGGACATCGGGTGTGAACATACCTGGTTCATTACGCCCAACGGTCTGGACGCCCAAGAGACGGGGGATGGCGGAGAGGTAAGGCTTCATAGCACTACAGCCAGGGATTTGGCGGCCATTATGAGCTACTGTGTCTGGCAGTCCCCCAAGAGCCGTGAGTTTCTGGCCATAACCCAGGCCCAGAACTATTATTTCACGGATCTGGACGGGAAAGGCAATTATTCCTGCGTTAACCATAACGCGCTTCTGACTATGATGGACGGAGTCGTGTCAGGGAAGACCGGGTTTACGGGAGGAGCCGGGTACTGCTATGTGGGGGCGCTGGAAGATAACGGGAGAAAGTACGTGATCGCCCTTCTTGGCTGCGGCTGGCCGCCTCACAAAACGTACAAGTGGAATGACGCCAGAAAGCTATTTACCTATGGGCTACAAAATTATGAGAACCGTCCTGCAGGGGAAACGCCAAAGCTACCCCCTGTTTTGGTGGATGGAGGGATTCCCGCTGACGGCATGGGGCATGAGGCCAGGATTGGGCTAAAAACTTTGGGGGAGGAAGGGAAGGTTTTTCAGGCGCTTATGAAAGAGGGGGAGAGGATAGAGACGCAGATCCGTATCCCCTCAAAGCTTGCCGCTCCCGTAAGGGCAGGGCAGCAGGTGGGGGAGATTGTCTACACCTTGGAGGGGGTCCGGGTATATTCCCGTCCGGTGTATGCAGCGGAGACGGTGGAGCAGATCGACTGGAGATGGTGTGCCGGACAGACAGCGGGATTATTTTTACAGTAATCGCCAATTTAGAACCTGAAAGTTGAAACAGGCCACTCAAAGAAGCGATTTTACCGAATAAAATACTTTATTGGAAAAATATTTTATGGAAAATTTATAAAAGTATTGACAAGGAGGGCTGTTTGTATTATCATAATATTCAGGAACAGAAATGAATAAAAAGATAGGCTTGTTACTTAATCACGATATTAAGGCAAATTCTATAATATATCTGCTGAGAAGACAGATATATATGGAGTTTGTCTTTTTTATTTGTTTTTGTTTCGGAAAGGAGGCAGGAAGGTGAAGAAAGAGTTCAAGCAGATCCTGATTGTAAAAAATATTGTAAATAACAATATTGTGATAGCGAAGGATTTCTACGGCCGGGAAGTTATCGCTATTGGCAAGGGATTGGGATTTCGTAAACACAAGAATGAAGCAGTTTATCCGGAAGAAATAACAAAAACCTATATTTCAGTGGATAAGCCCAATTATGCTGTGTTTACCTTGCTTGAAGAGATTCCTTTTGAGGTGATTGAAATTTCCCAGAAGATTATTGATTATGCGGAAGAACATCTGAAAGGCACATTTAATGTGAATTTCCTTATGACTCTGGCTGACCATATACATTTCAGCATCGTTCAGTATCATCAGGGAAATCAAACACCAAAACTGCTGAATGAAGAGGTAAAGCGGTTCTACAGGGAAGAATATAATGTTGCCCAGAAGGCGGTTGCGATGATCAATGAACAGTTTGCTATTGATCTTCCAAAGGATGAGGTGACTTCCATTGCTTTTCACCTGATTACCGCAACTGAAAATAAATCGAATCCGCAGATGCTTCAGATCATGCATGCGGTGTCTGATATTGTAAAGATTGTGGAGCAGCACCTGGGCTGTCCGCTGGATGAGCATTCTCTGACGTACTCCAGATTTATTATCCATTTAAAGCTCTTTCTTAGAAATGTATTGTCAGACCAGGCAGCGCATAACGAAGTCTCTTTTGCATCTATTTTTAACCAGTTAAAGACAGAGTACGAGCAAAGTCTGGAATGTGTAAAGAGTATTTCTGATTATGTAATGGAACATTACAACTATCTGTGCAGTGACGAAGACTGTATTTATCTGATGATAGATATTGTCCACTTATATGAGAGATCAAAATCGTAGTAGGAGGGATGAATTATGGCTAAAGTGAATTATGAGGAATTGGCCGCCAGTATTATGGGACAAATCGGCGGTACAGAAAATGTAAAAACAGTAACTCACTGTGTTACACGTCTGCGTTTTCATTTAAAAGACAGAGGCGCAGCCAGAGATAATGAGATAAAAAAGCTTCCTGGAGTTCTGGGAGTCGTGTACGGCAACGGACAGTATCAGATTATTCTGGGAGAGCATCTCTTTACTACATATGACTGTATCGTAAAAAATTATTCGGTTGAAACAGAGGAATTGATCAATGAAAACCTGGACGAGGATTTACTTAAGGGACAGAAGAACGCAAAATACTATTTCGAGAAAATAATTACTTTTATGGGGCAGGCGCTGACGCCGTTTATCACAGTGGTGTACGGAGCGGGAATGCTGCGGGTTGTGCTGTCTCTTGTCAGTTACTTTGCGCCGGCGGTGACCGAAAGTTCGACCTATCAGATGTTTAATTTTATGGCGCTGACACCTTTTTATTTTATGCCGATTTTGGTTGCTTATGGAACTTCAAGGGTGCTAAAGTCCAATCCGGCTTTTGCGATTGCTATGGCAGCGGCTTTGCTGTACCCGGATTTTAATGCCATAATGGCGGCCGGTGAGCCTGTGTCCATGTTTGGGTTGCCCGTCCATCTGGGGACTTATGGGAACTCGCTGCTTCCGGGGATTTTTTCAGCGATTCTCTGCGCCTATTTGGAGCGATTTTTCTATCGCGTCATACCAGGCATGCTAAAATCGGTATTTGCGCCGCTGTGCGTTTTTCTCATCGGCTTTCCTGTTACTGTACTGGTTTTAGGACCGGCCGGTTCCATTGTCGGTTCCTGGATTGTGGCAGGAATTGTATGGCTGCAGTCCCATGTAGGCGGTTTTGCGCCCGGAATTATCGCGGCCACACATCCGTTCCTGGTAATGACCGGCGTTAATATGCTGATGGTTGGGCCTATGACCGAACTTTTAGCCCGGGTAGGCTTTGACAATGTATTTCGTCCCGGATGGATTTTACATAACATATCCGAGGGAGGAGCCTGTATCGCGGTTGCTTTAAAAACGAAAGACAAAGATCTGCGAACGGCGGCTTTATCGGCAGGTGTGGGAGCGTTTTTGTCCGGCGTTTCGGAACCGGCGTTATATGGTATTAATCTGAGGCTGAAAAAACCCATGATCGGATTGGTTCTGGGCGGTTTTGCAGGTGGCGCGGTCGCCGGCATTATGGGCGCGAAGGCATATACCATGGGGTATTCCAGCGTACTTGGCGTAGTTATTTTTGAGGATACGCTGATAGCAATTCTGGTAGGTATTGCCGTGTCGTTTGCCGTATCGTTTCTTGTTACCATGGCCCTCTATGACGGAAAAGAAAGTGGGTGATTTATGTTTGGATTTTGGAGTAAAAAAAGGGAGAAGCTTCCTGACAGCAGTATGGCCGCAGTGGTAAGCGGAGATATGATTCCCATTGAGGAGACAAAGGATGCCGTGTTTTCTCAGAAAATGCTGGGAGACGGTATCGCAATACTGCCGAAAAGTGAGTGGATTGTAGCTCCTTGTGACGGAACGGTTTCTATGGTGTATCCCACGCTGCACGCGCTGGGAATCATAAATGAGGATGGGCTGGAAATTCTGATCCATATCGGAATTGATACGGTGGCCTTAAATGGGGAAGGGTTTCAATGCTATGTGAGACAGGGGCAGAAGGTAAAGACCGGAGATAAGTTAATGAGGTTTGACAAAAAAGTTATGGAAAAAAAGAAGGCAGATCTGACTACCATGATGATTTTCCCAGGCTGCAGGTTTGATTTGGATTTGGTGAAAAGGGGCAGCGCAGAGGGAGGAAAAACCATTGTGGCTACCTACAAAAAGACGATGGATGAAGAAAGGAAAGGGATCGGTCAATGATGAGATCAAGCAAAGAAGTACAGGTTTTCAATGGTTTCCCCAAAGGGTTTTTGTGGGGCGGCGCTACGGCTGCCAATCAGTATGAGGGCGCGTATATGGAAGATGGAAAGCTTCCTTCTGTGGCTGATGTCCAGCCGCATGGTGTGTTCGGGTATCCGGACCGCAACGCGAAATTTTATCCCACTCATGGCGGTATTGATTTTTATCATCGATACAAAGAGGATATTGCCGAGTTTGGGGAGATGGGATTTAACGTCTATCGAACCAGTGTGGCATGGACCCGCCTGTTTCCTACCGGCGAGGAGGAAGAGCCCAATGAAAAGGGGCTGGAATTTTATGACAGAATGTTTCATGAGTTAAAAAAGCAGGGAATGGAAATCATGATTACCATTTCCCACTATGAGATGCCGCTGCATCTGGCAGACAAATATGGCGGATGGAAAGACCGAAGAATGATTGATTTTTACATCAAATTTGTGACAGCCATGGTGAAGCGCTGGAAAGGAATTGTCAGGTACTGGCTTACTTTTAATGAGATCGGAAATAATATTCACAAGATGGAGTGGATGACAGCCGGTATTGATCCGTTAAATGACACACTGCAGGATGTTTATCAGGCTTCTCATCACCAGTTTGTAGCCAGCGCTCTGGCTGTCAAGGTGATTCATGAGACGGACTGTGACGCCAAAGTAGGTTCTGTGATCGAGTATAAGACCATATACCCTATGAGCTGCGATCCCAGGGATTCTCTGGTGGTATGTAAAGAGAAACAAAGAGGGTATTTTTTCTCAGATGTGCAGGTCAGGGGAAGGTATCCCGGTTATGCGTGGGAGTATTTGGAAGACCAGGGGATTGAAATCTTTTATACAGATGAAGATATGGAGCTGATCGAAAGGTATCCGGTTGACTTTTTAAGCTTTACTTATTATCGCTCCCGGATTGCGTCGAAAGACTATATTGAATCTGTACAGAAAGAAACGAATCAGTCAGACAGTGAGATAGAGGGAGACAATTCTTACCGGGGTGATGCCAATATCGTTAATACCGGCAAAACCAACCCCTATTTAAAGGTCACTCCTTCCGGCTGGTCTGTGGATCCGGACGGACTTTATCTTGCCCTTGTGGATCTGTATGGAAGGTATCAGATTCCCATTTTCGTTGCGGAGAACGGGCTGGGTGTGAAAGAAGAACTGATAAATGAAACCGTGAACGATACCTACCGGATCGAATATTTAAGAGATCACATTCTGGCCATGAAAAAGGCGATTCGGAATGGCGTGGATCTGTTTGGCTATACATGGTGGGGACCTATTGACCTTGTCTCCAATGGTTCCGGGCAGATGTCAAAACGGTATGGATTTATTTATGTGGACCGCAACGATACAGGAGAAGGGACGTTAAAGCGCTATCGGAAACAATCCTTTTACTGGTATAAAAAGGTGATTGCTTCCAATGGGGAAGATCTTTCTGTATAGGGGAAAGCAGGATTGCGGGAGCATGAAACGCAGAGCAATCCGTAGGCATCAGGGGGCAAAAAACCTTTTGCCCCCAACATCATGATATTGGCCGGAAATAAAAACGGCAGAAACCCGATGAATACCGGGTTTCTGCCGTTTTGTTTGGTTGTCAGTCATTTTTACCCGGAAGCCCGGCTGATTTTTTGATCTGGTTTACGCGGCAATTGAGGTGGAGAAGATCCGTTTGGGATGGTGTATGGGGAAGGTGCAGGAATATTTTTGCAGCAGCGCCAATTTCCTCTTGAAAAATCCTATTTTTCAATATACAATATAATCGGCAGAAATTTGGATTTACCGGCCTGGATTTGTTAAATTTGAGACAAACGGATCCGGCCAAACTATTTTATAATGGAGGACAGCAAAATGAGTAATTCAGCACAAACATCAGCAAGCAGCCGCATCCATATGCTGCTTGATGAGAACAGTTTTGTTGAAGTCGGCTCCTATGTGACAGCCAGGAACACGGACTTTAACATGACAGACAAGGAAACACCTGCTGATGGTGTGGTGACCGGATATGGGACCATTGACGGCTGCCTTGTGTATGTGTACAGCCAGGACGCGGCGGTTTTAGGCGGTTCCATGGGCGAGATGCACGCAAAAAAGATCTCCAGGATCTACGGCATGGCCATGAAGATGGGTGCTCCGGTCATCGGACTGGTGGACTGCGCCGGCCTGCGTCTTCAGGAGGCTACGGACGCCCTTCACGGATTTGGAGAGCTGTTTTATGATCAGACCATGGCCTCTGGCGTAATTGTGCAGATTTCAGCCATTTTCGGCACTTGCGGCGGCGGCATGGCAGTATCCTCTGCCATTGCGGACTTTACGTTCATGGAGGAAAAGAAGGCAAAATTATTCGTAAACTCGCCCAATGCCATTGATGACAACTATGCAGGCAAATGTGACACCGCATCAGCTGCCTATCAGAGTGAGATGGCAGGAACTGTGGATTTTACGGGGGACGAGGCAGAGGTGATCGCGAAGATCCGCGCTCTGGTATCCATTCTTCCGTCCAACAACGAGGAGGATCTGTCCTACGCTCCCTGCGGCGATGACCTAAACAGGGTCTGCGAAGGGCTTGGCAACTGCGTGGAGGATACGGGGATCGCCCTGTCTACCATCTCCGACGACAATTTCTTTATGGAGATGAAAAAAGATTTCGCTCCGTCCATGGTCACCGGATTCATCCGGTTAAACGGCTCCACCGTAGGCTGTGTGGCCAACCGCAGCGCCGTGTACGGCGAGGACGGCAGTAAGGCGGCGGAGTATGCCCCTGTGCTTAACGCCAAGGGCTGCAGAAAGGCGGCGGAGTTTGTAAACTTCTGCGACGCCTTTAACATCCCCCTGCTGACTCTGGTAAACGTCACCGGATATAAAGCAGACAAGTGCAACGAAAAGACACTGGCCAAGTCGGCTGCTAAACTGACCTATGCCTTTGCCAACGCCAGCGTTCCCAAGGTAACCGTTATTGTGGGACAGGCATACGGCACCGCTTATCTGACCATGGCCAGCAAGTCCATCGGCGCGGATATTGTCTACGCGTGGCCCGATGCGGTCATCGGCATGATGGACGCCACCGCGGCGGCCAAGATCATGTACGCCGACGAGATCAAGGCATCGGACAACGGGGCCGTCCTGATCAGGGAGAAAGCGGCTTTGTACCGCGACATCCAGTCCAGCGCCGTGGCGGCGGCAAAGAGAGGTTATGTTGATGACATCATCGAGGCAAAGGACACCAGGAAGCGGGTCATTGCGGCTTTTGAGATGTTGTTCACAAAGAGAGAGGACCGTCCGTCCAAGAAGCATGGCACGGTCTAATGATGAGGTGACAGGCATATGAAACAGTTTAAGAAACAGGTATTATTGGTGCTTTTTATGGCGGCGTGCCTTTTCGCTCTGACAGCCTGCGCGGCCGAGGCAGAAAAGACCAATATAGACGCAGCCGAGGCGCAGATGCTTGAGGAAAGCGCCAAGACGGTCCTTGAAGGATTCGCGGCCGTGCCGGATGCCAATCTGAATGCCATTATCGAACAGTACCGGGAAAATGACATGGAGGCCCTGGCATCGGGCCTGGAGGGCTATTTGAGCGTCAGGAATGATCTGGGCGCCTACGTCTCGACAGAGTCGGGGATCACCGTAAAAGGTGATGAGGGCTATACCATCACCCTGAACACGGTATTCGAGCAGCGGACATGTCAGTTTATCCTTACGCTGGATAAACGGATGGAGAACATCACGTCTTTGTCCTTTATCCCGTCCTATTCCCTGGGCGAGAACATGACCAAGGCGGCGCTGAACACCCTTATGGGCATGGGTACCGTGTTTGTGGTGCTGATCTTTATCAGCTGGCTTATCGGCTGCTTTAAGTATATCGGGAAGTACGAGGACAAGAGGAAGCATCCCCATCCCCCGGCTCCCTTAAAGACTAAGCCGTCCGCTCCGGCAATGGCTCCTGCCGCAAAGGAAAACCTTGTGGATGATCTGGAACTGGTGGCGGTCATCACGGCGGCTATTGCGGCAAGTTCTGACACGCCGGCAGACGGGCTGGTGGTCCGCTCCATCAGACGGGCTCCGGGTAATAAATGGAAAAGAGCATAATCAATCAGGAGGATTATCATCATGAAAAATTATACGATCACAGTAAATGGCAATGTATATGAAGTAACCGTAGAAGAAGGGACAACTGCCGGAGCGGCTTCTGCTCCAAGAGCAGCGGCAGCCCCCAAGGCAGCCCCGGCTCCGGCTGTGAAAGCGGCGGCCCCTGCAGGCGCCCAGGGTTCCGTGGCAGTGACGGCTCCCATGCCGGGCAAGATTCTGGGCATAAAGGTCCAGGCCGGCCAGAGTGTGGCTAAGGGAGACGCGATTATCGTTTTGGAGGCCATGAAGATGGAGAATGAGATTGTGGCTCCTTCCGACGGGACCATTGCCACCATCGAAGTGGCGGTGGGAGATGCTGTAGAAGCAGGCCAGACTCTGGCTACTTTAAACTAGGGGTCTGCATCTATGGACGCAGATTCCGGATGGAGGGATTAACATGGAATATATAACAAGTACATTGGGGAATCTTCTTCAGCAGACAGCATTTTTGAACCTGACAGGGGGCAACCTGGTCATGATCGCCGTGGCCTGCGGGTTTTTGTACCTGGCCATCAAGAAGGGATTTGAGCCTCTTTTGCTGGTTCCGATCGCCTTTGGCATGCTGCTTGTTAATATCTACCCGGATATTATGGAAGAGGGAGGACTTCTCCACTACTTCTTTTTACTGGACGAGTGGAGCATTCTTCCTTCCCTGATCTTCATGGGCGTGGGGGCCATGACGGATTTCGGTCCTCTGATCGCCAACCCGAAAAGTTTTCTTTTGGGCGCGGCGGCCCAGTTCGGCATCTATAGCGCCTACTTTATGGCGATCTTTATGGGATTTAACGACAGGGCGGCGGCAGCCATCTCCATTATCGGCGGCGCCGACGGCCCCACGTCCATCTTCCTGGCCGGCAAGCTGGGACAGACGGGCCTTATGGGTCCCATCGCTGTGGCGGCCTACTCCTACATGGCTTTGGTGCCGATCATCCAGCCGCCTATTATGAAATTTTTTACCACAGAGCAGGAGCGCAGGATCAAGATGGAGCAGCTGCGTCCGGTATCTAAGCTGGAGAAGATCCTGTTCCCCATCATCGTTACCATTGTGGTGTGTCTCATACTGCCGTCTACGGCTCCCCTTGTGGGCATGCTGATGCTGGGCAATCTGTTTAAAGAATCCGGCGTTGTGGGACAGCTGGCGGAGACCGCGTCCAACGCCATGATGTATATCGTGGTTATCCTTCTGGGCACTTCCGTAGGCGCCACTACCAGCGCGGAGGCATTCCTTAATTGGGATACCATCAAGATCGTGGCCCTGGGCCTGATCGCTTTTGCCGTAGGCACCGCCGCAGGCGTGCTGTTCGGAAAGATCATGTGCAAGGTGACAGGCGGCAAGGTGAACCCGCTGATCGGGTCCGCCGGAGTGTCGGCAGTGCCTATGGCAGCCCGTGTTTCCCAGAAAGTGGGAGCGGAGGCTGATCCCACCAACTTCCTTCTGATGCACGCCATGGGACCCAACGTGGCAGGCGTGATCGGCACCGCCGTGGCGGCCGGTACGTTTATGGCCATCTTTGGCGTAAAATAGCAAGAAATCTTAATTGAAAATTTGGAGGTAATATAATGGCATTGACAGAAAAGAAACCGGTAAAGATTGTAGAGACAGTCCTCCGGGACGCTCACCAGTCTTTGATCGCCACCAGGATGAGCACGGAACAGATGCTGCCCATCATCGAGAAGATGGACAAGATCGGTTACTATGCGGTAGAGTGCTGGGGCGGAGCCACCTTTGACGCTTCCCTCCGCTTTTTGAAGGAAGATCCGTGGGTAAGGCTTAGAAAGCTTAGAGACGGCTTTAAGAACACGAAACTCCAGATGCTGTTCCGCGGCCAGAATATCCTGGGATACAACCACTATGCCGACGATGTGGTGGAGTACTTTGTGCAGAAATCCGTGTCAAACGGCATTGACATCATCCGTATTTTTGACTGTTTAAACGACCTTCGCAACCTTCAGACCGCGGTGAAGGCGGCCAATAAGGAGAGGGCCCATGCCCAGATCGCCCTGTGCTACACCCTGGGCGACGCTTACACCATGAACTACTGGAAAGATATCGCCAAGAGGATCGAGGATATGGGCGCGGATTCCATCTGTATCAAGGATATGGCAGGTCTTTTGACGCCCTACGCGGCGCAGGAGCTGGTGACGGCCTTAAAAAGCTCCACCAACCTGCCCATTGACCTGCATACCCATTACACCTCCGGCGTGGCTTCCATGACTTATCTTAAAGCAGTGGAAGCAGGCTGCGACATTATCGACACAGCCATGTCTCCTCTGGCTTTAGGTACCAGCCAGCCGGCCACCGAGGTGATGGTGGAGACTTTCAAGGGTACGGAGTACGATACCGGTTACGACCAGATCAAGCTGGCCGAGATCGCCGACTACTTCGCGCCTCTTCGGGAGGAGGCTTTAAAGAGCGGCCTGTTAAATCCCAAGGTGCTGGGCGTTAACATCAAGACTCTCCAGTACCAGGTGCCCGGCGGTATGCTGTCCAACCTGGTTTCCCAGTTAAAGGAAGCGGGGCAGGAGGACAAGTACCGGGAAGTTTTGGAGGAGATCCCAAGAGTGCGGAAAGACTTTGGCGAGCCGCCGCTGGTGACCCCGTCCTCCCAGATTGTGGGTACCCAGGCGGTTATGAACGTTATCGGCGGCGAGCGCTACAAGATGGTGCCAAAGGAGTCCAAGAAGATCATGCTGGGCGAGTTCGGCCAGACGGTAAAGCCATTTAACCGGGAAGTGCAGAAGAAGATCATCGGCGACGAGACCCCCATCACCTGCCGCCCCGCGGATCTGATTCCGCCTCAGCTTCCCCAGTTTGAGAAGGAATGCGCTCAGTGGAAACAGCAGGATGAGGATGTATTATCCTACGCCCTGTTCCCCAAGGTGGCCGAAGAATTCTTCAAATACAGAGAAGCCCAGCAGACAAAGATCGATTCCGCGGTGGCAGATACCGCAAGCAAGGCGTATCCGGTATAACCCCGGATCATTTTGAGATTTTGCCAACTAAAACAGGGTATATCATGAGGGCAGAGAGGGAAGCCGGTTGACTTCTTTCTCTGCCCCCTAAATGAAAATTTTTCTTACGATTCTACTTTAATTCCGTGAACTTTTTGTGTTATGGTTGACATATGACCTGTAGTATCCTTATAATGGCAGTAATGTCTTCCCAAGGAAACGGTTATATAGGAGAAAAACCAATGAGAAAACGAAAGCTCAAACAGGGACTGGCGGTTGTGCTGGTCCTGTTTATGACTATAAATTACGCAGGAGGCTACCTGGGCCGTTCGCCCTCGGTAAGTTTTGCCAACACGGCCACGGTAACGGCCACCAGCCTGAACGTGCGCAGCGGACCGGGGACCGGTAACCAGGCTGTGGGCAAGGTGACCTACGGCTCGTCGGTAAATGTGGTGGGGCAGACCACAGGCAGCGACGGAAAAATATGGTATCAGATCCAGTTTACGAAAAACGGAGCCCAGGCCACAGGCTATGTACGTTCCGATTATGTTAAGTTTCCCACCACATACCAGTCCGACGGTAATTTTGAACAGTACCTGTCCAATCAGGGGTTCCCGGAAAGTTATAAGCAGGGATTGCGGCAGCTTCACGCGGAGTATCCCAACTGGGTATTTACGGCCCAGCACACAAACCTGGACTGGAATGACGTGATTAACAATGAATCTGTGGTAGGAAGGAACCTGGTGCCGGGGACCAGCCCTACCTCCTGGAAATCCATGGAGACAGGCGCCTACAACTGGGAGACCAACAGCTGGCCCTCATTTGACAGCGGCAACTGGGTGGCGGCTTCCAGGGAGATCATCAGCCACTACATGGATCCGAGAAATTTTTTGGACGGAAAGTATGTATTTCAGTTTCTGCGCCATAAATATAACAGCAGCATCCACACCATAGACGGCATCAACAGCATGGTCCAGGGTACCTTTCTGGACAATTACGCAAATGTCAGCGGCAATCTGTCCTCCGGCGGTTCTTCAGGACCAGGGGGGTCTTCCGGCGGGAATCCTTCGTCCGGAGGAACGATAGGCCCCGGTTTTTTCGGGTCCGGCAGCGGCAGCGGGAATCCTTCGGCCGCTTCAGGCCCCGGCGCGTCAGGAGGGAGCCAGAATAAGGTGCAGCCGGGGGTCAGCCCGGGCAGCGGCCAAAACAGCTCCGGTTCCTCCCAGCCGCCCGCAAGCTCGGGCAGCAGCGGTTCGGGCAGCCAGACTCAGAACAGTCAGGGACCCGGCAGTTCTGGCAGTTCCGGCACGGACAAGGCCCAGCCGGGAGTCAGCCCGGGCGGCAGCGGGGGAGCGCCCCAGTCGGGGAACAACTCCAATGTAAGCCTCCAGGCTCCGGGAGCTTCCGTCAGCAGACGGGATACCCTTAGAGTGGCCACAGCCATAGGTCCGGGCATGACGTCAGGCACCGGCAGCGGCCCGTCTTTTGGCAGCGGTTCTACGGCCTCCTACGCGGAGATCATCATGAACGCGGCGGCCCGCTCCGGGGTAAACCCTTATGTCCTTACGGCCATGATCCTGCAGGAGCAGGGCAGCCAGGGCAGCAGAGGGGTCTCGGGAACCGTGGCCGGATATGAGGGTTACTACAATTTTTTCAATATTGAGGCATACAAATCGGGCTCTCTGGAGGCAATTGAAAGAGGGCTGTGGTTCGCATCCCAGTCGGGAAGCTACGAGCGTCCCTGGAACAGCGTGGATAAGGCCATCTTAGGCGGAGCCATGTATTACGGCGCCAACTATGTGGACGCAGGGCAGGACACCTTCTATCTAAAGAAGTTTAACGTGCAGGGGTCCAACCTGTACAAGCATCAGTACATGACCAATGTACAGGCGGCGGCCTCGGAAGGGGCTAAGCTGGAGGAGGCTTACAGCAGCCAGCTAAAACAGCTGGCGCTGGAATTTAAGATCCCGGTGTACAAGAATATGCCGGATTCCCCATGTCCTCAGCCTACCTCCAACAGCAGCGCCAACAACAAGCTCTCCAGCCTGAGTATAGACGGCTACAGCTTAACGCCTACGTTCAGCCGTGACATCACATCCTACAACGTGATGGTGGATTCCGGGGTATCCAGCCTGAATGTGCGGGCAACGGCATTGGATTCCGGCGCTTCCGTCACAGGCACAGGGAATGTGAAGCTGCAAAGCGGCAATACGGACATTACCATCCAGGTAAAAGCACAGAATGGGACGGTTTCCTACTATGTGATCCATGTGGTGCGCCAAAACGGCAGTCAGAGTCCGGCGGGAGGACAGACATCATCCCCTGGCAGCGGACAGTTATCCGATCCGGGAGCATCCATCCACATCATAACCGGAGGCCCTGAACACAGCTCCAACGGGTCAGGGAGCAGCGGGGGACCGGGGGGAAGCAATGTGACCATAATCCGATAAGGAAGAGACAGGAGATAATATGAGTAAAGTAAAGAAAATCTTCGGAGGGACCATAGCGGTTTTTCTGATGTGTCTAGCCATATCGTTCCAGGCTCTGGCGGCCAGGATCGCGTTTTCCGATCCGTCGGCGGAGGCGGGGAGCGAAGTTACGGTAAACATGAAGATCACCGCCGCAGGCGATGAGACCATCAACAGTTCCAACGTGATGCTGTCCTACGACGCGTCGGCGCTGCAGTTTATTGAAGGCACCGGGGCTACGGGAGACGCAGGTTCCATCCGGGTGGCCGGGGAAGCTTCCGGAGGCAATTACTCGGAGCTGGCCTTTGCGCTGAAATTTAAGGCGTTAAAGCCAGGAACCACCACCATAGCCATCAGCACCCAGGAGGTGTACGACAAGGACGGACAGCTGGTGAACATCTCCCAGCAGGGAAGCTCCGCAGTCACTGTTACGGGGGAGGCGGCCCCGGCAGGCGGCGCGCTCCTGGCTGATCTGCAGATCTCTCCCGGCACGTTAACGCCGGCGTTCTCCCCTGACACGGAGAACTACACAGCCGTAGTAGGCGGGGACGTGGATACGGTTATGGTCAGCGCTCCGGCGGCAGATGAAAGTTCCAGCGTGTCCGTATCAGGAAACGAGGGACTGCAGCTGGGAGAAAACGAGATCGTGTGTACGGTCACATCCGGGGATGGACAGACCAGGTCTTACCGGATCAAGGTCACCAAGGTGGAAGGGGAGGCCGGAGAGTCTGTCCCTGTGGCGGACCAGGTGGCGTTAAAGACGTTTGAAAGGGAGATCACGGTGGTCTCCGCCCAGGACGGGATGGAAGTCCCCGAAGGGTTTGTCCAGTGTCCCATCACCATTGACGGACAGGCGGTCAACGGCTGGATCTGGGGCGGTGAGGAGAACCCCCAGTACTGCATCTTCTATGCCATAAACGAAAGCGGGGACAGTGGATTTTACCGTTACGATCTGGAGGAAAAGACGCTGCAGAGGTATTTCCGCGATCCGGCTGGATCCGGCGGCTTTGAGGAGAAGTACAATGCCACGGCCCTGGAATACAACTCTCTGCTCCATGATTACGAGATCCGTTTCTGGATCATCATAGGACTGATCGCCGTGGTCATGATCCTGCTGATCGCGATCATTATTTTGGTGCTGGGAAGAAGGCGCCGGGATGATTTCCTTGAAAAAAGGGATGACGAGGACGACGGGTGGGATGTGGATCCCAGGGAAAGGCACACCAGGCTGACAAAAGAGGAGCGGTACTTAAGGGGCCTTGAGGAGGAAGAAGAGCGGGAGGACGACTATTCCTTTGCCAGAAGGGTGCAGACAGATGACAGCTCGGCGGGATATCCGGTAAGGGCAGGCGCTTACCAGTCCGAACAGGGCGGCAGCCCAAGAGGCGGACAGCAGACAGGCAGAGGCGGCAGCTTACAGAGGAACACGGCTCAGCAGCCGCCTGCCAGAGGCGGTTCCCAGGCAAAAACAGGAAACCGGATTGCCGAGAGCAAAGGAAATCTTAGAGGCAGCGGCCGCCCCGTGCCGGCAGCGGATCACCACAGCCAGCCGCCGTCAGGAGGAACCAGGGCGGTTCCTGTCAATCAGATTCGGGAGGCGGCAGGCGCAAACGGAACCTATAAAAACAGCGCCGCCAAAAGCGGCGTCAGAGACAGAGGAGAGACAGCCAGAGGGACGGGCAGGGCGCTGCAGCCGGGAAGAAACGGGCAGGCAATGCCCCAGGCAGACGGGGACGATGATTTTGAGGTGATCGATCTGGAGTGATCTGCGCGCAGGGGCGGCCGGAAGCGGCTGCCCCTGTATTGCTTGACCGCCCGGCACTGCCTTTAGGGGCATGGGGGTTATAACCAGAGATTTCTACTTGACGAATCGTTTAAGATGTTATAAGATTGCTATAACAGATATAACGAAAGATGGTGGATTTATGATTCTAAGCATCGATTTTAACAGCGACGAAGCATTTTATATCCAGCTTCGCAATCAGATTATCATCGGAATCGCCACGGGCCGGATCCGGGAAGGGGATTCTCTGCCGTCTGTGCGTCAGCTGGCGGATAATATCAGCATCAATATGCATACAGTAAATAAAGCCTACTCCGTATTAAAACAGGAGGGGTTTGTAAAGCTTGACCGCAGGAAAGGCGCCATCATCTCCCTGGACGTGGATAAGCAGAGAGGGCTGGAGGAGCTGAAGGAGGAGATCGCCGTGGCCATGGCCAAGGGCATCTGCAAGGGCATCCGGCGGGAGGAGGTCCACCGGCTGGTAGACGAGATCTACGAACTGTTTGCCAACTGGGAGGAGGGCTGAAGGTAGAAGGAGGATTTGCGATGTTATGTGAAAGGTGTAAGATCCGTGAAGCCAATATCCAATATACAGAAGTGATTAACGGGGTGAAGACGGAACACAATTTTTGCGCCCAGTGCGCCAAAGAGATGGATTTCGGTCCCTATTCCGCTATTTTTGACGGCGAGTTTCCCTTAGCCCAGCTTTTGTCAGGGCTTTTGGGAGGAGAGATGCCGGTCCAGAAGAAAGACCGGCTGTCCCAGATAACATGTCCCACCTGCGGCATGTCCTATGAGGAATTTGTGAAAAACAGCTGTTTCGGGTGCGCGGACTGCTATACCATCTTTGACCTGCTGATCCAGGACAACATCAAGCAGCTCCAGGGCAGCGACAGCCACAAGGGAAAGCGCCCCGTCTGCCAGGAGGCTGCGGGAGAAGGAAGCGCCCTGGCGGCGGCAGTGGCCCAGGAGGAGACGGAGCAGACTAAAAGCAGCGCAGAGCAGCAGCTTCGGGCCTGGGACCGGAAGCTTAAGGAGGCTTTAAGGCTGGAGGACTACGAGAGCGCGGCAGTATACCGGGATAAGATCCGGGCGCTGCGGGAAGGGAAGGAAGCCGATGCTTAAATGGTTTGAACAGGTGCAGGAAGGCGGCAACATCGTGTGCAGCAAGATACGTCTGGCCCGCAACCTGTCGGAGTATGTATTTCCCTCCAGGCTTTCCGACGAGGACGGCAGGCAGATGCTGGCCCGTCTGCAGGAAGAGTTGGAGGATCTGGGGGATAAGGACGGGCGGGAGTACGGATCCGCTTATCTGGACCAGCTAAGCGAGCTGGACAAAAGGGCGCTGAAGGAGAGGCTGATCTTAAGCGCCTCCCTTCTGGAGAGAAAGGCGCCTATGTCCGTCCTGATCACCAAGGAGGAGGACATCAGCCTTATCCTAAACGGTTTGGATCATATCCGCATACAGGTATGGTCGCCGGGCCTGCGTCTGGCAGAGTCTTTAAAGATCGCGGACCGGCTGGACGATCACGTGAATTCCAGGTTTTCCTACGCCTTTGACGACAGGTACGGATATCTGACCTCCTTCCCCACCAACGTGGGGACAGGGCTGCGGGCCACGGCCATCGTTCATCTGCCCACCTTGTCCATGGGGAAGAAATTTCCGTCCATGCTCAACGACATGGGCAGGATCGGCGTCAGCATCCGGGGCGTTTACGGGGAGGGGAGGGAGAATTACGGCTCTCTCTACGAGATCTCCAACCAGAAGACTATGGGGCGCACGGAGAAAGAGCTGACCGATCTGGTGGCCAAGGTGGCCACGCAGCTGGACGACCAGGAGCGGCAGATCAGGGAGATGGGGCTGGCCAGCCACCGTCCCCAGCTGGAGGATGAGGTCTATAAATCTTACGGCGTTTTAAAATACGCCCGAAGGCTTTCCATGAAGGATGCCATGACATTTTTATCCCAGATCATGAGCGGCATGACCGACGGGCTGGTGAAGTTTGATGAGCCGTGTTCCGTGTTCCGTCTGATGCTGGGCATCCAGACGGCCAATTTACAAAAGCTTTCCGACCGGCCTCTGGATAAGGGAGAGCTGGACGGGGCGAGAGCGGCTTACCTGCGGGGCGAACTGCCGGAATTGGCGTAAAGACAGGCCAGGAAGAAATGAGGAGGAACCATATATGATAGATCGTTTCACTGCAAAAGCCAGGGAGGCTATCAGCCTGGCAGTAGACGCGGCGGAGTCACTGGGCCACAACTATGTGGGTACGGAGCATCTGCTGATCGGCCTTTTAGAGGAGGGCAGCGGGGTTGCGGCCCGGGTCCTGGACGAGTGCGGCGTCAAGGTGGAGAAGGTGACGGAGCTGGTGAGCCAGCTGATCACCCCCAGCCAGGGGGTGCGCACGGCGGAGCAGAACACCTACACCCCCAGCGCGAAAAGGGTGATCGAGAACAGTTACCGGGAGGCGGTGCGGTTTAAAGCGCCCCTTATCGGCACGGAGCATATACTCATCGCCATTATCCGGGAGAATGACTGCGTGGCATCCAGGCTCCTTAACACCATGGGCATCAGCATCCAGCGCCTTTACGTGGACGTTCTCTCCGCCATGGGCGAGGACGCCGATGCGGGGCGGGACGATATTCCCGCAGGCAAAGGGGCCAGAGGAAAGTCTGTGGCCACGCCGGTGCTGGACCGCTACAGCAGGGATCTGACGGCCCTTGCCAGGGAGGGGAAGCTGGATCCGGTCATCGGAAGGGAGACGGAGATCCAGCGGGTGATCCAGATCTTAAGCCGGCGCACCAAGAACAATCCCTGCCTTATGGGCGAGCCCGGCGTCGGCAAGACCGCGGTGGTGGAAGGGCTGGCCCAGATGATCGCGGCCGGCAATATTCCGGAGACCATCGCCGACAAGAGAGTGGTGACCCTTGATCTGTCGGGCATGGTGGCAGGGTCAAAGTACCGGGGCGAATTTGAGGAGCGCATCAAGCGGGTTTTGGCGGAGGTCATGGACAACGGGGACGTTCTGCTGTTCATCGATGAGATCCACACTATCATCGGCGCGGGAGGAGCGGAGGGAGCCTTAGACGCGTCCAACATCTTAAAGCCGTCTCTGGCCAGAGGGGAACTGCAGCTGATCGGAGCCACCACCATAGAGGAATACCGCAAGTATATCGAGAAAGATTCGGCTTTGGAGCGGCGGTTCCAGCCGGTAACCGTGGAGGAGCCGTCGGAGGACGAGACCTACGAGATCCTAAAGGGTCTGCGGGGCCACTATGAAAAGCATCACAGCGTAAAGATCACCGATGAGGCGCTGAAAGCGGCAGTCAAATTATCGGCCCGCTACATCAATGACCGGTTCCTGCCGGATAAGGCCATCGACCTGATCGACGAGGCGTCGTCTAAGCTGCGCCTGACCAATTTTGTGGAGCCGGCTCAGATCGGGGATCTGGAGCGGGAGATCGCCGCCCTGGAAAAGCAGAAGGAGGCGGCCATTAAGGCGGAAGCCTACGAGAAAGCCGGGGAGATCAAGAAGAAGCAGCAGAAAAAGCGGGAAAAGATCGAGAAGGTGCGGGAGAAATGGCAGAAGGAGAAAGTCAGCCGCAGGCT
Source organism: Clostridiaceae bacterium (assembly GCA_910575585.1). Classification (GTDB taxonomy): domain Bacteria; phylum Bacillota; class Clostridia; order Lachnospirales; family Lachnospiraceae; genus UBA3402. The sequence continues at coordinate 70,168 of CAJTGF010000018.1, forward strand.
GGTGGTAGGCGAGAACGAGATCGCCGACGTGGTTTCCGGCTGGACCAAGATCCCGGTGAAGAAGCTGGAGGAAGAGGAGTCGGAGCGGCTTAAAAAGCTGGAATCCATTCTCCATCAGCGGGTCGTAGGCCAGGAGGAAGCGGTGACGGCAGTGGCCAAGGCCATCCGCAGAGGGCGCGTGGGGCTTAAGGATCCCAGGCGGCCTATCGGGTCCTTCCTGTTTTTGGGTCCTACGGGAGTGGGAAAGACAGAGCTGTGCAAGGCTCTGGCGGAAGCCATGTTCGGCACGGAAAGCGCCCTTATACGGGTGGACATGTCGGAGTACATGGAAAAGCACAGCGTTTCCAAGATGATCGGCTCCCCGCCGGGGTATGTAGGGTATGACGAGGGGGGACAGTTAAGCGAGAAAGTCCGCAGAAACCCCTATTCGGTGATCCTGTTTGACGAGATCGAGAAAGCCCACCCGGACGTATTCAATATCCTTTTGCAGGTCCTGGACGACGGTCATGTGACCGATGCCCAGGGAAGGAAGATCAATTTTAAAAATACCATACTGATCATGACCTCCAACGCAGGGGCGGAGAACATCATTTCCCCCAAGCGGCTGGGTTTCACATCCGTGGATGACGAGAAAGAGAATTACCGCTTTATGAAAGACCGGGTCATGGAGGAGGTCAAAAGGATCTTTAAGCCGGAGTTTATCAACCGAATCGATGAGGTCATGGTGTTCCATCCCCTCAATAAGGATGATATGAAAGAGATCGTTTCCATCATGCTGGGAACCATCAACAAGCGGACCAAGCAGCAGATGGGCATCACCCTCCATGTGACCGAGGAGGGACGGGAGTATCTGATTGAAAAGGGATACGATCCCAAGTATGGGGCCAGGCCCCTTCGAAGGGCGATCCAGAGCATGGTGGAGGATAAGCTTGCCGAGGAGATCTTAGACGGCACGGTGAAAGAAGGCGACCAGGTGGAGGTGGCCAAAGGCCAGGAAGGTCTTTTGTTCGCGCCCAAAGAATTGCAAATGCAGGGGTAGAGCATCGCCCTTACAGCCTGTTTTGGGGGATGGGGGCTTGTACGGCCATAAGGGGGCGGCCCCCGGGACATGTCCCCCGGACCAGGGGAAGATAAGCATCATTAAAATACCAGGAGGAAGCGTTATGTCAGTGATTGAAGAATTGGTTCGCGCGGAAGCAGATGGAAGTATCAGTTTTGGAAACCACAAGCTGGGAAAAAAGGCCAAGAAAGACAATTTCGAGTGCAGGGGAGACCTGTATAAGGTAAAGACCTTCAGCGAGATTACCAAGCTGGAACGCAACGGCATGTTTGTGTATGAATCGGTTCCGGGAACGGCTGTCAGCAAGTTTGTGGCGGCGGACTGGGGTTTGGAGTTTCTGGTTGAGGGGGATAAGGACGCGCAGATCACCGTTCAGCTGGAGGATGACGCCCAGTATAGCGTGACCATGAACGGCGTGTCGGCAGGGGACATGGTCACCAATATGGGCGGCAAATTAAACGTCAGCGTGGAATTAAGCGAGGGGACTGCCGTGAATGTGAGGATCGAGAAGAAGTAACGCAGGCGGCAAAAGCAAAAGGGGCGATGGAAAGTCGGCCCTTTTGTGGACTTAGCAAAGGTGAGAGGGGATAAAGCTGTATGGCAAAAGCGAAAACGACCGCGTTCTTCTGCAAAGAGTGCGGATATGAGTCTGCGAAGTGGGTGGGGCAGTGTCCGGCCTGCAGGCAGTGGAACACTATGGTGGAGGAGCCGGTGGGAAAAAAGAGCGTGTCCTCCCCTTCGGGGCGGCAGACGCCTCTGATTAAAAGCCGGCCGGCCCGGCTGTCGGAGATCTCCATTGAGGAGAAAGACCGGGTGGGAACCGGCTTTGGGGAATTGGACCGGGTTTTGGGCGGCGGCGTGGTAGCAGGATCCCTTGTGCTGGTAGGCGGCGACCCGGGGATCGGCAAGTCCACGCTGCTTTTGCAGGTGTGCGGCAATCTGTCCGGCGTGGGGCAGAAGGTCCTTTACATATCAGGAGAGGAATCTTTAAAGCAGATCAAGCTTCGGGCCAACCGCATCGGAGCCATGGCCGGCGATCTGAAATTTCTGTGCGAGACAAGCCTGGACCATATCCAGGACACCATCATGGAAGAGAAGCCGGATGTGGTCATCATTGATTCCATCCAGACCATGTACCGGGAAGAGATCTCCTCGGCTCCGGGAAGCGTCAGCCAGGTGCGGGAATCCACCAATCTGCTGATGCAGATCGCCAAGGGGGAGGGCATCACCATCTTTATTGTGGGCCATGTAACCAAGGAAGGCGTGGTGGCAGGCCCCAGGGTGCTGGAGCACATGGTAGACACGGTCCTGTATTTTGAGGGGGACCGCCATGCCTCCTACCGGATTCTGCGGGGAGTGAAGAACCGGTTCGGCTCCACCAATGAGATCGGTGTTTTTGAGATGCGGGAACAGGGGCTTGTGGAGGTGGAGAATCCGTCGGAGTTTATGCTGGACGGAAGGCCAAAGGGGGCGTCGGGCGCCGTGGTGGCCTGTGCCATGGAAGGCACCAGGCCCATCCTTTTGGAAGTCCAGGCTCTGGTGACCCAGACAAACTTGGGAATCCCCAGGCGGACGGCGGCGGGAACCGACTATAACCGGGTGAACCTTCTCATGGCGGTTCTGGAAAAGCGGTGCCGCTATGAGATGTCCAGGTACGACGCTTATGTAAACATTGCCGGCGGCATGAAGATGAACGAACCTGCCCTGGATCTGGCCATCATCCTGGCGCTGGTGTCCAGCTTAAAAGACAGGGCTGTGGACGAGAAGACCATTGTGTTCGGCGAGGTGGGGCTGTCCGGCGAGGTCCGGGCGGTGTCCATGGCGGAGCAGAGGGTCAATGAGGCGGCAAAGCTGGGATTTGAGACCTGCATCCTGCCTGGGATCTGTGTGGACAAGATGAAAGATACAGGAAAGATCCGCATGATCGGGGTGAGAAATGTGAGAGAGGCCATCGGCATCTTGTAGCGGTTCATACTCGTCATGGATGCACGAGTCCGGCCATTGCACAAAAAAGTTGGGATGGAGCCATATTGGACAAATGGTGTACATAAACATGGAAGAAAAAGCCGGAGGATACCAATGAAAGCAGCAGATATGCATTGTGATACGATCTATGAATTGTATGAGGATCATAAAAACGGGGGCAATGCCTCCATTCGTTCCAACTCTCTCCACCTGGATCTGGAGAAGATGGCAAAGGGCGGTTACTGCCTCCAGAATTTCGCCATATTTGTCCATCTGGAGAAACAGGAAAAGCCATTTGAATGCGCCATGGAGATGATCGACACTTTCTATCAGGAGATGGAGGCCAACAAGGATCTGATCGGCGTGGTGAAGAACTGCCGGGAGATGGAGGAAAACCAGGCAAAAGGCCGCCTTAGCGCCATGCTGACGCTGGAGGAGGGAGGCGCATGCCAGGGCAAGCTATCTTATCTGCGGGATTTTTACCGCCTGGGAGTAAGGATGATGACCTTAACCTGGAATTTTCCCAACCAGCTGGGGCATCCTAACCGGATCATCATGGAGGGGCCAAAAAAGGGGTGTTATCCGGATACGGAACACGGGCTGACCGAGACAGGTCTGGAATTTCTGGAGGAGATGGAGCGTCTGGGCATGATCATTGATGTGTCCCATTTGGGGGATCAGGGGATCTGGGATGTGTTTTCCCACACTACAAAGCCTTTTGTGGCCAGCCATTCCAACGCCAGGGCTCTGGCCAGCCATCCGAGAAATCTGACAGACGAGATGATCCGCAGCCTTGGCCAGCGGGGCGGGGTGGCGGGCATCAATTATTGTCCGGCGTTTCTTCGGGACTGGAGCGGGGAAGAGAAGCCCAAAAGCCTTGTGGAGGATATGGTCCGCCATATGAGATATATGGCGGATCTGGGAGGAATCGGATGCGTGGGGCTTGGGTCAGACTTTGATGGGATCACGGGGGATCTGGAGATGGGGGACGCGGGGATGCTGCCTCTTTTGGAGGCGGAGATGAGGCGGCAGGGATTTGCGGCTTCAGAGATTGAGGCTGTGTTTTATAAAAATGTGTTCCGGGTTTATAAGGATATTTTGGGGTGATGGATGTTGGTGGTTTGTAAAGTTCTTGTGAGTAAAAAGTTTACACTACTAAGAAGCCAGGGAATCCCAATAGATTCCTGACGTATCCTGTTGCTCTCGAATTATTTGTGTTATACGCAATTCTGGCTGTTTTTCCATAAACAGGAAAAAATATTTCCTCAAGTGAACCATGAGGGCCGCTTCGGATACTCTCCCTCTGGAGGGAGTCCTCTGATAACGCAGCTGTTCCGAAGACAGCTCCCCGACCGAACAGACAGAAACACTTTGGAGTATCCCCATAGCGATACATGATATCATCATATGCATCTCGGTTGCCCGGACTGCTTTCAGGATATTTTTACGGCTCCGTTCGTTTTCCACCTGCTCCAGCGGGCCAGGTTCCCCCGCCTTTTGGTAATAACTTAGTTTTAGCATGTGCTTGGACCAGAAATGATAGCAGAATGCCCCTGTCTGCTGCTTCAGCTCCCGGAACGTGCATTCAATTCGGAAACGATAACTGTACAGACGGATGATGGAAAGCGGTTTCAGCCCCAGGCAGGTGCCTGCCAGGATGCTCTGGACCTCGTTTATTTCTACCAGAACAAAACGTAATTCCTGGTACAGCCTCTGCCCCCAGAGCAGGAACCGTAAGGAAATACCGGTCCAATAAAAGAATGCAGTCCCCGAAGGTCTGGGCAGCGCGGTAAGCGTCCCCAATCATCTTGAGCACATGGGACGCATGAGAAACAGAAGCCCCTTTCCAGCTGTGAGCAGCCTGGAGACCGTCGTGAAGGCGGATGCTTAAAGGAATACAGGCCCAGTTACCCGGATTTCCGGCCAGAATGCCAAGGCCGCCAAACATATGTCCGTGGATATAGTCTGGTTTCGCGGAATTTTCGGATTCCTGAAAAAGTTTCTTAACTCCAGGCATGCGCCGTCCTTCCTTTGACTGTTTGACACCATCCCCTACGAGGATATGAAAGTTCCCTTCTTTATAGAGAGGGAAGGAGCCATCCACAACACAGAACCAGCGGCGGCGGATGGCATCGAGAGACCAGGAAGAGGCTCTGAAAAAGTGGATCATGGAAAGATAGCAGTCTGGAGAGAGAGCCAGGTCCCGGATGACGGAGGTAACCCCAAGTTTATCGGAACGGAGCATAAATCCTATGGTAATGGTAACAAACCAACGGAAGGAAGCCTTGCGCGAGAAACAGGATTCAAACTGGCATAACACTTTATCAATAAAATTCAGCATAATGGTATGGTAAACTCATACACAGAATAACTCTTCTGGTGGTTTGTATCTTTCTTAAGTGTAGGAACTTAAAGATACCACAAATCCATACGGAAGGGTTATTTTTTTACAAAAAACTTTTTACTCACAAGTATTATATTTAGGCGATGAATTTCTACCAGAGATTTTAAAAGCACTTTTGTATATTTGGATTGCTGTGGGATTAAATTTTGTCTGCAATTCATATAGGTTTATTAGTATTATAATTAGCTTGCTTTTATTAGAGAAGAAGGAAAAGTTAGGTAAAGAATGTATAAATAGTTTTTCGAATGAAAAGATACAGAAATTAAATGATAAACTAAATGAGTTTTAAAGGGGTTAAATTATTACGTTAGTTATCTGAATGTTTTTTAATCCCCAAACAATCAAGAGGCGGCCCTCCGCTGCCTCTTTTAGTTTTCCCAAAACCGACGAACAGGAGGTGACCCCACATGGCCAGAGCGCCAGATCCAAGAATAGAACAAGCAAAGGCCATGTACCTGAAAGGCATGAAATTAGTGGAAATTGCAAGTCGGCTAAATCTCCCAGAAGGCACGGTTCGCCGCTGGAAGTGTACCCATGGATGGGGTAAGGAAGGAGGCGAACGTTCGGATAAAGAAAGCGAACGTTCGGAAAAGAAGAGAAAGAGGAAGCAAGGCGCGCAGCCAGGAAACAAGAACAGTTCCGGCGGTCCGCCAAAGAATAGAAAGGCAGAAAAATACGGCTTCTTCTCTAAGTATCTCCCGGACGAAACCCGGGAGATTTTTTCTGCCATTGATCAGGCCAATCCTCTGGACCTGTTGTGGCATCAGATACAGATCGCCTATGCCGCTATCATCCGGGCGCAGAGAATCGCCTATGTAAAAGACCAGGAGGATAAGACCATAGAGAAGGTTGGCCATAAAGATGGAGAGCAGGTGACAGAAGAGCGTTGGGAAGTACAGCAGGCATGGGACAAGCAAAACGAGTTCATGAAGGCGCAGGCACGCGCCCAGGCAGAGTTGCGGGCTATGATCAAACAGTACGATGAAATGCTCCACAAAGATTGGGAGTCTGTCAGCCAGGAGCAGAGGGCGAGGCTTTCAAAGCTTAAGGCTGAAACCGAAAGGCTCAAAAAAGAAAACGACAATGACAACGGAGATGGAGTGGTGTACGACTGGATAGCAAGCGTTACCGGGGAGGTATCAGAGGCATCAAAAGAGAAAGGGGACAGCGATGAATGAGCACGAACAATGCCATGTTGCGCCGCCGCTTTTTTGCGGAGAGGATACCCTTATACCGTAAAGATCCGGTCCTATTCGCAAATGAAGTCCTGCGGTTTAAGCCTGACAACTGGCAGCAGGAAGCCCTTATGGATTTGGCGGAGAATCCCAAGGTTGCTATCAAATCCGGCCAGGGTGTGGGAAAGACCGGAATGGAGGCAGTGGCGCTCTTATGGTTCCTGTCCTGTTTCCCGTATCCCCGTGTTGTGGCCACCGCCCCTACAAAGCAGCAACTCCATGACGTGCTTTGGTCAGAGATCAGCAAATGGATGAGCCGTTCGCCGCTGCTCTCATCAATCCTTAAATGGACAAAGACCTATATTTATATGATAGGCAATGAAAAGCGTTGGTTCGCGGTAGCCAGGACCGCCACCAAGCCAGAGAACATGCAGGGATTCCACGAGAATAATATCATAGCGAATTCTATGGTTTATCTGGCCTTATAAGGCCCTATAAAACGGCACTTTGCTTTTGTCCAGCTTTATCTGTTTTTGTTAATAAATGGAAAAAGTGGTGTCAATTTTGGTGTAAATGGTGTCAAAAAAGTTGGAGAGAAAATGAAAAAAGGGCTTGACAAGGCAAAGTGTTAAAATTCGTTAATATATACTTTTTATTGTGTTATGTACCCTCATTTTGAATTTATTTTATAAATCGTTATATACAGTGCTTTTGAGTAACGGGAAAGTTGAAAATGTGGATTTGCTATAATGGTAATATCCTCTTTATCATGCTTTTATAGCAGATGGACGGTATGAGATAAAATAAAGAGATTGGAAGGAGTTACTGATTATGCGTGCAAGGACAAGAGATGAGATGGTTGTGGTTTTGTCGGACAAGAGGCTTTTGAACATGGATGAATTCTGTATCTATGCAGGGCTTGGAGCGAATACGGCCAGGATTATAGCCGAAACGACAGGCGCCCTATTCAGGGTGGGACACCGTGTGCTGGTGGACAGGGTGAAATTTGATAAATACTGTGATGAGAACAATGAGATAGAAGCAGGGGCAAAGTAACGGCGGATCAGGAAGTTCCATACGGAATAAAGGCGGGATGGCATGGGAAGACGGAAAAAGCAGTATATTCCTAAACCTTTTGAAAGCACCGGGGAGGTGCGGGATACGTCTGCCAATATATACGAGAGCATGCTGTGCTCTGCCGCTTATCAGGATTTGACAAAGAACCAGAGGCTTCTGTATGTATACATGAAGGCGCAGTATTATGGCAAACGGAAACCGGGAAGAGATAATCCGGACATAGAAAGTCTGCAGGGTGATGACCTGTTTTACTTTAACCTGGCACTGGCTGTCAAATATGGACTGTATGCAAGCGGAAGCCGCCAGCAGCTTTATGCGGACATAAAAGCGATTGAAGATCACGGCTTTATTAAAACTGTCAGTAAAGGCAGGGGCAATCATACACGATCCATTTATCAGTTCACAGGGGACTGGAAGACGTGGGGCAGCAGTTGAAATTAAAACCCTTGTATGACTTTTGCTACATTAGAAGCGGGGCTAATGTAGCAAATCTTCTACATTAGACGTAAAATTCATAATTCTAATGTAGTAAAAGTCATACAAGCGTATGAAATTTACTCTGTTTCTAATGTAGTAAAAGTCATACAATTTATATAAAGTTTACCATACCATATCTTTAAAAAGAGGACAGGAAAACGGGAACTGATGGCTGGACAGTTAGTTTTGCCTTCGGAAAGCCCCGCTGCTGCCACAGAGAGGCTTTCATGTAAAATGCCTGGCAGTGCAGTGCTGCTGAATCCATTGTAAGGGAGTGGACAGGGGATGTCAAATGAGGAGATTGTCGAGCAGATACAGAAAGGCATAGAGGTCACTGCGAATCAGGAAAGGCTTTGGAAGAACAACAAAGGTTTTGTGGTGCTGTGCATTAAAAAGTATGTTGGTAGTTGTAGTGATCAGGATTTCAATGATTTTATGCAGGAGGGGTTTATAGGATTGGCAGAGGCCGCCCGTTCATTTGACATTGGGAGAGAGGCGAAGTTCCTAACCTACGCAGAGTATCACATCCGGAAATCGGTTTATCGTTACAATGGATTGAATACATATATGGTGCGTGTTCCGGAATATCTAAAAACAAGAATGAGAAAGCTGGCTGCATTTAAAAAGAACTACATGGAGGAATTTCACAGAGAACCGGATCAGGAGGAAATACTGAACGCTTTGCATATTTCCTACCGTTCCTTATGCCATCTGGAAAAAACCATGCTGAATATGAGAACCAAGAGCCTTGATGAATACATATCGGATGATGGAGATGCCAACTTGCTTGATATGCTCTCGACCGATGAAAGAATTGATGAACTGGTCGGATGCAGTGAATACCAAAAGGAACTTCATGAAGAGCTAGAGGCGGCTTTATCCATTTTGGATGATAAAACAGCCTTAATGATAAGATGTGCATATTATCAGCGGAACAATTACACAAAGACCGCTGAAATATTTGGGTGTAGCAGGCAGGCGGTTGATGAACGTATAAAGAAGGGCTTTTACAGGATACTCCATTCAAAGCATCGGGAAAAGCTGGAAAGCTTCATGTGGGAGGGGTATCATGTGGATCCTCGGCGCCTGAGTGATTATGTGGACCTGGAGGAAATAGAACATATGGGCAGCGAGTTTCTGCTATAAGGCAGGTGATGTGGATTGGCATACTTTTATGACTATTTTGCAAAGGAATACAGAGAGAGCAGGAAGGGAAAGCTGCTCCCGGATCCTGCTGCCATATTCTGGAATATTAATCCTGAAGACGTGCAGAGCTGCAGGCGGATACTAAAAAATGCGTATGCAAACTATCATGGGGGCAGGAACGTGGAGGTATTGAAGCAACTGACAGGAGAGTACCGGAAATATGTTTCCTGCAGCCATGATGGACAGGCGAGGGACAGATATAACGCTTTTGTCTATCGTTATCTGCTGGAGGTTCCGGTGGGCAGCAGGGCAATAGCCGCAAAGCTGGGGGTGGCAAAAGAAACAGTATCCAATTATGTCAATAGATGCGCTGATGAAATGCTGGTGCTTTGTATGGGTATGCCTGCGGCCAGGCATCCACCAGAGGACAGGGAGGCGGTTGTCCGGATGCTGGTGGATGGCAGCAGGCTTTTTTCTTCCATGGCCGGAGATTATGTTTTCTGTTTGTTCCCAGGCAAAAGAGAGCGGACGGTGGTAGAGCGGGGAAGGCGGGCCACAGGCCAGATTATGGGGCGGCTGGCCGAGGCCGTAGAGGCGTATTCTGGATATTGCCATGACGGACATGCCTATATCGATACTGATATCAGGAAAGCGGAGATATTGCAGAAATGTATTGCCGGTGTCTCCCCTGCTGCTATCGCTGAAGAATACGGCTGCTGCCAAAGTACGGTTTATGCCGATATCCGGGAGAATGAAAAGAGGCTTGCAGCTATGATGTTTGAAGTACGGGGCGTTAAAGTGAAAAGGACAGAATTAGAAATGCTATAAACCAGGTAAAGAACGGAAGACCCGCTATAAAACAGTGGAGAATGGGGTGAAATTGCCCCATCTCCGCCATTTAACAGAAAACTATTCCCATGCAGGAAAAGCCCCACAGAGGGCAAAAGAGAGGGCATGAGGCAGGAGATAAAAAGCCTGCTGCCCTGCTGGAAAGGAGATGCGATAAATGGAGAATCTGAGTATTATTAAAAATGAGCTGGTGCCAGTATATACTACCAGTACCGGGGAGAAAGTCGTTTATGGAACGGAGCTGCATAGGGTATTGGAGGTGAAAAGCCATTACCGGGACTGGGTAAAGAACCGGCTGAATGATATTGGTGCAATCGAAAATGAGGATTTTGAAGGCGCTGAAATTTTAGCACCTTCTAGGCAGACGGTCAGGGACCATATTATCAGTCTGGATACTGCCAAGGAAATGGCCATGCTGGAGCGGAATGAGAAGGGAAAGCAGGTCAGGCGCTATTTTATCCAGGTTGAAAAGAAATATAAAGCTGGCATTCCCGGTATGCTGTTGATAGGTAAACAGCTGATGGCTCTGGTAGTGATGGAGGCACAGAAGACCATTGTGGAGCAGGCCATCAGCAGAATGAGGTCTAAAAGGGAAAGTATTTAATCTTAAATAAATAAAACGGATAGAGAGGATAAGTCGTAATCGGATTATAACTTTCCTTGTATATGGCAAAGCGGATTAACGTGATGCAGTGGGCGAAAGCGGTGCTTTAGAGTGAAGAAGGAGAAAAAGCATATGTACGAATTACAGGTTTTAAATATTGGTGGCGTAGACTGTTATGAAAAGGACGGAAAAGTTTATCTGAAATTGGAAACCATAGCAAGGGGGTTAGGATTTACAAGGGACAAGAACGGAATAGAATATGTAATGTGGGATAGGGTTGGGAATTATCTTGATGAATTGGGTTTCCACACCAGTGTGGAAAATGAATTTCCGCAGGAAATTGCGAAAGACGGGTTTATTCCGGAAAACATCTTCTACCGCCTTGCCATGAAGGCAAAAAATGGGACAGCAGAGCAGTTTCAGGCAAAGGTGGCTGATGAAATCATACCATCAATCCGCAGGCATGGGGGCTACATAGTAGGACAGGAGACCCTTTCGGATGATGAACTTCTGGAGAAAGCTGTTTTAGTAGCGAAGAGAAAAATTGCAGAGCGTGATAGAATTATAGAAAAGCAGCGTGAGAAGCTGGAAGAAAGCAGGCCCAAAATAATCTTTGCAGATGCTGTGGCGGCTTCCAATAGTTCTATCCTGATAGGAGAGCTTGCAAAGCTCCTTCGGCAGAATGGGATCAATACCGGGGAAAAGCGTCTGTTTGGCTGGATGAGGCAGCAGGGCTTCCTGATCAGCAGGAGGGGAACGGATTACAATATGCCGACACAGAGGAGCATGGAAATGGGGCTATTTGAGGTAAAAGAGCGCACCATCAACAATCCGGACGGCAGTGTAAGGATAACCAAAACCACAGTTGTGACCGGTAGGGGGCAGCAGTATTTTATAAACAGGTTTTTGCAGAAGCAGGGGGCGGAGTGATGTTACCCCTGCTTTTGATTTTTGAGATCCGTTACATTGTAACATGGAAGTAACATATGGGTAATGCAGCGGTAACATAGGAGTAACACTGTTACCCCTGCGATACCTTATCTGCTGGCATTTGCTGCAAATTGACAGCGGATTGCGGACAAGTGCCTGACAGTTGGCAGTAGGGCTATAAAAAGCATAACGGGCCGGATAAAGTGGAAATATCCCATAAAATATGGATATCCAGCACCAGGGGAACCCATTGCCATAAGGGACGCTGGGGGATTTGGTGCTGGGGGAGTGCGTGATTTGAATTTTTAGGATATAGGTGCTTGGGATAATGGGATGGCATATCAGAACAGATGTTCTGCATTGCCAAGAATATGGAGCGTTACGGAACGTTCCCTATTTTTGGGGAAACAAAAAACGAATAGGGAACGCTGGAGCCTGTTGGGAAAACGAACGCTCGCTTTTTGGAAAAACAAAAACGAAACAAATGCAACGTTGCAATCCTCCACGGTTCAAAACAAATAGGTGGACGAAAGGGAATGGAATCCGGCAACACCGCTATTTTGAGGGCTTTACAACTGCTGCCATCTGCCAGAACCAAAGCGAGCGTTCGCTTTTCCACGGAACGAAAAACGAATGGAGCGTTATTGCAACGTTGCAAACGACGGAGTGTGGTCCGTGGCACACGCAGGAGGTTCATATTGACGCTTTTAGAGTGCTGCCGATAGTTTTTATGCTGAATGTAGAAAGAGGGCAGTATGGGGCGATTAGAGGGCATGGAGGAGGCGGCATATGTAGATTGCTATTTTCTTTTGGGGCTTTTTGATGTATGATGGAATAAAAAGCGGAGGGGAGTGATTTTCCATGAAAAGGGAGACTACACCGGCGAAAATTACGGATAAGATTATGGAGTTGTGCAGCAGTGCGGTTCCGGGTGCGGCGCCGTTTTATATTCCTGTTGAGGCAGCAGGGTGGGGCTTGATGAATGAATGTTTCCCAAACGTCCAGCGGATGGTCCAGGAGCATGGCGGGCAGCAGGTCAACGGCTGGGCTGTCTGGCAGTAGGCAAATATCTCCGTCGCTGGTGGCAGAGCTTATTGGATTGCTGAATGAGCGTGATCGGATTATGTGTGCCTCTGCTGACAGGACATATGCCCTCCCCAAAGAGATGTATTTGAGGATTATGCAGATTCAGGAAATGCTGCATAGGGAAGTGGGCCGGAATGACCCTTGCCCCTGCCAGTCGGGATTGAAGTACAAGAAATGCTGTGGGAGGGAATATTGATGATAACTGAATTAGTATATACATTGCTGAGTGGTATTATATCATCTGCAGTAGCATCATCTGCCTTGCTGACATTTAAAACATCGATTGATAAAAAACAGCATCAGCAAGAGGCAAAGGAAATTCAAGAGGATGCAGATAAAATTATAGGTGATGCATTCAAAAGTGATGATGTAATTGACTTGATGCTAAAAAATGTTCGTGAATTGAGAGAGTATTACATAATCAGCAAAAGACAGGCAACAAATGCGTTTTCTGCCTCGCTGATAGTCTGCTTTCTGGGATTTATAGTTTATATTGCGGGTATTGCTGTATTTGTTATTTCTGGAGAAAATGCATTACTGTTAACAACCATATCAGGAACGATAGTTGAAGTGATTTCCGGGTTGTTTTTCTGGCTTTATAGACATGCGATTAAGCAGCTAAATATATACCATCAGAGATTAGGGACAACAGAGAAGTATCTGACAGCGATTCGCTTAGTGGATAAAATGGGACAGGATAAGCATGATGATATGTATAAGCATATTATTGAATGTGTTTTGATAGATAACCGTATGCAGTCGAAAGAGGAAAATGAAAAAGATCAATGATGGGAATATGCTTTGCGGCTTTCGGATTGCTGTCAATTTGCCACGGAAAGCAGAGGGACGATATTTTTTATCATTGAGAGGGTAAAAGGAGAACCTGGGGCAAAATAGAGGGCATAGATGGGAAAGAAATCTCGCTGTCTGATCTGATGATGTGGCAGCAGTCATAATTTCATAGGCAACGCAAAAGGCATATGCAGAGGAGCACATGCCTTTTATTTTTGGCTATAACCCGAACAGATCCGCATGGGTGCCGGTTCTGTCCAGCTTCAGCTCATCGCCATCCTGTTTGTATATGAGCAGCCAGTCCGGCTCTATGTGGCATTCCCGGTATCCGGAGTAATTGCCACTCAGGTTATGATCCCTGTTTTTTGCCGGCAGCGGAGCGGGGATGCGGAGGGTGTCAATCGCCTGCTGCAATAATGCCATTTTATAGCCACGCTTTACGCAGGCTTTGAAATCCTTTTTGAATCTGGTGGAGTATCGCACATTGAGCATGGCTATCCCTCCATCAGTTCAGCAAATAGATCTTTTGTGCTGCCGGTAAATAGAGTACCACCGCCACTTTCCAGCTCCTCTATTGAGGCGATAGTCTCAGCGTTGGGTATTTCTTCCGGGACTGCTGCCCCCTGCAGATAAGCAACGATATAGTACATTTTGCTGTCAGGTATCTGGTCTATGAGGTTTTTGGCAAGTTCCTTATAGCTCATGGTGAACACTTCCTTTCATAAATTTTATTTGCATACACCAGTTTACAACTTTTTGATTTTTGAAAAATAAAAATACAAACTCAGTCTCTTTGCGGTATAATTTAAGCGACTAAACCAAAATCCACACGAAAAGAGATGAGTTTGTATCTACCGCTTATTATACCTTAAAG
>CAJTGF010000019.1 GCA_910575585.1 Clostridiaceae bacterium
TATATGAAATATCAGTATATAGAACTTCTGACAGCAGACAGAATCCCCATATCATTCCAACACATAGCTAATTTATGGCAGAGTTCTTCTGAGAGACCTTGCTTATCTAAATGACATTGGGTCTCATCTCCATGGCATAGATTCACCCTGCCGGGACAGCTCTCCTCTGCCTGGCAAAACCAGAATTCGCTGGCTGGGATTTGCTCACTTAAGGGGGTTCCGGCAGGGGATGCTGCCTCAGCTTTGCAGCGAAAAAACAGCTTCTTTTAACAGCCTCAAGTATATTGTTGAGTAATGGTAAGGTGATGTTGTTGGGAACCCGAAAAGATCTGTCGCCTTGCAATTGAAAGCAATAGCAAGATTTTGTTCTTCCGCGGATTCGGGTATTCGAGATTTTATGTTCTTATACACGCGTGGATACTCCACGTCTTGCTTTATAAAATATGGAAAATCATAAAAATACCGTGTTTTCCGGTGCTTTTCCTCGTGTTATTAAAATATAGTGTTGGTCAGTAACTATATTAGCCGCCATATTTCAACCATATGAAAGGATTATGTTTATGGCATTTGCGGACTCAATAAGATCCTTTTGGCTAACACTCAAAATATAACAGGCAGGATCTGTTCCGATAAATACCATGCGCAAACTTTAGCAACGCTTAACAAGGGCACACAGGCCATAGTATAAAACGCAGGGAGAAAGATTTTCAGATCTTCCACTCAAACGAAACGCGGTCGCTGGTGGCCTGGACCTGGGAGAGAATAATGTCCGTCACCTGCCGTCGGTCGTCAAAGTCAATCGCGTTCCAGTTTTCCAGATGGGCAGACAGAAACTCGATTTTCTGTGGAGAGATTGTTTCCGCATTCAGCGCCGTGATTTCTTTTATCAACCGTTGGCGGCTTGTGTCCAGTTCCTCAATTTTCCCATTGGCATAGGACAGCAGAACCGCATTAGCTCCAGTCAGGGTATTCAGCAGTCTTTCGATTTCGTCCTCCACCTGGGCCAGCTCCACATTCAAGGCGGTCAGCTTGGGATTGACGGTCGTTGCTTTTGCGGTCAGGGTTTGAAATTCGGAGAGCTTCTTCACCATCTCCCCATAGACAAATTGCTCAAACTCCGCCGTCCGAAGCGTCCCGCAGCCCTCACAGCTTTTATTGTCCGCCCGCTTGGAGCACCGAAGATACTGCGTCCCTGCCGGGTTGCCCACGCTCATAAGGGCATACCCACAGCGCCCACACTTGATTTTTCCGGCCAGCCAGGTATTCCGGGCCTTGCGCCCTCCCTGGAACGTGATATTTGCCAGCAGCTTCTTTCTGCAACGTAACCAAGTATCAGCGGGAACAATGCCCTCGCTGGGGGCCAGCACAAGGATCTGCCCCCGCAGGTCCTTGTTTTTTCGCTCCTGCACGTCCCGGCCCTGGTAGAGATAGCAGCCGTTTGTCCCGGCGAAGTCCGCCGCGTCATTGACTACCACCGCTCCCTGACCCTTGAAAAACTCGTACAGCTCCAGGTCGGCCTGGGCGTAAATCGGGTTGCGGAGCAACTGAGAGATAAAGCCCCGTTTCAATTCCTTGCCGTAAATCAGGATATTGTTTTCAGCAAAGTACCGGGCAATATCCCCGAACGACGTGGACGGCTCGGCGTACATCTCAAACATCAACCGGGCAATATTCGCCGTGGTGGGGTCCGGGATCATCATTTTCGTGCGGATGCCCTGGAGGGTGGTAGGCTCCAGCTTGAAGCCATAGGGGGCGGCCCCGCTCATGTGGAATCCCCGCTGACACCGGGAGTAGTAAGCGTCGGTTACGCGCTTTTGTATCGTCTCGCGCTCTAACTGAGCGAACACGATACAGATATTCAGCATGGCCCGGCCCATTGGGGTGGACGTGTCAAACTTTTCCGTGGAGGAAACAAATTCCACATTGTACTGCTGGAACAGCTCCATCATGGTTGCGAAGTCCAGGATAGAACGGCTGATGCGGTCCAGCTTGTAGACCACCACCCGGCGAATTAAGCCCTGGCGGATGTCGGCTAAAAGCTCCTGGAATTTTGGCCTGTCCGTATTCTTCCCGGAATAGCCCTTGTCTTGATAATCCTTGTGGTTCCCACCTCTTAACTCGTACTTGCAGAACTCGATTTGACTTTCAATACTGATACTGTCCTTGCGGTCCACAGACTGTCTGGCGTAGATAGCGTCGATACGGTTTTCCATGATAGCTCCTTTCCTATTGGGAAATGGAGCTGTCAACCTTTACAAGTATATTATACCAAAGACAGCCCCAGGGCACAAGGATGTGGGGAAACGCAGAAAGGCGGCGCAGAAGCGCCGCCCTTCAACCTTGCCCCACTTCTGGTCACGGTGGCCAGAAGTCCAGCGAGGATAAATCCATTTCGATCTATGATTGCGCCGAATTTGCCACGCGCCCCGGCACAGGGGAGCATCCCAGGCCGCCGGCGGCTCCGGCTGTCATAACTCCGCAGGATTGCGAAGCTCCCCCGCAAGTCTATGGGAGGGCGTGAGCAAGTTTCATTATCCCCCGCGCTGTCGTCGCGCCCGGCTTGCCAGAGCCAGGTCAAAGGTTCGCGCTGATCGCTCGGCCCGCTTTCTTCACCTCCTCAAGCGGGCTGTCCTGGCGGCGCGCCTTTTGTCGCTGTTCACGCAGGTTTTGTGCCTGGAATACTGTGTATTCAGTTGTTCTCAGTGTATAAGCCCTCCTTACCTATCAGGCGGGTTTTGGCCGATTTCGGGTACACCTCAATGAAAATTTTTCAAAATTTCTGAAAGATTTTTTAAGCCCCGGCGAATACTGTCGCAAATGGAGCTTTCCACCACATTTTCAGCACGGGCAATTTCAGATTTCTTCTTGCCCAGAATGTAGTGGGCATATACTCTCCGGGCCTGAATGGGCGGGAGCTGGTCAAGAGCGGCGTAGAGGGCGGAGCGGTTTTCCTCGTCCAGAATAATCTCCTCCGGGGTCAGGGGCGGGAACATCACATCCGGCTCAAAGCCGGGGTCAACATCCAGGGAGCACTCGTTATGCTCCCGCTTGCGGCGCTTGTAGCTGTCACACTGACGGCCTCCGGTAGAGAGAACGACGGCGATCTCGTCAGATACTTCCAGGGTGATACACTCGGTCAGGTGGGGATAGTAACGGTTCAATTTGATGGTTGTCATATGTAACCTCCATTTCGATATTGGTGGAAAGGGACAGATCGAAATGGAGGGGGCGGGGAGCGGCAGCGGGCCTCTGGACACCGTGTCCAGAAGCTCCGCCTGGATAGAAAAACGCCCGCACAGCGCAAGGCTACACGGACGTACCAGGGCGACAGGATATTACATTTTTCGCAGTTGCGGCCAGGGCTTCCCTTTAGAAGGGGAGGGCTTTTTTTGACAGCAAACTATAAGAAAAGGACATAACGATACCTCCAGGATACCGCCGTGTCCTTAAAAATGGGCGACTTTAACACACCCTCCGTTTTCCGTTTTTTCAAAAGAAAGCGGCGGCTTGAAATTTACTATTTCAAAACCGCCGCATGGCTACTTGTATTTTGTTCGGGCGCACAGATACCAGCCGCCGAAACAACGGTTTTTTTATTATGCCGTTGTTCTGGCAGAGGTGTTGAATTATTATCAGAATGCGTCTGCTGACACAATCGAAACGCTGCCCCTTACAGTTCCCAAAGTACCGTCCGGGGCTTGGAGGTACAGCTTATAGGTTCCGGGCTTCGTTGCTGGAGGCCCAACGGTAAAATCCGCAATACATTCCAGCGGTTCGCCCGGCTGACGCAGGTTATTCACTGACCAATAGGCCACATCTTCCTGATTGTCCTTTGCAAAAAAGACCTTCATTCTGTTCCCTGTTTTCGCTGAAATGTCGTATAAAATTTCATCTCCGTCGGACAATGTGTATTCTCCCAGGAAGATAGTTTCTCCCGCCGCTACGGTTTTGAAATCAACGGGGATTATTTCCACGCCAGTTTTATCATCCGAATCGTCCATATCCCCCAACAGCTCAATCACTTCCGCTTCGGTCATATAGGCGACGCCTGTGATTTTGTTTTCTGTATCACGGATTATTTTAATATTGACAGTTCCTTTTGGGTTCATATTCAGCGTGTAAACGGATTTGTTGGGCCGGATGTCAAAAAAGATGTTGACAAGCTGGCCCTGGTAATAATAGTCTTTGCCGTCCATTGTAACGCCCACAGCCTGGTATTCCGCCGCCTGTGCTTCGGCCCATTCTTTCTCCTGTTTTTCTTCCAGCTCGTCAAATTCTTCGCCTCGGTTCAGTTTATCAAAGAGCATAGATTGAAATGCCCAGTTTCCATCTTCCAAAGCTCTGTCCAGCCAAAGTTCCAGTTCCGCTTCGTCCATACGGTCCGTTAAAGTGGAGAAAAACGCCATTTCTTCATCGGTATATGCCTTTTCTGTAAAGTCGGCAAGCAGAGGAGAATTTGAGCCAAGTCCGCGCACAGCAACAGAGAAGAAAGCGAAATCGCTCTCGGCATAAAGCTTTTCAAGCCATGTCCTTTGAGCATTTTCGTCCAGCCGGGAGAAAGTGATTTCAAACAGAGGCAAACTGTCGGCTTTATAATACCGCTCTATCTCTGAAGAATTATCCTTAATGCTCACGGCTGCTTCTTTGGGATAGACAAAATTATCATAGGAACGGCTCCCTTGTCCAATCGCAAGGACTGCTCCAACCGACTTATTAGCGGCATTTTTTCCCGCACTCGCAATGTCATAGTTCCGCAGGGTAATGTTGTAAATATGTGCATTTTTCGCAACCCCAAACAGTCCTATGATCTTTGCGTCCGGGTCGGTCATGGTGAGGCCCGTAATCTCAAAGCCATTGCCGTTATAGGTTCCTGTAAAAGGGTCATCCCATGTTCCGATGGGAACCCAGTCACCTGCGGACAAGGAAATATCCGCTTGCTGCATATAATTCAGGTTCATGCCGTACTTGCCTGTGCCAATCGCTCTGAGTTGGGCTTCATTATAAACTAAATAATAGGATGTTCCCTTAAAATCCAATGTTTCCATTTCTGACGAATTGTCTGCTGTTTGCGAATTATCAAACAGCGGCGGTACGGATTTTTCTGTATTTATCGAATTTGGCACATCCGCAGCGGCGGCAGTAGGATAAATCCCGACGAAAGCTGCACTAAAAACAATACATAACGTCAGCATACCAGTCAAAAGCTGAATTGCTTTTGATTTTTTCTTAAATTTCATAATCGCACCTAACCTTTCTTTTAGCAGTTCTTTATTTTCGCTTAAAGTAACGGCGCCAAGATTTTCCTTGTATCTCCCAACCGCAGCCATAGCGTCAAGCAAGGTTTTCCCGTAGTCCTGCGCATGATCGGATCCCATTTTTGCGACAACCGCCTCATCACAGGAAAATTCGCACGCCTTTGTGACTTCCCGGCTCATAAGATATACAAGCGGGTTAAACCAATGCAGGCAGACCGTAATCTGTACCAACCACTTATAGAACATATCCCGCCGTTTGTAATGCGTCAGCTCATGCAGGATGATATAGTGAAAATCTTTTTCAGGAATATCTGCACTGGGCAGTACGATACACGGACGGAAAAAGCCAATCAGCAGAGGGGAAGAAACCAACGGATTGATGCATAATTCAATGGGCTTTTTGATGCCCGACTGCTCCGCAACAATAGAAAGTTCGTCTAACCGCTCAATGTCAGAAACCGGGGTCAATCCAGCACGGATATACCGCATAAAGCCCTGATAGATTGTTATTTTTCGTATCAGCAAGCCCAGCGCGGCCACCAGCCACACCAGCCAGATCTGATTGATTAACAACACTCCAATATCTTGAAGTGGGTGGGCAGTTGTTACATCATCTGTCGGACTACTTACCGTTTCATTGTGATGTTCCGTCCCAATAGCGGGAGCAAGATTGCTTCCCGGAACGTTTAGTGGGGGCTGTTGCTGCGGCGGTAAAGGAGCGGTCTGGGATATTGCCTGATCGACAGCCTGATATGCCTTCCCCATCAGGCTTACTTCCGTCCCGAACGGGAGCAGCAGCCGCAAAACAACAACCAGCCAAATGTAATACTGCCATTGTCGGCTGATTTTGTTTTGTAAACACTGTTTTCCCAAAAGTAAAGCTAGAATAAGCAAACTGCTGGAAAAAGACATGGACAGGAAAATTTTCAAAACTGTGTTCATTGCTGCTATTTCCCTTTCTCCAACAGCTTTCTCAAGTCCTCGTATTCCGCGTCTGTCAGCAGGTCGCCCATAATCAGATTGGAAACCAGACCTTTTGCGCTGCCCTCATAAATCTTGTCCAGGAAATTTTTTGTCTGCGCCGTCTGGTACTCCGCTTCCGAAACAAGCGTGGTATATTCATTGCGGCGTCCGATTTTCTTTGCACTCAAAAAGCCTTTGTTCATCAGCCGCGATAGGAGTACAATCAGGGTGTTCTTTTGACACGGCTTGCCTCTTGCTGCCAGCCCGTCCATGATATAAGGAAACAGCGTCACATCCTCTGGGTTTCCCCATACGATTTTCATAATTTCAAGTTCGGCGTCGGAAATCTGCTGTACCACGTTTTTATCCCCCTTAATGTATAACATCGTGTTGATGTTTAAAATATAACACGACGTCGTCCTTCTGTCAAGTCCATAATTTTACAAAAGTGATTAGGAATACGCAGTCTCCACTATTACGCAATTCTGGGGGATCGCACAAACGGCAAGCAGGGCAAGTGTATAACACTTGCAATTTTTGCTTCGCAAAAATGCTTGTTGGAGTGCCCCCAAACCCGCCGGAAGCCTCTGGACACCGTGTCCAGAGGCTTCCCTGTCGGCGGCCCCGTCGCTAACGCTCCTGGGCCTTATGCGCTTACAGCGCCACCACCTCCGAAAGTTTCTCCAGCAGTTCGGAGAGCGGCCCCCATAAATCCGCATAGTCCTTTTGCAGGATCTTGATTTCTTCGGGGTAAACTCCGCCACAGGTATTCACCCTGACGGCAATTTGATTGAGATTATTTGCACACCGCCTTTGCAGGGAAACGATCTCTTTGACTGGAGCAAGGTCAACATGGAACACATAGCCGTTGAGAGCCATTTTTCTCATATATGCTGAAAGGTTGCGAATACCCACGTCTGCCATGCGCTCCCGGATTTTTGTCTGCTCGTCCGGGGATAGCCAAACACAGACGGACGTACTCCGAATACGCTTTTTCCTGGCGACCAGCGTTGACTGGTTTTCAGGGCTGTAAGGCATTGAATTTTGACCGTTCATAGATACCTCCCATAAATTCAGATGTTGACAGTATTTTGATAAATTGGGCCTGGGGAATGATACTATACCAGCCCCCACAAAACCGGAGCTGGAAACCCTTGCGGGGCAAGGCTTTGAGATTGCTAATTTTCAACACATCAGCCGTGGAAAGACAGCGGTTTGAGAGGAAAGCGGTTCGACCCTATCCCCCGCCCTTTCCCTATCCAGGGAAAGGGGGCGGCTCTGGAGGATATATCCCCCGTCGCGCCTTGGGAGGTAGCACAGCCGGGACAGCCAGTCAAGGGTGCGGAGCACCGCCGCGCAGCGGCGGCTTTGCCCTTGACAGGCAGCCCCGGCTGTGCTATTGGGTGGCGCGGCGACGGGGGATACATCCAGCAGAGCCTCCGTGGAGGAAGCGGGGAAAATGGGCGGGTCCCTTCTGGTCACGGTGTCCAGAAGATATACAAAAACACCGCTCCGATTTTTGTCGGAAGCGATGTTTTACATAAGGTTGACAGTCCATTAAATTGTTGTGTTTTTGTATGCTCTTGTTAAGGGAAGATACTGTCGATAAAACAGATATCTTTCCGCCGCAACGTTGAAACAGCGTCCCCTATCGGAAACACCTTAAGCGGGCAAATCCCGGCCAGCGAATATCTGCTTTTGCCAGGGCGGGAAGGGTGGGATGGTACCGGCAGGGTGAATCTATGCCATAGAGATGAGACCAGGAAAACAGGAGGGCCTCACCCCGAGTGTTTTCTGCTTTAAGGGCTCATCGGAATGTTTGGCATATCTGAACCCGGACGGTACCATCCCACCCTTCCCGCCCTGGCCTCACGACAATCCCCGCCCATTGCTCACTCAACAATACAGCAATTCCATTATTTTGCCATTTTGCGCAAGATATCGTTCTTAAGGGTCTAAATAATTCACAAGCCCCATTCCTACAGGGGGCGGACGGCAGATATCCTGTTGTCATCAGAGTTAGAGCGCAAAAGATTCAAAGGCATAGTACACATGCCGGAAGGGTTCCTTCCCTTCCATATTTCTATATTTACACAAGCGCATAACCGTTCATTCCTTCCCCAAAAGAGTAAACTCCGCCATGTCCGCCTCCTGACTGTTCCTTCCGATCATTACCTGGAATCTGCCGGGTTCTGCTCTAAACTCCATATCCTTCCCATAGAATTTAAGCATATCCTGCCGGATTTCAAATTCTGCCGTCCTCCGCTCCCCTGCTTTCAGCTCCAGCCTGCAAAAGCCTTTCAGCTCCTTTACCGGGCGGACTACACTTCCTGATACATCCCTGATGTACATCTGGACGATTTCCACCCCGGCCACAGAGCTTTCATTGGCAACCTCCACCCAGGCGCGCAAAGTTTCGTTCGGATGCAGCCTGTCTGAACTAAGCCTGATTCTGCCATAAGATGCTTTATGGTAAGACAGACCGTACCCAAAGGGATACAGAGGGTCATTGGGGCAGTCTAAGTATCTGGAAGTAAACCGGCTGCTGTGAGACGAAGCGCCTGCCAGTCGGCCTGTCTGAAAATGAGAATAGTATACAGGCATCTGCCCCGCACATCTGGGAAAGCTCATGGTAAGCCTCCCTGACGGATTCACTTTCCCAAAAATGATATCCGCCAATCCATGCCCTCCCTCTGTTCCCGGAAACCATGCCTCCAGAACAGCGTCCGCCTGCTGTCGGATATCAGTCAAAATAAGAGGGCGGCCGCTGAAGAGGACCAGCACGATCGGTTTCCCCTGCCTCCTCACTTCCTCCAGAAGCTGCCGCTGAATCTTCGGGATATCAGGCTGTGTCCTGCTGCCTCCCTCCCCGCTCTGCCTGGGATGCTCTCCCAAAGCCATGATGACCACATCCGCTTTTTGGGCCGCGTTTACGGCTTCCTGCAGCTGCCTCTCTGCCTCCGCAGCATCCTTCTGCCCATCTGCCTCCTCTTTTCCGGCTTTCCCGAAAAGTCCCAGAGCGGATTCGTCCTCCAGATAGCCGCATCCTCTGGCAGTGAGAAGACGTTCTTCTCCCAGCGCCTCCCCAAGAGCTTCCTTTAATGTCACTGTGTCATCTCTATTTCCATGAACTGCCCACAGCCCCATCAAATCCTTACTGTCTCCGTAAGGCCCGATCAGCGCCGCCTTTTTTATGGAATTCGGGTTGAGAGGGAGAAGTCCGTCCCGGTTCTCCAACAGCACCACGGTTTCCGCTGCCAGCTCTCTGGCTTTCTCCCTGTGGGCCGGACAGCAGAACAGCTTTCTTTCAGCCGACTCGTCCGCTCCTCTGTAAGGGTCTTCAAAAAGCCCCAATTTATTTTTCAATTTCAAAACTCTCCATACGGCCTGGTCAATCTTTTCCATGCTTATTTTCCCGTCCTCCAAAAGAGGCTTCAATTCATTGGCATAGCAAGAAGTCTTCATATCTATGTCCACCCCCGCCTCCATAGCCAGGAAGGCAGCCTCCCCGGCATCTTCCGCCACGCCGTGGGCAATCAGTTCTTGGATGGCCGCATAGTCCGTGATAACCACTCCGTCAAATCCCCACTCCTGCCAGATTGATGTACTCTCGGAGTCTCTTTGTGCCTGATTTTGTGAGATGATTTTTTGTCAGATGCGCATACCCAAGGGCATACCGTAATACATGCTCCTACGGAGCGGCGGCACTCTGCGCCACAAGGTATCAATTCATGTGCATATGACGGAAAATCAGCAGCTCCAGTCCTATATCGATGCCGGAATGATCCACCGCTCTCCTCCTTCTGCTAACATTCTTTTAGAGCGTGTTTGAAAATTCTCTTTCAGTTTGAGGTAACAAAAGGGCATCCGATTCACATTGTGAAATCGGATGCCCTGATTTTATCAGAGAACAGGTCACATTTATGCCCGATGAGCCGCGTTTTTGCCTGCCAGTCGGCCAAATGTAACGCTCCGCCCGGCGGCAGCGCCTGCCAGCAGGTTGGGATAGCTGGCGTCGAAGTAGCTGCCGGAACAGTCGCCCGCCACATAAAG
This sequence comes from Clostridiaceae bacterium, assembly GCA_910575585.1. GTDB lineage: Bacteria > Bacillota > Clostridia > Lachnospirales > Lachnospiraceae > UBA3402. Next base: position 10,272 of record CAJTGF010000019.1, read on the forward strand.
GCCTTCAATGGGCTTGCCCTCGGTATCTACAGCGTTCATGTTGGTATCGATTTTAATGCCGTCCAGGGTACAGATGAAGTAGCCTCCCGACATGCGCAGACCCTCAAAGGGCGCGGTACGAAGCTGAGACAGGCGGTATGCCTCCTTGCCGAAGTCCTCATCCGCCTGCTTGTCATACAGCTCATTGTATCGGTCCACAGTGGCCTTAAAGTTGTCCGCAGGCAGACCCAGCTTCTCAGCCAGCTCCTCAATGGTGTCGGCCTTCACCACGATGCCCTGCTCCCGATACATGGGCATGAAGACCCCCTCGTTGAGATCCAGAGGCCACACTGGATCTGTGCCATTGGCATGGGGAAACATACGGCTGCAGCCGTGGGAGTCGAACCGCTCCATATCCTTGATGTAGTCAGCATCCCACACCATGGCATAGGTCATACCGGGCAGGTTGAAGGCGTCGTGGAGGATGTGGTCGTAGCAGCCGCTCTCGTTAGTGAACCGGTTGCCGTTCAGATCCACCTTCAGGAACGGCTGGGAACCCATCCAGAACAGCACGCCTTCCTCCTGGCAGCCCACCTGATCCGGCTTGATGCCGCCGCGGTCAAAGAGCATGGAGGAATGGGCGTCATCCATGGCGGCTCCGGCCCAGAGACAGGCCTTGATTCCGTCGCCCTGGCTTCCGGGGTAGGAGTAGTTGATGTTGATCATCTTCACGGTCTCGGGCTGAAGAGCCTTAAGCATATCCATATTCAGGCTGTAGCCGCCGGTGCAGACGATCACGCCCTTGCTGGTATTGTAGCGGACATAACCCTCATCGGTCCTGGCATAGATACCGGTGACCTTGCCGCCTTCTTTGATCAGCTCCACCAGGGAAGTGCCGTAGTGGATCTCCAATCCCAGCCCCTGGCCGTAGTCCTTCAAAACGCTGGCAATCCTGGCTGTCTGGCTGTCATGGTCGCCCTCCATAGTGCTGAACTGAACCGAATGACCCACATCGAAAACAGGATAGCGCACCTCATGGGAGTGATCGTCTACCTCATGCTTAAAGAAAATATCTTTTTCGGCCAGCCGGTCCGTATACCAATCGATTGCCTCACCGGATTTATCAGCCCAGACCTTGTACAGCCGCTGGTCGCCGTAGCCGTTGGACTGGCGGTACATCTCGGTGATCACATCAAACTTGTCCGGATTGTCGTTGTTTTCAATCTGCTGCCTGCTGCCGATGGCACCCAGAGTGTCCCGGACACCGGAACCGCCGTAGTCCTCGCCAAATTTTTCTATAAGGATGGTTTTGGCGCCCTCCTCCACAGCGGCGCAAGCGGCGAACAGCCCGGCGGTGCCGGCGCCAATGACCAACACTTCGGTGTCTGCCGTCTTAACCACGTCGGCATCGGCAATGACCGGTGCCTCACCCAGCCAGTCAACGGTTTCCTGTCCGTCATTCCCGTCATTCCCGCCGTTCCCGTCCCGGATCATGCTTACATCTATCCCCTTGGCCTGAGCGATACAATCTTCCAGGGCGGCCCTGACGGCTTTGGAAGTCACAGTGGCTCCGGAGACCCCGTCAACGTCGATGCTCTGCTTGTCCAGGATTTCCTGAGCCATCTTCTCGCCCACAGGCTTGCCCAAGCCCTCGGTTTCCCCGGCAGTGTCCACGACAGCGGAGATGATCTTGGTTTCATCTACTTCGATGGTAACAGTCACGTCGCTCTCCATGCCCTTGGCGCTGGCGGAGTAAGTACCTGGGATGTAAATCCCCGTCTCCTGGCTGGCGGAGGGGGAAGGGGCAACAGCAGAGCCGGAAGATCCGGAATCGTCCGGCGTGCCGCAGGCGGCCAGTGTGCCCAGCGCGGCAATGCCCGCCATACCGGCGGCACCTTTGAGAAAATTGCGGCGGGAAAGTTCTTTGTTCATGTTCATGTTTATGTTCCTCCCTTTTGTTCATATAACTTCTCGGAATCTTCAGCCCTTATTTCATGGGGCTTTCAGAACCTATCTTTCAAAAATCACCCACTTTTTTTCTCAAAAACACTTGACAAACCAGTCAAAAAATGCGGCGCTTCGCGCCCTTGATCAAAAAGTACTTTTTTGATTGGAGGCGATTTTTGATGTTACCTTGTAACCCTGGCGGTCATGCCGCCTTTCAGGATACTTTCGTATCCCAGTTCCTTAAATTTTACCCTGATCCCTTTGTGCTTCCAAAAAGCACTTGGGATTATATCGTGCAGTTTTGGTACCTCGATCTTTCCAAGACGGATTCTATCATGCGGGAATGTTACTCTGTCTTTGGCCCGGAACCACGACTCCCTTCCTGCATGCTGCGCTCCTACCTGCTTGCTTTGAAACTGAAAGTTACTTCCATCACCGTCTGGTGCCGCATGCTTAAGGAATCTCCCCTTTATGCCATCCTCAGCGGGTTCTCTTTTGGCGATACCCCTGGTGTCGGTACTTTTTATGATTTCTTTTCCCGCGTCTGGCAGGATGACTCCAACAACCTTTCTCCGAAAGACTGGTTCCCTAAAATGAAGAAAACTCCCAAGGGAAAGAAGAAAGGTGATAAGACTCCCTGCGATTCTTCCAGCACTGCTTCAAAACTTCTTCCCCTGCTGGAACGCTGGCAGTTAAAGCCTGAGAATCCCTTTTTCCTCATTTTCCGGCTTTATCACCAGCAGTTCCTGGACCAGTCCATCCACAGGGGGCTGGTTAATCACCGGCACCTGGCTCTTGCCGGTGACGGCACCCCTGTCCGTACTGCCGCACAGCAGCGCAAAAAGCGCATCTGCGATTGTAAGGAGAAAGGCTGTTCTTCTTGTAACTGTAAACGCCATTATTCCCAGCCCGACTGTAACTGGGGATGGGACTCTCACAGGGAATCCTATTTCTTCGGTTACCACCTCTACATGTATGTGGCTTCCGATTCCTTCAGCGATCTCCCTGTGTTTCCGCTTTTAGAGCGGGCCTCCCGGCATGACATGCTTTCCTTCCTGCATTCCTTTTTCACTATGAAAGCGTATCTTCCGAAATTCCGCATTGAAAAGCTCCTTCTGGATTCCGCACACGACGCTTACCCTGTTTATGAATACTGCAGACGGGAACATATCACACCGTTTATCGACCTCAATCCCGGACATACCGGGCATTTTACCTATAAGGACGATTTTTCAATCGATGACGATGGTGTCCCTGTCTGTAAGTTGGGCTTACGTATGCATAAAGATGGATACGAGGCTGCCAAACACCGGGCAAAATACCGGTGCCCGAAATCAAACCGGAAACGCGGCTGCTTTTGTGAACACCCTTGTTCACCGGCAAAATATGGAAGAACCGTACACATCTTTACCGATGACAATCCAAGGTTATTTAACATACCGCCAAGGGACTCTAAAGCATGGGAAAAGGAATATGACAGAAGAACTTCTGTGGAGCGCTCCAACAAGCGGGAGAAAGAGGACTATAAATTAGAAGACGGCAGGCACCGCTCGACGAAGATGTGGTACTGCCGCCTCTACGGCATCATGATGCTGCAGCATCTTGATGCCTGGGAAATGCCATCGACTGAGGCATTTCAAGAATCATTATTAGGATTCACCGCCTAATAATGATATCTTAAGCGATTCCATAAGATTTTTCAAGGCATAGTACCCGCTATGTCCAATGTTTATGTCCATTTTTCTCAAATTTCTTTTCCTGCACGATATTCAGTTGTCAATTTTCAGTTAGAATCACATTCATTGAGATTCCGAGAAGTTATGAAAGTTGCATAAATTTAGGGGCTAAATTTCTGTAATTATTTTTTGCCTCCTTTCCGCCTATCCACGCAAAAAAGCCGCCCGTTTTTTCATGCCGGACGGCTTTTAGCGTAATGTGATAGATCAAATATTATTTTTTTTGGTTGGTAGGCTTTGAAAAGCCTTGTATTTACAGTGTTCTTATTAAGAAACAATCATATGGGATAAATGGCTCTTCCAATAAATAAACAATGACCCCGCATCCAGCCATTACACAATATTCTTCCATAGGCGCTATTATAACTTTTTCTACATCTCCATAAAAATCTCCAATACATACCACTTTATCAGATGATTTTATTTTCAGTAAAACCGTTTCATATTCACTATAAACTTCGTAATGGATGCTTTCTGCTAATTTTTTATTTCCTTATCTCCTCTATTATTTGGTAAAATTAATTTGTATTACCGACATGTTCGAAACATCAAATACCTGCCAGACAGTAACTTGAACATTATCACTGCTTCATGGCATGCTTTCCCCAATGGGGATCTCATAAACCTCTTTCTCCAGGTATTCCCAGTCTCCGCTGCCCACCGATTCATAGGAAGTCCAGGCCACCTTGAGTTGGGTTTCGGATATGTAAAATCTGATGCGGATTTCAACTCCGCCACTTGTGTCAATATCAGGCTTTGCCACATAATCAAAGGTGTAAACCGTGTGTTCCTCCCCCCAGTCTGACATGTCCCGGTAATAGAGCTCCGCGTTTCGGGCAGGTGTCTTCAACAGCCCAAACAGCTTCTCCTGCTCCTCTTTTCCAGGGGCATAAAAATAGCATCGGGCGCCATTGGATGTAAGGTAAAATTCATCTTCTCCTGCCTTGTCCTGGAACAGGATTTCGCCGTCGCGCAGATCCAGAGCCTATGCTCCTCCTGTGCCAGCCCGCACATGATATCGCTGCCCGTACCGGGGTATTCATATAAAACGGATTCGCTTTCATCAAGGATCCGAAGATCATATTCATAGGTTTTCTCATAATCTTCTGCCTTCTCCCATTGAAGGTAACCGTATGCCCCCTCAACGGGAATATTTTTATGATATGTGGTATAATCTCTTGTATTACCGGACGGATATATGATCTCATACGTGCCCCCGCCTGACTCCGAATCACAGCCCATCATCAGCAGCGCGGCGGCCATACAGCAGAGAGAAAACCCGCGGCGCGTCCTGTTTGCTTTCATATCTGCCCTCTTTCCTTATTTATAACTCATTATAAAAGGCTGTAAATTTCAAGTCAATGAAAAATCCGGTGAAACTTTTTATCTGCCTGCAGCATCAAACATATTAGAAAGGCAAAAGGAGGTGGTTACCTTGGTAATATTTCCCGGGAAAAAAGAGAAAACCAGCAAGGAGTTGATCGAGCATATAATTTTAGAAAAATATAACCATTATTACCGCCTTGCCTTCAGTTATGCGCACAATGAAGAGGACGCAAAGGATATTGTGCAGAACGGGGCATATAAGGCTTTAAGAAGTCACCATACCTTAAAAGACCTTCAACTGGCGGAGACATGGCTGTATCGGATCATGCTCAATGAATGTTTTCAGTATATACGCCGGCCCAAACATATCTCATATGAGCGGATACTGGATGAGGAAGACGCAGACTTGGGCAGTACGGAGGATACCTATGCCAACGTAGATTTACAGAACGCCATCCATATGCTTCCTGAGAAAGACAAGGCGGTGATTATCTTAAAATATTTTGAGGATAAAAAGCTGGAAGAGATTTCCCATATCCTGGACGAAAATATCAGCACCGTTAAAAGCAGACTGTACCGCGCCATGAAAAAGCTGCGGGCGGTATTAGATGACAGACCAGCTTATGGCAATGACGACAAATATACCAAAAAGGCAGGTGGGACAAAGTGATGCACGATCTCGTTGAAAGGGAACTTCTGTTGTTAAAAAAAGAATATGAGAAACCGCAAATGTCACAGGCACAGGTTGAAGAGCTGCGCGCAAAAATGGAGGAGGCAAAGATGGCAGATAAAAAGGACAAGATAAAAAGAATACGGACCAGGGCTGCGTTAACAGCAGCCGCATTTGTGGGATCATTTTTGATTCTGCCAAACACATCTCCGGTTATTGCCCACGCAATGGAGCAAATACCGGTGCTGGGGAAATTGATAGAAGTGGTAACGTTCCGTGATTATGAGTATGAATCAGACAGAAACCATGCGGATATCCAAGTTCCGGAAATTAAGGTGGAACTTGGCCTGCCGGAGGATCAAACTCTGGAAAATCTGGAGCGGACAACCGATGAAATAAACCGGGAGATCAAAAAGATTACGGACAGTCTCATAGAAGAGTTTGAGACCTATCTGGAGAAGGAGGAGGGCTATCAGGATATCCTGGTAAAAAGTGAAATTCTGACTGCAACCGCCGACTATTTTACATTAAAGCTTCTGTGTTATCAGGGCGCGGGCAGCGGTTATCAGTGGAATTATTACTATACCATTGATCTGAATACCGGGAAGCGCCTGCAGTTAAAAGATGTGTTTATGGAAGGGGCCGATTATATTACGCCTATCAGCGAAGCGATCAAAGAACAGATGAAGGCACAGATGGATGCGGATGAAAATGTCTATTATTGGCTGGACGATGAGATTGAGGAGTGGAATTTTAAGTCTGTCACGGATGAGACATCGTTTTATATCAATGAAAACGGCAATGTTGTGATTGGATTCAATGAGGGCGATGTGGCTCCCATGTATATGGGGGCAGTGGAATTTGAGATACCTGGGAATGTATTGAACGATATCAGAAAGTGATGTAAGGAAGGGGCGGGAGGACCGCCCCTTTGCCTGCGTTTAATTGCTTGATACCGGTGTCATCTGTGTGTCTGCGAAGCGACGACGCAGTGGGGCCTGCGGCTAGTACAGCATTGCAGACGTGCAGAGGGCGGTTTAAGGCTGATGCCCGGCTCCCATATTTTCCTGCTTCCACTGCATCCACCTGCCGCCATTCATCAAAAGTTTCCAGGCTCCCCGGTAGTCCAGGCCGAAATAGTCAAACTGCCGCATCAGATTGCTGACCAGCTGCCCTTCCGGCCTGCTGGCGCCCATACAGCAGCCGCCTTTTAAGACCATCTGGCTGCCTTTATAATCAGCTTTCGCGTTTTCGTGTATCCGGTACTTATCCAGCAGACTCACATAAAGCTCCCGCAGCTGTCCATTGTCCACACCTTCTGTACACCAGACGGCGTAGATCAGCATCGTAGAGTCTTGTTCCTTTGAGAGATAGGTGAGAAAATACTCCGCCGCCAGCGTGTATTGTTGGGATTTCATCACCTGGATATCATATTCCACGGTTCCTCCCGGCGGTTACCATCCGGATTTTCAGCGTTTCAGGCGTTGATGCATGATGCCTCAAAAACAATACGGCGGAATGAGGAAGGGTCACGGTAAGGATATTTCCATTAACCGTCCCTTCATCCAGCGCGATTTGAGTATCGTACTCAAAAAATCGGATCAACATGCTGTTATCGGTACTGCTCTGACATTCCAGATGGTATTTTTTTGTTTCTGTTCCTTCTATTCTGAAACTGGTGTCCGTAATCCGTTCCTCTTCATTTCCGCCCTGCTGGTTCAGAAAGTGCTCGTTTGGGGAGAAGACGATTTTTTCCTGTCCCGAATAATTCCCCGAACACCTCGTTTATCACAGGGATGATTAGGGGGGCTGCAATCATTCAGCAGCGTGCGGAACACATCGTCATACGGCGTATTCGTTATCCTTACATTGCCCATGGTTATCCGCTCCTTTTATTATATTTTACCACATCGGGCAAATTTACTCAATCAGAAAACACACGGTTCGTTACTGCAAACCGATTTCTTTTTCCGCAGAGGAAAAGGGGGCGGACATGTTCAGTTCTTCCACCGGTATTCTGGTCTGTGAGTGGCGCTCCGGGTCTGCAGCCTCTTCATTTGGATACCCGACTGCAAGGATATTAACCGGTTCCAGATGATCCGGCAGCCCAAATTCTCTGCATATCACGTCCGGCTTAAAATAGCATATCCAGACGGATCCAAGCTCTAATTCCGTTGCCTGCAGCATCATGTGGTCTGTCAGTATGGAAGCGTCTATGTCTGTGGTCCGCTTTTTGTCAAAGGGACGCACCCATGCCTTTTTATGGTCAGCGCAGACGATGATGGCCAGGGGTGCGCCGTAAAGGTTGGCGCCCTTTCCTATCTTTCCAAGCCCCTCCTTGCTCTGAACTGTGATCAGCCGGACGGGCTGGAGGTTGGCCGCTGTAGGCGCAACATGGGCAGCCTCCAGAATCTTTTTCAGCTTTTCTTCCTCCACCTTTTTGTCCTTGTAGCTCCGGACGGAATAACGCTTCTTTGCAATTTCGATAAAATCCATAATAGTCAATCCTCTCTTTCTGTTGTATACTGAATGTGTTAATTAACCGTTGTCCCCATTTTAGCAGGACGTAAGAATTCCGCAAGAATGTACTTTTGGGGAAGATACTTCCCAAAAGGGTAGTATTCAAAGATTGGAGGTATGTCATGGAATTTTCAAAAGACCAGTTCAGCTGTCCCGTTGAGGCCACGCTGTTTCTGATCGGCGGGAAATACAAATCCCTTATCCTCTGGCATCTGATAGAAAAACCGCTCCACTACATGGAGCTGCAGCGCATGATCCCCAAGGCGACGCCTAAGATGCTGTCGCAGCAATTACATGACCTGGAGGAATGCGGGATGCTTATCCGGGAAGTTATCCCGGATAAGCCGCCCAGGACGCTGTACTCTCTCACCTCATTCGGACAGAGCATCATCCCCGTACTGGATGCCATGTGCGATTGGGGCGCGGGCTTTTTGGACGGGCTGGACATCCGGCCGCCATGCAGCGCAAGAAAAGCAAGGTCTTAATACGGAAACTGTTGTAAAAACAGCAGCATTATTGATTGAAGAAAACGGCTATGAGAATTTAACTTTACATAAGCTGGCATCAAAACTAAATATAAAACCCGCCTCTTTATATACTCATATCCAAGGAATTGATGAACTGTATGTATCACTGGCTAATATGGCATTAAAACAGTTAAACGGCATGATGTTAGACGCTGCAAAAGGAAAGAAACGTGGAGACGCGTTTCGGGCAGTAGCTACGGCATATTGTACATATGTAAAACAAAACCCTGAGATGTATCGAATAATTATGAAAATCCCCCATAGTAATTCGGAAGAATTGATTAAAACAGGGCGGGCAGTCAAATCAATTTTATTTGATGTCTTGTCGCAATATACGAAAGAGAATGATAAAATCATCCTTTATTCTCGATACTATCACAGCATTTTGCATGGATTTGTTTCACTGGATCAAACTGGATTTTTTGATGACAAACCTCCTGCAGATACAAGTTTATCAGATATAATAAACAATTTTTTGAGCAACTTGAAAAAATTTAGTCAATCCATGAGGAGGAATTAAAATGGATATTTTATTCTTTGAATGTAAGGGTATGAAAGACGGAGAAATATTCCCGAAAGTAAATACAGGAAGAGGACAAGATATTTCGCCTGAATTTTTAATAAAGAATTTATCTCCATGCGCAAAAACACTCGCTATTACTCTTGAAGATATAAAGCATCCGATTTTTAAGAATTTTACACATTGGCTTATCTGGAATATCCCGGCCGGTGAAAAAATAAAGGGAGCAATTCCGGGCGGAAAAATTATTCCGAGTTTAGGAAATGCCAGACAAGGAATTGGATATGGAGTATATAAGTATGCTGGCCCAAAACCGCCAAAGGGCAAGCAGCATTTATATCGCTTTACTGTTTACGCTCTTGACAGTAAAATCGCCTTAAGATTTCCACACACAAAAAGCAATTTTATCAAAAAAGCGAAAGAACACATCATTCAGCAAGGCAGTATTATCGGTAAATTTGAGTAAAGGAATTTTGCTCCTGCAACAGATGCGGAGTGAGGGGAGCTTTTGGGCCCAAAAGCTTCCTCACACCTGCTGACTGTTTTTCTTCTTGTATTCGGTCCCCCACGAAGACATGGCGTCCAATACAGGTTTTAGGCTGGCCCCTGTTTCCGTAAGCGTATATTCGACCCGCGGCGGTACTTCGGCATAGATTTTACGGGTAAGCAGGCCGCTGTCTTCCATTGAGCGCAAATTGGCAGTCAGCACTTTTTGTGAAATATTTCCCACCGACTTTTTTAACTCTCCAAACCGTTTTGTGCCCTCCATCAGATCCCGGATAATCAGCACCTTCCAGCGGTCGCTGATAAGCATTAACGTAGTCTCTACCGGACAGGCAGGTAAATTTTTTCCCATCAGGATCCCCCATTTTTTCACAATTGTTTCTTTTTGGTAACTACGGCACAATTAAGTGCTTACTTTACATTTTCTCTCTACGGATATATTGTAATCTAACAGGCGGGAAAAAACAAGCCGCAAACAAATCAAAAAAACATGAAAGAATCAAGAGGAGGACCTTATGACACAGAGCGAACGGCTTCTTTATCTGATACAATATCTCCTAACCCGGATAAACCGGAACTTTAAATTTGTTATGTTGCTGTTTAGTTGAGTGAGCAAAGGGCGGATTTAGTCGTGGGCCCGGGAGGGAAGGCAGGCTGTGTGCCGTTCGGGTTCAGATATGCCAAACATTCCGATGAGCCCAAAACGGGAACCAGTCGGGTATCATCCCTCCTGTTTCCCTGGTCTCATCCAATGTCAGTTAGTTAATAACGATATTTGTATGGTTAGATTTCATTATATGGGGTCTAACCATTTTTTGTTTTTTCAAAAACTGTTAATTTCATTCTAATCCAAGGAAGTTTTTAAATTGATTTAAAATCGTGTACAAAATCATTTCCATACTATAGCAGGCATAGACACCTTTTGACCCCAGCATCATGACATTGATATCTGAACCCGGACGGGACATCCCTCCTTCTCTGTCTGCCCCACGACAATCCCCGCCCCAACTTTACTCACTCCATGAAAAGTAACAAATTTGTAAAATATGAAAAGAGGCTGACCTGTTTCATCAGCCTCTTTCTTCGCTATCCTTTCATATTTTTCAGTCCTCTTTCTTAATCTATTTTCCGTATTATCAGCTTTATGGTATTGTACTGCGCGCTGCCCGAACTAACCGCCTTGATCGAAACATTGACAGGCGCGGACATCACCGGAATAACTGTCTGACCTACCAAAACCTTTGTTTCTTCCTTATTTATAAAATCGGTCTTTTCATATCCGCCCATAGCCGTCTGGCCATCACAAATCAGCTCCAGCCCTGCGTATGAAAGTAATTCGCCTTGGGGATCACATGAACAATCTACTTTAAAAAACACCTCATAGAATCCTGTTTCTTTCAATACAAAGTTTTCTGTACCGGGCGGACAAAAAATGGCATCCCCTTCTTGTAGCATAACAGAGCTTATCGTCAAATTCTCTCCAGATTTCCTTGTTTGAATACCCCCATTGCCAGTGAATACCAGATTCAGCTTAGGCGCAGGGCCGGCAGGTCCTGTCGGGCCAGTTGGACCTGCTGCTGTCACCAGCTCAAAGTCTGGTGAGGTTCCGGGAGTTCCCGCCGGAGTATCCTTCACCGCCTGATATAAAGCTCCATTATGAAATACTATTTTCCCGGCAGAGTAGGACTTACCTGGTTCAAAGGCTTCCACTCTATCCAATCCCAATCCCGCCGGACCAGCGGGACCTGTCGCTGTCACCAGCTCAAAGTCCGGTGAGGTTCCGGGAGTTCCCGCCGGGGCATCCTTCACCGCCTGATATAAAGCCCCATTATGAAATACCATTTTCCTGGACGGATAGGATTTCCCCGGTACAAAGGCTTCCACTCTATCTAATCCCGTTCCGGTGGGACCTGCCGGGCCAGTGGGGCCTGTTGGACCGATGGGACCCGTCGGCCCTACTGCTCCTGTGGCTCCCGCAGGTCCCTGGGGGCCGGTCGGACCCACCGCCCCTGCCGCTCCCGCAGGTCCCTGGGGGCCGGTCGGACCTACCGCTCCTGCTGCTCCCGCAGGGCCCTGGGGGCCGGTCGGACCCACCGCTCCTGCTGCTCCCGCAGGGCCCTGGGGGCCGGCTGGGCCTGTCGCTCCCGTTGCTCCCGCCGGACCTGTTGGACCCTGGGGACCCGCTGTCCCTGTCGCTCCCGCAGGGCCCTGGGGACCTGTCGGACCCGTTGGACCCTGGGGACCTGTGGCCCCTGTCGTTCCCGCAGGGCCCTGGGAACCTGCCGGACCTGTCGGACCCTGGGGACCTGTGGCCCCTGTCGTTCCCGCCGGGCCCTGGGAACCTGCCGGACCTGTCGGACCCTGGGGGCCGGCTGTCCCTGTCGCTCCCGCAGGGCCCTGGGGACCTGTGGCCCCTGTCGTTCCCGCCGGGCCCTGGGAACCTGCCGGACCTGTCGGACCCTGGGGGCCGGCTGCCCCTGTCGCTCCTGCAGGCCCCTGGGGACCCGCTGCCCCTGTCGCTCCCACTGGGCCCTGGGGACCTGTCGGGCCTGTTGGGCCTGTTGGTCCCTGGGGACCCGCTTCCCCTGTCGCCCCCGCTAATCCCTGGGGACCCGCTTCCCCTGTTGCTCCTACTGGGCCCTGGGGACCTGTCGGGCCTGTTGGTCCTTGGGGACCCGTTGCTCCTGTCGCTCCCACCGGCCCCGCTGCTCCCGTCGCCCCCGTCGCTCCCACCGGCCCCGCTGCTCCTGTCGCCCCCGTTGCTCCCGCTGGGCCCTGGGGACCTGTCGGACCTGCTGCGGTCACTAGAAGAAAGTCCGGTGACATTCCCGGAATCCCCACCGGATTATTCCTTGCAACCTGATACATCGCCCCATTATAGAACACAATGGTTCCGTTTCTGTAAGGGGTTCCCTCCACAAATGGAAGCACGGTCTCAAGTCCGGCTCCCGCCGGCCCCCGAAAGCCTCTGGGTCCCCGGGGGCCCATGGGACCTACGCAGCAATCCCCACAGCACTGGTTTTCGCAGTACTGCGTCTGAGATAAATGGCAGCCTCCCCCATCCAGTCCTGCCGCTTCTCTGTCTGCATATTCCCAATCATCTAAGTGTTCATACTGGTCAAATTCATCTGGAAACATAGTATTCTCCTTTCTCAATTCTAAGTGTGCTGAAAAACGCCTGTTCCAGATTCCATAAAAGGCACGGCCTTTATCTGGCTAAATGTTTCTTTTTAAACACATCTCAGAAAACTGTGCCATTTTCATATGCTTGGCTTACTATATTTTATGTCCCGAAATAAATTTGGTTCCTCTCCTTCCAAATGCCCCACCGCTGTAAAAGAATTCATCAATTCGGGAGTGAACCCGTCATTGCTGATCCTGTAAAAATCAACGCCGGATTCCGCGGCGCTGTTGCTGTAAAACACCTCTATCACCCCATTTTCATAAAGTGAAAAGTTCGTCCTGCAGCCAAAGCTCATCTCCGGGAAAATATGAACCACCTTCGTTCCGTCATAATCGTATAAATCATAATTCCAAGGATTAAAAACAGGATTTGATCCCCCGTTCTCTCCGTCCGCAATAATAAGCTCCTTAGTTCCGTTTCCGTCTATATCCTAACCCGGATAAACCGGAACTTTAAATTCGTTATGTTGCTGTATTGTTGAGTGAGCAATGGGCGGGGATTGTGGCGGAGCCCGGGAGGGAAGGCAGGCTGTGTGCCGTTCGGGTTCAGATATGCCAGACATTCCGATGAGCCCAAAACGGGAACCAGGAGGGGTTAGGCCCTCCTGGTTCCCTGGTCTCATCTCCATGGCATAGATTCACCCGCCCGGCACACAGCCTCCCTTCCCTCCCGGGCAAAAGCAGAATTCGCTGGCCGGGATTTGCTCACTTAAGATGGTTCCGATAGGGAACGCTGTTTCGACTCTGTAGTGAAAAGATAACTGCTTTGGCGGCAGATCCTTTTAGGTTCCCAACAACATCACCTTACTATTACTCAACAATATACTTGAGGCCATAAAAAGAAGCTGTTTTTCGCTGCAAAGTTGAGGCAGCGTCCCCTGCCGAAACCACCTTAAGTGGGCAAACCTTAGCCAGCGAATTCTGGTTTTGCCAGGCAGAGGAGAGCTGTCCCGTCCGGGTGAATCTATGCCATGGAGATGAGACCAGGAAAGCAGGAGGGCTGATACCCGACTGATTTCCGCTTTGGGCTCATCGGAATGTTTGGCATATCTGAACCCGGACGGGACAGCTCTCCTCTGACTGGCCTCACGACACTCCCCGCCCATTGCTCACTCAACAATACAGCAATTCCATTATTTTGCCATTTTGCGCAAGATATCGTTCTTAAGGATATAAAATGTATAGTAGATATCCTGTTTATGGGTACGGATCTCCACACCGATATCCTCCCCGAAACTGCTCTCATAGGTACCTGTATCCCGAAGAACCATGTAAAAATTATTTCTGACCATGGCACTATACTGAGCTAAAACACCGGAAAACACGGTCATTGATGGTTTTCCGGATTTTATAAAGCATGCCGTGGAAGAACGGAATCTTGATATTCAATTGCAAGGCGACAGATCCTTTCAGATTCCCAACAACATCACCTTACCATTATTCAGCAATTCCATCATTTTGCCATTTTGCGCTAGAAATCGTTCTTAAGAGTCTAAAACTTGATAAGTTCAACGAAATTTTTAAGGTATAACTGCAAAGAGACTGGGTTTGTATTTTATTTTTCAGGAATTTTTCCTTACAGGTCTGCCGCATGCTTTTGATTCCATAGAGATACTGAATAAAAGGCTTATTCCTCTGGTTACATACATGGAACTTGCTTTCCCAATACTGTAGACCATGAATGACATTATTGAATGACAACCCACATCCCATCACGCTTAGATCCCATACGTTCTATTTTCCTTTTTTCTGAAGACTAACAAAAGCGCGCTCAATAGTACGTTTTGTAACTCCTATCTCTGCCGCAATCACATCAGCAGTTCTATCCGAATTTTCGATTAGCAATCTCAAGGCAGCCTTTTCTGTTTTATTCAAACCGACATTTTGCATAAAAAAGAAATCCTCGAAGGAACTCCTTTTAACACAAACCAAATTGAGCAGACAATGTCTACCCAACTCGCATGATAATTCAATCTATTTAACCTTCTTAACCTTTACCAACGCATTTTCTGCGGTCTCTGCTGCCTCACTGCTCCCTGATAATCTCCACGGTAGACTCTCTTCCCAGCTCGATCACCCGGCCCGCGTCAATCTTCATCTGCAGATTTTTCTCATAATCAAGAACAAACAGGCAGGAATACAGCACATCCAGCAAATAGGCAATGGAACTGTCTGTGGTAAATGTAGCAATCTTGGAATACTGCCTTTCACGGGTGCAGATGCGCAGCACGCAGTCCGCCATTTTTGACAGACTGCTTTCGCCGATATTGGTAATGAGGATAACGGGAATCTTGTGCCTTTTAAGGATTTCCGCCCCCCGGACCAAAACCGGTGTTTCTCCTGAGTAGGAAATAATAAGCGCGCAGGAAGTACGTTCCGCCATGTAGGCCTTATAGACGGTCTCTCCCTGCAGCTGGCACAGCTCCACCTTTTTCCCAATCCTTGTCATATTGTGCTGGAACTCCCTGGCCAAAATCAAATTGTTGCTGACCGCATAGACGCCCACAGAAGACGCCTTCCTCATATACAGCGTGGCTTTCTGCAGCGCGTCGTGACTGAGCAGGGACCGTGTGTCGTCAATGGCTTCCTTCCGCAGCGCAGCGATCTTTCCTGCTATGGCCATAATGGGATCCCCTCTCTGGAAGGGCAGATTTGCGTCAATCTCCTGAAAATGGGACTGGAGATATTCCTCTTCCTTTAAGAACGCTTCCTTTAACTCATTCCATCCCCCAAAGCCCATCTCGCGGGCGATCCGCACCAGGGTGGACGGGGAGGCAAATGCGCCCCGGGCGATCTCCTTGGTAGTCATGTCCTTTATACCCTGTTTCCTGTCAAGAATAAAATCTACAATAGCCCGTTCGCTGTTGGAAAAATCACCTTCCTCCAGCCGTTCTCTGATCAGCATAAGCGGTCACTCCTGTTTTCTGATATTTATTCTATTGTATCATTTATCCCAAAAAATCATAGCTTTTTGATGACAATGTTTCGTTATCTGCCTAAATCAACGCATCGTTTTGCAATGTTTCACTCAAGTCACCCTGCAAAAGACGCTTTCCGCCAATATAATAAGCAAGCGCAACAAACAGTATAATCCCAGCCGCAAATATCACAATAGGCAGAACCGGGGCTTCGGACCAGAATGCCATGGGGTCTAAATAGCTTGCTGTAACGGCAAATTGCACAAACAGTACCGTAAGCGGCAATGTGATCAAAAGTGGTTTCCCTGCTGTCACCAACGCTTCAATCCAGAGCATTTTCGCTTTCAATTTCATACTGTTCTGATACAAGCCGCACGATTTCCTGTTCCAGACCACTTAAATCCGCAAGATTTGCAGCGGCCTTCGAAAGAATACGGATATAACTGTCCGATTCCCCTTCACATACCTGTCCCAGGGTTTTATTCCACATGGTTAGCGGAATGAAATGTACAAGGGCATAATTATCATATTCTTCCCTCAGCGCAGGAACCGTCTGCGTATAAGATAAAACAGGGATTTCTACGGTTTTACCGTCTTTATAAAATACGGTTTTCTGATTATCCTCCCTTACAAAGGCTGATGGCAGCCAAAGGAGAACCGCCTCTTCCAAACAATGCCGAAAGCCCGGACAATACCATAGTGATCGGCATACACAGGCCGATACCTGCCATAGCCATGGTGCCGTCAGCCATTCTCCCGATATAGACCCGGTCCACCGTATTGTAAAGCAGGGTAACAACCTGCGCGCAGATTGCCGGAACGGAAAGCCAGACCAGCAGCTTTCCCGGATTGTCTGTTTTCATACGTTCGTCATTCATCATCACACCGTCCTATTCTATCTGGCACATCTTTCTGGCAGAATCATCCGATTGCTAACTGAACAATCTCCTGAAGATCTTCCTTGGCAATAACGCCCTTTGCGGCATATGCGTCAATCCTTATATTGAACTGGTTCCTATCTTAACGGATTACCGGAAATAATCAATAGATTCTGGCAGGAATAAAATAGCGTTTTCATATTTGTGTCTCATAAGAACAAAATATGTAAATACCGTTTTAAAATTGGGGTTAACTATGGTTTTCCTATCACGACAGCGGATAAGTGGATAGAAAAATAACCACTGCGTCTTTATACAAAAAGGGCAGCGGTTATTAACGCGGTTCTTATTTTCGGTTGACCCAATGCCTTACAAAAAAATCCCGTATTCCGTCTTTTTAATGCCAGCCTCAGAAACTAAAATAGTTGTTTTTAAGAACACCGACTAATATCGCTATAATAATCACAAAAATAATATGAAATATCCATGCCCACTTATTTCCAAAATTCATTGTATAGCCAAACCCGCTTCCCGATCTCTTGATAATCACTCTTTTATCTTCTCTGTTGAAATATAATCTTCCAGTTAACCAGCCATCATCTCTATTGCCTGATTTCATAAAGTTCTCCTTTGCGCCTTCTGATTTATATACCTGATTATAAAATATTTGTCTGATGCATGCAATGTATATCTATCCATTTTCAGTAAGCACACCATTTGGAAAAGGGAAAACCGCGAAAAACTGCTTTCATTTTTTTTAAAACAGATATATAATAAAAGAAACCACAGATCGTAATTCATAGAAGGAGAATTTTATGGGATTTTGGATTTTTATGCTGCTTATGGATTTGCTGATTCCGCTTACAATGATTGGCTTTGGAAGATACTTTATGAAAAACACTCCAAAAGAAATAAATGCGGTATTTGGATATCGAACATCCATGTCCATGAAAAACAAAGACACCTGGGAATTTGCTCATAAATACTGCGGCAGAATATGGTATGCCTGCGGATTGATCCTATTGCCAATCACCGTAGTATCTTTGCTTTTGGTAATTGGAAAAAGCAAGGATTATGTAGGAACAATAGGAGGGATTCTCTGTGGCTGCCAGCTCATTCCTTTCATTGGTTCTGTTTTTCCTACAGAAATTGCGCTAAAAAAGGTATTTGATAAAAATGGAAAGAAACGATACGTATAAATTCCCGTCATCCTTCCAATAACGCTGCCCCGAAAACGTCCCCTCAAAGGTTCCTGCCAACAGCTCCCGGGCCCGGCCTGGGGCCTGTCTGCCAGCCGACAAAGAAAGGCCAGAAGCTGGGAATGCTGATACAGAGACGTTTCGGAGCCAGAGGTAGCTCCATGGCTCTTGGCTATCGACCTGATAAAAGGTGGAAACTCCTGGTTCAATGAGAAAGCATTGTCCCTTGGAAAGAAAATATCGGCGGCTGTCCGTCTCAAAAAGTCCTTTGCCTGAGATGACATAATGAATCAAGTAGTTCAGCCGTACATCTGGACCAAAGCCGTGTCCGGGAAAGCAGGATGATCTTCCGCCTCCGCAGAAATACAAATCAACGAACAGACGGTTTCCGGGCAGCAGTAAGCGGACTTTTTCCAAAATATGCGGCCTCCTTCCATGAATGTTATCTCCTGGTAATATAACATATGTGCAGAAAGAAATAAATTTTGTTCATGCTCCACATCATACAGGGTTAATTCCGATGAAGGAACAGGAATCATGTTGTTCAGTTTCAAAGTTCCCTTTAATTCCAGTTCCCCAGATGAGGATTGGGATGTGATGCGGATAATAGGGATAATGCTCCTGCGGATTTTCTGTACTCCGTTTTCCAATCGGTAATCAGAATTTTTAGGTGAGGAAAGAGGAATGTAATAGCTATACCCGTTAATGCTGTACACGATGCCCAGATACTTTCGGATATTGTTTCTGTCATTTTCTTTTGAAGAGAAAACATTTTTTCAACGGTGCTGATATACGAGATGTATTCCTCGGATACTTCATATAATTTCAATTCGCTTATTGGTATCTCCTACAGAGAAAAGGGCGATCATAGCGATCGCCCTTCGATTTTAAAGCTTCCCACTGTCTGGCAGGAACTCTCCTGACGATGTTTTCCCATCTCTAATATTATTAGACGTTTTTGCGGGAAATATGTCAATAAAAAAGTTACTCTGCGGCCTCATCATTGACCTGTTCCATGTTTTCCTGTATCTGCTAATATCCGTTTCTTCCCGATACATTCTTCGGCACGACGATTCAGACTGGTTTGGCAAAATATAATCGGAAACGGTCGATTCCTCTATAACATCATCTTTCAAAGGCTCCTTTTCATCTGTTTCATTTTCCTCTGCCTCCCATCCGGTTTCTTCCCTCTCTGCGCTTTCATTTACAAATCTTTATTTTAAATTCACCAATAATTTTTATCCACAATACAACTCACGTAAAATATCTAGGGTCCTATTTACTCCATTTTTTATATCATACTTTGCCTTCCAGCCAAGACAAGCAAGTTTATTACTGTTAAGCCTTGCTTTAGTTGCCTTGCTGTATCCTGCTGCTTCAATTTCATCTGGCAGTTCAAATATCACTTTTTTACCTGCATATTCTGATATGATTGCTGCCAAATCTTTTAATGTGATATCGGAGGCTTCATCTGCTATATTATAAGCCTCTCCACACTTACCTTTAAACAATACAGTTAATAAGCCCGAAACAGCATCTGCAACATAGGTATAAGAATAGTACTGTAATCCGGCGCTTTTTAAAATGATGTCTTCTCCTCCCAATCCTTTACGAATGAACTGACTAATTGCTTTCGAATCTGACATAAGCATTGTGGGCCCATAAGATCGAGTTAGACGCGGGACAACAATATCTATATTTTTTTGCTTAATAAAAGCTTGGCACAGCGCTTCACTACACCTTTTGCTTTCCGGATACCCTGCCCTCATTGTATTTGAATCAATATACCCACAGTAATGCTCATCAAACTTTTCTACATCTCCTCGGTTCTCACCATAAATTTCATTGGAAGATGCAACAGCGCATCTCACAGTTTGATGCTTTTGCGCGAACTCTAATATATTATATGTACCAAAGATATTGGTAGTAATAGTTCCAATTGGATCTGTCGAATACTGCACTGGATGCGTATTACTTGCAAGATGAAGAACATAATCAATAATACCAATATCATCTCTGTCAAACGATTTGCTTATATCATATCTAATAAACTCAAACAGGCCGTCATCCGCACAATAATAAAATCTTTCCCTAGCCTTTTTTTCATCTCTTCCCAATGCATAAATCTTACAATTTAAGCCGTCGTCATTACATTTCATGATAAAATCCACAAGACAACTGCCGATCAATCCAGTAGCTCCGGTAATTAAAATGCTTCTATTACACAGTTTTTTCCAAAAAAAATCCGAATCAGCGATACTACTGATATCTTCAATATATTTTTCATTTTCATAGATTCTCATGCATATCCATCCCCTCTATTTCAAACAGCTCTCTTTATTGGCCTTTATATACGCCTTAAATAGTTCAAGATCATCTTTTGTCGTTAACTTGATATTCTTATCTGATCCTGCAGCAAGATATAATCTCACTCCGAGCTCTGTCATCATAGTATTTGTGTAATGAGAACCATGAATTCCGATTTCTTTTTCAAAAGCTTCATGATATTTTGAAACAAGTAAACTAAATTTATATGCCTGAGGCGTTGATACACGACGCAGAAGTTCTCTTGGTATAAATTTAGTCGTCGTATTACCATCTTCATCTATAACAAAAATTTGCTCATTATATGGCATGGAAGTCACTGCATTCCCAAACTGGGAACACTTGCTAATAACATCTGTCAGAACCGATGGCTCAACAAGGGGACGGATGCCGTCATGTATAATAATGTTATCATTATCTTCAGCTATTCCTTCCAAATTGAATACACCATTTCTAATTGATTCCTGCCCTGTTTTACCTCCTGAAATAACCCATCTTAATTTGCAGATATTAAATTGCTTTGCATATGCCCAAAGCACATCATGCCAACCATCAATACAGACAACTTCTATAGCATCTACCTGAGGATGCCGCTGGAAGGATTCTAATGTATATATTAGTATTGGTTTATCAAAAACATTAATAAACTGCTTTGGTATATCCTGCCCCATTCGACTCCCTGAACCACCTGCTATAATTATCGCTATATTCATATAATCTTCCTCTCTTGTATTATTCACTCCATTAATTTCCATATACTATAAATCATCACCGCAGTATTAATTATAAAAAATGCAATCGTAAATTCCGTGCAAAGTCCAGCCAAAACACAAATCAGCATAAATACCTCCTGAAATCCAGCTGGATCACAGATATTTAATATTATAATCTTGGCTAGACCATATGTCTCTTTATCCTTTAGCTTTTCAGCAGAGTCACTTTTTTTACTTATCGCTATCTTTCTATGCATCAAGACTCTTGGAATTAACGTTTCAATTGAGCTGATGCCTCCCAGGATCACCGGAAGTCTGGGAGAAAAATATATATGTTCACTAGGATCATAACATGCAGCAATTCCCATCCCCAAAAGTATTAATGTCATAGAAATATATCCTCCCAGTGTATCCAAAAGATCCCCATTTTCTGACTTTAATTCCTTATAGCGAGCGATATTGCCATCTATGCCATCTGCCATATTCCACAAAAAGAAAAAAGCAACCCCTGCTAACCGCGCGGTTAGTGATATTCCAAAAGAGAGACAACAAAATCCGCTTATGGCAAACAATATAGAAATAAAAGTAATTGTATTAGGTGAAATATCCGTGTACAACAATGGAATCGTAAGACAGTAGGAAATAGGCCGTCCAATATAAAATGCGAACCAACTCTTATGCGCCTCTTTCCTTTTGGCCTCAGTCATAGTTTTTCTTTCAATATCTCTTGGTGTTATCATATCATTTCCTCTCTCATTCAAACCTCATACTTTTTCCTTAATAAAACGGAATGCCGCTAGTGTCTTTTTTAAACGGATAACCTCATAAGCTATTATTATGAAGGTTAAATATATATATGCTTTTAGTCCTGCAAAGTTTAATCCTATCAATAAGTAAAAACAAACATACAAACTCGTCGCAGTAATATCAAATCTGTAATTTTGATCCACAATCTTTGCACAGATTACCTGACTGGTAAAACACCTTCCTGCAATAAGAAATAGTATTGCAAATACAGCACAATCCAAATCCCTATAGATAAATGCAAATAAAATCGTACACACAAAGCTAATGAAAACAAAAACCAAATTTATTTTAAATATCAAATTTTCTTTCCTATGGACTTTTAAATACGTATTATATAAAAGCGCAGTTTTTCCCTCAAAAATAAATAGTGGGAACAATACACAAACATATCGCATTGCCTCCCTATATTCAGGCAACCACCAAGAGATTATTTCTTTTATGGGATAATAAAACATAAGTAAAAAACAAAGTATCGCACTAAGTAAATTGTCAAGGACAAAATAATAGTCTCTTTGCTTGGATTCATGGATCCTTCTCAGCAATGGATAGATTACCACGCTCATTGCATTAATAAAAATCACAAATAAATTAGAAATGCTTAGCATAAATGAAATTCTTCCGAACACTGTGATATCCCAACATTTTTGAATGCCATATCTTACAATTCCGATAATACAACTGCTTGCTAAGTTAGCAAATAAAAGCTGAATACCTGCCGCTATGTTCTTTGTTATCTCCGATATTACTGTGCTATCACACTTTCCACTGCTTAAAACTATCTCTTTACAATATATCTGTCCGATAATCAATGAAAAAAGTCTTGCTATCAAATCAGCAACAATAAAATAAACAAAGGTAGTTTGTTTAATAAATAAGAACATAAAAAACATGAACAATATCCTGTCCATTATAGTAATGACAGCAAATTCTTTTATTCTATTTGTGGCCTGTAATATATAGATAAACATATATCGAACATTCGTCAGTAGCATGCATAAAGCCAGGCCAATCCAAATGAGCATATATTCGTCGGTCATCTTAGCAACAGAGATTCCAATGACCACAAAAGCCATGCATAATTCAACTATTAACAAGATTTTATATTGTCCATGAAACATGCTGTAATCTAATTTGTTATATGATTCACCCCCATATCTTAAATAAATTCCGTCATTAAGTCCTAAATGCATCAATCCAACATAAGAAGTATAAAATAAATACACCTGCCAATATCCATATTGCTCAAGTTCTAAAAATTTCGGTAAGATAACCGTTGCAGCAAGTGACACCATGATTGTAATAAAATTCGCCAAAAAAGAAATTGATAACCTTTTCAAAAAACTCTTCATTTAAATTAAGGTATGATGTTTCTAAAATAACCACATCCCAGTGCTCCATCGAACTTTAGAAATCATACATGCTATTTCCTTTCATTAATTATTGTTGTGCATTATATACTAAAATTATCAAACTCTAAATATATCAATACTAGTCCAATATGCATGAACTTCCCATCTTTACAACCGTTCTCTTCACTTTAACTTTCCAAATAATCAAGTCAAAAATCATAACATATATAAGTTTTTCAAAAGTAGAGAACAATGAAAAGAAGTTGCAAAAAAATCCAAGTGTCGTCATTGTCATTAAGTATGATGTTGTATTAACAAAAATCTGGTTACTGCATGTCAGATGATAAAAAAAATATACCATTATACTTACTGCAATCACATAAATAGCAGATTCAAAAAAACCGATTTGATATACTAATTCTGAAAACATTCCTCCAACATTTGTAGCGCTAATGGGAGAAATATAGACCCATTTTTCTATTACCGGACTAACATAGTTTGGATTTTCTGAGAACAATTCCTTTAAAGTATCAAAAACACCATATGCCACTCTATGCCCATTTTGAAATGTATTACCAGATGGACACATAAAATATTCATTACTACTAATAAATCCAGAAAAAAAATAATGAAAAAATCTTTCGATACTATAATTAATAGCAGCCTGGAAAGATGTGTCTTTATCTATGAGCCACGGCTTTATCGAATACACTACGATAAACAATAGCATCGCAGCCAACACAGAAAAAATGCCTGTTTTTATAATTTTCTTTCCTCTCACTCTTCCTGACATCATAAAATAAGAATAAACTGATTGCAGCAACAGCACAATCGCAGGAAGTTTGTTCTGCAATAAAATCAACTCTAATATAAGGATTAAAACAAAAAAATAATGCCCTTTTCTTTTTTGAGACACTCCACGGTAAACTATATAAGGGGTTAACATTAGCGCTATATATCCAAAGTGCGCTCCAATTCCTGTTGTATGATTTTTTGCTCCGGAATAGCCATAGACACTTAACACCCTTATTACGGTAATCATAAACATAAAAATACAAAAAATATATAGTAAAAAAAATATGTATCCGAGTAATTCAATTTTTTTGATGTTTTTGATAATGTTTTTTGATTTAAATAATTTTCTATTTGCTGCTAATACTCTTACTATACTCCCTGTTATCCACATTAAAAACAAAAAGAATAATGTACATTGCAGATTAAATTCTGACATAGGATACAATTGGCTATTCCCCCCGACAATCAATATCAAAACAGGAACAGTCATATAACAACATCCCAAAATGGAAAACGGCGTAAAATATGATTTATAATATTTGTATTCAACATACAGCATAAAAATTATGACGACTTCATAAATAAAAAGCATATCCCTCATTCCTTATACTGCTCACTCTGCAAAATTTTCTTGTATCCTTACAAATATTTCTTATAAGCTTTCAATAGCATTACGAAATAAATCCCACAGGTTCTGGGAAATTGTTTACGCTTAACCTTTTGTTTAATCATTATAAAGACAGCTGGAAATCCTCCTGTTTCTATTGCTCTCTTTACCTTTTCCAGCTCGCAATTTCCCTGCTTGTTTTCATTTAGTGCCTTAATTGTCTGCAAGGTTTGCCTGTAACCAATGGCATGTGTTTTGGCCAGGGACTCAAACCCAAACAGAACTTTTTTGAATACCAGAAGCGGTGATAAGGCTAGTGTGTTATTTCCTGTAGTATTACTATAATGTCTTCTATGTTTAATACAGGATTTATTAATAAAAATAACGTTTCCTATTGCAAGCGCATACTTTGCATAATAATTATCATGAGACATAATGCTAATATAAGGATCATCTAACGGGTATGCCGGAGCCTGTGAAAAAAGAGCATAATTTATCATGGTATTGCATCCCCATACAAATCCCGAAGAATAGTATTCCGTAAATCCTGACATCCTTCCTATTCCCATAATTTTATTTAAACTTTCATACATACAGTTCCCATCCTTATCTATTATTTCCATATCACCATAAATAAAGAGCGGAACTTGTTCAGATTTCTTTTCTGCTTCATTGATCATCCATTGCATTCGTTCAGCAGGCCAAATATCATCCTGATCCGCAAAAAAATAGAATTTGAATTTTTTCATTTTTTGCGCATTATGTATCAATGTCCAAAAATTAAAATAAGCGCCACCTTGCTTTGCTATATTATCTGCAATGACTATTCTTTCATCCATCTCGGCATATTCTTTTATGATCAATGGAGTTTCGTCTGTCGAATCGTCGTCTCTGATCATTAACACCCAATCAGTATATGTTTGAGATCGAATGCTGTCTATTTGTTCTCTTATAAATTGCTCCCCATTATATGTTGCCATTAATATTAAACTATCTGCATACATGGTTCATCTCCTTATATATCCTGGCAGATTAAATTTTATTCGGGTTTTTGCTAAATCTGTCTGTATTAATAAAATGGTCTATGATTTCACATTACACCAGTTCCTCAATTTTTATCTTTTGGCTATAGTAATATCCCATTATAAAAATCAGCAATTGACTTTTCAACAGAAAATTTTTTCACATACTTTTTATTAAAACTCCCATATAAATTATCTCTGTTTTTACTAATCATATTTATTCCATCTGTGAATCCCTGAATATCGTCTGGTTTATATAATAACCCGCCTTTTCCCTTTTTAATCAAATCAGTGTTCCCTCTAATTGAAGAACAAATAATTGGTAAACCTGCAGCCATAGCCTCAATTAGCGCTATTGATAAGCCTTCTTGATAAGACGGAAATAAAAACAAATCAGCTGCCTTATATAATTCATTTACATCTCTGCGGAAACCTAAAAACCGCACGTTGTCTTGAATTCCAAGTTTTTGAGCCATGATTCTGAGTTTATGCTCACACTTTCCGCTTCCGCAGATAAGATATGTAAATTTCCAGTTAAGCCTTGCAAGTGCTTTAAGCGCTGTTTCATAGTTTTTTCTTGGTATTAACTCAGCAACAGTCAATATCACATAATCATCATCTTGAATTTTTAACGAACTTCTTATGTCCTTTCTCTCCTTAGATATCTCAATAAATTTATTAATATCAACTCCAATCCCGTCTATTTGTATGACTTGTCTTGCTCTAAATTGTCTTGCTCGCATATAGTCTTCATGATTAATTGTTATAAGCGTATCCGTAATATATGCCATCCCTCTTTCGATAGGATAAAATACAATCCAATCAATTAGTGGAGCGCCTTTATAAAAATGAAATCCGTGTGCTGTGTATACATTTTTACAACCATATTTTCTACCTGCTAATCTTCCTAAAACCCCACCTACGGGTTCTTGGGAAATTACTATATCATATTTTTTATCTTTAATTAGATGCTTTAGTTTTCTATAAGATTTAATATTTTCTTTTCTAAATGGAAATCTTTCAAAAGGAATTTCGTGGATTTCAAAACCAAATTTATGTTTTAACTCATCAAAATAAAATCCTGTTTTTGAGCATGCTACTTCAACTTTATGTCCATGTTCCATCCAGAATAAAATATGTGGTACTAAAAAATTCCATATCATGGAATCAGTTGTACATACAACTAAAAATTTCATGTTTGTACCTCTGTTTTTTCTTTTATATAATACTATTCTATCTATTTATCGAAACACTGCCATTATAGTTCTAACCATTATCCCAATTTCCCTTCGAAAACTGAATTCTTTAATGCTCTGCAGATTATATTTCATCTTTTCCGGAAGAATCTTTCTTATATAAATTTCATCTATATCCTCTGCTTCCCTTAACAGCCTGTCTTCATCTTTATATTGGATACTTGCCTCGCTTGTCAATCCCGCCGGAATCAACAGGGTTGCCATCATTTCCGGAGTATATGCGTAAACAAAACGGGGCACTT
This sequence comes from Clostridiaceae bacterium, assembly GCA_910575585.1. GTDB lineage: Bacteria > Bacillota > Clostridia > Lachnospirales > Lachnospiraceae > UBA3402. The sequence goes on from CAJTGF010000019.1 coordinate 37,295, forward strand.
CAGGTCTTGTTCCGCAAAAACTCATATCACCTAAAATAATATTGATCAACTGGGGCAATTCATCTAACCGATATTTTCTCAGCACTTTTCCTGTCCTTGTTATCCGCGCATCCTCCGACACCGTAATCTGGGATCCTAATTGCTCTGCATTGGCAATCATTGTCCGGAATTTTAAAATTTTAAATTTTCTTCCATACTGTGTAACTCTCTCCTGTCTGAAAATGATTGTACCTTTTAAATCTGCAGCAACAGCAATGGAAACACCTACTATAACGGGCGCTAATAACATCAACAAAAAAATAGCAGCTGTAAAGTCAAAGATTCTTTTTAATGCTAGAATAAGCCGTTTCCTCTTAAGTTTATCGTAATAAGGCCGTACCACATCTGTCCTCATATATTCTGGCAAATTATCCCATTTTTTCAGCATATGCTTTTCCCTCTACAAGCCAAAAATTATAAGTATGATTTTACAATTTCACTATAACTTTTAATTACATACTCTACCTCTTCGTCTGTCAGTTTCGAATACAGGGGAAGTGTAATCTCATTAGCGAACAGTTCATATGCATTGGGATAATTGTTAATATCAAAACCCATTTTTTTATAGGCCGTCATCATGGGCAATGGCTTATAATGAACATTCACAGCCACTCCTGCCTCGGCCATTCTTGTAATGATTTCTTGCCTCTGTTCCACCGAAATCCCTGGTATTCTTGTTATATATAAATGTCCAGATGACTGACGCTGCTCATTGTAATGTTCAAGAACTTGTATGCCTATTTTTTTGAACGCAACATCGTATTTTTCGATAATCTGTCTTCTCCTCATCAGCATTTTTTCATATCGGCTTAATTGTCCTAACCCAATAGCTGCCATAATATCCGTCATATTACATTTATACCATGGACCTACAATATCATATTCCCAGGCTCCAGGCTGTGATTTCATAAATGCATCTTTAGACTGCCCATGAAGAGAAAAAAGCTGAAGCTGATGATAAATTTCTTCATTATCAATCCCTAATACAGGATTCCATGTAAGCGCGCCTCCTTCTGCCGTAGTTATGTTTTTCACAGCATGAAAGCTGAAACTGGACCAATCTGCAATACTTCCTACTTTTTTCTCATGCCATACAGCCCCAAAGGAATGAGCTGCATCTGCGCATACTGCAATTCTTCCCATAGATTCCTGAACGCGTCCCATAGGATGGAATAATTTCTTTTTGCTCTCGATAATCGAAAATATCCTTTCATAATCACAAGGAATACCTCCAAGATCTACGGGAATAACAGCCTTTGTATTTTCTGTAATAGCCGCCTCCAGCTTTCCATAATCCATTTCCGGACAATTATCCTGTGCATCGATAAGTATCAGCCTTGCTCCCACATGACACACTACGGATGCTGACGCAGTGTATGTATATGCCGGTACGATAACCTCATCACCATCACCAATTCCCAAAATACGCAATGCCATTTCTGCGCATGCGGTCTGGGAATTAAGACATATAGAACGGTCCACATCACAGAAATCTGCTATTTGACGCTCAAATTCTTTTGTTTTCGGCCCAGTGGTAATCCATCCAGACCCAATCGCTTCTTTTACATTTTCAATTTCGATTCCCGTTATATCGGGTGGAGAAAATGGTATATTCATCGCTTTAATACCTCTTTTATACGTTGCTTATATCAAATCTGCTTTTCATATCCAGCTTTATGCCTTCTCAATAATTTCCAACCCTATTTCGGTTATAACCTCCTCTCCACAAATTTCTATGCTGACATATCCTTTTCGTTTATGACGATCTATCTTTCTGACCCTTGACTCCATCCCGACTAATGCGCCATCAAGAACTTCTAAGACACCATTCCGAATCACTCCGTAAGACATTCCAATCTCATCATTCTCTCTTGTAAGCCTCTCAATAAATTCTTCTTCCTCCCACTTGACTGGCCATATTTTGAGATCTAATTCATAAGGCGCGGAAAATACAGAAATTTCTGTCTTTTCAGAAATTTTAGAAATCCTTAAATTTCTTTCCTTTGTCACCAGAAACAGGTATCCTGGTAAAAACAGCTCTGTTTTATCGTGCCATTGTCCCAAATACTTCTTTTTTTTAACACAATAAAATATTTTCCAGTCATCACGTTTTTTCTCTGACTCCAGAGCTTTTATCTGCTTCTTCAGATTCTCCTCCTGCCCTTTAACAGTCTGTAAGGCATACCACATCTTCCTGTTCACCTTCTTAAGTTTCCAAAATCTTGTTTCATAATGTCCGCTTAACTAACAGTTAAGCGACACCTTGCTTCTATAATAGAAACACAACAGCGTTTAAGTTGTTTTGCAAAAAATGAATTTTATGAAAATTTTAAGATATTTTGGCATATATATAGAAACAAAACGACAATTCAAGACCATTGACACCTGCTAGAAATAATGATATAATCATGGCTGTTATAAGAAAACAACTTTTTGGAGTACTATAAATAAAAAGTGTCGCTTAACTGTTAGTTAAGCGACACTTTTTACATTCAAATATGCCAAATTTCCATTTATTCCTGATTATATCGATATTTTTCGTATCAGCAAGCATTGCCTCCCGGAATGTTTAGTAGGGGCTGTTGCTTTTTTGTCTACGCTGTCTGGCACTCCGCTTCCGAAACAAGCGTGGCATATTCGTTGTAGCATCCGATTTTCTTAGCACTCAGAAAGCCTTTTTTCATCAGCCGCGACACAATGTTGATAATTAACAATGTCGTTTTTCCTTTTTTGAATACCAGATACCCTCCTATTGCAAAAAATAATTAACTGCTTGCACTTTCATATCTGTGTACTCCATATGACCAAAATGATAATGCAAAAAAAGTAAAAATACACACAATTGCTGCTCCAAAAAACAGACCCTTTACTGACAGTACCCCTATAAGTGCTTGCGTCGGCAACGTTGCAATGATTCCATATGGCAATACACAATAAAAAATAAACTTAAAAATTCCATAAAAAGCAATCCCTGGTATTTTCAAACACAAGTCAATCGCTGTCTCCTCAATTTTCGTTAAATTGTTTACAGAGAAAACAAAAAAAGCAAAGCATCGTATCAAGAGTTCCATATCGTAGTACAGTATCGTCATCATAAAAATCAGAAACAGATATTTAATAATATTAGACCATGAAAAACCCATGTCTATTTCTTTCATCCCATACGCAATAATACATGCACTGAAAGCCAATAGCGGTATGGAACCTGGATTTATTTTTTCAAAAGTAATTCGCAATAGCGGATTTACCGGTTTGGTCAGATACAAATCCAGTTCACCTGTTTGTATTTTTTCAGGTATGGAAATCACTCCAAAAAAGTAAATTATCATGTTAAGGGCATTGATCAGGGAAAATGTTCCTACAAAAACAAGTATTTCTCCATGCCCCCATCCACGGATTTTATCCACATGCCCGTAAATTGCCTCAAAGGCAAAAAGCTGAACCAGAAAATAACTGGTGTCAATAAAAAACGGTCCAAAGAATCCCAACCGGAATGTCATGATATGGGATAGCCTTAATTTCATTAATTCTGTCAAAAATTTAAAATTATCTTTCATATTCCTGCTCCGTCATATTTAATTCGATAATGTTCATAAGTTACTTGATTTAAAACAATAAAGAAAATGCACCATATACTTAAAACAAATAAGCCTGTCACTGCTTCATCCTCACATTTTCCTATAAACAGCATACTTGGGAGATATGTAACATAATAGAACGGCAGAAATCTCATGCCGGCTATCATCCATTCCGGCAAAAGTGCAAGGGGAATCACCGCTCCTGTCACAACTGCTGATAAATTATCCTTTATCATGAGAAAGGTACTGATCTCCTCAAATTTTAAAGTTAAAATCCCAAGGAAATAATTGAGCTGAGCCATAAACAGCAGACCTAAAGCAACCATGATAATTCCGCACAGCAATATCTTCAAATTGACTATATGTACAATGGAAATCCTGAACAAACAAAACCACAGAACAGTTGCTAAAAAGCCAATGCCTGAAGAAAATGCAAGCTTCCCGACCTCCATCGCCACAAAATAGCCCTGTGTCTGTACCGGTATCACCATATATTTTGAAAAAGTGCCGTTTCTCAACATCCCCGTCATCTGCTGGCTGATTTCAGCAGACTTTTCCATCTGGAATAGATAGGAACTTATGATATAGTAAGAAATCATGGTGTGAAATTCCAATCCTGCTATCTGCTCTTTTCCTTCAAACAAAATACTCCATAGGATCCATGCAAACAATATCTTAGCCACTGACAAAATCACATCAATAAATACATCTGCTCTCCATATTAACTGCGCTTTCATATATGCCCTAGCAATTTCCAAATATTTCTTCACGTTTTACACCCCCTTATAGATGCGCTCTACTACAGAGCCTATTTCTTCTTCCTCAATTCCAATATCCCGGATCGGATAATGACCTATATACGATTCCAGAACTTTTTCTGTATTTTGTTTTGGTATTTCAAGCACCAGTTTGTCATTTGTTTTTTCTAATATCCTGCAATGTTCCGGGATATCAGGCTCTACGCTATGCTCGAAGTATATAGTCATTTTCTTGCTTTTCTGGTATTGTTCAAATAACATATCCGTATCGCCGTCATATATTTTTCTGCCGTAATTTACTACAATAGAGCGTTTGCATAATGCCTTAATATCCTCCATATAATGTGAAGTTAGCAGGACGGTCGTCCCTCTCGATTCATTTATATTTTTCAAGAAAGTTCGAATCTGTTTACTTGCCACAGCATCCAGCCCAATTGTCGGCTCGTCTAAAAACAATATTTGGGGATTATGAAGCAATGCAACAATCAATTCCATTTTCATCCTTTCTCCTAATGATAATGTCCTTACCTGTACATCCATAAGCTCCTGCACCTGAAACAGCTCCACAAAAAAGTTCTTATTTTTCCTATACTCGTCTTCTGGAATACAATATATTTCTTTAAACAGTCTCAACGTATCCTCCGCTGTCAGTTCAAAAAACAACTGACTCTTCTGCCCCATAACTACCGCATATTGATGCTTAAATGCCTTCTCCAGCTTATTAGGATAAAATCCCATGACCTGAATTTCGCCGCCTGTTGGCGCAATAATACCAGTCAGCATCTTCACTAAGGTAGTTTTACCCGCTCCATTTGGTCCAATCAATCCTATAAACTCACCCTTATCCACATCCATGTTAAAGGCATCTACCGCAATTTTTTCTTCATATTCTCTATGGAACAAACCCTTAATACTTCCCATCACTCCCTCCTGCTTCTTATACCGTTTATACTTTTTCGTTATATTTTCTGTCCGTATCATCTTCATGTTTAAAACCTCCAAATGAAATATATTTTAGTTCAAGACACAAAAAAACGTGGTTTCTGCCTATCATAAATAGACTGAAACCACGAATCCATATGTCTCAAATTGACGTAGTAAAACAAGGCTTTCCATGAAAGGATACCTGCAATGTCTTAAAACTTGCGCTCCATTTCATAGTTGGTCTAAAACAAAAAAGCATGACCTCTACAGTCTCATACTTTCCCTTTTTCTCATTCATCAAAACAAGACAATAATTCCCAGTATATGCAGTATTCTGTAAGGCAGAAACAACCAGCATCCAATAATGCTGAAAAGGGTGCCACAAATAAAACACTATCCCTAGTGCTTACCCTCTTTATTAAATTTAGTTGTTCTTTGTCATTACAGATACCACCAACATATACATACCTGCCTTTTCTTTAAAATATGAGTCTATATTAACTCATAACTTTTCCAGTGTCAATATTTATTTAATAGATATTTTAATTATGGTGGCATTTCTTCCCAATAATCGGCTTATATTATGAATACATTTTTTCAGAAAGAACTTGAAATCTGTAGAAGATAAACTCCGGAAAGTTAATGAACAGATCTATTACACATGCCAGTATCTCGCAAATAAATCTGTCTGCCAGCAGTTTTGTAAAGCAAAGAATAAATGGCAGTTCCGGCATGAACATTCTGCAGAAATCGCCCTAAACTTTCCGTAGGCCACTGTTCCTGTCCTTGCAATAATCTCACACCATTCCCAAGGGTCCTGTTCTTTGTCTCCAGCCCAGCCCATGCATAACCTACTCACCATTTTCGACTGCCATACGTTTTTCCCCAATACTCTTTCATTTTGCCAGATATCCATCGTCATTTATTCTAATCTGGATTACTTATAACCTTCTGTTCATCCTCGTTCAAAATGCCGGTCAGACCGTCTACCACAATTAATTTATCATCATCCGTACTGTCAAAGTAAAATGATGGAAGGGGAATACGAATCATCAGCGATTCAATCAATCGGCTCTGCTGCTATTTTACTTATTCGTATACCATGATACCAAGGTCAAAAGGTCTTTTGGCCAGTCGCAATTCCGGCACAACCTTTTCATTGCCCACTTTTTTCTGTTTCCATTACCCTCCCAAACTTCCAGCCTCTTTCTGATATTCGTCCTTCGACACATGGGTATCCATATCCATGGCCGTGCTGTAAAGGTGATAAGCCACAATCCTCTGCACCATATTGGTCTACATCTCTGCCGCAAAACAGCGACCGCAAAAAAAGCATCTCCAAAGAGATGCCCCACAGCAGTCATCGATCAAATCATTGTTTTAAACATTCCATGCCTGTTGCAATATGCATATATGAGACCATGTCCCTTTTTTCTGAACCGCACGGATATCCCCTGCTCCGGATATAGCTTCACCAGATCCACAGCATCCGATGTCACATAAGCAATAAAAGAAATATAATGGCCCTTTTCCATCGGATGGCTGATGGTTATGGAGTGTTCATTATCCACCGTTTCCACACAGATGCCATGGTCTCCATCGCTTTTTTCAGCTTCTGCTTCCGGCAGAGTGATTCCGCAGCATGAAAAAGCACCGTGTCCCACAGACGTGATGATATTCCCGCAAATCGGGCAGACATAAAAACACATCTTCCGCATATTTGCCGACTGATTCCCGTTCTCCCGAAGATCGCCTGTCAGCAGTTCCGCAATGGAGACACCCAATGCTTTTGCAAGTTCCTCAATGATCCCTATATCCGGAAACCCTTTTTCTGTTTCCCATTTTGATACGGTCTTGTCGCTGACGCCAATCGTTTCTGACAGTTCCCTCTGCGTGATCTTCCTTCGTTCTCGTAATTCTTTTATGATCTTTCCTGTTACATAACCCATCTTTTAAGCGCCTCTCTTCCTGAACCTAACCACATCATACTGCCTGCGCGCTTTCCCCGCAACCTACGCATCGTAGAGTTCACAGGATTCCCCTTCCTTAACGCCTTTGCCCCGATGTCAGCCTCGTGACAGTTGACAGTAGAGAGATGCGTGAATCTAGACTTTTCTTGAGGAACCGTGTAAGGTATGGTAAAATAAAAACCAAAGGAAACCATATCCCGCCATCTATAAGAGAAAAAGTGAGACTCGCTATGTATTTTAATACCGATAAACGGACCCCAAAGCTGCATGAGGACGATCTGAACCGATTTCTATCGCTTTTAACGTTCCGGATCCGTAGCGTAGGCTTTTGGCGCAGCAACCGGGACACACAGGCCAATTATACATCGGACGACATTGAATTTGTCTATTACACCAAGGGCGGCAGCCACAGCATAATCAATAACACCGAATACCAATGCTCGGCGGGAGATCTGATGATTCTCCCGCCGGCCTCCCTGGTGACCTCAATCAACCGCAATTATGAGCAGTACGAATATCTGTATATCCATTTCAATGTAAAGCCCTACCATCTGGAGTCGCTTTTTGTGGAGCATTTAATCCACAAGACACATGTGCTGTCCATTGAGGAAGAAAAGAATCCGGAACTTGCATGGGTTTTACATGCGATTATGAGAGAGATCCGCTCAGCAAAAAAGGGCTACCAGAGCGTCATTGACGGGTGCCTGCGCAATCTCTGCGTATATGTTTTGCGGTTGCAGGATTTCCGGCAGACCTGGGATCAGAGCGCCCCGGGGCTGCAGGCCAGACGGCAGTTTGTCTCCGATGTGGTAAAGATGATCTCTCTGAATCTGGACCAGCCTCTGAAAACCAGCCAGCTGGCCAGGCAGTTCCATGTCAGCGAAAGCTATCTGTACAAAAGCTTTGTGAGCCAGCTGCAGCTTTCCCCTCAGCAGTATATAAAACAGAAGCGTCTGACCTTCGCCCTTCAGGCGCTGCGTTCGGGGGACTATACCGTGAGCGAGGTGGCGCAGATGGTAGGCTTTCATTCCGTGCAAGCCTTTTGCAGCGATATCAGACAGCGTACCGGCATGACGCCCAGGCAGATTGCGAGAGAGGCGGCACAGGAGTGTTTACAGGGAAAAAGGAAAGAGGAAATCGGCTGCTCAATGAATGAGCAGCCGACCTCCTGACGGGATCACATATTGCCTGGCAGCCGTTCCCGGATTTTATTTTATATAGCCTGCCGCGCCGGCGCCGGCGATCCGGCCCCAGGTAAAGCAGTTGGACAGCGTGAAGCCCATATAGGCCGAGTTGGCGCCGGCTTCGCCGGCTACAAACAAGCCGGGGATGACGCTGCCGTCCGCCCGCAGAACCTCGGCGTTGACATTGCGGGCAATGCCGCCGTAGGTGATGATTTCACAAGGCACGACGGCCACGGCGACATAGGGAGCCTCAAGGGGCAGCATCGGCTGTGACTCGGCCCAGCTGCCGGCGCCGCGGTTGAATTCCGGATCGTTTCCGGAGGCGGCATAGCCGTTATAGGAGTCGATCGTAGCCTTCAGCGTCTCGGCGTCCAGCTCCATCAGCCCGGCCAGCTCTTCGACGGTGTCTGCCTTGAGGAATTCCATTTCCCCACCGCGGGTAACGCCCAGCTCAGCAAGCGTTGCCTCATCGGAGATTGCCCAGACGTAGTCGCTATCTGTCTTGGTCATCTCATTAAAGATGGGACGATTCAGCTCCTGCGTCATGTAGCCGCCGGATTTTTCATTGACGAAACGAACGGCGTTGGTATTTACCAGCACCAGGTTCGGGGCGCCGATGAAACGGGAGACATTGGCGGAATTGGAATTTCCGTTGTGGTTGGCCATGATTTCGTAGTCCTTTAACACGGCCATCAGGTGATTGGTGTGCGTCAGGGCCGCGCCGACATTGTTGGCCATGATGATGCCGTCGCCGGTAGCAGCCGGATGTCCGATACCGAAAGTACCTGCCATCTCAGGATCAAGCAAGCCGGTCAGCTCAGGATTGTAGGCATAGCCGCCGGTAGCGATGATGACGGCCTTTGTGTCAATGAGGATCTCCTTCCCGCCCTGCTGGGCCACTACGCCGGCCACGCTGCCGTCTTCGTTCATAATCAGACGGGTTCCGCGGGTCTCCAGCATCAGATTGACGCCGGCTTCTTCCAGGGCAGCCTCAAAGGGGGCTTTCAAAGCCATTCCGCCCTTTGCTTCTTCGCTGCCCATGACATGCATCATCTGCAGAGGGCCATAGCCTACGAGAATGTTATCGGTAAACGGCACCTCCAGGCGCTCCATGAGCCAGTCGATGGTATGGCCGGCGTTCTCCACGGTGATTTTGGTCAGTTCCGGATCCAGGCGGTAGAGAGCATTAGTCATCAGATTATCATACATCTGATCATAGGTCAGCTCAATGTTCTGTTCTTTCTGCAACGCAGTGTCATATCCGGCGATCATGCCCTGAGATATGAAGGTGGTGCCGCCGATGGACGCCATCTTCTCCAAGAGAACAATGTTTTCAACGCCGTTGTCCGCGGCTTCTACGGCAGCGGACAGTCCGGCGCCGCCTGCGCCGATAACGACCAGGTCTGCAGACATGTCTGCGGCTGTTAGCGCCGTTTCCGCGGCGGGAGCCGTTGGTTCTGCATTTGCCTCTGCGGTCGTTTCCGCCGTGGTGGTTACAGCCGCCGTCGTCTCAGCGGGCGCCGTCGTAGTCGAGGCGTTCTGCGAGCAGCCCGACAGACAGCCCAGAGAGAGAGACAGTGTGCATAAAAACATGGTAATTCTTTTCATTCTTTCCTCCTGTTTGTGAACATTTTCTATGTTACGCTATCAATCATAACAGAAAAAACGCAGAATAAGTTAATGAAAACAGTATGGTATGGAATGAAATCCGTCTATATTGAGGGGAAAATCACAAACCCTGAATGCAGCAATGATCTGCTGTAAATAGGGCCGAAGCTGCCGATATGTGTCAGCAAATCTCTACAGCATCATTCAGTACCGGGTTGTCCCATTATCCATACAATGCGGAATTTGGCAGGGATCTTGTATATTGAAGAAATTCCGACAACCCATACCGGTTACAAAACCCATGGAAACCCCCGTCACGCCTGCGCATCTGATAACGCCGTGTTCATCCGAAACTGCGAAGGGGTCATTCCCGTGATCTGACGGAAACATTTTGCAAAATGGCTCTGAGAGCAAAAGCCCAGAACGCTCCAGATCTCATTCATGCAATAGGTCTTCTTTGACAGCATAAGCCTGGCAAAATCAATTTTCTCCCTCATGATCCACCCATGGACCGTCTCTCCCGTTTCCTTTTTTATGGTGTGCGAGAGATGGCTTTTGCTGATGCACAGGGCGTCCGCAATATCCTCAATGCTTAAAGATTCGCAAATATGGGATTTTATGTACTTCCGAAATTTCATAAAAATCGGAGATGAGGTATCATCATAAATGGTTTTATTGATAAGTCCTGCAAAATCCATCAAATACTCTTCACTGAGCTTTACCAGCATCCAGGGGGTAGATGCCTCCTGCGAACGGATAAAACATGCTTCAAAAGCCTTATCTACCGCCGCGTTGGGCACATCCACCTTCTCCGCGATTTTCACGGCCTCCACCCAGACCACCATGCATACCCTAAGGGCATACGCCCTGTCCTCCATAAAGATCCGGCTGCACAGCGCCCTTTTTTCCTCCTCATCACAGTAGTCCCGGATAATGTCCCCTCTGCCCTGCCGAACGCACTCCAGCCAGAAATGAAATATATTGTTGTCAAAATCAAAGTAAGCCGGTACATGAATTCCGAAATTTTCCATGGAAACACCTCTTGTAAAAACCATGCTATTTTGTCTGCCGCTTCCAAATTTCTCATATGTAACTATTTTATATTTACTTTTGCACAACACAATATATCATTTATCACAAATTAAGTCAATATATTTTCTCTATTTGCACATTTTTTTTGTTTGTATTTTACAAATGAATCATTTCTTTACATTTTAAATATACCTGCTGACAAATATTACCCGCCCTCTGAACTTTTATATTTGACGCATTTCAAACAGTACCTTATAATAATCGTAAATCTTTGCTTCTTGAAGAAAGGGAACACACTATGGCAGACAGGATTACCATACAAGACATCGCCGATGCTCTGGGCATTTCCCGGAACACCGTCTCCAAAGCCATCAACAATACGGGCATCCTGGCAGATGCCACCAGAGAGAAAGTTTTAAAAAAAGCCGCTGAAATGGGATATAAACAATTTTCTTACTTTACCGCCGCCGATCTGGACAAACGGGAGCTTTTCGTCCCCGATTCCTCCAAAAAAGGAGAGATCGTCCTCCTCACTACGGTTTTCTGGGGAAAAACCTACTTTATATCCTCCATCATAGACGTATTTCAAAAAGAGCTGTCCCGCCTGGGCTACAGCCTTGTCATGCACCGGATCCAGGACCATGAAATCGACAACCTGAAACTGCCTGATTCCCTTGATCCGAAAAAAATCGCCGGCATCATCTGCTTTGAAATGTTTCATCACAGCTATTGCCAAATGATATGCGGCCTGGATTTGCCCGTTCTTTTTGTGGACGCACCCGCCGGTTGTGTGGACAGCCCCCTGAAGGCGGACCGGCTCTTTCCCGATAATCAGTCGGATATTTGTGCATTTGTAGCAGAAATGGTCCGCAGAAACAAAAAAAAGATCGGTTTTGTGGGAGAATACCTCCACTGCCAGTCTTTCTTTGAGCGGTATGCGGGATACCGGTCCGCCATGCTCCTTTCCGGCCTTCCGGTGACGGAAGAATACTGCATCCTGGGCAACAAAAAAGGCGTCAAAAATCCCGGCTCCTCCGATTATCAGGAGTACTTAACCGAGCAGCTCCTGCATATGAACAGCCTTCCGGAGGTGTTTATATGCGCCAATGATTTTGTAGCTGTGGATTTCATGCAGGTACTGAAAAAAGCGGGCATTACGGTCCCCCGGGACGTTTACCTGTGCGGTTTTGACGACTCGTCAGAATCCCGGATGATAACTCCCACCCTGACCACCATCCACATATACAGCGAAACCATGGGCCTTACCGCCGTCCATCTGCTCACGTCCCGGATCAAAGATCCCTCCATAAAATTCCGCACGGTCCATACGCAGACCGGTCTGATCTACAGGGAGTCCACAAAAGACTCCCCTTCCTGACAGCCTGCCTTTCCCGGACGCGCCTGGCATGTTCCGGGAAACCGGCCCTTACTTTACTAGATCATACTTAACAATGTCCATGACCACCTGGCCGTCCGCGAAGAACGAAATCCCCTGAGCCGTCAGGTCCGTATACATGGTCATGGAAAGCACCTGCTCCCCGTCATTGACAAAGATCTCCGCGCTGAACGAATCCAGAATAATCCGCAGTTTCAGCTTTCCGTTCCGGCTGTTCACCAGGCTGCGGCGCTGATGAACGATGGCTCTCCTGGAACCGGAAAATTTCCGGTCAATCTTAAGCACCGATTCATAGGGACGGAAACTTAAGGAAGTCCTGTACTGCTGATCCTGGGCAAAACGGACCGCAAACTTCTGATAGATATTCTCCTCGTCTCCGGGACGGATCACCAGCTCCATGTCCACCCTGCGTCCCTGGATCCCCTGTAAGCGGACTTCTCCAGACAGAGACAGATTTCCGTACTCTGTTTTATTCCTTCGCAGGGTCTCTATTTCCCTTACGGGCCTCTGATACAGCCTTCCGTCTCTGACAGACAGCTCACGGGGCAGACTCATCTGGCCGGACCAGGGCTCCTGGGGCGCGCGGATGCCGCAGGCATCCCAGTTCTGCAGCCAGCCGATCATGATCCTCCGCCCGTCCAAAGCTTCCACAGTCTGAGCCGCATAGAAATCAATCCCATAGTCAATGGACTGGTCATGTTCTTCCGTAAACACATCCGTCTCCTGGTCATAATCACCGATAAGACACAAGGTTCCGTTGCCGTTGTGGTATTCAAACCCCTGAGGAAGCATATCCTGGGGACTCACAAGCAGCACCCATTTCCCGTCCAGCTGAAAAAAATCCGGACATTCCCACATAGTTCCGAAACGGTTGCGGTTGGAGACCAAGACATTCCTGAAATTCCAGTGGAAACCGTCCGCGCTTGCATACAAAAGGATCTGCCCGCTGCCGTCATCATGGCGGTTTCCCACGACGCACCGGTAGGTATTGTCCTGTGCCTTCCACATTTTGGGATCTCTGAAATCAAACCTGCTGCCGCCCTTTGGCAGGTCTTTTTCATCCAGCACCGGATTCTGCTCATACTTTTCGTAGTCAATCCCGTCCCCTACGGCGATGCACTGGGTCTGCACTTCGCAGCTTCCCCCGTCCCTCTGCCGTTCCTTCAGCACGCCTGTATACATCAGCAGGTGTCTTCCGTCCTCAAGGGTAACGGCGCTTCCCGAAAAGCACCCGTCCCTGTCATAAAATTCATCCGGAGCCAGAGCCGCCGGCAGATACTCCCAGTGGAGCAGGTCTTCGCTCACCGCATGTCCCCAGTGCATGGGGCCTGTTTGGGAACTGTAGGGATGGTACTGGTAAAACAAATGATATTTTCCCCCATAGACGGAGAAACCGTTGGGATCATTTAACCAGCCAATGCGCACGGACAGGTGGAATCCGGGCCTGGCCTCCCGGCTGATGAGTTTTTCGGAAGCCTCCTCATATTTTCGCGCTTCCCGTAATGTCTGACTTATCATGAAAAACCTCCGTTTTTAAAATGCGCAATGAGACCGGCTCTCATCCAGTCTCATTGCTTTTATACCTTTAAATCGTTACCGTTTATTTTACTGCTCCTGATGTTACGCCGTCTACAATATAGCGCTGCAGCAGAAGATACAAGATCAGGATAGGCAACATGGCCAGCAGCAGCGCCGCCATCACCAGACCGATATCCGTGGAATACGTCCCGTAAAACACCTGGGTGGCAATGGGGATGGTGTACAGCTCCTTTTTGGCCAGCACAAGGCTGGGAAGGAGGTAGTCATTCCAGAAACCCATAGCGTCAATGATGGCCACTGTGGCGATGGTTGATTTCAGCAGAGGAAACACGATCATCCAGTAAGTCTGCCAGCGAGTGCAGCCGTCAATGGTAGCCGCCTCCTCAAGGGCCACAGGCACGTTGGTTTTGATGGCTCCGTGGAACATAAAGGTGGCCATGGAAAGAGAAAATCCCACATGCATAAAGATCAGCGTGGCTCTGTGGTTAAGGACTCCCAGAATACCTCCGTACAGGGATACCATGGGGATCATCAGCACCTGGAAGGGGATCACCATAGAAGCGATCATCATTCCCAGCAGCGCGCCGCAGGCTTTCCAGTTATTCCGCACGATGACAAAGGCGGTCATGGAGGAGAACAAAATGGTAAGCGCCGTGGAACAGATGGTAATAAAGGCGGAATTAATGAACGAACGCCCAAAATTCATTTTCTTCATAGCCTCCGGGAAGTTTCCCAGGGTAAATCCGTGGGCTCCCACCAAAGCCAGGGGATTTGACGTAATATCAGCCTTCGACTTAAATACATTGATCACCACCAGGACAAAAGGAAAGATAAAACACACAAACAGTACGATGAGCAGTGTAATCTTGATGGCATGATTAATCTTTTTATTCCGTGCAGCTTGTTCATTTGCGTTCATTATGCCGACACCTCCCCTTTCTTACCTACATATACCTGAAGCACGCCCACTACCGCGCAGACTACAAACAGGATCAGCGCTTCCGCCTGGCCCACTCCGAAATTCTTATAAGTAAATGCCTGATTATACACATGCATGGCCGCCATCACCGAACTGTTAAAGGGTTCGCCGTTGGTCAGGGAAAGGTTCACATCGTAAACCATAAAGCATCTTGTAACCGTCAGGAACAGGCACTGCACAAACGAAGACATCATCAGGGGCACCGAAACATACACAATGGACTGCGTATTGGTGCAGCCGTCAATCCTGGCTGCTTCCAGAACGTCCTCCGACACGCTCATAAATCCCGCCACATAAATAAGCATCATATAGCCCGCGTACTGCCACACGGAGACAATGATAAGGCACAGCATGGCCCCGCCTGTGGTAGCAAGCCAGGAGGAGGACAAAGGGCCGATGGACAGGGAAGTCCCCAGGGCCACGAAAGCCCGGTTAAACACAAATTTCCATATGTAACCTAAAACGATGCCGCCGATAAGGTTTGGAGTAAAGAAGCCGGCCCGGAAAAAGTTCTGCCCTTTAACGCCGCTTGTTACCAAAAACGCAAGGACAAACGCCACCACATTTACCAAAACAACCGCTATGACGGAATACAAAAACGTTCTTCCCATAGCCTGCCAGTACGCTCCGTCCGCAAACGTGGCCACATAGTTTGCAAGCCCCACAAAAGGCTTTTCTTTTGATACGCCGTCCCAGCTTGTGAGTGTCAGGTAAATGCCGTAGATAAACGGCACAATGACCACCGCCACAAAGACGGCCGTTGTCACGCCGGCAAACATAAGAAACTGTTTGCATTTATAAGACATCGTATTTGTCTTCATGAACTGTTTTCCCCCTTTGCTTAAACCTTTGCCCCTTTATCGCTCCACCGGAGCTGTAGAAGCCCAATACGCTTCCACCTCTTTTGCCAGCCCTGCCCGGTCCATCTGACCGGCCAGATACTTCTGGAACGCGGCGCCGCACAAGGAGAAGTGGTCATCCGGCAGATAGTTATAGTTGTCGATCAGATTTCCTGCATCCGCATACGATTTTACGGACACGGACAAAGGATCCAGTCCTGCCGCCGCAATATTTTTGTAAGCCGGAACAAGAGCGCATTTTTCTGTGAGGAAAGCATTGCCGGCCTCATCAAATACCAGCCAGTTTAAGAAATCTTTGGCAGCCTGACGCTGTTCTTCCGACGTATTTTCAGAAGAATCAATAAAGAAATATTTGGAACCGCCGCCTACCAGTTTCTTGTTGCTGCCGTCGGATGTATTCTCCGGAACCGGCATGATACCCATATTTTCAGAGTACTCGTAAGCGTTGATCATGGACCAGTCCCAGTTCCCGCCAAACATAAAAGCGATCTCGCCTTCCGCCAGCTTCTGTTCCGACACTTCCCGCTCTGCGGCGATGGCAGAGGAAGCAGCGTAATTATATTTCATCATGGTATCAAAATAATCCATCTTTCCATTCCACTTGGCATTATTGGCCAGGTCGGCAGTGCCCTCATGGAGAGAAGTGATAAACCCGTCTACATCGTCCTGCATCTCATAAACTTCCGAGAGGAAATGCCCTGCCAGGGACCAGTCCTCTTTCATAATTCCCGTAGGCGTTTCCATGCCTCCTGCCGCCAGTTTTTCCAAAAGTCCCTGGAAGGCGTCCAGAGTGGCGTAATCCTCCGGATTAAAGGCTTCCCCCGTGATCTTTTCAATGGCATCCCCATTGTAGATCAGCCCTCTGGCCTCCACGCACACCGGAAAACCCACAACTTTACCTCCTACGGACAGGGCGTAATTGGTATTCTCAACCCATTTTTCACCGCTTAGATCAATGGCATGGTCCTCTGCCAAGGAATAGACGTCTTTGGCATCCACCATGGACAGCGTGTAAGGGTCGTTGGAAGAATACCTGGTAGCCAGATGAGCCGCTACCGTGTCATTGGAATAGTAGACTTCCACATTGACGCCGGTGGCTTCGCTGTACTCTTTGGCCATCTCCTCAAACTGAGCCTGAACCTCAATTTTGGAATTGAAAATAGTAATGGATACCCCATCACCCTTTTCTTGTGCGCTGTCCGAACCGCCGCATGCCGTAAGGGATGCGGTCATGGCAGCTGCCAGTGTCGCTGCAAGTAACTTCTTTTTCATATCGAATCTCCTCCTAATGAAAAATATTGAGTGTCATTTAGGTTCCCAATTTTGTGCAAATGACATATCTTTATGTAGAGAACCAAAATTATGTATAAAAAATATAGCAAATATAGGCTATAAATTCGATAACATTTCTGCAATATTTATCATATTTGTGCAAAAAGTACGGGAGTTTAAAAAGACAGACAGAAACGGGAGGTAATCCAAGATTCTCAGACCAGACTATATTTTTGTTTCCCAAATATAAGAAAAGCATGAGAAACTTGAATTCCTCACGGTCAATATAACAAATATAAAAAGATATTTCTATAATAATACTGCAACTCTTAGTAGATTTGTGCAAAAGATATCCTATCTATTGACATATGCACTCTTATTTTTCTAAAATAAGACCTATCAATGACGGAGGAACAAACCAATGAGCCCTGGAAAACCGAAACATCCCTCCCTGCGGCAGGAACTCTGCCGTGACCTTCGCACTTTGAAAACCCTGGACGGGAAACAAAAGCTGATCTTTTTATGGGATTACTATAGATGGCGCATCCTGGCCTGCATCTGCACTGCCATAGCTGCCTTCACGTTCATCTCGATTTTGTGGGAAGGCCAAAAACCCTGCCGTCTCAGGATCTGCGTCGCGCTGGATACAGAAGAAGACTGCAGCCCCTGGTTTTCTTCTTTTACCGAGAAGCTGCAGTCTGACGGAAAGCCAGGGTCTGTGGATGTCAATCTTGATCAGCCCTTTGACTATGATAGTCCCTATTATCAGGTTCACGAAATGGAAGTTATGGCCGCCATCTCATCCGGGCGCATGGATGCTGTTGTCTGCGGGGAAGATCTGTACCGCTACCTTCTGGCATTAAACGCCTGCTGCCCTCTTGACCAGTGCCTTCCCGAAGATCTGTTGGAAACGCTCTCCAGCAGCGGAAAGCTTAAAACGGATACTGCCGGACTGCCTGCAAAGCAAAACGGATCTCCATCGGTGCAGGAAGGATCTTCTGGGTATTATGCTGTGGATCTGTCGGGAACCCGGTTTTTTGAGCTTTACGGCAAAACCTCCCGGGAAGATGAGTCCTTCTATGGGGTGATCATCTCCAACACCGAACATCTGGAGGACTGTCAGGCGCTGTTTCGGGCGTTGACCGAGTCATAAGACAAGCCGTCACTGCCCACGATCAACGTATCCTCTATGTTATAATGAAGGGAGTTTCCCGGTAAGGCGTTGAACTTCCTCACATCAATGAAATGGATCTCCTGGGCGTCTGCCAAAAGACAGTCCCTATGGCTGTTTTACGCCTCATCCCCATCCTTCGTTCTCTTCCCATCGTTCGCCCTCTCTCCATTCTTCGTTCTCTCTCCATCCGGCTCCTCTGGTATCTCATAAGGATCTCCCGCCCAATAATCCTCTATCTTAAGGGGCATATTCTCCACCATACGATCCATTCGGCAATAGATGTTGTGCAGGCCCTGCAGAGTCTGGTCCACTTCTTTCATATATTTTATAATCTGATGCTTTACGGCAATAAGCTGGATCCCTTTTTCTTCAAACAGCGATTCAATCTGTCTTGCAAGATATTTCTTTTGTTCCTCACCCCTGGATATGGCTTCCTCAACGATCCCCCGCGCGGCCCTTTGAGCCTCCTCCCGGATCATATCCGCATTCAGGCTGGCTTCCTCCAGCACCTTTTTTATGGTCTGGCGATCCAGAAGGTCCTCCTCCTGTTTCTTTACCATTTCTTCCAGCTCTGACTCGGCCCGCTTTGCCCTTCCCCGCGCCGCCTCCAATTCCGCCAGCAGCCGTTCATGCTCCTGCCGAAGCTTTTCCTCTTCCTTTGCCCCATCCGGCGCTTCCTGAACCTTTTCTTTAAAGTCTGCACTCCTTTTTCCCAGATCCGCCTCCGCCGCCGACAGCTTTTCCTCCGTCACCAACAGCCTTTCCCCTGCCGATGACAGTTCTCTCTCCGTCACCAACAGCTTCCTCTCGGCGTTTTCCAAAAGCGCCGTTTTCTCCAGCAAACGTTCCTCATATTTCTGGATCAGATCATTCTGTTCCTTTTGGTGCGCCGCCTTCACCGATTCGATTTGCCGCTCAACCGTCTGAATGTATTCATCCACATCCGCCTTATGATACCCGCCCAGAAAAACAGAGCGGAACACTTCACTGCCTGTCATATCCCTTCCTCCTATTCATTTGGATGTACTCCCGAAATCTCTTTTGCCCCTGCCCCCCGGGCCGATTTCCCTTGATCTCTCACCGAAACCCCTTCCAGATAGACCTTTGTGTGAGGTCCCATCCGGGCAAAGCCGTTTAAAACCCCGTCGGTGATCCGCAGCTCCCTTATGCTTTCTTCCGGCCTAAAGCCTCCGTAAAGATCCATATTCTCCATCCGAAGCCCGGTAAAGGTAAAGGAATCCGCCAGCTCCGCGAAAACCACATAACCGGCGTCCCCTGTCAGGGTCATTCCGTTAAGCTCCGCCTTCGGCGCCCGCAGAGACGCGAATATGGTATCCGGGCTCGCTGCTTCCACGGCAATATCCAGATTGTTCACAAAAACCCTCTCACCTGCCCCGTGGATATCAAACCTTGCCTGATATTTCTTAGAGCCGTCGGCCCGGTAAGCATTGGGATCATAGACGCATCCCACTTTGCAGTCATTGACCCTGATATCCGTCGAAAAAATGTTTCTGCCTGAACAGATACAGATATCATGTTTGTTTCCAAATGCCGTGCAGCCCGTGATTACAATATCATTTCCGTCTGCCTCAATCCCGTATCCCCTGTCGCAGGTATTGGAAGCCGTCCAGTTCTGGGCATGGCAGCCCTCAAGCCTTACCTGATAGCAGTTGTGGACATGGATTCCCACCTCCCCGTCGGACCCCTCCTCACAGATAGACCGCACATTGCGGACCACGCTTTTACACATCCGTTTCAATTCCAGGCCGCACTGGCCGTCAAAATTTCTGGCTATAATGGTCAGATCCGAAAGATAAGCCTGGTATTCATGAAAATACCCCACCGTAACCTCCCCCAGGTTCTCGGTCAGTGGGCTGCTGCCGCCATAAGAAACATACCCTCTGTGGTAGGTGCCGTAATAAGGCTTATTTTCCGTTACTATGGCGGCAGCGGAGGACGGGTCGTCATTGAGGGTGGCGCAGATCTCCACCCCTTTGCCGTCGCAGTACAGCACATGGCCGTTGCCGTTAAGGGAAACATTATGATCCCACACGGAAACCCCGGAAAAAAGATACAGATCCGAAACCAGCACAACAGGATTTCCCGATTCCAGGGCTTTTTGCAGCGCCGGCCCGTCGTCATGGATTCCGTCAGCCAACGCGCCGAACTGCTGAGGCGTCACCGCGTTTCCCCCGCCATGCTCCAGAGCAGCCTGGTCAGATACCGCCGCCTCCGCCGTAAGCATTTCGTTTCCTTTACTCCCTCCGCCCTGCAGCATCAAAAAAAACATCAGCAGCCACAGCCATATTGCCGCCTTTTTCCTATTTGCCCGATGTTTATTCACCTAAAAACTCCTCCTTATGTGATTCTATCTACGCTCGGAATCTCTTTGTGCCTGATTTTGTGAGATGCTTTTTATCAGATACGCATCTTTATGAGGCGTACCGGGAACGTACGCTGACGAAATCTATGCGCATATGACGGAAAATCCGCCAATCTGCCAATCCGCCCTAAAGGCAGGCGCAAGCAAGACTCCCAGCGTACCTATTGTCCGTCCATTCCATTTTTCCAAAGCGTATTTGCAAATTGCTTTCCGGCAGATGCCGGGAATGAACGTTCAAACACGCTCCAGCCTGCTAATTATGATTTGGGAAAATCTGTGGAGCAGGTATCCGCTTACCCCGATTCCTCCCCATATACAGAAAAGATTAAAGGGAAAACCAGCCTGCCTTCCCACATGGATCCAAAAAAACTGACAGTAATAGATTTCCAGAGAGCATCTGCTAAGAAGCTCTGTCAGCTTCCAGACCTTTTTATCAGCCATGCGCTGCCATAGGCTTTCCCATCCCATAAAGCTTTGAAACAGGCAGTACCCAAACCCCACATAAAACCATTCCGGCAAAACCATCAGGCTTTCCGGCCCCGGCTCCCTTAACAGCCCTTTCATCCATACGCTCAGCCCAAAAAAGAAAACCGCCCCAAAAAGATAAAAAACCCGGTTCTTCCCGGAAGCAGCATCCCCTTTCGCGCCGGCAAGCATAAGCCCCAGCAGCATACACCCAAACCAGATCCACTGCGTCATAAACGAATACGTTTCCAGCTCAAAAGCCCCCACAGTAAGGGTTCTTAAATCAAGAGCCCCAATAGGGGCCTTGGTTCCATACAAGACTCCAAACACACCTGCGGACAAAGCCAGGGCGGCGTATAGGGAAGCCTTCCCGTAAACCCTGTAAATCTTTTTCACAAACAGGCCGTACACGCCGTACATCACAACCATAGACGCCACAAACCAGTAAGCCGGAAAAAGAAAGCTCCTGAAAAAACCGCCAAAACCATGGACCGCCTCATACCCCACCCCAACCATCACGGTTTTATATATCCAAAGAGGAATATACAGACGGAGTACCTTTCTTACATACCATTTTCCCAGATGCTCCCTTTTTGCCGCGCCCGCCAGCAGATATCCGCTGATCATATAAAAAAGAGCCAATCCCATTCCCGCGCCAAAGGAAAAGCTGTCACTGGGATATACGCCCTTCAGATGGGAATTGACAATAAAAACAACTGCCAATGCCCGAAGAGCCTCAATAAACTGATACATCGGTCCCCTTCCCCCCTTTCAGCCCTTTTCGCCCCTTGGGTCCGCATACAACGGCCAGATGCAGGATTGTACCGATTACCCCATTGACTGCTATGCAGGCCACTAACCCAAGCCACGAATGGGGGGTGTACAGACAGGACAGCCCCTGAAATACCATCAGCAGCACCAGGCAGGACAACACGTTTCGGATAATACCCGGGTAAAAGGTCAGCAAAGGCAGGTTCAGCACATGGGCCATATACAGGGGATTGGTAATAAAATCAATCACCATCATCACCGCCGCCGTAGTCCACACAACCGCCGATACCCCCATCTGTCCATACCGGATCAGAATATACATTCCCGCCACGTTAAACAGCCCGCCCGCCACCGTGACGATGCAGGGAAACCGTTTTTTCACCGTCAGCGTATAGATATAATAAAGGGGATGCACCGCCCCTGTGGGAATACAGGTCAAAAGCGTAATAACCGTAAGCCTGTAGATCGCTTCAATATCCTGCCCCGGTATCCACAGTCTGTAGTAAGCACGCCCCATGGCTACAAAACCGGCAAAGGCAAGGTTGGCCAGCAGGCCCGAAGCCTTCATGGAAAGCTTTAGCTCCCTCAAAAGCCTTTCCCTGTTGTTCATGGTGTAGCTTTTCAGAAACAGCGGAATAAACGCCTGGTCCACAATCCTGTACAGGCTCAAAACGATTACATGTATGGTTTTGGCCACGGCAAGATGCCCCATGGCCATGGCGGAAAGCATCTGATTGCACACCAACAGATCCAGCCCGCTGTTTAACATATTGCCCACCGAATTTAGGGACGCCCAGCTGCCCTCTATCACCAGCCGCTTTATGGCCCCCAGAGAAACCCATCTTCTTTTTATACGCAGCTCCGGAGTATAGCGTTTCGTTATCCAAACATCCGCCCACCCCACTGCCAGGGTGGCAGTGATCATGCCCAGCCCCACATAATAAATCTTCGGGGGAAGCAGGACGTAGACCAGGACCAGAACCAGCCCGTTGGCAATGTAGGACAGGGCCTTAAACGCCCCCGCAAGCACCAGCTTGTTCTGTATATACCCTCCGCAGCCAAAAACCGAAAAAACCGTGGAAAACCAAAAATTCAGAAAAATCAGGAAAAACAGCCGTTTCACATCCCCGGCCATCTCCTGCGGGACAAAAAGCAGACGTTCCAGGAACAAAATGGGCACGACAGCCGCAGCCGCGATTGCGGACGCCAAAAGCACATTCCCCCAGAATACCGAACTAAAGTAGACCGCTGCCTCCTCCTTTTCATTTTTATGATAGGCAATCCCGATATACCTGACCCCGTAAACGTTCAGCGCGGTAGTAATTACCACCGCGTACTGGGCAAACTGAACTGCCAGGGAAACAAATCCGTAAGCTTCCGCCCCGGCGGTTTTTATGATAAACGGAGTCAGCGCCAGGGTAATCCCGTAATTGATCAAATAAGCCAGCCCTGCCGCAGTAATGGCAGGCAGAATCTGTAACCATTGCTGCCTTGACTTCATTCCTCTCCCCTTTTTTGTTCCGCCAGGGCCAAAAACGCGTCCGCGCATTTCTCCCAGCTAAAGTCCCGTATCATTTTTTCAGAGCTCTCGGCCAGGCTGTGCTCCGGCGGATACTCCTTTGTCAGCCACTCCTCCACCTGCCCGTCGTCCCGGCACAGGCAATGGCCTTCCATGCCCTGTAAAGTCAATGCCGGCCCCGGGGCCATAACTGCGGCCACGGAGGTTTTATAGTACACCGCCTCCATCACAGCCATGCCGAAGATCTCTCCCCTGTTAAGATTCACAAAATAATCGGACATCACGTAGAGCTTCCACATTTCCTCATAGGGAACCCGGCTTATGATACGCGCCTCTTTGCCAATGCCCCACTCCCTAATCCTTTCGGCCACCTCCTGTCCCAGAGGCCCCTCTCCCACAAGGATCAGGCGGAATTTTTTTCGGTGCCGGATTCTCATAAACATCCCGATCAAATCCAGAGGCCGTTTTTCCTGCTCCAGCCTGGCCACGCTTAACACCACCACATCATCCGGCTCAAAGCCAAACTCCCTTCGAAGCTGCCCGGGGTCACAGGCGGCAAAATCATGTTTCAAAACAGCCCCGTCCAGCCCCACAGGAGCCACGGTGATACGGGACACCCCCAGGGCCTTAAGCTCCTCCCTTGCCTTCTCCGTTTTCCCGATAACAGGGTTCTCCCGGAAGATTTTCAATGTTCCCGCCCGGAACCAGGCGTCCATCACACGGCCGCGGAGGCCGCCGTGAAGGCTGTGAGCCGTGCCTATGTAGGGGACGAAGAGGATTTCGTTTTTCCTGCAGAAATCATAAATATGGGGAAGAAACACCTGATTATCCCCAAAGCACAGCAGTCCGTCCAAATCCTTTTCCAGAACCCCCGGGAAAAGATACCCGTGCGCCCCAAGGCCGGGAACCGGCAGATACCAGACCGCAAGCCCCGGCTCTGCCTGGATACATTCCCTCTTTGCGTTTTTAGTCCTTTTCAGGCATTTATAGACCACTACCCTGCAGCCCTTGCGGACCAGGGCCCGGCCTAAGCCGATTTCCTGGGAGTTGTAAAATCCCCTTCTCCCAAAACCATTGATCATTGTGCAAAGAATCCCCAATTTCATAGCTTATTCCCTCGGTCTGTCTGTTTTCCATACTTCCATATCATGCTCCAGATCTTCATATTCTCAATAAAATACCGGCGAAACAGCCTCCTTGGCTCCTTCAAAAACCGATAAAACCATTCCATGCCCCAGGCGCTCATCCATTTCGGCGCCCGTTTTACCCTGCCTGCGATAAAATCCACCGTTCCGCCGGAACAAAGAGAAAGCTTTGCCCCGCACAGCCTATAGTTTTCATAAATCCATTTTTCCTGCTTGGGGCATCCCAGACATACGAACAGCAGATCCGGCCCTGCCTTTAAGACGGCTTCCAGGATCCTCCTTTTCTCCTGCTCATCCTGCTCAAATCCCCACGCCGGCGCGCAGGTCCCGGCTATGTTTAGATTAGGGAATTTTCTCCTCAGGTTCCCCGCCGCCTCATCTGCCGCCCCGTCCCCTCCTCCCAGGATAAAAATAGAATATCCTTTTTTCTCCGCTCTCTCGCATAGGACCCATGCCAGATCCGAACCGGAAATCTTCGCCTTCACCGGTTCCTTTCCCAGCCTGGATATCCAGATCAGCGGCTGTCCGTCCACCAGCGTTAAATCCGCCTCATTGACGATCCGTTTCAGATAGGGATCCTCCTCCATTTTCACTAAAACGTCTACATTTACTTCGGTCAGGTACGATGGTTCCTTTCCGGCTATAAGGCCGTCAATCTCCCTTAATGCTTCTTCCCAGTTCAGGTTATTGACCCACGCGTTCAACAGAGGCTGTTTCATAAAGGCTTCTCTCCCTTTTGTGTATTTGGGACGCCCGCGTCCCCCCGGCGTACAGCCCGGCGGTTTTTTCTGCCGATACTTTCCAATTATACTTTTCTTCCGCCAGCCGGCCAATGGCCTGCCGGCACGCCCTTAGACGGTCTTCCTCCCACCCTGCCGCCTCGATGATGGCATCTGCCAGAGCCTTGGGATCCTGGCTTTTAAAGAGAATCCCGGTTTTCCCTCCATCGGTTTCCTCCAAAAACGGGGGGATATCGCTGGCAATCACCGGTTTCCCATAGGTGTACGCCATCATCAGGGCTCCGCTGCCATAGATATTCCGGTAAGGAAACAAAAGAAAATCGGCCTGCTGAAAAAGCCCGGCCACCTTTTCGTCCGGCACATGCCCGGGCAGAAAGCTTACCCATTGTTCAATCCCCAACTCCCTGATTTTTGCCCCATAATCGGTTTTGTCCAGCTTTGGAAACTGCTGCCCCGCAATGGTCACATGGATAAACCGTCTTTGCTCCGGCCGGATGGCCGCAACCGCCTCCAGCAGGATATCAATGCCTTTATAAGCCCGGATAAAGCCGAACTGTAAAAATTCCTTTACAATCCCCTGCCTTGACGGCCCCTCTCCCGGCTGGTCCGCCCGCTCCAGATGGGTGCCGTATACGCCGTGGGCAATCACCGCAATCCTTTGCTCTGGCAGGGAAAACCGTTTCATCAGGCACTGCTTCGAAGCCTCATTGTGAACGATCAGGGCATCGCAAAGCTTGTAAAAGCCCTGAAATAAGCGAAAATCCCCCGGCCCGGCCTCATGGGGCAGGACATTATGTACCGTAAAGACCAGCTGTTTCAAATGCCTTCTCATTCGGCGGTAAAACCGGATTTCGCTCCCCGGGTGTTTAAAGGACTGTATATGAACCACGTCAAAGCCTCCCCCTCGGATCATCTTCCCAAGGGCAAACAGGGACATGCCGTAGGCAAACGCCGCTCCCACCCGCGTCTTTCCTCCCGGATACCACCGGGGCATCCACCGGATTCCCTCCTCCTGGACGCCCGCGTCCTCTCTGCAGAAAACCGTCAGATCACAATACCTCTTTAATTCCCGGGTCAGCTCCAGCGTATAGATACTGCCGGGAAGAAAATGCTCAATCATCAATACCTTCATCAAAGCCCTCCCTCTGCGGCCTCCTTCTTGCATACAGCCACGCCCTTGCCATAACCGCTCCCGTAACGCTTCCCAAGGTGTTGAAGATCATGTCGTCAATATCGCAGGTTCCTGAATGGAGGATCAGCTGCCCGGTCTCAATAACTACAGAAAGCAGAAGCCCAAAGGAAGCCCCTGTAAGAAGCTTCCCACGGCCCTTCTCCGTCAAAAGAGGGACGCCGATTCCCACAGGCACAAACATGGCCCCGTTAAGAAGGATATGGCGGACGCTTTCCAGGCCGTCCTCCTTTGTCCAGTTAAACAGCTCCATCTGCACCGTGAAGTTGGTTCCGCCGGTACGCATAAATACGGTGACATACAGCACCGCAAGGATATAGGAAATAAGCGCCATCAGGACTCCCGGATCAAGCCGGGGCTTGTGTTTCACTGACCAGAACAGCTTCCATGGCCAGAATATAAGAGAATACACCAGAAACATCGTGTAAAGCAAAAGCCCCGCGCCGCCCAGATACCGTCCCGCGGCAACCGCCATGCCCACCCCGCAGCCATAGATCAGCAGCACGGCCGCGGCAACCCCAGCCACGTTGGAGTTCCTGCCCAGACGGGCCATCATACCCCCCAGCAGTCCCAGATATCCCAGTACAATGAACAAAATCATCAAAAATCCATGCATATGCTTCCCACTCTTCACATTTTTCCAAATTCTTTTTCTTTCGTCTTCTTTTCCCCATGCTCCCTGCGGTTATTGCACAATGCCATCACCAGAAACACCGACAGCGTCTTATAGTCGTAGTTTCCTCCCAGGCACCGCTCCGTCAGGCCGTTAATCATCAGATACATCAGGAGCATGCTGGCAAACAGATAGGTTTTTTGGGGAATGGCCGCCGATTCCCTTGTGGAATACAGCAAAGCGGCAAAAAACGCGGCGATCCCCATAAGGCCGCTGTTAAGCCAGAACTCCAGCAGCATATTGTGCGCTCCCGTTGTCATGGTCCCCAAAAATGAATGCTCGTGAAAGCCAGCGTGAATCAGGGCTATGGCCTGGCTATCCCTCCAGAACATGCCATAGCCGTAGCCGGTAAACGTATGATGGTTCATCATCACCACCAGGATGCGGTTCCACAAAGGAATCCTTCCTGTCAGCGTGGCATCCTTTCCGATGGCCCGGAAAAACCATTCCAGGTGGGGCATCAGCGTCAGGGCGGCAAACAAAAACGTAATGCTGCCGCCTATATAGGCCCAGCCAAGAGGCAGCCTCATATCCTCCGGCAAAAACAAAAGAATCAAGGCCGCCGCCATCCCGAAAACAGCCCCAGTGGCCTGACACAAAATCATAAGGATCCCCTGAATAAGCAGGATGGTCATCCACAGAGAATACCCCTTCCTGCTCTTTCTCTTTTCCCGGACAAGGAACGCCATAACAAGGATCCCAAAGGCCAGTTCAGACGCCATGCTGTTCTTGGATGGATACAGCCCTTTAAGGGCATTTACATACGTTGAGCCGCTTTCAAAGGCAGCCTGGGGATGCCTAAGGATAAACGCCAGGATAAAAAAGACAAACACAGCCTGGGCAGTGCAGATCAGCTCAATCACACGCGCAAAAGAGAACCGCTCCTGAACCCAGATGGCAAAGAAAATCGTCACCCACAGACGGGTACAGGTAATAAACTGAAGGGACCGGTACCGGGTCACCATCATAGACTCCAGAAAAATAACCGCCGCAAAAACATATAACATCACGTACTTCTTATCCAGATTCACAACCTGAATATCCTGCCAGCTTTTTCCGCTGGAAAGGGCCATGACCAGAAGCTGGATGAAAAACGCCCCGTACTCCATAATGTCTCCCAGCCTTGTGCCGTAAATTTCCGTCAGGCCGCCTGGAAACCCAAGGGACACCAGGATCGCCAGAACAACCAGCACCTCGATCTGAACCTGGGTTTGTCCTGTGTTTTCGTATGATTTTGTCATGGTTATCTCCCAAAAAGCATCACGGCCGCCCCAACCACTGCCGCCAGCAGGCAGCATCCCAAAACCGCCTCCACGGTGTTCCACAGGGTCCAAAGCCTGACAATGCATACCTGCCTGGGTTCCTCCTGTGTAAAATCAACTTTGTGTTTTTTCTTTTTGCGCCTGTTTAAGATCATATAATAGCTTCCCCTGGAAAGCTGTTCCAGGGCCTTTTCGTCTCTGCCTGATATCCAGACGCCCACAAGCCCGTCACTGCCGTCATACAATTCCACCCGCACGTTGGAAACGGCCCGGCCGAAAATCCGGTCCTTCACCTGGATGGCAAGCTCCGCCCCAACACCAGGCGATGGCTCCTCCTTTGCCCCGGCCATGGCTCTGTCAGCCAAAGGCCCTTCCTCCCCCTCTGCCAGAGCCGCTCCCCCGTCCTCCGAAGGCGTTTCCTCCGGCCTGTTGTCCTGGGACTGGAACAAAAGCTTCACAAAGCCGTCGCTTGTGGTTACCTCCTCCTCCTCTTCCGCCTGCCGGGCCTCCTTGGCAAGGTCCTCCATAAAGCCGTCTTTATCCTGGAGTACCTCCTCCATCTCCTCCGGCTCCCGCTCCTCCAGTCCCTTGACAGGATGGTTTACGCCTTTGTCACTGACCTGGACTCCATTGATGACGCACCCTAAAATACCGATGCCTGATTTTTCGATCCGCTCCAGGGCGTCTTTAATCTCCTGAAAAGAAGCCCCGTCATACCGGGCCACAAACAGAGCTTCCGACGCGATCTGGTTCAGGCTCATGGGATCCGCCGTAAGCCCCACAGGAGCCGTGTCCATAAGCACATAATCATACCCCTTGGCCAGCGCGCGGATCACATGGAATAAATTGCTGTCAAGGGGGATGGAGCTGCTTTCCAGTACGGCAGGCAGAATATCCATATATCCGGTCAGAGTCGTTATGGCTTCCTTTTCCGTAATGTCCCCTGCATACAAAGCGTTCAGAGAATGCTCATAGTCCACTTTGTTCAGGAAAAGGCTTCCCAGCACAGGATTTTTTATATCCAGATCAATCAGCAGCACCTTCTTTTCCTGATCCGAAAGCTGAATGGCCAGATTGGCCAGCACGCTGGTCTTTCCCTCGCTTCTTAAGGAGGAGGTAATATAGATCATGTGGGGACCTTCCTTTTTCCGCAGCCGGTTGTGGATAATATGGGCGGCGGAGGCAAAACTTTCCCCCACCTTGGACTTTAGCCCCGCATCCACCAGCAAGGATCTTCGGCTAAAAAATGCCTTGTCGTCCGCGATCTCACAAAGGATCTCCAGGCCGAAAACCGACTCCATGTCCTGTACGTTTAAAAGGGTGGGGCGCATAAGCAGCTCCAGCAGGGTGATGCCCAGCCCCAGCCCTAAGCCCAGCATGGCCATATATCCCCAGAGGACAATATTGACATTCCCCCCGATCAGGTATTTTGAGCTGGGATCATTGATCACCGAGACGCTGCCGACGCGCAGCACCTCCATAAGCATCTGGGGGGCCTTGTCGTTGATCTCGGAGAGGATCAGGATGCCCTCGTTGGCGTTGCGCCAGTACAGAGACGCTTCGATAATCTGGGTCTCCTCATACTGGGCAAAGCTTAGGTTATCCTCAATATCCTTTGTGGTAATCCCCAAAAGCCCCAGGGATTCTATGATTTCTTTCAGCATTTTGTCGCTTTTCAGCACATAGGAAACCGCGTGTACCATATCCCTGGCCATATTCATATCATTGTAGCTGGGAAAATCGTATCCCGAGGTAAACAGTCCGGAATTTGTCTGGGTATTCACGGAAAACGAGCTGGTAATCAGGTATTCCTTGCTCATCTCCCCCCGAAGATAGGAAATGCCGGAAAGCACCATGCCGATCATCAGCCCCGCGGCGGTTAATGCCATAATAAGAACCCGATGCTTCATGATGCCGTACAGAATATCCCCGACCCTTATATGAATTCCGTTATCCCTCACGTTTCCTTTCCTTTCCAGCATGCGCTTTTTTTGACTGCTTCTTTTTCTTCAGCACAACAGCCGTACCCCAGACCCCAAGAAGAAGCACACAGCCGCCCACGCCCAATACCGCCAGATCCTCCATGGTCCAGAGGGCCGCGGAAAACTCCTGTAACGCCACGTCCTCTGAAATCTCATAGTCGAATCTCTTGCTTTTGTCCCCGTCCAGGATCACATAGTAAGCCCCGCCGGGAAGATCCTCCAGCGTCTGGGCCGAGCCGTTGCTGGTCCAGGTGCGCACCAGCGCGCCGCTGCTGTTATACAAGGCCAGATTCACATTGGAGACCGGTTTGCCAAACAGCTTATCCTTGGCCTCGATCCTGACCCGGGCCACATAATTGGTAAGAGGCAGAGATACAAAAGTCTGCCCGTCGATTAACCCCTGTTCCGAGACGAAGATCTCTACCGGATTGCCGCTGTGCCGGTATCCGTCCAGGACGCTGTTTTGGGACAGGCTGTACATAACATCCTTTTCCAGGTCGGTAAACGTAACCTCCCCGTTTTGATCTGTCACGCCACTTTTAGACAGCTCCGGACGGCCTTCGCACCGCAACAAAAATTCCACGCCCTCCAGCTTCCGGTTGGCGTAAAGCTCATCGGCCAGCTGGACCCTGATTTCTGTTTTTTCACAGGTAAACACCAATTCCTCCGGAGGATTTTCACCTTTCTTTTTCACCTGCGCCTCCACGCCCTGGGGAATGCCTGCGTAATAGGGAGGAATCTCATCCTGGGTCACCGTATACGCTCCCAGGTACAGCTCCCTGCTTTCCCCCCGTCCGTTCGCGTCAAGAGTCACGGTGTCAGCCAATTCATGCTTTGCATACCGGACAGACTGATCAGCCGTAATAATGTCCGCGGCGGCATTGATCTTAAAGGTGCCTCCCTGGATCGGATCGCCGGTGCTTCCATCCTCCAGGGCTATGGAGATTACATTTTTAGACGGGGAGATCTTGACCGATACCATGTAGGGATCCGGCCAGTCGTAGGCGTCGTCAATGGAAAACCGCTCCGCCTCTGCCAGGTCATATCCCTCCGGCCCCGTAATCTGCTTAAAATAGTAATGGCCCTCCTCAATCTTCTCCGGAAGATAAAACCCTCCCTCCTTTGTCGTCTCATAATTGTGGAATTCCACCTTTACAGGGTAATAGGTATTGAGAAGCCGCAGCGCGCCGCCGCCGTTTTTTATCTGCTCCTCATACAGTTCAAAGGTCATGCCCTTTGTCCTGACGGCCCGGCCTGTCTCCTGGTCCACCACCGTGGCATAGACGGCGGCCTTGCTCCACTTTCCGCTGCTGGAGGGCAGCGGATATTCCCCATAGAACTGCTGGTCAAATCCCAGGGCCGTACCGGCCCCGGCTTCTCCCCCGTCTATCTGTCCCGGGCTCTTTGTATATTCTCCGGACTCCTCCTCCCCTCTGCCGTTTTGTTCCGGATAATGGTAGGCCTCATCGGTCCGGTCTCCCAGCTCATCGTCCACAAGGAAGCCCTGGTTTGCCTCCCCGTCTGCCGATATGTTCTCCGGAATCTGCATCAGATACAGGATTAAAAGCATAATGAGCAGAAGCATCATAAGGGCAAAGGCGGACATCAGGTCCGTATTGGACTGCCAGAAATCAATCTCTGTGTGGTTCTTGTCGTTTTTCATGACTTTTGCCTCCAATCCATCAGCGTCTCAAATTCTTCTATGGAAACCGTTTTGGAAAGGTAATACCCCTGCCCCTCTGTGATCCCGTTTTTGCGGAGAATGGACATCTGTTCCATATTTTCAATCCCGGCCGCCATCATGGATATCTGCATGGTCCTGGCCTGTTGGACGATGGAGCCGATTGCCTTATTATCCCTGCAGAACCGTAAATCCAGCTTGTAGGCGTCGGCGCAGATGGGCATTTCGCTTGAGCGCAGCCCGAAAAAATCGCCTTTAAACCCGTCCACCACCACCCGGAACCCTTTTTGCCGAGCCTGCTTTTCAAATTCCAGGGTAACGCCGCAGGCTTCCAGATAAGCGTTCTGGGCAATATCAAATTCAATGTATCTGGGCGGAATCCTGTATTTCTGCATCAGCTCAAAAAACACTTCCGAAATGTTCAGCGCCAGAATATCCGTCTTGGAAAGATTAATGGTAACGGGAACCGGACGAATGCCTCCATCGATCCATTCCCTTATCTTCTCGCAGATCTTGTTCCAGATATATTGATCCAGCTTTGTAATATATCCGTTTTTTTCCAACAGAGGGATGAACACCGACGGCGCCACCATGCCCAGCTTCCCGTGCTTCCAGCGCACCAGCGCCTCTGCGCCGATGATCTTTTGGGTGTTCAGATCGTAGCGGGGCTGCAGGTAGAACACAAACTCCTGATTCTGCAGGCCGTTTAAAACCTGGGGCATTAAAACCGACTCGTTTCCCACGCTGCTTACCGCGTCTGTGTCGCCGTTGGACAGAGAAAAGTTTCCTCCCTGGGGCAGGCGGTTTAGACGCTCCTGAATCTGCTGCATCTCCTTTTTCTGCGAAAACCGGGTCTGCACCGCCACGGAAGGGATCACGCTTCTCTGGAACCGGACCGTAAACACCCCCAAATCCCGGACCATAATATTCCAGATCATCTTGTACATGATATTAAACACAATGGAAAGGATCACGCCGGAAATAGAGGTGTAAAACGCCAGCTTAATACCGTGAATCAGCATCTGTATGCTGGCCAGCGCGGCGTCAACGGAGCTGACCTCCACGCTTCCCATGCCTGCGATCAGGCCGATAAACGTGCCTAACAGCCCCAGTCCGGTCAGGGTGCCGGGTATCTGAACCACCACCCCCTGCCAGCTTCTCAAGGACAGCTCCTCCTCATTAAACGTCTCGTCGATCCCCCCTACGATCATTCCGCTTTTCCGTTCCTGCTCCGCTTTTTTCTTGTATTCGTGAAACAGCTGATCCAGCTCCTTCTGCCCGAAAAAGGAGGCTGTCTGGGAGATAAACAGCCATGGCATAGACGGCTGCGTTTTCTGGGCTTTGGAAATCTCCCTTATGGCATGCTCAAAACCCATGCTGTATTGTATCAGCGGCATCACGCCAAACATCTGGCCCGCGAAGATCACTGCCGCCATAACCCCAACGATCATCTTAGAAAGCCCGTCAGGGGCCGATATGGTCAACACTACCGCGCCTGCCAGAACTGCCAGATTTCCGCCATACGAAATCCATTTTTTCATGAAACCATCTCCTTACACAGCGTTTGACGGCCCGCCTACCATGCCCCGTCTTTCTTAAGCACCACCTTCACGGTCTTGAAAAGGATTTTGATATCCTCCTTCACGCTCCAGTTTTCTATGTATTCTTTATCCAGCCGCACCACTTCCTCGAAATCCTTGATCTTGCTTCTGCCGCTTATCTGCCACAGGCCCGTGATCCCCGGTTTGTCCGCCAGCCGCGTCCGATGACGCCCCTCATACTTCATCCACTCGTCTACCGTAGGCGGCCGGCTTCCCACCAGGCTCATATCCCCCTTTAGCACGTTCCAGAACTGAGGAAACTCGTCAATGGAATACCTTCTGATGAACCCTCCGATCCCCCTTCCTCCTCCGATGATCCTGGGGTCGTCGTCCATCTTAAACATCATTCCGCCGGTTATCTGGTTTTTCTCCAGCAGCTCCCGCTTTTGCTTCTCCGCGTCGGGATACATGCTGCGGAATTTATACATCCGAAAGGGTTTTCCATTTTTTCCCACCCTCGTCTGCGCAAAAAAAATAGGTCCCGGAGAAGACAGGAAAATAACCGGCCCGATCAATACCGTGAAAACCGCCGTCAAAAGGCATCCCGCCGCTCCCCCCGCAAGGTCCAGCATCCGCTTGCAGGCCATCTGCCTGAAAGACCTTCTGTAAACAACGCTGCTTACGATGGTGCAGCCCCTTCCGGTTTTTTTCCGCCGCCTGTCTTTTGGCATTTCCTCCTGAAAAGCCCACACATGGACAATAACGCCCATCTCTATGAGACACCGGTAAAAGGCATTGGGAAAAAGGGACCCGTCAGGCAACGCGATCAGAACCTCGTCCACCCATTCCCGGCATATGTATTCCATCACCTCATCACCGGAGGCCGCGATTTTAACGTCGTTTTCCGCTCCTTCCACAGTCTGGGTCACACCCTCGTCCATGAGAACCAGCCGCACCAGATACCGGCTCTTAAAACCCATGCTTTTCGCCTTGTCCGTTACCGCGGCTGCCATAGTTTTTACGGTCACAATGACCAATGACCGCAGCTTTTGTCTGTGGTACACTCTCTTCATCCCCCTGCCATATTCCGGTTGTCGTTCAATCGTTTTTTCTGTCTTCCTGAGGTTTTTAAGCCCTGACACCGTTGTTTTGCGTCTTTTATGATCTTTGCCGCCTTCACGGAATTTATATTCTGTGAGGGCGGCGAAAACGTCCCTGATAAAATCCCGGCCAGGGGTTTGCAAAGCAAACATGAAAAAACGCCTGTCATGGACAGACAGACGGATAAAAACACGAAAATAAAAGATCACAAAAAACAGTGCTGTGATCTTTCGTTTGCATGTTAATTTATAATTATCTCTTGCAATTAAGAATTCTTTTGTGATATAATAAATCAAAAATCGGAGGATTTCTTTCCGGCCTGAATACAGAATATAAATTCTGTAACGTCTAACTGACCAGCCCCAGCTGTTCCAACTTCTCCATATGCTCCGCCCCGGTGGTCATCAGATAGATGCGGGTGGTCTCCACGCTGCTGTGTCCCAGCACATCAGCCAGCTTCACGATGTCCCCTGTGACCCGGTAAAAGGTAGCGGCAAACAGATGGCGCAGGTTATGGGGGAATACTTTGGTTGACGCCACCTTGGCCTTGCCGGAGACCTTCTTCATAAGCCTCCATATTTTATACCGCGACAAGCTTTTTCCATCTTCGTCCCGAAAGATCGGGCCGGAGGTGATTTTTTTCTTTTTCGCGTAGTTCATCAGCTTCCGGCTCAGCTTTCTCGGCAGAAGAATCGTCCGAATCTTGCCCTTAAGATACACGTCCGTACGGCCTGCGGCTGCCGCCTCCGCCGTGATGTACTTCACCTCGGACACCCGGATCCCGGTGGCGCAGATCGTCTCCATCAAAAGAGCCATCCATTCCAGACGCAGGCATCCGGCGGCTCCCAAAAGACGCTGGTATTCCTTCTGGGTCAAATCTAAAGAATCGTCCCGGAACACCCGCTTTTGAAGCTTCAAAAAGGCCGTCCGGCAGTCATCCCACCCCAAAAAGGAAAACAGGCCGTTGAGAGCCGCCAATTTGCCGTTCACCGTGGCCGGGGCATAGCCTTTGTCCAGCAAGGCGGCTTTCCACTGGGAGACGGTTTCTTTTGCTATCTGACTTCCCTTTGTCCACAGGACAAAGTCCCGTACGGTTCCCAGATATTTTTCGATGGTGTCCCTGGCCTTCTCCTGTTCCCCAAGAAATCGTCTGAAAGCAGCGATTCTCTCCTCTGTCAATCTATGATCTGTCATAACATAAGCCTCCTTTTTATACCGTATTTTCTCTTCCAGGACATTTACGATCTTATGGCTCCTTCTGCATGTTCACTTCAATTCAATCTTAATAAGCTTTTCTGATTTTATTCCCGAAATTATTGTAATAATTTTTGAAAGATTTGTCTACTACAACTCATTTAAATACCTTTCATTTTCGGTGAGGATGCTTTTTCGAGAGCGCAAAGGAAAAAACGGAGGCATAGTGGTTTGTAAACAAAAAGGAACAGCACCATACCGTTCCTTTTAACCAGCCATATAAAATTGTCCTACAGTCCCTACACTTTCCCTGGGTAAGCAATGTTTCTTCCCGATACATTATACCTCGCTATATCCGCCTGTAAAATGGTGAGTATCAAAAGGGGAAGTGATATCACATCAAACGTCAAGTCCTGACACCCAGCTTCTGACATCTTCCTCAGATACGCCGGAACTGAACCGCATCCCTTCCTGCCAGTCCCCG
The DNA here is from genome assembly GCA_910575585.1 of Clostridiaceae bacterium. Classification (GTDB taxonomy): domain Bacteria; phylum Bacillota; class Clostridia; order Lachnospirales; family Lachnospiraceae; genus UBA3402. Next base: position 73,738 of record CAJTGF010000019.1, read on the forward strand.
GTTCCCGCTTTTTCCTTAAGCAGCTCTCCGCTTTCTCCAAGGCCGGAACTGGCAGAAGTACAGAACGGGACCACAGTCTTTCCGGTAAAATCATTTTCTTCCACGAAGCTGTCTACCGGCCACGCGGCAATTCCCCACCAGATGGGATATCCGATCAATACAGTTTCATAGGAATCCCAGTCATCCACAGCCACAGATACCAGTTCCACCTTTCTCTGATCCTCATTTTCATGCTCCTTGCTTACCCGGCTGTCAGCATTGGTATAATTCAGATCGTCGCTGGTATAGGGGGTTACCGGCTCTAGTTCAAACAAATCGGCTTCTGCCGCATCCGCAATTACTTTAGCCACATCTTCCGTATGTCCGCTTGCGGAATAGTAGACAACCAGGGTTTTCCCGCCCTGGGGTCTATCATTTCCTGCGCTCTGAGATTCAGCAGCTGTACCTGTTTCCTCCAGGGTTTCTTTTATTTCGGCGGCGTTTTCTCCTGTCTGGGACACCTCTGTGCCTTTTTCCTCCTGCGCTGCTGTGGTGGTCTCATCTGCTCTGCTTTGGTCAGATGACGTACCCGAATTTCCACAGCCGGACAGGATACTCATCGCCATTGCTCCAGCTGCCATTACGGCAATCCATTTTTTTGCTTTCATCATTTTTCCTTTCATTGATCCTCATCCTCCTTCATGATTTCATTGACGGGACAGCTTTCCTGCCGTCCCCTGCCGTTTTTCTAATATTCATAATCCGGAACCAAGATGGAGAGAAGTTCCTGATCATGATGGTAAACAAGGTTTGATTCCGTGTCCAAAATCATAGTGGCTCCGCTTTCCCGGGTATATGGCTCCCATTCCGGCATTCCCTCTGTACCAGGAACCCCTGTCCTGGCAAAATTAACCCATGTCTGGCTCACCTGCTCCCCTAACGTCTGCTCTTCCCCGCTGCCGCTTACATGGTTAAACACATAGGGGATCTCGGCTCCATGGTAGGAATTGCCATAGGTAAACACATAAGCATAAACCGGGGCAGCCTTCTGATCCGCCTTATGGGACATGATCTTCAAAAGCGGCAGGCGGATGGTTGTGGTATCTACCTGTTCTGCCGTCAGCTCCGTCTTGTCCGGATATGCCCCACGGAGCGCCGCTGTCAGTTCTTTTGTTGGTTCTATGGGGTCAGTCTCAAAAAAGCCGCTCCATTCGTTTAAATTGCTGCCGATCAAAAGCGGTATATCCGTTCCTGCCTCCGCGAAGGAATCCTCAGTCACCGGGTTTGTGGGAAGGAAATCCCCATCCACCACTGGTTCCCAGTCCATAGAATAGCCGCCGCCCAGAGCTGCCGGAAGCTTCAGTTCTTCTCCTGTCTCCTGCAGAGCCTCGGCAGCCGCTGCTTCCAGCTCCTCTACCGGAACCGACTGGATATCTTCTATGTTATCCTCCGTAATATCCAGTTTCTCCAAAATATGTTCCGTCAGTCTTGTGCTGGCTTCCTGGCTGTTGAAGATAACCCCCATGGTTTCCGTAGCTCCGCTCTGGACGATCCCTTTATGGAATAGTCCTTTGGCATAGGGGGACGTCATCAGAGCCAGAACTTTCGCCCCGCCTCCTGACTGGCCGAACACGGTCACATTGCCGGGATCGCCGCCAAAGCCTTCTATGTTATCCTGAATCCATTCCAGGGAGGCCACGATATCCCGGATTCCTACATTGGCGGAATCCTTATATTTCTCCCCATAGGCAGACAGATCCAGATAGCCGAACACATTGAGCCGGTGGTTCACGGAAACCACCACCACGTCACCGCTGCGGCTTAAGTTTTCGCCGTCATAACCTTCCTCATTGGCAGAGCCGGTGGAGAAGCCGCCGCCGTGGAGCCATACCATAACCGGACGCTTCTTTCCGTCATTGACACCGGGAGTCCAGATATTCAGATTCTGGCTGTTATTGTCCGTGCCGTCCTGATTCCCCGCATCTCCCAGGCCGGAGATGGCTCCCTGGGGGGAGATGGGGCCATAGGAGTCCGCCATACGGATACCGTCCCATGCTCCCACATCCTCCGCCGGGACAAACCGCTCCCTGGCCTGGGCATAGGGAACGCCAAGATACCGGTAGATACCATCCTCATCGGTTCCCTGTACCAGACCTGCCGTAGTCTGCACCACAGTTTCTCCGTTTTCGTTTTCTTCAGAAACTGTATCGGCTTCTGAAGGAGTTTCTTTTGCGGCTTCTGTCTGCCCCGTACTTTCTGCCTGCTGTGGGTTTTCTGTCTGCTGTATGCTTTCCGTCTGCCGTGGGGCAGTATTGGAACCGCCGCACGCAGCCAGGCTGAAAGTCACCGCCCCGGCCAATACAGCCGCAAGCATTTGGGTTTTCTTCCTCATTGTTTTATCCTTCCTTTCTGTCCTTTGGTTCGTGTTTGTCAAACAGCCAGCCCATGATCTCACGGTCTCTGCCAAACAGCCCCGCGCCTCCGCCATGCTGGTTCGTCACGCCCTTTTCTGTAAAATAGACCCCGGGTTTTATATCCAGCACCACCAGGCTACGGATTTCTGCTTCCGAAAGTCCTTCCGCTTCATAAAGGCTGCGGATTTCCCGGTATGCCCTTTCCAACGGTTCTGACCCATAATACTCGTCCGATTCCCCGGTCACAAAGTACACCGGGGTTTTCGCCTCTGTAACGGCCCGGTATCCGCCGTCCCACTGGGAGCTGCATATCAGCGCTGCCGTGTAAAGCTCCGGACGGCTCTCAAGCACCAGGGAAAGAGTTTCTCCACCGCCGGAATACTCGCTTATGTAGACCTGTTCTCTGTCAATCTTGTAGTGCTCCAGAAAATATTCGGTCAGCGCGATGGTTTTCCTGGCAGAGGTCTCGGCCCAATCCTCCAGCTGCGGCGCGAGAATGATCATATCCTCCCGGTAGTTCTGTGCCTCAAAGCCAAATTCCTCTGTCCGGATGTTCATGGCTGCACCCTGAAAGTAAAGTCCCTGGTAGCCGGGAAGGGTAACGTAAAGGCTGCAGGCCCTGCTGCCGTCATATTCATCAGGGATGAAAACGCAGTAATGGATATCCCCGAATTCGCGGGAATGCAGTACGCTGTCCACCACAAAATCACGGTAATTCTCCGTACCCTCTGTCACATAGTCTCCGTCCTGGCCTTCCGTTTCCCTGCCTTCCTCCGCTTTCTCTGTTTCCGGTACAGGATTCCTGTCTTCTGCCGCTGCTTTCTCTGTCAACTCTTCTGATGCTTCACTTTCCGGCTTCTTCGTAACCGTATCTTCCCCATAGGCACTGGCACATCCTGCCAATATCAACAATACCAGACTGAAGATCCATACCTTCTTCGCCATATCACACCTATCTACACTCCATAAGAATTTCAAAAATTTCGTCTCTTGTCAGTTTCTTACAGCAGCCGGCCTGAATGTTAGAGGTTTCGGCAACCGCCCGGAGCATTCCTTCCTCCGGCTCAATACCCAATTCGCCAAAGTTTGTGGGCAGTCCGATTTCCTTGATAAAGTCTGCAAGTGCCTGGATTCCCGCAAGAGCCGCTTCCTCCCTGGTCTTTCCTTCTCCGGACACTCCCCAAACCGCCTCTGCAAAATGCGCAAACCGTTCCGCTGCGCCGGTGTAGATATGCCGGTACAGAACCGGATGGATCACTGCCAGCCCGCAGCCATGGTTGCAGTCCGTGTAGGCTCCCAGCTGGTGCTCGATCATGTGTGCCTGAAAATCCGTGGCCTTACCTATTTTCAAGATCCCGTTCTCCGCCATGGCAGAATCCCACATCAGCTCCCGCCTTGCCTCCATGTTCTGATTGTCCTTCACCACCATCCGGAGATTACGGATTACATTCCGCATGACCGCCTCGTTGATCTCATCGGAAACATTGGCCGTTCTCGGGCTTCCGAAATAGGTCTCCATACAATGGCTCAGGGTATCAAATACCCCGGAAATCACCTGTCTTGCCGGAAGGGATGCGGTATATGCCGGGTCAAGGGCCGCGAAGCTTGCAAATGCTCCCAGAACCCCTGTCTTGATCTTCTTTTCTTCGTTGGTAATGACGGCGCCGTTATTCATCTCCGCGCCTGTGCCGGAAGCCGTTACTACCGCTCCCATAGGTATAAACTCCGTTGGATACACATGCTCCTCAAATTCCATCTCCCAGATGTCTTTTTCTGTTTTAGCCTGGGCGGAAATGATCTTACAGCAGTCAATGACAGAACCGCCGCCTACCGCCAGGATGAAGTCGATCCCCTTTTCCCTTACCATTTTCGCGCCCTCCTACTTTCCTTAATAATTCGGAGACATTTATGTATACTGATGTTATTGGATAAAAAATCACGAAGTGTCTTCTTAAATTTTCAGTTTTTTAGCACACTCCTTAAAAGGAATCATGGTAATAAATTTTATGTTTGGTATTCTGGACTGAATCAATCGCTTTTCATATCTTACCGTTCTGGTTATCATATTCGCCTTACCTGTTTTTTTCAGATTATAGCCCACAATAGAAAGCCTTCCATTTACAAGGAGCAATTAAAGGCTGAAAAGCTGGCTACTGCCAAAGAAAAGAAGGCTACTGCCGCCGCTGCCAAGAAGGCTATGAAGGAAAACAAAGCTAAGATATTAAAGGCTATCCAAGAATCAGGCAAATCCCCAGAGGAAATCCTTGCTTTACTTAGTTCCAGTAATAATAGCAACGAACCTCAGCCACAGGAAAACCAAGAAGAATGGTAATAACGAACATAATTTAAGACCACTCAGCCCAAGATAAACTCTGAGTTGAGTGGTTTTTTAATTAATAATAATTATTTTTCGTTTACACAGCTCTCATGTCCTGTTGCTGCTTAAACTCTATAGTTCTCGCACTTCCCCCACCTGTCCTTCTAATAAGCTCATCCTGACCTATCACTTTTACAAGGTTTGCGATTTGTTGACCTTTTTGATCATGATTCCTATAATATATTGTAGTAAATACATTATCATTTAAAATAAATTCTTTCAAAACATCTTTATCTGTAATATCCAGTGAATGACCAAAAATATATAAATGATGCCCTTTCCCCTGGCCCTCATAATCATTAAAAGGAATATGCTTGGGATATTCTATCTCTAATTGATTTTGCACCTCTTTCTTATCGTGTCTAATCATATCTAACCATTCTTTATATTTGCATCTTGTCTCTTTGTGTATTCTTTGATAGTATTTTTTAAAAGCTATAAATTCTACTTGTTTATTCCGTTTCTTTTTCTTAAGGTATTCATCAATACCAAGAACCATATTATTCGTTTCGATTGTATTATTTGCATCTGCTTTTCCATGTATAAAATCCACCTTATCATCCTTATTTAAATCTATCATATATTTATATAATTTCATGAAAGTATTGGTATAATTAAAAGACAAAACAAAATCAATTCTAAGTGATTCTATATCTGGTGATTTCTTTTTTATTTGTCCTAAATCAACAAATGAAGACAAATAAATTTCAAATGCCCTAATTAAACAATTCAAATCCAGCAATAAACTGTCTATCAATTCTTTATAAGTAAATTTCTTAATAGAATTATTTATTTTTTTACTAATCTTATCATAATACTTACCTAAGTATTCCTTAGATGTGCTTTCAACTTTATATGAATCATATAGTCTATTTCCATCATTTTTTAGGTCAATATCTACTGATTGAATCACCTCAGAAATTTTACTTTCAAAATCTATCCAGTTTTCTTTTCCATATAAATTATTATCAATAAAATATTGAATCCAAAAATTATTGTAAGTAAGTTTATAGAAAATATATAATTCATATAGTTTCTTACTACGTTTATACTTTTCAATGTTCTCTATCAAAATCCCTCTATATTTTTCCTCTTCAATTCTATCTTTACTTGTGAGTAAAAAGTTTACACCACTAAGAAGCCAGGGAATCCCAATAGATTCCTGACGTATCCTGTTGCTCTCGAATTATTTGTGTTATACGCAATTCTGGCTGTTTTTCCATAAACAGGAA
>CAJTGF010000020.1 GCA_910575585.1 Clostridiaceae bacterium
CTGCTTTCGCATTCGTTCTGAATTTTCTCAAATCCAAGGCTCCAAACCGAGCCTTTTTATTTGGAATTTTCAGGGTCTTACATACTGTTCAATCTTCGATTTTCAAGGTCCGCAGCTTTTTTTGAAAGCCAGCGCAGAAGGAGGGATTTGAACCCTCGCACCGCTATTAACGGTCTACTCCCTTTCCAGGGGAGCCCCTTCAGCCACTTGGGTACTTCTGCTTATACCAATGCCTAAACTTGTCTTTCTCTATAAGGTTGTCCTCAAACGGAGAGGGTGGGATTCGAACCCACGCGCCCTTTCGGACAAACGGTTTTCAAGACCGCCTCGTTATGACCGCTTCGATACCTCTCCAAATGTGCTTTTTTATTCTACAACATCTCTTCTTATCTGTCAAGCACTTTTTTCATAATCTGGATTTTTCTCTCACAGATCAACGTTACTGGCCTTGTGGCTGTCAACGCTCTCATCTGACAGCCTTCGTATTCTATCATCAAAAACCGCGTCTGTCAACTACTTTTTTCAATTTTTTCCAATATTTTTTCGGATGATGAAACGGTCATTCCATACCTCTTTAAAAACAGGGCGGCGATCTCCAAATCCTCCGGTGTGGTCACTTTAATGTTCTCATAGCTTCCCGGAATCAAATGGACCTTATGCTGTGTCATCGTCTCCACCACCATGGCATCGTCCGTGATCCCCCGCTCCGCGGACAGGTCTGTAAAAAGCCTGTCATACGCCTCCTTTACAAGATCATAGGAAAATGACTGGGGCGTTTGTACCATCCACAATACGCTGCGGTCCGGAGTGTAGAATGCATTGTTATCCTTGTCCGCAACTTTAATGGTATCTTTCACCGGCATTGCCGCGACGCACGCTCCGTATGCGGCTGCTCCTTCTATGGACCTAAGGATGATCTCTTTTGTAACACAGGGCCTGGCCCCGTCATGGATCAAAATATACCGGCACCCCTGGGCCGCTTTCAGCCCCTCATAGACGGAATGATACCGCTCTCTGCCGCCTGCCACCACAGCAGCAACCTTTCTGAAACCGTAAGCTTCCACAATCTGCTTTTGGCAGAACTCTACCTCCCCGGCCCCGGCCACCAGAATCACCCGGTCCACAGGGCTTTGCTCAAAAGCAGCCAGCGCATGACAGATAAGAGGACGTCCCTCCAGCTCCAGATACTGCTTGTGGACCCGGCTTTCCATCCTGCTGCCTTTTCCGGCCGCCAGAACAATGGCCGCTGTCTCTTTCCCATCTTTTATTATCTTTTCCATGTCCTCTCCATCTCTGTCCGCCTATTTTGTCAGCTGTGCGTCTGTAAAGCAACGGCGCGGCGGCGCTTACCGCTCCCCTAATCTCAGATTCGGCACCGCGTTTAGGTCCCATCCGCTCCTGGCCTCGTTGATGTACTCATAATAGGCCGCAGCCCCGATCATAGCCGCGTTATCCGTGCAGAACACCGGCGACGGATAATACAGATCCAGTCCCGCTTTTTTGCATGCAGCTCTCATGCCTGCCCGCAGAGCAGAGTTGGACGCCACTCCGCCGGCCATGGCTACCTTCTGATACCCAAGAGTTTTCGCCGCGTCCACCGTATGGCCCACCAGCACATCCACTACCGCCGCCTGAAACGAAGCCGCCAGATCCGGCACGCAGATCTGCTCCCCCATCATATTGGCATGGTTGATATAGTTGAGCACCGCCGACTTCAAACCGCTGAAGCTGAAATCATAGGGAGCGCCCTCCACCTTTGCCCTGGGAAAACGGATGGCCTCCGGACTGCCCTCCTTGGCTGTCTTGTCAATCTTAGGTCCGCCCGGGTATCCAAGGCCCACGGCCCTGGCCACCTTGTCAAATGCCTCCCCGGCCGCGTCGTCCCTGGTCCTTCCCAGGATCTCAAACTTCCCGTAATCCTTCACCACCACCAGATGGGTATGGCCTCCCGATACAATAAGGCATACAAACGGCGGCTCCAGATCCGGATGCTCAATAAAATTAGCCGACACATGGCCCTCAATGTGGTGTACTCCTACCAGAGGCTTGCCCGCCCCATAGGCTATGGCCTTGGCCTCCGCCACGCCCACCAAAAGCGCGCCCACAAGCCCCGGGCCGTAGGTGACCGCCACAGCCGTCATCTCCTCCAGAGCCATATGGGCCTCCTCCAAAGCAGTCTCAATCACCTGATTGATCTTCTCAATATGCTTTCTGGAAGCAATCTCCGGCACCACCCCGCCGTACAGCGTGTGGAGCGCAATCTGGGAGGAGATCACATTGGACAGGACCTGCCGCCCGTTTTTCACCACCGCAGCCGCCGTCTCGTCGCAAGAGCTTTCGATGGCAAGAATATAAACATCCCCGTCAAACCCATTCTTCTTCATAGCCTACTCCTCATCAAACTCCAACTCTATGGTCCTTCCGTCCCTGGCAGCCACCGCGGCAGGGAAAATAGACCTTACCTTGTCCATAAATTCCTCCGGTCTTGTGAGAGAAGGGCTGTAGTGAGTCAGCCACATAGCCTTCGGCTCCGCCTCTTTTGCCAGCCTGGCCGCCTCATAAAAAGTCATATGCTTGTACTCCCTGGCCTTGGCCTCCTTGCCGTCCTCCCCATACATGCCCTCGCAGATAAAAAGGTCTGCCTCCCTGGCGTACTCTGCGATCACGGGGACCGGCCGGGTGTCGGTGCAGTACGCCACCTTCAGCCCTCTCCTGACAGGGCCCATAACCATGTCAGGCGTGTACGTATGGCCCTCCGCCTCCACAGTCTCCCCCTTCTGAAGGCGGTTCCACAGCTTCACGGGAATCTCTTGGGCCTTTGCCCTCTCCACGTCAAACTTCCCCTTTCTCGGAATCGATAGGGCATACCCGTAGCAGACCACATTATGGTTTACCCGGTAAGCGTCAATCTCATAAGGCCCCAGACGCAGATGTTCCCTGGCCTCCGTAAGCTCCACGAACCGAAGCCCGAAAGGCAGCTCCGGAGCAATCATGCGCAAAGCGGAGACCACCCGTTCCAGGCCCTTAGGCCCCACTAACGTTAAGGTTTGGGTCCGCTCTGCATTACCCATAGTCAGAAGAAGGCCCGGAAGGCCGCTGATATGGTCCGCATGATAATGGGTAAAACAGATCACATCAATCGGTTTGGGACTCCAGCCTTTCTCTTTTAAGGCGATCTGAGTCCCCTCCCCGCAATCAATCAATAAACTGCTGCCGTCGCACCGCGCCATCATAGACGTAAGCCACCGGTACGGCAGCGGCATCATACCTCCTGTTCCCAGCAGGCAAATATCCAACATAATATACTCTCCAATCTCTCAGCGAAAAATATCCTCCATCCCTGTCATCGGATATCCTTTCCCCGGTAAAGTGTCCCCTATATCCTATCAGATATCGCCTGAAATATCAAACCCTAACTACAAAAATTCCCTGATTTCTTCCACCTCAGCCGAAATACGGAAATTCCGCAAAAACTCGTCATAACATTCCTCACACAAGTCAAACCGGTGGGTCTCACCATCCTTCTCCGAAAAATAGTCCCAGGTATGCTCCACCTGCAGGCCCCCTTCCCGCAGGATGCCGTCCTTGACCGCCAGTTTTTTTCCGCAGCAATTACAGATTACAGTTTCCAGTTCTCCGTTACTTTTGTATTTTCTCATCTCATTCTCACCTTTCTTGAGTCCACATTTCCCTAAGCGCCTGACCACACCCCTTGGCCCAAACCCTGTCCCATCCCAAAGACATGGGCCAAAAGAGACTCCGCCCCATTTGCGCCACACAAAAAGGGGCAGCCACCGTCTTAGTGGATACCCCTACATTATAAAGGTTTCTGACCCGTTTTTTAAGTGGTAAATGTTTCATATCCCCCGCCGCCACATGATGATGGCGTCCTCTGTAGGCTCTCTGTAATAGTCCTTTCGCCGTCCTTCTTCCACAAAACCGCAAGATTCATACAGGTTTATGGCCTTTTCGTTGTTGACCCGCACGTCAAGGGTCATATCCCGGACCCCTTTTTTCCTAGAATATTCTACCATGGCTTCCATTAATTTTCTGCCGTATCCCCGCCTGCGGGAGTCGGGATGAACCGCCACACGCTCAATTTCTCCCTCATCTGCCACAATGCGGAAATTGGCGTAGCCCACGATAACGCCCTTCTCCTCCACCGCTACAAAACGGTACAGCTCATTGGCAAACGCCTCCTCTATGGCAGTGTTTGACCAGGGGATCGAAAAGCACATCTCCTCCAGTCTGACCACTGCCGCCAAATCCTCTCTACTGACCCATCTGACCATTTTTCGCCTCCATCTCCCGCTCTGCCTGGGATTTGCGCAAATAATCCGGCACCAGATCCGCCGCGTTCACAGTCATGCCTTTCTTGTAGTATTCCATGCCAAGGGCTGCTACCGCAGCCGCCCTCTGACGATTGTGGGAGCTGGGCGCAAACTCATAGGGAACTTTCAGCCGCTCCTGGATCGTCTTTTTGTTTACCGGCACTCCGTCTCCCAGAAAAATCACCGGCTCACCCATGGCCTCCAGGCAGCCTATGAGCTCCTCCATACTCATGGCGCACTGTTTTCTCACCACCTCAATACCGTGGCGCATGTGATACAGCCCCGTATAGACCTGGCTCCTTCTGGCGTCCATGATCGGACAGACAAGACCGCCGCTCCCCCACACGTTAAACGCCATGGCATCTACCGTAGGCACATGGATCAAAGGCTTTTTCACAGCCAGCCCCAGCCCCTTGGCTGTAGCCGTCCCAATGCGCAGCCCCGTGAAAGATCCCGGCCCCGCCGCCACGGCGATGGCGTCCACACACTCCAGATCCAATTCCACCATCCGGACAATCTCATCAATCATGGGAAGCAGGGTCTGGGAATGGGTCTTCTTAAAATTAACCGTATACTCCGCCGTCAATTCGTCATCTGTGACGATGGCCGCCGACGCCACCAAAGACGAACTTTCGATACCTAAAATTCTCATGGTTTCTGTCTTTCCTCCACTGTGATCTTCCGATAGTCAAACCCCTTCCCCATATCCTTCTCGATCCTTATCCACACCGCGTCCTCCGGCAAGATCTCCCGGATCAGAGACGGCCATTCGATAAGACAGACTCCCTCCCCAAAAAAGCAGTCCTCATAGCCGATCTCCTCCATCTCCTCCACGTCGCCGATGCGGTACACATCAAAATGGTAAAGGGGCATCCGCCCCTCCTCATATTGCTGCAGGATGGTAAACGTAGGACTGTTCACCGGCCCGCCGATCCCAAGGCCGGCCGCAAATCCCTGGGTAAACACCGTCTTACCCACTCCCAAGTCGCCTTCCAGGCAGTACACAGCCCCAGGCACAGCCTTAAGGCCCATGGCACGCCCCAGCTCAAACGTAGCCTTCGGCTCACTGGTCTCATAGATCACAGCCCCGCCGTTTCCTAAAACCTCCGGCTTTTTTATCTTTTTATCCACACACATGCGCTTATACCCGTTTCAGCCTTTCCTTTGGCAGCACGCTCCGCAAAAATCCCGCGAAGCGTTCCCGTTCTCCGCCCAAAACCTGGTCGGAAATCAGATACGCCCGGATGCGGCTCATATACAGAATATAGATCCCCGGGATCCTGACCACCTGCGTCACCTCATCCCAGGTCACTTTCATGGACTGTTCCCCCTGAGACACCGTAAACCCTTCGCCGTCAAACGCCATATCCATAGCTGTCTTCAGCCGCTCATTTCCCGCCTGCTTTAAAGCCTTTAAAAAGAGGATGCCCGGCTGCCACACCGTAAACATCATGACGCACACCAGCAAAAGCAGCCGATACGCCGTCCCCGTCTCCCCCCATTTTGTCACAAGGAGATACAAAGAGGCCAGGGTAAACAGCACGTTAAAAACCCCAAGATACCCCTTATTGGCGTGGTACATGGAAAACTTCCACAGATCTTTTGCCTGCATCTGTATATGAAACCGAAATGTCTGTTCCTGTGCCATGATCCACCTATCCTTTCATTGTCAGGGCAATCCTCTTCTTTGCCAGATCCACGCTTAACACCTTTACTTCTACAATATCCCCCACGCTGACCACCTCCATAGGATGTTTGATGTACCGGTCCGTCATCTGGGAAATATGTACCAGTCCGTCCTGATGCACCCCGATATCCACAAATGCCCCGAAGTCGATCACGTTGCGCACCGTGCCCTTCAGTACCATACCTGGGGTCAGATCCTTCATCTCCAGCACGTCTGTCCGCAAAATAGGCTTAGGCATCTCGTCTCTGGGGTCCCTGGCCGGCTTTTCCAGCTCCTTCACAATATCTTTTAACGTCATCTCCCCGATGTTCAATTCCTGCGCCAGCTTTTTGTAATCCCCGATCTTTTTCCCGATCCCTTTAAGGCCCCCGGCCCCAATCTCCTCCGGCTCATATCCCAGCTTCTTTAAAAGCGTGCCGGCCGCTTCATAGCTCTCCGGATGAACGCTGGTACCGTCTAACGGGTTCTTTCCCCCCTGGATCCGCATAAATCCGGCGCACTGCTCATATGCCTTGGGGCCAAGCTTGGCCACTTTCAAAAGCTGGTTCCTGCTCTGGAATGCCCCATGCTCCTCCCGGTAAGCCACAATATTTTTCGCCAAAGCCTTGCTGATGCCGGAAACGTACTCAAGAAGCGGCGCGGAAGCCGTATTCACATCCACGCCCACCTTATTAACACAGTCCTCCACAACGCCTGAAAGGGCCTCCCCTAAGTGCTTCTGATTCATGTCATGCTGGTACTGGCCCACGCCGATGGACTTGGGGTCAATCTTCACCAGCTCCGCCAGCGGGTCCTGAAGACGCCTGGCAATGGACGCAGCGCTCCTCTGGCCCACGTCAAAATTGGGGAATTCCTCTGTGGCCAGTTTGCTGGCGGAATACACGGAAGCCCCCGCCTCGTTGACGATGACATACTGCACCGGCTCCGGTATCTCCTTTAAAAGCTCCACGATCACCTGCTCCGACTCCCTGGAAGCCGTGCCGTTTCCAACGGAGATCAGGGAAATATGGTAGGTCTTGATCAGTTTTTTCAGCACTGCCTTGGCCTCCGCTACCTTATTCTGGGGAGCCGTAGGGTAGATGACCACTGTATCCAGCACTTTTCCCGTCTCATCCACCACAGCCAGCTTGCACCCGGTACGAAAAGCCGGGTCCCAGCCCAGCACCACCTTCCCTGTAATCGGCGGCTGCATGAGAAGCTGCTCTAAATTCTTCCCGAACACCTTAATAGCCCCGTCTTCCGCCGTTTCCGTCAGCTGACTGCGGATCTCCCGCTCAATAGCCGGGGCAATAAGGCGCTTGTAGCTGTCCTGAACCACATTTTTCAGCACCGGGGCCGTGTGGGGATTGTCCTTTGTGATAACCTGTTTCTCCAGATAGCGAATAATGTCCTCCTCCGGAGCCACCACCTTTACGGACAGGATCTTCTCCTTCTCCCCCCGGTTGAGAGCCAATACTCTGTGACCCGCCGCTTTTTTAATGGTTTCTTCATAATTATAGTACATCTCGTAAACGGATTCCGTTTTCTCATCCTTGGCCGCAGACTGGATGCTCCCCTGCTTCAGGGTAAGATTGCGGATGTAGGTCCGGTATTTGGCCTCGTCGGAAATCCGCTCCGCCAGAATATCCCCGGCTCCGGCTATGGCGTCCTGAATGGAAGCCACGCCCTTTTCCTCCGATAGATAGGCCCGGGCCGCTTCTTCCAAAGGCTCTTTCATCATCTGCAGGGCAATGGCGTCCGCCAGAGGCCCCAGCCCCTTCTCCTGAGCAATGGTCGCCCTGGTCCTTCTCTTGGGACGGTAGGGGCGGTACAAATCCTCCACTGCCACCAGGGTAGCGGCGCTGTGGATCTGCCGCTCCAGCTCCGGCGTCAGCTTCTCCTGTTCCCGGATCGAGGAGAGCACCTGCTCTTTGCGCTCCTCCAGATTCCGCAGATACCGAAGCCTTTCATCCAGGCTTCTTAACACCTCGTCATTTAACGCGCCTGTGGCTTCCTTGCGGTAGCGGGCGATAAAGGGGATGGTGTTTCCCTCATCAATCAGTTTCACCGCCGCCTCCACCTGGCCGCGGCCAATATTCAGTTCTTCTTGTAATGCCTTGATAATATCCATATCGCTGTCTGTCCCCTTACTAATTGTTATCCTTTAAGTCCTTTGGCCTGACGGTCCATATCTTCAATCACAATATCATAAATCTCACCTAATGTAGAACAATACTCCAGAACCTTCCACGGCTCATTGGTGTGAAAATGTATCTTTATCAGCTCATCATCCCCAACAGCCAAAAGGCAGTCGCCTTTCAGATTCTGCGCAAAATAATCGCTGATCACATCCTCGTCCAGGTCCTCCCCCTCGATCAGCAGTTGGGTATCATACTTAAATTCCAGCATCGCGTGTTCTCCTTCTCTTCCCGCCAGACAATTCTGTCCGGATGGTATTGAATCCCATTTTGCTCAATATCCCCGCACCCAAAGGGTAACCGTAATACAGGTTCCTTCAAGGCGGCAGCATTTTGTGTTGCAAGGTCAAACTCCATAAAACGCCCGGCCTGCCGGCCGACTCCCCCCATTATATAGCGAATCTCTGCCTACGTCTAGACAGTATTTTATTTTCGTGATACAATTGGATTTACCGCAAAAGTATGCCGTCCAACCGGCGGCGTAAGTTTAGGTAGGCCAAATGCATCCGCCCTGTATTCTCCGGCACTGCCTGCTGCCAGGCGCATGAAGGTTTACCACAGAAAAAAGAAAGAAGGAAATCATATGGACGAATACCGCAATCAAAACTCTGATGAACAAAACGGCTCTGACCGGCCATATCCATCTGAGTCCCCATATAACTCCGTCTCCCCCATGGGGAATCAGCCCGGACAGGCCCCTAACCAGCAGCCGTGGCAGAGCGCTTCCCAGGATGACCAGCACTACTGGCAAAACGGCCCGCAGAATAATCAGCAGTACTGGCAGAACAATTCCCAGAACAACCAGCAGTACTGGCAGAACAATTCCCCCAATAACCAACCGTATTGGCAGAACGGACAGCCTCCCAAACGGCGCAACAATCTGGCTCTGGCATCCATGATCGTGGGTATCTTTGCCCTTATTACCTGCTGCGTTCCTTTTATCCAGTTCCCTCTGGCCGTCACCACGATTGTGCTTGTGATCCTCTCAAAGAAAAAACAGCCCTTAAGCGGCTTTGCCATTGCCGGACTGGTCATGGGCATTCTGGCCATTCTTTTGAGCATCGTGATGCTGCTCTACTGGGGAGCTTACCTGCAGTTGATGAACGACCCGGAGTTTTCTAAGATTCTTAATGAAATGATGGAGATGTATCAGTAAGCGCGCGGAGGGATATGGGGCCATAAGAAGCCGTATTCCCGTCTGCTGAGAAAACCAGTGCCGTCCGCCGGTATTACAGCCGGCTGATACGGCACTGGTTTTCTCTTGGCTTTTAACGGATTATTTTATTACCCCGTCATTCACCATCTCTGTATGCAGTTTCTTTGCCAGAGCCAGATAATTGTCCCATGCGGTGTTTCTAAGGGTAAATCCTCCGGTCTTATAATCGCCGGTGTCCTCAGTGGCCGGCAGGTCCGTCAAATCAAACAGATCCTGGGTCTCAACCACCTTTGCGTTCAGCGCGTCCATCTGCACGTTAAAACCGATTCTGGACGGCTCCTCATAATAGATGCTGTAATATTTGGAAGTCCGGTAATGGGGCTTTAAGACCTCATCCTCAATTTCTTCCGGGCTGTCGGCAAAAATCTCATCGTATTGACAGTCAATAATCTTACCGTTTTCCACCACAATATCCAGCTTGCCGGATAAACCTCCTCCCAGGTCTTCCGCAATACTGTAGTATTTCTGGGTGCTGCCTTCATCCAGTCTCTCCGCGATCACGGCTGCCATGGGAATCATGCTCTGCTGAACCGAATTGCTGGCGCCGGCTACGCAGTCAATCTCGTCTGTCAGGCTCTGATTTTCTATCATCTGCTGCTCAGCCGCCAGAATGCCCTGAATAAGCGCCACGCCTTTTTTCTCGCCCATCGTAAAATTGTACTCGGAAAGACGCTTGCCCTGATCCTGATACACGCGGGTATAGTAGTTGGGACGGCCGGTCTCGTTAAACTCAACCATCAGAAGCTCTCCCTCATCACTGGTTACCACCTCCAGCACCCCTGTGTGTCCCTGACGGAAAACCTGGCTCTCCTTGAAATAATTTCCCTTTACAATGCCGTATTTCGGCTTCACGGACCAGCCTTCGTCAAACAAAGTAGCCGGCTTTTCATCTAATGCCGCATTGGCCTCCTCGTTTCCTGACGCTGTATTTAACGCCTTCTGGACCGCATTTTTTATACCGTTGGAAGAAAGGGTCGCACCGGAAACAGCGTCCACCTCTGTAGACTGCTTCTCCACGATCGTGCTGGGAAGAGACTCAATGGCTTTGCTGCCGATACCGTCCGTCTCCGAATTAGAAAGAATCGTTACCCCAAGAATCTTCTCCGCATCAACCTCCACAGACACCTTGATGGCGCCGCCGAAGCCGTCAGCCTCCGCTTCGTAGGTTCCCGGCTGGTACATCCCCCCTGCCGATGCCGTGGTTTCTTCCTCCGTCTTTGCTGTCTCCTTGGTTTCTGCCGAAGTCTCTGCCACCGTCGTGGTTTCCGCCGGCGCTGTCGTCGCCGGAGCCTGTGTCTGTGCCGGCTGACTGCAGCCTGCCAGTGCGATACTCGCCGCAATCACTGCCAGATGTCTCTTCTTCATGGTCTAATCCTCCTGTTTTTGCTGATGGTAAAATTTATGTACCTGTCTGGTCACACCAGGTCATCCCTGACCGTAAATCCAATCCTTTCCCAGAACCCGTTACCAACTGCATTGCTTTTAAAAGCGACTAAGCCAACTTTATGGATTCCTTCCCTCTCCAAATGCTCCCTAACCCCACAGCACAAGGGGCCTCATAAAATTTCTCTGGCTAAAGCTCCGAATACTTTTCCTCTTTATTCCTTTCAAAAATTTCTAAAGTGCCATTATATTGCCTTATTAATTGTTTTTTCAAATTCTTAAATATGGGGTCATTATATAGCCGCGGAACGGAACTGCATATAATCCTTACACATATCCTCCGATTTAATTTTGAGCCATACATGTCAATGGATGCTTTCAACTGCTTAATTGCGTGATATAGGTTATTTCCCTTCAGCTCGACAAAAATTGCCGTCGGGCAATCGGAATCGTATACTATATATAAAAAATCGCATTTCAATATCTGTGACTCATCATAAATAATACCGCCATCCATATGAAACAAGGCAATCTTATACCCTTTATCATTTATTAAATTATACCTTTTCCTGTTTTCTTCACAAACCGCCTGCTTCCTAAAATCTCTATATACAATGCATCTTCTCTTATTTTTACAATCATATGTCTCATCGGCACAACATTCCTGTAATTCCTTACAAATCATATTTCATCTCCAGTATATCAAGCTTATCGGATTCCTCATTAATTTCTTGCGAAATTGTGTCTATCTCTATAGACTCAATCAAGCCGGATGTTTTATCAACAATGTTTTTCAACGTATCTTTCCCATTTTCACCGATTTTGTATGCCAAAATTTTTTGGGGTGAAATTCTAAGCTGCTTTCTGATAATGGTTTCTTCGTTTTTGTTGGCCCCAATGTAATTTTCTACAGACGCAGACTGTATCAGCAGATTCGCTGAAGAAAGAATATATGGGCTATGGGTAGTTACTAAAAACCTGCTGTTGCTGGAATTCATTGTCAGGGCAATCAACTCAACAATATTCCTCTGGGCTGCCGGATATAGATGCGCCTCCGGTTCTTCTAAAACAATATAGCTTTTTTTGTTCTCAAGAATAGCAACAAACAGCAGCAACAGTATCCACAAGGATTCCTGCTGGCCAGAAGAACCATAAATTAATTTAACCCAATGAGTATCATCAAAATATAATTTTTCTCCATCCGTATCATTGACATACTCTGCCTTTAATATCTTTTTAATCAGTTCTTTCGCAATGTTTGTATCCGCATTTTTTATCTGCCCCTGCACAGTTTTTAAATAATCATTTACAACATTATCCAGCTTACTGCCAAAGCGCGCCCGTGTTAACCGTATTTTCTCAATAAATTCTTTCATTGGTAAATCCAATATTGAAATATCAATTACATCCAATTGATCTGATAATACGGATAATAAACTTCTTCCGGCCGGGATATATATGATATCTTCATCCGACTCAAAAATTTTATTGGCCAGTTCCGTGAAATGCACTTTTATTTCACTTTTCAGGCGAAGTTTATTGTTAAAATTAGTAACAAAATCCGCACTGGACTGCAGCTGATTTTCCCTGTATATCCTATGAGCATCTAGAAGAGACGCTCCAATCTCTTTTTCTAATCTATCCGAAAACTTAAAGAAAGCATACCCTTCTCTTAAACTAAGAGCCACCTCTTTTTCACTCTTATACGAATAAATAATTTTAAATGAAGGCATATGTTTCGTTGTCCCAAAACATCCCATAAAATTTTTACGGATATATTTCAGAAAATTAATATACAGCTCATTTGGATGTGTCTGTAAAAAAGTTACATCCTGTAAAATAAAATCAACATAATAATCCCGGATTTTTTTGCAAAAAAACAAAACTTTTCCAATTGTACTTTTCCCAGATGCCTGGGGACCAATTATTATATTAATATTTTTATCTGCATCAATTTTAAGATTATTTATCGGTCCAAAATTTCTTATTTCTAAAAAACTCATATGCCTTCGCCTCCTCCAAGCAGTCAGGATTAATACATTTATCATATCATGGAGACCGGCTTTTTACAAGTTCCCCGCTCTCTCTACGGTATCAACTCCGCTCCCCACCAAAAAAGCGCCAGATTTTTCACCGCCCAGTTAACCGTGGCAATCCCAATCCCCACATAAACCTCCGCCTCATAGTGCCCCAAAAATCTAACGGTTCCGGCCCACCCCTTCTTCCTACCCCATGTCCTCACGGCCCATGCCCCGGACTCCAAGACTATCACAACCGCCATATATCCCACCAGCGGATGATACCACAGACTCCGCCCAATCTCCCCCTGCAGCAGATATCGAACCGCCCTGGTCCCTCCGCACCCCGGACAATAAAGCCCTGTAAGAGAACGAAACAGGCAGGGACACCCCTGCCTGAAATACTCTTTTAACACCTTAACCACATATGTCACAACTGTCATAGCCATCATGATTCCGCTCACTGGCGGTCGCCCCGAATAACCTGGAGCACCCGCTCATTCTCCGCCGTCAGCTCTTCCTTCAAGATCTCCAGGCTCTCCATAAATCTGGCCTCTTTCATCTCCCCTGTAAAGAAGGCGAACTCATCCGCCCCCTCCAGCTGCGCAAACCTGGACTTTCCGAAGGCGGCCTCCACCAAATCCTTTCTGTCCTCACAGCTTCCCGACACCCGGACAAAGTAACGGTAAACCAAATCCTGGCCCGAAGCCACAGACAGCTTCTCCCCACTCCACCCAATGGGAACGTTGGATCTGATATGCTTGGCCTCCTCCACCATATCGGCCACCACCGCGCTGGCCGTAGGCAGTTTGCCCGCCCCGCTTCCGTAGTACATGGTAGTTCCCACCATATTGCCCTTGACCACAATCCCGTTGTACACATCGCTGACCGCGTACAGAGGATGGTCCTTGCCGATCATCAGAGGAGCCACCCAGGCATAAGTCTTTCCCTTCTCCATGCGGCTGTGTCCCACCAGCTTAATGGACATGCCAAGAGCGTCTGCATAGCGGAAATCCATGTCCGTGATTTTCGTGATCCCCTCCGTGGGGATCTCCTCATAATCCACTTCCCTGCCTGTAACCATAGCCGTTAAAATGGCAAGCTTGCGGCAGGTATCATGTCCCTCCACGTCAGCTTCCGGATTCCGCTCCGCATACCCCAAAGCCTGGGCCTCCTTCAAAGCCCACTCAAAAGAAGTCCCCTCCTTGTCCATCTTGGTCAGGATAAAATTGGTGGTGCCGTTTAAGATACCGGTGATCTCCTCAATCTTCTCCCCCATAAGACAGCGGTACAGCGGGCGGATAATGGGAATCCCGCCTCCCACGCTGGCCTCGAACATGAAGTTGACCTTTTTCTTTCTGGCAATCGCCAAAAGCTCCGTGCCGTGGGCCGCGACCAAAGCCTTGTTGGATGTGGCCACATGCTTTCCCGCCTCCAGGCACGCCTTCACAAAGGGATAAGCCGGGTCCAGACCGCCCATGGTCTCCACCACGATCTTCACCTCTTCATCCTGGCAGATCACCGAAAAATCATGGACAATCAACTTCTCCACCGAAGTCCCCGGAAAATCCTGGAGATCCAGAATATATTTCACCGAAAGCTCCTGGCCCACGCTGGCGGCCAGAACCTCCTTATTGGTCTCAAGCACCTCATAAACACCGGAACCAATAGTCCCGTAACCCATAATCGCAACTTTGATCATCTTATCCTCCTGGGGGAACCTTAGCCTTTGCGCGGCCTATTCCCTTGCCAATATCTTAACATAGTGAACGCCCTCCATGGCCTCCATCTCCTCCGTCATGCCTGAAAGGCTGCCGGTGTCAGGCTTAACCTCCACGCTGATGGTCAGAGTGGCGATGGAATTGACCGGGAGACTCTGGTAAATGGTCAGGATATTGGCCTTATACACTGCCACGATCCGCAAAAGATCCGACAAAAGCCCCCGCTCATCATCCATCTGAAGGACAAATGTAACCGTCTTACCCTTGGTATTGTCATAAAACGGCAAAATATCATCTTTGTACTTATAAAAAGAGCTTCTGCTGATGCCTACCACATCCGTAGCCTCCTGGATGGTCAGGACCTTTTCCGACTCCAAAAGCTTCTTGGCCTCCACCACCTTCAGCAAAATCTCAGGCACAGCCTTCTCTTTCACCAGAAAGTACTTACCTTTTTCTCCCACATCGGTCCCATCCTTCCTGCCGCACGGTCTATCATACCGTCACTGTTACGTTCGTGTCACATACACATCTGTACTCACGTGAAAGATATTAGCACATTTGTATTTCCGTTGCAACTACTTTTTTTCACCGCCAAGACGGATCCACTTGAGATAAGCGCTGATAAATGGGTCAATCCCTCCGTCCAGAACCGCATTCACATTGCCGCTCTCCTCGTTGGTCCTGTGATCCTTTACCATGGTGTACGGCTGGAGCACATATGACCGGATCTGGCTTCCCCATCCGATCTCTGCCACATCCCCCCGGATATCCGAAAGGTTGGCCGCGTTCTCCTGCTGTTTTAAGATAAACAGCTTGGACTTTAACATCTGCATGGCCTTATCCTTGTTCTGGAACTGGGACCGCTCATTCTGGCACTGCACCACGATCCCTGTGGGAATGTGGGTGATGCGGATGGCGGATGATGTCTTGTTGATGTGCTGTCCGCCGGCGCCGCTGGAGCGGTAGGTATCGATGCGCAGATCATCCTGGTTGATCTCCACGTCAAGGTCTTCCTCAATATCCGGCATAATATCGCAGGACACGAAAGAAGTCTGCCGCTTGCCCGCCGCGTTAAACGGAGAGATCCGCACCAGACGGTGAACGCCGTGCTCCGATTTCAGATACCCGTAGGCATTCTCCCCGTTGATCTGCACGGTCACCGACTTGATCCCCGCCTCATCCCCGTCCAGGTAGTCTAACACCTCCGTGGTAAAGCCTTTCTTGTCCGCCCACCGGCAGTACATGCGGTAGAGCATGCTGCACCAGTCGCAGGACTCCGTTCCGCCGGCCCCTGCGTTGAGGCGCAGAATGGCGTTGTTGTTGTCATACCGACCCGACAGAAGGGTGGTGATCCGCAAAGTCTCCAACTCCTCCTCAAACTCCTTAAGCATCCCTTCAATCTCCGGGATCACATCCGGGTCATTTTCCTCATATCCCATCTCAATAAGAAGCCCGATCTCCTCATACTGGTTCTCCAGCTTCTGAAAGCCTTCCACCGTATCTTTTAAGTTCTTGGCTTCTTTCATCAATTTGGTGGAGCGCTCCGGGTCGTCCCAGAATCCCGGCTCCTCCATGGACCTGTCAAGCTCGGCAATCCGTTTTATCTTGTTGTCCAGGTTAAAGTGAATCCCTCACTTCCACTAATGGTTTATCATACGTTGATAACGTATACTTGAACTGGTCTAATTCTACCACTGTGTCACCCTCTTTCTTTTTCTTAGATTTTAAAAATCCCCTGCTGCCAAAACCGGCGATCACACGCCGCCGACAGCGGGTATATGTGAAAAGCCGTGGCCGCGGAAACCTCCGCAGCCAGGGCTTTTACTAACGCGTTTCCTATTTGATGCGCCCGCAGCACTGCTTATATTTCTTCCCGCTGCCGCAGGGGCAGGGATCGTTGGGGTAAACCTTGTGTTCGATCTTGCGCACCGGCGCTTTCACGGCGCTGTCGTCTTTGTTGGTGCCGGTCACCTTGGCTGCAGGCTCCCTCTCCACCTTCTGCTCCACCCGTATGTGGAACAGGATGCGCACCGTATCCTCTTTCACCGCCGCCGTCATGCCGTCAAACATCTCGTAAGCGCTCATCTTGTACTCCACCAGCGGATCTCTCTGGCCGTATGCCTGGAGACCGATGCCCTGGCGCAGCTGCTCCATATCGTCAATATGGGACATCCATTTATTGTCAATGACCTTCAAAAGGATCACCCGCTCCACCTCACGGATCTGCTCCGAATCCGGGAACTGGGCCTCCTTGGCCTCATACAGCTTAATAGCCGCCTCTTTCAGCATGTGCTTTAACTCGTTCTTCTTCATGGAACTCTTCTGCTCATCTGTCAGCTTCACCGGCTCCAAAGGGATGATGGGAAGAAGCAGGTCGTTTAACTCCTTAATATCCCAGGAATCCGCCGAAGCGTCATCGGGAACGGCCATATCCACCGCATGCTCCACAATATCCGTGACCATCTTTAAGATAACGTCCCGCATGTTGTCGCCGTCCAGCACCTTACGGCGCTCCGCATAGATCACTTCTCTCTGCTCGTTGGCCACCTCATCATATTTTAACAGGTTCTCACGGATCCCGTAGTTGTTGTTCTCAATCTTCTTCTGGGCCTTTTCGATGGCGTTGGACAGCATCTTGTGCTCAATCTGCTCTCCCTCCGGAACCCCAAGGGCGTTAAACATATCCATAAGGCGCTCGGAGCCAAAGAGGCGCATCAGATCATCCTCCAGGGAAATATAGAATCTGGACTCGCCCGGGTCTCCCTGACGCCCCGAACGCCCCCGCAGCTGATTGTCAATACGTCTGGACTCATGGCGCTCCGTGCCGATGATCTTTAAGCCGCCCAGCTCCTTGGCCTTCTCGTCCAGCTTAATATCCGTACCGCGGCCCGCCATGTTGGTGGCAATGGTCACTGCCTTATAAATACCGGCCTCGGCCACGATCTCTGCCTCCAGCTCGTGGAACTTGGCGTTCAGAACCTTGTGAGGGATACCCTTCCTCTTAAGCATCTTACTCAAAAGTTCGGACGTCTCAATGGTAATGGTGCCCACCAAAACCGGCTGGCCCTTCTCGTAAGCCTCCGCCACATCCTCCACCACAGCGGTGAATTTCTCCTTCTTGGTCTTGTACACCACGTCGTTTAGATCCTGACGGGCCACAGGCTTGTTGGTGGGGATCTCAATGGCGTCCATGCCGTAAGTGTTGCGGAACTCCTTCTCCTCTGTCAGGGCCGTACCGGTCATGCCGGCTTTCTTTCTGAATTTGTTGAAGAAGTTCTGGAACGTGATAGTGGCCAGAGTCTTACTCTCCCGCCTGACATTCACATGCTCTTTCGCCTCAATCGCCTGATGGAGTCCGTCGGAATACCGCCGCCCCGGCATGATACGCCCCGTAAACTCATCAACAATAAGCACTTCATCGTCTTTTACCACATAGTCTTTATCCCGGAACATCAGGTTGTTGGCCCGCAGCGCCAGGATAATGTTGTGCTGTATCTCCAAATTCTCCGGGTCCGCCAGGTTCTCGATATGGAAGAACTCCTCCACCTTCCTGACGCCTGACTCCGTTAAATTGACCACCTTGTCCTTCTCATTGACCACGTAGTCCCCGGTCTCGGTGATCTCCTCGCCCATGATGGCGTTCATCTTGGTAAACTCCCCGGAAGCCTCGCCCCGCTCCAACTGTCTGGCCAGAATATCGCAAACCTCATACAGCTTGGTGGACTTGCCGCTTTGTCCCGAGATAATAAGCGGCGTTCTGGCCTCGTCGATGAGAACGGAATCCACCTCGTCGATAATGGCATAATCCAGATCCCGAAGAACCATCTGCTCCTTGTAAATGGCCATGTTGTCCCGCAGGTAATCAAATCCCAGCTCATTATTCGTCACATAGGTAATGTCGCAGGCATAGGCTTTCTTTCTCTCCTCCGAGGTCATGGAGTTGAGCACCACGCCTACGGTCAGACCCAGAAACTCATGGACGCTGCCCATCCACTCCGCGTCACGCTTGGCCAGATAGTCGTTGACCGTGACGATGTGAACCCCCTTGCCTGCCAGCGCGTTTAAGTAGGCAGGCGCCGTGGACACCAACGTCTTTCCTTCACCGGTCTTCATCTCTGCGATGCGCCCCTGGTGCAAAACGATGCCGCCGATCAGCTGCACCGGATAATGTTCCATATTTAATGTTCTTCTCGCCGCTTCCCGAACCGTGGCAAACGCCTCAGGAAGGATATCGTCTAACGTTTCTCCCGCTGCCAGCCTCTCCTTAAAGACTCTGGTGCGGTCCTTAAGCTGCTCATCGGATAGTTCCATCATGTCCGGGCGCATGGCCTCTATCTTACTCACAATGGGATATATCATCTTCAGTTCGCGCTCACTGTGAGTTCCGAACATTTTTTCAATGAGATTCATGAGCTTCTCTCCTATATTGTCTCTTCATATTTTACGGTATAATCTTATACATTGTATCACCAACCTTTGTTTTATTCAACCAATTCCCCTGTTCTTAACAAAAAATTCATTTTTCCCGGTTCTTGTCTCAACGCCACGCTGCTTTCGGATTACATAAGGTTCCTTCTTATGGTAAACACAGCACTTTTCACAAAAATTATGTTCGCTTTCCCCCTTGTCCACATTATCCACAGCCAAACATCCACAGAAACGCCCAAAAGTTATCCACATCCAAAACCCTTGTTTCATGGGAAAAAGCAGTTATACACAAAGTTATCCACATTATCCACACGATCTTCCACCTGCTTTTAACCGTTTATCCCCCCATATCCACGGGATCTTTTTTTGTTCATAACTCATAAATCGACACGATCCGACATCAATTTTTGTGCCAAAAGTCGGTGAATTTTAGAAAAAATTCTATTCAATTGTCAAAATATTCTTCTTTATTTCATTGAATATTTTGACTATCTGTGCTATACTTAAACCATCTCAAAAGAAGGAGTTGATCATATGCGTTACACTATCACCGGAAGAAATATAGAAGTGACCAAGGGGCTTCGGGAAGCTGTTGAGGACAAGCTTGGTAAGCTGGAAAAGTACTTTACCCCTGACACAGAGGCAGTTGTCACATTAAGCACGCAGAGAGAAATGCAGAAAATCGAGGTAACCATCCCCGTCAAAGGCAGCATCATCCGCGCGGAGGAGTCCAGCACAGATATGTACGTGTCCATTGACCTGGTGGAAGAGATCATAGAGCGTCAGATCAAAAAATACCGCAAAAAACTCATCGACAAGAAGCAGTCCGCTCAGGCTTTCTCCGCGCTGTTTATCCAGGAGGAAGAGGACATACACGACGAGGAGATCCGCATAGAGAAGACGAAACATTTTGACATGAAGCCCATGTATCCGGAGGACGCCTGCCTGGAGATGGAGCTTCTGGGCCACAACTTCTATATGTTCCTTAACGCGGAAACCGACCAGATCAGCGTGGTTTACAAGAGAAAAGCCAATTCCTACGGCCTTATCGAGCCGGAAGCATAGACCTTTTCCCTGTTCCGGCTTAGATAAAAGACAGCCGGCGGGCTTACGTCCCGCCGGCTGTCTTTTGTCATTGTCCCGAAAGATACCGTTCCGCACTTGTGACCGCATTGGCCCCGTCCGCCGCAGCCGTCACGATCTGCCGCAGCTGCTTTGTGCGCACATCCCCGGCGGCAAAGATTCCCGCGGCGGACGTTTTTGTGTCTTCCCCGGCCTTGATATACCCCTTCTCCATCTCCACCAGCCCTTCAAAGCTTTGGCTGTTTGGCACGATCCCCACGGCAATAAAGATCCCCTGCACCGAAAGATCCGACTGCCGGCCGGTCTTTTTATTCGTTATCTTAAGGCTTTCCACCTGTCCGTTTCCTAAGATCTCCTCCACAACCGTATCCCACAAGATCTCGATATTGTCCTGTTTAAACACCCTCTCCTGCAGGCTTTTTGCCCCCCGCAGCTCATCCCTGCGGTGGATCAGCCAGACCTTTTGGCAAATCCTGGACAGGAAAATGGCATCCTCCAAAGCCACATCCCCGCCGCCTACCACGGCAACTGTCTTGTTCCTGAAAAAAGCCCCGTCGCAAGTTGCGCAGTAGGATACCCCCATGCCTGTAAGGCTGCTCTCCCCCGGAACCCCCAGGTTCTGATGGCGGGCCCCTGTGGCGATCACCACGGTCCTGCCGTAATAACGCCCGTTTTCGCAGATAACCGCCTTTTTGCCGGCCGCAGGAGCCAGCTCCGCCGCGCGCAGCAGTTCCCCGTCCTGGGCCTCCCCGTCAGCCTCTACCCTTTTGACCTCATCCGTCACAAACACTGCCCCCAATTTATCCGCATGCTCCCGAAACCTGGTCCCCATGTCAAACCCGTTTATCCCCGGCAGTCCCGGATAATTATCCACTTCATACGTGGTCAGCACCTGTCCGCCGCTGACCATATCCTTTTCGATCACCAGAGTGTCCAGCCGGGCCCTCTGCCCGTAGATTGCCGCCGCCAATCCAGCCGGTCCGGAACCGATAATGATCATATCATATAATTTTTCCATATATTCCACCTCGTTTTCTATAATCTGCCGTCCCACTGCCGACGTTCGCCGGCCGCGGCAAGACTCTGACCCTGCCATACAAACACAACATTTCCAAATCCTTAGTACTTTCCACATTATCCAAAACGTGCTATACTTTTATTATTGATCTTTAAAAATATTTTATTAAAAAAGGGGTGATTCTATGTCCAGAAAAACCGTTCTGGTAACCGGCGCTTCCAGAGGCATCGGAAAAGCTATCGCCGTCAAATTCGCGAAAAAGAATTACAATGTGGTCATCAACTGTGTCCGCAGCAAGGAACGCCTGATGCAGACTAAGAAAGAAATTGAATCCTACCAAGTCCCCTGCCTTGCGTTCCTGGGCGACATGGGCGACATGGCCCAGTGCGAAGCCCTCTTCAAACAGATAAAAAAACAATTCGGGGTCCTGGACGTCCTGGTCAACAATGCAGGTATTTCCTACATCGGCCTGCTCCAGGACATGAAAAGCGAGGACTGGGACCGCATCATCCGCACCAACCTGACCTCTGTATTTCATTTAAGCAAACTGGCCATCCCGGACATGATAGCCCGCAAATACGGGAAGATCATCAATATCTCCTCTGTCTGGGGCAGTACGGGCGCTGCCTGCGAGGTGGCCTACTCCGCCACAAAAGGCGGGATCAACGCTTTCACAAAAGCCCTGGCCAAGGAACTGGCCCCCAGCAATATCCAGGTCAACGCCGTGGCCTGCGGAGCCATTGACACGGAGATGAATCAGTTTTTGGAAGAAGAAGAGCTGATCGCGCTGGTGGAGGAGATCCCTTTAGGGAGACTGGGAAAAGCCGAGGAAGTGGCGGACTTAGTCTACCATCTTGGCTACAAAAACGCCTATCTGACCGGGCAGGTCATAGGTCTGGACGGAGGGTGGTTCTGATATGCCTACTACATACGCCCACTACCGCTTTGGCCGGGATGTGTACAAACACCTGCCGCCCCAGGCCCAGACCATCATCTCCTCCCACGGCGGATTGTACAACATCGGCCTCCACGGCCCTGACCTTCTCTTTTACTACAAAGTATACAAGAAAAATCCGGTAAACCAGACAGGCTTTTCCATGCATGACCAGCCGGGATACGAATTTTTCCGGCAGGCTGCCCAGGTAATGAAAAAGAGACGCCCAAAACGCGTCCCAAGATCCGGATATTCCTTCCTGGCCGCATCCCAATACGCCTACCTGTTTGGGTTTCTCTGCCATTTTGCCCTGGACAGCCGCTGCCACCCTTATGTAGAACACATGGTCCGCGCCGCCGGGATCTCCCACAGCGAGATCGAGGCGGAACTGGACCGGGATCTGATGATGCGCGACGGCTTAGATCCCATGGTGTGCCGGCCCACTGCCCATCTGCGGCCAAAAGTATTTTACGGCAGCATCATCGCCAGGTTTTTTCCCCATATCTCCGCAGCGCAGGTTGTCGCTTCCATCCGCTCCATGCGGTTTTGCTGCAATCTGCTGGCGCCTTCGGGACAAAAGCCGCGCGTTGTAATCCTTCGCCTGTTAAAGGGGACCCCTCTGCCTGCCACGATTCGGGAAATGATCATAAAAGATCATCCTGATCCCGCCTGCGCTCCCATCACCAAAGAGCTGGAGCGGCGGTATCTTCTGGCCATTGAGGACGCGTCTGAACTGATCGTAAATTTTATGGAACATGTAGAACATGGAACGGCTCTGGACAAACGGCTGGACCACACCTTCGGGGAGCATTAGCTCCCCCTCTTTTTCCTTAAAAGCTTCGTATCTTATCTTCTGCGTCATCCGCCGAATTGTCAATCCGTTTGATCACCACATAATAACCGGCCGTATCGTTGACCTTCACATACACCCGGTCTCCCACCTTGCGCTTAAAGATCGCTTTCCCAAGAGGCGACTCCGTGCTTATCATGCCCTTTAGCGAACTTCCCCGGATAGAGGTCACCAGGCGGTAGGTCTCCACCTCGTCGTCATCCTCCATGTAAAGATCCACCGTATTGTTGATGCCCACCTCGTCCTCTTTGGACTCATCGGACACGATCTGAGCATTTTTTAACATCCTCTCAAGATACCGTATCCGGCTCTCGTTCTGGTTCTTATCCTTTTTCGCCGCGTAGTACTCAAAATTCTCGCTTAAATCCCCCTGGGCTCTGGCCTCTTTTACCGCCTCAATGGCATCTTTGCGCACTACCAGTTTCCGGTGTTCAATCTCCTTTGTGATCTTCTCCACATCACTTTTTGTCAGCTTTTCGCCCATGCCGGTCTCCTCCTTTCTTTCCAAGCCTGACGTCCTCCAGATACTGCGCCACCGCTTCCTCTGCGTGGCTCAAAAGATAGTTCTTTCCCTTTCCTGCCCCCTGGCGCAGAGGTTCCAAATGCTCCGTCTCAATTTGGCGCTCCATATACGCAATCTCTTCCCGCAGATCCTTGGCCGACAAAAGGCGGCATCCTTCGCCCCGTATGATCAGCTGTTCCAGTCCGTCGGAAGTGGCCACCGTTACCCGGTAATTCCTTCCCAGCTTATACGCCAGCTTCTCGATATACTGGTCGGCCGTCTCCGCCTCCTTTGTGTAGACCACATGGATGTTGTGATACCGGAGAGCCTGGCCGATCCCGCCTTCCACCTTATAGGCGTCAAACACCAGGATCAGGATGCATTTCTGGTATCCCTGGTAATTGCACAGAATATCCATCAGCTTGTGCCTGGCTCCGTCAATGGTGGTTTGGGCCAGTTCCCGCAGCTCCTCCCAGGCAAATATGATATTGTAGCCGTCCACCAGAAGGTACTCCGCCTCCGGCTCCTCATGCTTTTTTTCCTTTACCGGACCTGCTTCCTGAAACGTGACCCTTTTGGGTCCCTGGTCCCGGTACTTATCCCGCTTGCTGGTCCCATAGGTGCGCGCAAAGATCTCCTCCAGCTCCTTGTCGTCCACATAGGACCGGGACGCCTGGAGCGGCGCATCGTTTGGGCGTTCTTGGGTATTCTCCCGCCGCTGTTTAAGCTCCACCGGACTTTCCACATGCATGAGGTCCTTCACCTGATCCCACGGCACCTGGAATCCGGCGCCATGGGCACAGAACACCGAACCTGCAGGGTTGTCCACGTCCCCCTCCGGGTCATATCCCGAAGCAGCCACCACCTGGTCCTCATTGGCGCAGGGCTCATACCCGGACAGACGGCAGAAAAAACGGCCCCGTCCTTTGGTGTAAGACACTACCTCCATCTGGTAATCCCTCATGGCAGCCACCGGGGCATTGCCGCAGATAACGGTTCTGTCCCCTTCCTGGACCGGCGGCTGAAACCGTCCCCGCATCCGGTCAATATCCGCCATTGCCCGCCCCGTGTATTCACCGGGAAGCTCCAGACGAAACTCATAAAAAGGTTCCAGCAGCCTGCATTCCGTCTCCATCAGTCCCTGACGCACCGCCCGGTATGTGGCCTGCCGAAAGTCGCCGCCCTCCGTATGCTTCAAATGAGCCCGCCCCGCGATCAGGGTAATCTTCATGTCCGTAAGAGGCGCCCCCGTCAGCACTCCTCTGTGCTGCTTCTCCTTAAGATGGGTCAGGATCAGCCGCTGCCAGTTTCCGTCCAGCACATCCTGGCTGCACCTGGCGTCAAACTGCAGACCGCTGCCTCTCTTACCCGGCTCCATCAAAAGATGCACCTCCGCATAATGGCGCAGAGGCTCAAAATGCCCCACCCCTTCTACGGTCTTTGCGATGGTTTCCTTGTATAAAATGCTGCCTGCGCCAAACTCCACATCCACCCCAAACCGCTGCTTAACAAGGCATTGCAAAATTTCGATCTGCACCTGTCCCATGACCTGTACCTGTATCTCCCCAGCGGCCTCGTCCCAGCTGATGTGCAGTTCCGGCTCTTCCTCTTCCAGGGTCTGCATGTTCAAAAACATCTCGTGGACATTGCAGTCTGCAGGAAGGATCATCTGGTACGTCAGGACTGGCTCCAAAAGCGGCATGTTCAGACCTTCCTCTGCCCCCAAAGCCTGGCCGGGAAATGTCTCTGCAGGCCCTGTGACTGCGCACACCGTCCCAGCCTTTGCCTCCGGAATTGGCTCAAACTTGGCTCCGGAGTAAACGCGGATCTGATTCACCTTCTCCCCCGGACCGCCTTTTGGGGACGCCAGCTCCTCTTTGACCTTCAAGCTCCCTCCGGTTATCTTCATATGGGTGAGACGGTTTCCTTGAGCATCCCTGGATATCTTAAAAACCCTTGCGGCAAATTCATCCCCGTAAACCGGCGACTGACCATACCGCTCAAGCCCCTCCAGCAATTCCCTTACCCCGTCCTGCCTTAAGGCGGACCCGAAGCAGCAGGGAAATGCTTTCCTCTGGCCGATCAGCGTCGCCACCTGCTCATCGCTTAAGCTTCCTCTGTCCAAGAACGCTTCCAAAGCCTGCTCATCGCACATGGCAAGATCCTCGTCCCTGTCCCCCCTGCCAAGGCCAAAATCCACGCAGCCTTCATGGAGTCGGCTTTTCAGCTCCTCCATCAGCCCAACCCGGTCCGTGCCATTTTGATCCATTTTGTTGATAAACAAAAACGCGGGAACGTGATACCGCTCCAAAAGCCGCCACAGCGTCTCCGTATGGCCCTGAACGCCGTCTGCCCCGCTGATAACCACAACAGCGT
Organism: Clostridiaceae bacterium; assembly: GCA_910575585.1. Classification (GTDB taxonomy): domain Bacteria; phylum Bacillota; class Clostridia; order Lachnospirales; family Lachnospiraceae; genus UBA3402. The sequence continues at coordinate 25,725 of CAJTGF010000020.1, forward strand.
AATCCAAAACCTGCAGCGTTCTCTCCATCTCCGGTGAAAAATCCACATGGCCGGGAGTGTCCAAAAGCGTTACCTCCCTCTCGCCAAGCTGAAAAACCGCCTGTTTGGAGAAAATAGTGATCCCCCTTGCCCGCTCCAGCTCATAGTTATCCAGAAAAGCATCCTGTTTATCCACCCGCCCCGCCTGGCGGATCACCCCTGTCTCATGGAGGATCGCCTCCGACAAGGTAGTTTTTCCCGCGTCCACGTGGGCCAGGATCCCTATTACCAGCTTTTTCTTCATGGTTGACTTACTGCCTTCCATCTGCCGCCCGGTTACAGCAAACGCTTTCTCAGCTCTTGGCCGTCAAGAGCGCTTAAATACGCCGGAGCAATGTCAAACATGGTCCTGCATCCCTTCTGCCCCTCCTGGTTGAGACGGTACACGGCCCTTGCGCACGCTGCGATCACAGACGACGTAAACTCCGGATTGGAATCCAGCTTTAAGCGGTATTCCACTACATGGCTGTGTTCATCCTCCCACCCGGTCTTGCCTGTGTGGATCACAAACCCGCCGTGAGGGATCCCTTTATGGTTTTCGTCCAGCTCCTTCTGGCTAATAAAATGGACCGTCGTATCATAATCCGCAAAGTAATTGGGCATGGTCACGATCTCTTTCCGAATCGCGTCCAGATCCGCCCCGTCCTCTGCCACCACAAAACACTCCCTGGTATGCTTTTCTCTGACAGACAGGTCCGGATTGCTTCCGCTCCTCACGGCCTCCAGTGCTTTTTCCACCGGAATGGTGTATTGTCTGGCGTCCTTTACCCCTTTGATCCTGCGGATGGCATCCGAATGGCCCTGGCTCACGCCTTTCCCCCAGAACGTATAATCGCATCCTCCCGGCAGAACGGCGTTGGCGTACAGCCGGTTCAGGGAGAACATCCCAGGGTCCCACCCTGCACAGATCAGCCCCACATGGCCGCTTTCCTTTGCCGCCTTGTCCACAGCCTCAAAATGTTCCGGTATCTTTGCGTGGGTGTCAAAGCTGTCCACCACATTAAACAATTTTGCCATCTCCGGCGTCTGCACCGGAAGATCCGTGGCGCTTCCTCCGCACAGAATCATCACGTCAATAGAATCTTTCATGGAAGGCGCTTCCTCGGCCCTGTATACCGGCGCCCCTTTTGTCAATATACGCAAACTCCCCGGATCCCTTCTGGTAAACACCGCCGCCAGCTCCATATCCGGGTTGTGCTTCACTGCGCACTCCACCCCTCTTCCCAGATTTCCATAGCCCAATATCCCGATCCTGATCGCCATAACCAATATCTCCTTCCTATATAAATGTCATTCTTTCTTCTTGAATATTTGTTTTTATATTTTTCTCCTACCTCTCTTAAAGGGGACGCTGCATTTCTGCTTCCCTTATGTTACCAACATTTTTTACACTGCGCAACTGTTTCTTTTATTAACACCTTTTTAGTTGACACGAAAAAATATTTGTGCTAGATTAAAGGCACAACAGAAAAAACCTGTGAGGGAGTAGTAAGCACATTCTCAAGGAATGTGTGGCAAGTCAACAACCCCGGCCCCTTTGGTCTGGCTTGTCTTAAATAACGAGACTCATGTATAGCCGCAGCGGTTATGCATCGGTCTTATTTTTTGACCTTCTGAATAGCCGTCCGCAGCTGTCAGGGGTCTTTTCTTTTGTAAAAAAATAAGAAAGGACGAACACACTATGAACCTTGCAGTTATCTTAGCCCTGTTTCTCTTAGGGATCATCCTCATCGTAAAGGGAGGAGACTTTTTTGTGGATGCCGCTTCCTGGATCGCCGCGGTCAGCGGTATTCCCAAGCTGATCATCGGCGCGACCATCGTAAGTCTGGCCACTACCATGCCTGAAATGCTGGTTTCTATGATGGCTGCCCTCCAGGGCAAAGTGGATATGTCCATCGGCAATGCCGTGGGGAGCGTCACCGCTAACATCGGCCTGATCATGGCCATCTCCCTGTTCTTTATGCCGGGACCCATACGGCGGATGGACTATCTGCCAAAAGCGGTATTGATGATGGGCGCTGCCCTGATGATCGTTATCGCTGGCTTTCAGGGCCACGTCTCCATCTTCATGTCTATTGTCCTCCTGATTATTTTCGTCATCTTTATTTTCGAAAATATCAACTCTGCCAAGCGAACCTTAACCGCCCAGAGCCTGGACGGCAGCTCCCCCAAACGGTCACGCCCCTCTGGAAAAGAGGTGACGACCAACCTGATAAAATTTGTCCTGGGCGCTGTGGGGATCGTGGTAGGCGCTGACCTTTTGGTGGATAACGGAAGCGAGCTTGCCAGGATCGTGGGGATTTCCGAGAGGATCATCGGCGTGACCATTGTGGCCGTCGGAACGTCTCTTCCGGAGCTGGTGACCACGATCACCGCCGTAGCCAAAAAACAGTCTTCCCTGTCTGTGGGCAATATCCTGGGAGCCAATATCCTGGATCTTTCCCTGATCATGCCTCTGTGCGCCGTGGTATCCGGCAAACCGCTGCCCATCTCCCAGGCATCCGCCATGGCAGATTTGCCGGCCTGTCTCCTTGTAGGGATCATTGCCGTCGTTCCCGCCATGATTTCTTCTAAATTCAGCAGATGGCAGGGGATCCTGCTTATGGCTGTGTATCTTGCTTATGTGATCATTACCTGCTTCTTTATGGGAGCGTGATAGAACGGAAGATGCAGCGCTGAGAGCATCCGGCTCAAAACAAGAGCCGATTTCAATGGCCGGGTTTCGGGCCGCACCATGACCAAGGGGCGTTAGCCGTAAAGTCTATTCTGGGAGAAGAGTTCTAAACACGCTCCGGGATTTATAAAAAACGGCTGCTTTTCCCTATCTCCATGCCTGTGCGCAGCATCCGGAACATCCGGTCTGCTGCGCCGCTATACAGTTCCTGTGCCCGCTCCATGGCTTCCTCCATATCCATGGCCTGGTTGATGGCCGTCATAATGCTCTCCACCCCAAATCCATAAATCTTCTCCGCCCCGGTTTCCATACCTCCCGCCAGAGCCACCGCCGGTACCCCCCTGGACCGGCATCGCTGTCCCACCCCCTTTGGCACCTTGCCGAAGGCGGACTGCCAGTCAATGCGGCCCTCCCCTGTAACCACCAGATCCGCCCCCTCTAACAGCCCGTCAAAATCCATGAGATCCAGCACCGTCTCGATCCCTGACCGCAGCCGGGCCCCAAGGAACACGCAGAGGGCGGCTCCCAGGCCTCCCGCAGCTCCCGCTCCCTCTATCCGGTCTGCATCCATGCCGAATGTCCTCAAAAGCACCTGGGCATAATTTTTCATCCCCGCTTCCAATTCATCCAAAATTTCCGGGGTTCCCCCTTTTTGCTTCCCAAAGGTGTAAGCCGCTCCTTTTGGTCCTGTCAGAGGGTTGTCCACATCACACATGACCGTAAATTCTGCCTGCTTTGCAGCCTGGACCAGGCCGGATGTGTCAATATCAGCCACCTTCGCCAGATCCGCCCCCACCCCCTCCAGTTCATTGCCCTCCCGGTCCAAAAAACGAACCCCCAGCGCCCTCATGGCTCCCATGCCGCCGTCGTTGGTAGCGCTTCCGCCGATCCCAATGGAAATCTTTTTGTATCCCTGCTCCAGGGCATCCAAAATCAGTTCCCCCGTCCCGTAGGTGGTGGTGTTCAAGGGATTTCTTTTTTCCGGCAAAACCATGGGAAGCCCGGAAGCCGCCGCCATCTCAATAACGGCGCACCCTTTGTCAAATACGCCGTAAAAGCTTTCCACAGGCTCCATAAGCGGCCCATGGACCCGGATCACCCGTTTTTTTCCTTTTGTCACGGTGATCACGGCATCTACCGTCCCCTCGCCGCCGTCTGCCATGGGAACTCCCAGACACTCGCACCCCGGAAATATTTTGTTTGCCGATTCTGTCAGCAATTGGATGATCCTTTCCGATGATAATGTTCCTTTAAACGAATCAGATGCAAATACAAATTTCATAGACCTTTCTCCTTATGCGCATATTGGAATAAATGATAGCATCTCCCCATCTTGATGTTACTGTTGACCGATCCCAGTAAACAGTAACATCTTAAATTATAAGAGAACCTGACGTCAACCGCTATTGACATCTTTCTCCCATTGCACTATGATAAACTATCAATACTATCCTACCAGTCAGGAGACAAAATACCATGAAATTTTTACGTCAATTTTGCATTATCCTTCTCTTTTCGTTTCTGGGAGAAGTGCTCCACAACCGGCTGCCCCTGCCCGTTCCCGCAAGCGTTTACGGGCTGATCTTTTTGTTTCTGGCTCTGTGTACGGGCCTTGTCAGGCCAGAGCAGGTAAGCGAAACGGCAGATTTTCTCATCGAGATCATGCCGGTCATGTTTATTCCGGCCGCCGTGGGCCTTCTCGACTCCTGGCCTGTCCTTCGGCCCATCTGTCTGCCCGTCATCTTTATCACCGCTGCCACCACCATCCTCGTCATGGCAGTGACCGGCCAGGTGACCCAGCGCATCATCCGGAAAAAACACAAAAAAGAAGAAGCATGATCTGGAGGTTGAAAATGAAAGTTCTCGCAGCAGACTCCCTTTTTTTCGGAGCCGTAATCAGTCTCGCCGCGTACGAAGGCGGACTCCTTTTAAAGAAAAGATCCAAACTGGCAGTCCTGAACCCGCTTCTCATGGCAACAATCTGCGTCATGGCGGTTCTGACGCTTCTTAACGTGGAATACGCCGCTTATAACGAAAGCGCCAAATACATCAGTTACCTGCTGACGCCTGCCACCGTATGCCTGGCAGTGCCTCTCCATCGTCAATTCCATCTGCTTAGGCAAAACGTAAGAGCCGTAGCAGGAGGGATCGCTGCCGGTGTGCTGACAAGCCTGTTCAGTGTCTTTCTGCTGTCAAAACTGTTTGGCCTGACCCACGAACAGTACGTTACGCTGCTTCCCAAATCCATCACCACCGCTATCGGCCTGGGCATCTCCGAAGAACTGGGCGGCATTACCACCATAACCGTCGCCGTGATCATCATCACGGGGATCCTTGGAAACGTCACGGCGGAACTGGTGTGCAGAATCTTCCATATTGAAGAACCTGTGGCCAGGGGACTGGCACTGGGTACGGCATCCCATGCCATCGGCACGGCTAAAGCCATGGAACTTGGAGAGATCGAAGGGGCCATGAGCAGTCTTGCCATCGCCGTTGCCGGGCTTGTGACCGTGTTGGGCGCATCCGCATTTGCAAAGCTGATGTAACGGGTCTGTCCTCCTATAAACAGTTGGCACTCTTTCCTGACAGAGCAGGCTTTTTTCAGCGCCAGCGACGCGGCTGCTACCATCCCGCTGTTGACCTTTCTCGCAGAAACAGGGCATTTCACCACACAGCGCATGCAGGAAATGCGCTTTGCGGAATCCGTTTTTTCAGACTGCTCTTGTCAATGGCCTGCACCGGACACCGCTCTGCGCATAAACCGCAGCCGGCGCAATCTTTTGTGGCTTTCGGCACCAGTCCGGCGCCGCCCGCTTTTTTAAAAGGCCGGTTTCCCGGCAGTTTTTGTCGGCCCTTTATCTCCCCCATTCCCTTTCATACTCCAATTCCTGGCAATTTCCGCAAAGCGGCGGTATTGACAAACTTTCTCATTTTCCATCCCTTCCCATATTCTCTGAACGGTTATGGTTTGCCGGACATTCCCGTAAAACGAAAAACACCGGGGCCTCCACCCGGTTGTGTGAGGAAAGCCCCGGCTTTCTATATGATCTTCATTTTTTTACATACGGTTTATCCCATAAGTTCCAGCAGCGTAATGCCGTCAAAATAAGCGTTTGTCATCCTGTAAAACTCCTTCCACATGGGCAAAGTTTTACAGCTTTCGGCCCGCTCGCATACTTTTGCTTCACGGCAAAGACAAGCTACAGGGGCCAGATCGCCCTCAGTAAGACGCAGGATATCCCCCACCCGGTACGCGCCGGGTTCGGCAGTCAGTTTATATCCTCCGCCTTTTCGCCGCAGTCCTTCGATCATGCCGTTTTTGGTCAGGGACGGAAGGATCTGCTCCAGGTATTTCAGGGATATGTTCTGCCGTTTGGCAATGATCTTCATAGGCGTGTAACCGTCCTGGTAGTGCTCCGCCAGATCGATCATGACCCGCAATGCGTATCTACCTCTCGTGGAAACCATCATATCATTCATTTCCCTGGGCAAACAGGGGCGTGGACAGATAGCGGTCGCCGGTATCCGGCAGCAGAACCACAATCAGCTTCCCCTCATTTTCCGGGCGCCTGGCAAGCTCCACAGCAGCATGGAGAGCGGCGCCGGAGGAGATGCCCACAATCACGCCTTCCGTTGTTCCCATGAGCCTTCCGGCCTGAAAGGCGTCCTCGTCAGAAACCGGGATGATCTCGTCGTAAATGCCTGTGTTGAGCACATCGGGAACAAAGCCCGCGCCGATTCCCTGGATTTTGTGGGGGCCTGCCGCGCCGGAAGAAAGGACGGCGGAGGATTGGGGTTCCACGGCAACTACTTTGACGCCTGAATTTTTGGATTTTAAGTATTCGCCGACGCCGGTGATGGTACCCCCTGTGCCTACGCCTGCCACGAAAATATCCACCTTACCGTCGGTATCCTCATAAATCTCAGGACCCGTATGTTCTCTGTGGGCTTTGGGATTGGCGGGATTGACAAACTGGCCGGGAATAAAGCTGTTGGGAATCTGGCCGGCAAGCTCCTGGGCCTTTTCAATGGCGCCCTTCATTCCCCTGGCCCCTTCGGTCAGCACAAGCTGGGCTCCGTAAGCTCTCATCAATTGTCTCCGCTCCACGGACATGGTTTCCGGCATTACGATGATAACGCGGTACCCTCTCATGGCAGCCACAGAGGCCAGGCCGATGCCCGTATTGCCGCTTGTAGGCTCGATGATCACCGAATCCGGCGTCAGCTCTCCCCGGGCCTCGGCCTCGGCCATCATCTCTTTTGCAACCCGGTCCTTTACGGAACCGGCTGGATTAAAATATTCCAGCTTGGCGGCTATCCTTGCCTTAAGATCAAGCCTTTTCTCAATATGGGTCAGCTCCAAAAGGGGAGTCTTGCCGATAAGCTCATCGGCGGACATATAGATATTGCTCATGGTTTATGCCTCCTTTACTGCGTCAAAGCCCTTCTGCAGATCAGCGATTATGTCGTCAATATGCTCGGTGCCGATGGAAAGACGGATGGTATTGGGTTTGATATCCAGCTTGGCCAGTTCTTCCTGGCTAAGCTGGCTGTGGGTGGTAGTGGCCGGATGGATCACAAGGCTCTTCACATCCGCCACATTGGCAAGGAGGGAGAAGATCTTTAGGCTGTCAATAAATTTTTGGGCTTCCTTTTCCGCGCCCCTGATCTCAAAGGTAAAAATGGATCCGCCGCCGCCGGGAAAATACTTCTTATACAGTTCATGGTCCGGATGATCCGGCAGGGACGGATGATTGACCTTTTCCACCTGGGGATGGCCGTTTAAAAATTCCACCACCCTCCTCGTGTTCTCCCCATGGCGCTCAACCCGCAGGGACAGCGTCTCAATTCCCTGCAGAAGCAGAAATGCCGCGAACGGGGAGATAGTGGCCCCCATGTCCCGAAGCAGAACGGCACGGATGTAAGTCACAAAAGCCGCTGAACTGGCTGCCTTGACAAAGGACACGCCGTGATAGCTGGGGTTGGGCTCCGCAATGGCGGGGTACTTTTTGCTTGCCGCCCAGTCAAATCTGCCGGATTCTACGATCACGCCCCCCAGAGTCGTGCCGTGACCGCCAAGGAACTTTGTGGCTGAGTGTACCACCACATCCGCGCCGTGCTCAATGGGACGGATAAGATAAGGCGTGCCGAAGGTATTGTCCACCACCAGCGGCAGACCGTGCCTGTGGGCCAGCTCTGCCAAGGCGTCAATATCCGGGATATCGCTGTTGGGATTGCCCAGGGTTTCGATGTAGATCGCTCTTGTGTTTTCCTGGATAGCGGTCTCTGTTTCAGCCAGATCGTGAATATCCACAAAGGTGGCTGTGATGCCAAAGTTGGGAAGGGTGTGGGCCAGCAGGTTGTAACTGCCGCCGTAGATCGTCTTCTGCACCACGAAATGGCCACCGTTTTGACCAAGAGCCTCAAGGGTATAGGTGATCGCCGCAGCCCCAGAAGCAAGAGCCAGGGCTCCGGTTCCGCCTTCAAGAGCTGCCACCCTCCTCTCCAACACATCCTGGGTGGAGTTTGTCAGCCTGCCATAAATGTTGCCCGCATCGGCAAGTCCGAACCGGGCTGCGGCCTGTGCGCAGTCGCGAAACACATAGGAGGTGGTTGCGTAGATGGGCACAGCCCGAGCATCTGTTGCGGGATCAGGATTTTCCTGACCTACATGAAGCTGCAATGTTTCAAATTTGTAATCAGACATAGCCTTATTTCCTTTCTTAATCATTGACCGCATTTCCATTTTTTACCTATCGTTTTTGTAGGTATAATCATAGCGCATTTTACCTATCTTGTCAATAGGTAAGATTGCCATCCCAAGCACGATCATGCTTATGCCGGCCCCTGTGCATGCAGTCATAATCTGCCGGCCCCCGGGGTTGTCACCGGCCCCGAACTGAGTCAGCATGGCTGTTTCCAGGGAAAGCATGGATGCCAGTGCCGCCGTCTGGTTAATGACCTTTGCCGCTGACAGAACGGGACTTTGATACCTTCTGAATTCGCTGTTTTTATGTACCACAAGGATAATGATCACCGACAATACAACATTCATAAACAGCAAAATGCCCCCGCATAACCCATAGTACCGCCGTTCCGAGGCCGGATCATTTCTGTCCTTTCTCACATAATGGAGAAGAGACGCGCGCATCAGCAAAACTTTTCTCCCGCCGCGCCCCGGGCCCTATCTATTTTAACCCTTTTATAAACGGGATCAGACAAAGGAGTAGTACGATTCCCCCAATTCCTGCCACAATCGCTCTCTGCTCCGCCGCCAGCCGCGTTTTCGCCTCTTCTACGGATTCGCCCTCCTTTGTCAGAAAATCATCCACAAACTTGTCGGCAATCTTGTTGAAGCCTCCCACTGCTCCCTCTTCAATCTTCCTGCAGCCTTCCACTCTCCCTCTCTTTCGCTTTTATTATCATGGGTAAAGGATAGCACCTTATTGTTTTTGCAATATTTGATTTTTGTTTCGGAAATGTTAATTGTAGGATTTTTTTTCTTGAAAAATATAGAATATCCAAACTCCGCAAATTCTGTGTACTGCACAGAAGGTAAAACCGTATGCATACCTGTCATACCCAAAACGGCACCCAACAGAGAGGTGAGGAAAAGGTCTTTTCCAGCGTCCACCATCTGCGGCAGGATACAAAAAGCCCCGCCTTTCCACCAGCTCGGTCAAAAGGCGGGGCTTTTCAATATGCCGCAATACCTTACTTGCTCTGAAGCTCTGCCTTGGCAGTCTGAGCAGCCAGGTCGCCGGAGTAGATAGCGTTACCCACGCCGCGGGCGGCGTTGTAGCACTTCAGAAGGTTACCCAGAACCATATCGCCGGCGGCAAACAGGTTCTCGATAGGCTGGCCGTCTTCATCGAGCACCCGTGCACTGTCATCCACCTTCACGGCCACCAGGCTGGTGATGGTGCAGGGCCGCATGAGCCACCCATAGTAAGGCGCAGTGTCCAGCCGGTCCATGGTCTCAGCAGAGTTGCCGAAGGGATCCGTGCCGTTGCTGTCAATGACGGCGTTGTAGGCCTCGGCGCTCTCCACCAGCTTGTCAGCAGGGATGCCGATCTTCTCAGCCAGCTCCTCCAGGGTATCGGCCACAAAGACATAGCCGGCTTCCAGATCGGACTCACTGCCCAAAGCCCCGGCATTTTCGTTATCACTGTCCACGATGCCCCAGCCGGTCGTATTGTCCTGATGGGCTACAGCCTGGGCCCGGTTATAGCCGGTGACATACTCGTTCATGAACCGCTCGCCGTTCAGATTGACACCCATAAACTTGCCCATGCCGAAAATGAAAGGCATACAAAAATCAGGACGGATACCGATAATGTCATTCACGCCCAGCTGGGTGAACATGGTATCACCCACCAGCCCTGCGCCGGCCTCCACAGCCATGGCAATACCGTCGCCAGTGTTGGTCCCGGCACAGAAAACCAGGGCATCCGCATAGTCAGGAGCATACCTGGCAGTCATTTCCTTGTTGGCGCCAAAACCGCCGCAGGCCAAAATAACCTTCCCGGCATAAATGTTGTAGGTGCTGGTCTTGTCCTTCACCGCAACACCGATGACAGCGCCGTTTTCATCCATAAGCAGGTCGGTGGCCCCGGTCTCCAGCCGCACATCGATATCAGTGGTGGGAAGATAGACGTTCATCTTCTTTGTCATGTAGCTGCCGGCCCATTTCTTGTCCTCGCCTCCCTCGGGGGGATCAAAGCACAGCCAGCCTAAGCCGGTATCGGTGAAGGTGGCGTAAGCGTGATTAAGCAGCTGGAGCGTTCTGGCCATAACGCCGGTCTCTCCGTAAAGCAGAGCCTCATTGAAGTTCTCTTGCTTGTCGCCGGCCAGATGCTCTATCTCTTCCCGCACCACATTCTGGCGCCAGGCCTCGTCATAGACCCCGCTCTCGTCCTCGTAGGTATAGAAGCAACCGCCGGACACGCTGGTGCTGCCGCCCAGGAAGCCGGCCTTCTCGATCAGCATGACCTTCAATCCGCTGACCTCGTCTACATTGTTACCCGAATAGGCCTCCGCCGCCGCAACCATACCGGCAGCGCCACCGCCCACCACCAGAATATCCGTATGGACGTCCTCACCCTGAGTCAGGGAAACCTTTTCCACTGCACCGGAGAAGGCCTCAGACCCGCCGGCCTGCTCCAGACAATCCCGGACAGCATTCCTGATAGCGTTGCTGGTAAAGGTGGCGCCGGTGACGCCATCCACATTGTAGGTCTGATTGACCAAAATGGCGGCAGGGATCTGCCTGCAGGGCGCATCCGTGATAGTAGAGGGGTGGTCAGTCACTTCCACAATCTGCACATCTGTGATGCTGTTGGCATCAACCGTCACGCTGACGGTCACGTGTTCCTTCTGGTATCCCTCCTTGGTAGCCGTATAGGTGCCAGGGGTAAGAGCGGCTGCCTCCATCCGCTCTCCCCTGGCGGCGGCAATGGCTTTGGCCGCACCCTCTCTGGCTGCGTTGGAGGTAAGGGTTGCCCCAGACACGCCGTCGATCTCGGCACTCTGTATCTCCTTGATCTGTCCGGCCAGGGTTTCCAGGGCCGCACCGCCTACGGCGGGAGTCTCCTGGTCGCCAGTGATCTTCACGTCGGTGATATTGTTGGCATCAGTGGTGATGGTAACACTAACGGTGCCTCCATAGCCCACAGCCTCTCCGGTGTAGGTGCCTGCGGTATAGATGCCGCTTTCCACAGAGGCCTCGCCTCCTGCCTCTTTGGTGTGGTTGCCCTCACTATAGACACTGCTTTCCACAGGGGTCTCCTTTTCCCCGCAGCCGATCATGGACAGGGCAAGGGCTGCCGCTGTCACCAGGGCAAAGAATCTTTTTCTCATATTGGGTTCCTCCTTTATGTAAATGGTTTCATACCATTATCATCACTATAAAGGCTAAACCCGGTTGAGTGTCAAGATTTAAACAGGATTTATTTTTCAATCGACAATGGGAAATATGGCTTTGTTATGGGACTGAGAAATGCCGTCACGCTGGGAATACCAAATCATCTGGAATACAGCTTCATCCGTCAGCTGCAGGCCAAGCCTCAGCGCCTTCTCTCTCGCTTGTTGCATCCCTTCCACAGACGTGTCTTTTTCCTGGCTGTGTTCAGCCATCATATTGCACACAACACAGCTCTGCTGGGGAATCATAAAATCAGGCGCCAGATATTGCAATCCATATTGCTCCACTTCCGCCTCCTCCAGCGTCAGACAGGAAATGGTCGTCTCTGGAGACCCAATATGGCATACTCTCACAAAAGGCATGGCCTGCACCCACTCCTTCAAATGCTCCAGCTCACATCCTTTTTTATCTACTAAAGTGTTACTGACCATGTAAACACAACAATACCGGCGGCTCTGACATTCAATCACACATTTATCCCCCAGGGAATCCGTCTGAGCGATCTCCTTCTGCCGGGTGGACAACCACTGAATCAGCTTTTCCCGGTAAGCAATCTCTCCGCGCAGCTGCTCCTGCATATCCTCCAGCTTCCGGAGCTGTCGGGCAGGCCCTCCCCGCTCCAGTTCATCCGCAATGTCGCTGAGAGGAAAGCCCTCCTGCCGAAGCTGGCGGACCCTGATGATTTTTGTCAGTTCCCAGGTGGAATATTTTCTGTATTTGTTTTTCCCCCGGTAAGGCTGGAGGATCTTTTTGGCCTCATATTTCCGCAGGGCCTCAGTTGTGATGCCAAACAGGTTGGATAATTCAAAGATACCGATTTCCTGGCTGCCCTTTTGAAACCGTTTCAGTTCGTCTGTTCCCCTGCCTGTCCACTCTATCATTATTAATCCTCTCCTTACATGGTTCATATACTTCTTTATATCATATTTCAGATGAAAAAACAATGTACTCTCGGAGTTTCATTGCAGATCACACTGTCACACACAAGGACGGCGCCCTCTTCCCTGCAGGTTTCCTCCCAGTTTCGCATCCATTCCCCATCGCCCCATCCGCAGGAACCAAACAAAGCGATCTTCTTATCCTTTAACTTGCTTTTGCAGGAGTCGAACACAGGCTCAAACTCACTCTCCTCCAGCTGCTCGCTTCCCATGGATGGACACCCAAAAGCAACGGCATCGTAGGAATCCATCATCGAAGCGTCAAATTCCCTGCACTTCATCAGGGAAACCTGCGCTCCCTTCTCCTGCGCTCCTTCTGTCACCAATGCGGCCATTGCCTCCGTATTTCCTGTGCCGCTCCAATAAACAACTGCAACCTTAGCCATAACGATCTTCATCCTTTCTTTTTTTTGATCTATGAGCAGCTCACAATGAGCCGGTCAAGCGAATGATATTTCCGGAAAATCTCATCATATACCCTGGTACATTTTTTAAACCGTGCAAAATTGCGTTTGGCCGCTTCCACATTTCCGTATACCTTCCATGCGCCTGTGTACTTTGCCCCGGCTGCACCATGCTCCATAAAAGCCTCCACATCCTCCGGCGGATATCCCAAAAACAGTCCGATCTCATGAGGAAAAACCTCACAGTTTTCCAGGCGGCGGATCAGATAAGCCACACACTTTCCCTCCTGGCTGACCGGATAATTCTGGGCCGCCAAAATCTTCCGGGCTGTGCCGTCAGCCAGATCTTCCTTCAGCTTTTGGGGACGATACATGTAGATCAAAACTTTTCCTCCCCTGGATCTTATGGGGATCAAGCGGATCCCACGGGAGGCAAATTGTCTGTTTACCTGCCGGATGCCGGCCAGCAGGCACTTCTCATCCTCTGCCTGACAGCCAAACAGATTTCCTGTCTTTAATCCTGCCAGCGTAGGCGCACAATGGCGCACGATCAATTCCTCCATCACCGACTTTTCACTCCTTTTTTTGGTTAGTTTTGGCTAACTCATAAACAAAAGAAAAATGCCGGCTGGCATTCGGCCATAATCCCAATACATTTTCCTTTTGCATGAGACGTGTTTCATCTACTTAGTTAGTTGTTGCTAACTAAGTAGATTATACTATCCTGACCGCACTTTTGTCAATACCATATGCCAAAGCTAATGACCGCCCCTGCAAGCATGGCGGTCATGGCATATTGGGGGCCGCCGTCTGCCCGGATGATGGATGCCTGCGTCCAACTGCGCTTCACAAATGGAAGCATGATTTCGATTGACTGCACTGCCGCAGCGGACAAAGTTGCACATGCCATCCGCCAGCGGTCAGAACTGTACTGGCTGATGTATAACGACCCGATTGGGTATGCTGATCTGATATTGAACGGAGACCCTGAGCAATATCTGAAAGATATTACGAAGCAGGACTAATCTCCCAATGTGAAATCGCTCTCACCTTTTGGTCTCATATTTTGAAAAGGGTCTTGACAAATGTGTCTACATAGCGTAGTCTATATATGTGACTACACTATGTAGACAGGAGACTGTACTTATGGCAGAAATTCAATTAGGGGCCGTGGAAGCCCGTTTTGCAGACATCATCTGGGAGAGAGAACCCGTGACATCCACCGAACTCATAAAACTGGCTGCGGCAAAACTCACCTGGAAACGGACAACAACACATACGGTACTGCGCCGGCTCTGCGACAAGGGCCTGTTTCAAAACAATAACGGCGTGGTGACCTCTCTTTTGTCCCGGCAGGAGTTCTATGCCCGTCATAGCAAAAAATATGTGGATGAGACCTTTGCGGGGTCTCTCCCCGCTTTCCTTGCCGCGTTTACCAGCGAAAAGAAACTGACAGCCGAGGAAATTACCGAGATTCGTGAACTGATCGATAAGGCAGGTGAATAATATGGGCGATATATTCCTGAATACTCTGAACATGAGTATTGCCGCAAGCTGGCTTATTTTAGCGGTGGTACTGTTCCGGTTCATACTGAAAAAGGCGCCGAAGTGGATCATCATTCTTTTGTGGGGAATAGTGGCTCTGCGGTTGATGGTCCCCTTCTCCTTCGAGAGCGCGTTGAGCCTAATCCCCAGCGCCGAGACCTTCAACGCCCATAACATCCAGTATGAAACGCCCGCCATCAGCAGTGGTATCCCTGCCGTCAACAATGCAATTAATCCCATTCTGGGCGAGACCTTTTCGCCGAATTCTACCGGCAGCGTCAACCCGCTCTATGTCTGGACGTTTATCGCTTCGGTAATCTGGCTTATTGGTATCGCCGCCATGCTGCTGTATGCCGTCATCAGTTATGCGCGGGTACGCCGGGGCGTCGGGGAAAGAGTACCCTATGAGGGAACTATCTTTTTGTGCGACCATGCAAAATCCCCGTTTATCCTGGGACTGATCCGGCCCAAAATCTATCTGCCTTCCAACATGGATGCCACATCCATGGAGACGGTGATCGCTCACGAAAAGGCGCATTTGGCAAGACATGACCACTGGTGGAAACCGTTGGGCTTTCTGATTCTGACGGTTCACTGGTTCAACCCCTTGTGCTGGGTGGCCTATGTGCTACTGTGCCGGGACATTGAGCTGGCCTGCGATGAAAAAGTCATCCGGCAGATGGATATGGACAGGAAGAAGCAGTATTCCACGGCTCTGCTGGAGTGCAGTATGGGGCGGCGGCTGGTCACAATCTGCCCACTGGCCTTTGGAGAAGTCGGCGTCAAAGAGAGAGTGAAACATGTGTTAAATTACAAAAAACCGGCATTTTGGGTCATTGTGGCAACTGTCATCGCTTGTGCGGTGGTGACGGTATGCTTTGCAACAAGTCCCATATCCGCAGAAAACTACATCCGCTTGCAGTCAACCCACTCCACGCCGCCAGCGGCATTTTACTCTCTGAATTTTGCTGAAAAAGAGTTGTGGGGAACTGTCATTGCTGAACGCTGGGAAAATGGCAGATGCGTTAGTACAAACCCAGTTTTTATGAATAATCTTACACAACAAATACAGCTATATCTTGACCCTCAAGGAAATGGTGTCAATGTCCAACTTGGTGTCGATAACGGGGATACGATTTTAGAAAACTTCTCCTACCCAGAGGGCAGGCAACCTGTCGGCTGGTCTTTTGTTTCATTGGAGGAAGGGAAAAAGGAGCCTTTACAATCTGGAACGAACCAAATTATTGCTGCTATGGCGTTTGATTTTGGAACCGGAGTAAAAGCCTATTCCTGCGAGTCTCTATCCGCCAATAAGGAACCGATAGAGAAGGCAGCATATATCATTGTCATTCGAGCTTTTATTACAAATAATGGTAAGTTTGTAACAGCAGAACCCATCACGCCAAATACAGAACGTCCAACATTGTTGATGAACGGTGATGCCTACGTCAATCTATATATGCCGGTATCCAGCCTGCCCTATGGATACCAGGCCGCCGGGAAACTGACAGAAGAACAGGCAAACAATACGGGACTTGAGGGCATCGAGTATTTTGCTTACCCATATGTACTCTCGGAGGATTTTTATACCTATCAGGAGTGCGGAACGCCCATTAGTATTGATACAGTGGACAATACAAAGCGTCAATGGGCCTATGTACGCTGGATTCTAGTAAAAAACGGCGGGATTGAAAACCGGAAATTGACCCTTGACGATGTGGTCATGCTGGCACAAAAGGGAAATGCGCTGACCTGGTCGGATTTTGAGCGGTATCAGGGACGGGATGTTGGCTCAGGTCTGTATACCATGCGTTACGAGATTGACAAACTTTTTGATGTCCTAGTGGGCGGCGTTCCTGAGGAGACGCCCATGTATATTGATCTGAGGGTTCATAATGAAACGGATGACAGCATTGATATTCGGACAGGGAATGTTTCCGCATTCATTGAGGCACATAGAAATGATGCGCTAAAGGTGGGTGAAATAGTTGACGCTCTAAATAAACTGGATTATCAACCAAATACTTGCGATGGCTTGCCTGAATACCAATTGATTGCTGAAGATGGTACAATATATTCTATCAACTTTTCCGAAAATTGGGTATGGCGGGGAATCAATGAGCAAGCCGAATTGCCGACTGAACTGATTCCCCAGTTAAAAAGAGAGTGTAATGTTATGGATGAAGAAAAGCCGTTAGGAACACCCTAAAACGCAAGTAGTGACTTTTTTGGCAGATTATCTATATCACAAGACCTAATATAACTTCACTACCCGCTCTGCAAACACCTTGCTCGCCATTGTATCCCATCCTGCCAGCCGGACGATTTCCGCTGTACCGCTCACAAAGTCAAACTGAATCCTCACCCCGCTCGCCGTCGCAGTCTGCCTGATACTCGTAGACTGCGGCGGCGATTTTCTTTTTTGTCCGCTTCACCGACTTCCGACGGAGCCGGACGGCGTGGAGCGCACCGGCCTCCATCAGCAGGACGGTCAGCTTCTCAAAGGCGGCTTGAACCGCTACCGCCGAGTGCCGTTCCAGAGGATCGTTGTATAGTCCCAGGAATCGTCCCTTGTCACATCCTCGCCGCTTTCCTCCATCATACAACATTGAAGCAGAGGGTCTCCGACCGCATGATGGGCGTATGTAAGAACCCCCGTATCCTTATGCGGGTCGTAGCTTTCCAGACATTCCAGCATGGCGAGAACGCAGTTTTGTTTATAGTCCAGAAACCGCTCCGGGTCGTATCTGTCCAGCCCTCCCGCAAGAGAAAATTTCTGCCCCGTCCATTCAGGCGAGGCTCTATGTGGTGCAGGAAGTAATCGCATCCCATACCATCTCATTAAATACTCTTTATACTATGCAATAGCATCCCTTATAAATGGCAATGCATATAGTGTGTCCGGATCAATATCAAGACATGTTGTGTTATCCCAATTTCCACTGATATCCCACGCAAGTGTATCGTTCATCACAGTACATCTGTCCATAAATATTTCAATTTCCTTTAAGCAGCAAAAAGCCTCTTTCTCAATCACCCGCGACATATCATAACGTACAATCTTTCCATCTTCAAAATATACATATACGGAATAATCTCGCATTGGCACAACCTGTACCACCTTTGGAAACATACCCTCACCTCCGTTACACTAATGGATTAATTCTGTTCAATGGTTTTCCATCCTTTGATAATTCCCAATTCTGCATTAATTCATCCTGATGCAGAACGCACCATGCCAAAATCAATTTCTACTGCCTTGACGGTAACGCTCCCTTAATCACTCTGGCCTCATCAATTCTAATAATTGCCTTATTCCCATTATATTCAGCGTGAAAATGCGGCGGGTTATGGTCATCATAGTACATAGTTACCCGTATTCCGTAAAACAATGAAATTTCCGGCATTTCTTAATTCCCTCATTTTTTAAGTTCAATATAAGTATATCACAATTCATTCCATAAAAAACCCACAAACAAAATCTGTCTGTGGGTTTTCTGTCTCTTTTCTGTTCGTAAATAACGCTTGCTGAACTCCAAACCGCATAAAATAAGGCTTTACAGGCTATTTGTGTGCTACAAGTGTGTTACGAAAAAACATTTTTACCTATTTTTGAACACTTACAGACACTTTCTTTTTCTCTGTTCAAGCATAATTTCTACCTGTCTTTTATACTTTTCATACTCTGCCTGTAATCCTGCCCTGCGTAAAGCGATATACTCCACTGTAGAAGTAGAACCATGCTCATTGAATTTATTCATACTGTTTCTGTATGCCCCGGCTTCCACAATATCAAATTTTTCTAATAATTCACGCTTTGCCTTGCCTATCCGTAACCGCCGCAGTCCTTTTTCCTTTATCTGGCGTATTCTGTCTATGGTTACACCCTGTTCCCTTGCGACTGCTGCCATTGTCCGATTATTTATAAATATCTCTTTTATTATGCTGTTCTCTCTGTCGCTTGTATAACACTCCACAATGCCCCATAATCGGCTTTTAGAGTGTTCGGCATACATTTTACCTATTGTTTCATCTTCAAGACTAAAATCGGCTTGTATGGTATCGGCAAGTGTCAAATTATTATCATCTGCCAAAGGGGTATCTAAACTGGCTACCCCCTGCATCTGTATTCTCAATTCCGGCAACAGTCCTACAGATACACGCATTTTATCAGCTATTTCATTATCTGTCGGCATTCTGCCTAATTCCTGTTCTAACTCCTGTACGGTTTTCTTGTAACGTGCTATTTTCTGCCTTGTGTGGCTCGGTATTCGCACCGTAGAGCCGCATTTTTCAAGATACCGCTGTACTGACTGCCTTATCCAGTATTCCGCATAAGTCATAAACCGCACATTTGCAGACGTTTCATAATGCTGTACCGCTTCCCACAATCCAAAATAGGATTCCTGCACTAAGTCCTCCATAGGCTCATAGGCGGCATATGGTTTTATGAATTTCTTAATCAATGGTAGATTGCTTTCATACAGTAATTGCATATAATCCGTTACAGAATAACCGTTCCTAATTTCAGAAACAATTTGCTCATTCGTCATTGCAACGCACCTACCCCTTTGCTATAATTTGAGTAGATGCAGGATATAAAGAGAAGTCAGCCCACAAAAGCAATGACTTCTCTTTTATTTTATCACAAAACCGCCTTTTTGCATATTTTAAAAATATTTTGAATGGCAACAGGACTAAGCCTTTTTGAAAATGCCCGGCAGAAAAAGGCGCTAACTACTCTATGCGGCGTTTCCCTATAAAACCCCCACCGCATGATATTTAGAACAAAAACAAAAGGTAGCAGTCCATTATGAACCCTTCCTAAACAATCCTTATTCTGCTTTCAATTCTCTCTTATATTTATAGAATGTATTTCTTGCAAGCCCTATCAGCTTCATGCAATCCGCATCTGACAATGCACCATTAAAATCCTTGCTGTGTTTCTGTATCTGCTTCTTTGCTTCAATAGATTTCTTTGTTGTCAGCTTTGCCCCCTGCTTCTGTCCGATCTGCTTACCGTTTAATCTCGCTGTTTCTATACCCTCTTTTGTCCTCTGGTGCAAGTCCTGTACTTCTTTCTCCGACTGCTCAAAAGCAAGTCTTATCTGTTCCTTTGCAAGCGACATAAGGTACTTATTCACGCCCTCTAAGATAAAGTCAACATTTGTTCCGGTCATTGATATATTGCTTTCTAATGCTTTCTTATATGTGCTTGTGTTGATATGCGGCTCTTTCAGAAATACAAGCTCTATGCCCTTATTATATAATTCCTCATACAGACAAAAACCCTCATCCGCATTCCTGCTCATTCGTGATACACTATCAAAGATAATAGTATCTCCTGCTTTGGCTTTCTTATACAACTTATTCCATTCTGGTCTGTCCTGCTTTGTTCCTGTATATACTTCCTGTATTATCACAGCCTTATCATAACTGCCCTTAATATTTCTAATCTGCCTGTCAATACTCTGCTGTTTTGTACTTATCCGGCAATATCCATACACACACACATAATCAATCCCCTCTCTTTCAGTATTACTTCTATCGTTCGTCTTTTTTGATACTTCTATTTTACTTCTTATTATTGTTGTTGTTAATAACTTTTAATACTATTTTGTCATACATTACTTTTGATACTAAACAGACATAGAAACAATGCTTTATTTTGATATTGACATATAGTACTATATATAATACTATAGTGTGAGAAAGGAGATAATCACAGTGCCAAACGTAAAAAAGCTAATTGAAAAAATGAAGCAACAGCCAAATGGAATGCGGCCAGAAGAAATAGACAAAGTTTTAGCAGCATACGGCTATATTCCGGCAAGACAAAAAGGAAGCCATAAGCATTATCTGAATAAAGAAACTGGGGATTTGATAACAATAAAACAAGAAAATCCATTAAAAAAGGCTTATGTCGTAGATGTTCTGAATAGGATAGGGGAATAATCCCCTTATCCTGGCATAGCATAACAATCAGAAAGGAGCAGGAAAGCATGGAAGTTAAAGATTATATGAAATTGCCCTATACAAGATTAGTACAGGAAATGAACGATGAAAGCGGACACTATTTCTATGGCAGAATTTTGGAACTTGACGGATGCCAAAGTACCGGTGATACCCTTGAAGAATTGTATGAAAGCCTTAATGAAGCAATGGAAGGATATATCGAAACAAAAATAGAAAACAATCTCTCTATACCAATTCCAGAAACACCAAACAATTACAGCGGTAAGTTTGTTGTAAGGCTTCCAAAATCTTTGCATCAAAGATTAGCCATTGAAGCAGAAAAAGAGGGTGTAAGTCTTAATCAGTTAGCATTATACAAGTTGGCGCTTTAATATATGATACGCACAAGGCAGGGAATCATCAACGCCCTGCCTTTGCTTATATCCTTTTAAATAATTTCCGTTAATGCAAACCGTTAGGAAAGTAATAAACTGCTGCCCTCTGTGGCTCTACAGGCTTGAAATACTCGTCCGGGTTTTCTCCGACTTCTATCAATTCCTGTCTGCATTGCTCTATCCTCTGTAAAAGTTCTTCCCGGCTCTCCCCGGTTATCGCCATCACATCATCTAAAGAGAAATACTCATGCTCATTAAATGCAGATGCAAGGCTCATCCTCAAACCGCTGTAGATAGCTTCTAATGACAAATCATAGTTCTGTATGCCATCATCTATAATCGGCTCTAATTCTGCTCTGGTAACGCCATATTTGCCGTAATTCGCAAGCAGATTATTTATAAGTGTGTCCTTATCCATAATGTGATCTACCTCGTTTTCTCTTTATCGTCCAAACAGGGCCATATTTTCAGCTATCGCCTTATGCCTTGCCCTTATGTCTGGAATTGCCAAAATTTCACTGCGTTTTTTCTTTTCTTCTTCTAACCGCTTAATATCTTGCTTTTTCGCTGGATTTTTACGTCCAAAACCCGCTCCCATCTGTTCAGCATAATAGGCATATCTTTCAGGATTGTTTCGCCTGAATTTAAAAAGTATACTATTTTCCCCACATCTTAACGCTTTTATAAAATCCTCATAGCTTGTAATCTTCTTTTCGCCCATTGTATCTACCTCGCTGTTTGTGTGTTCAGGCTGTTTTATTCGTCCAGAACAAATTCCACAATAAAAATCCCATAGCTTACTTGAAGTTTCTTCCCCTATTTCTGCAAGCCGCTTTTCCCTTTCTTTCGTGTTTGGCGTACCTCAAAATCACTTATCCGGCAGATATGCAATCGGATAGCCTTTCACTTCCAATCCGTAAAACCGCTTCAAATCGTCTGACATACGCCTTTTCAATAATGACATTTCGGGATAAATTCTTCTAAGCGTTGCACGCACTATGTATAAGGAAATATTGTATTTCTTACATATCATAGTGCAGATTTCAGTTTCAAGAACATATCCCTGCTGCCTAACCACGCTTAAAACCTCATTTCGCAGGATTTCTTCAACATATATTTTAAAACTCATCTTCTCCCTCCCCATAATCCAGTTTCATTCCCAATTTTGGTAAATCCTCACCCTGTTTCTTTGTAGCATCACCCAGTTTAGGCAGTTCGGCAGCAGTCAGAATACGCTTTGTCTCTTTGTTTGGTATGCTTTCTTCAATACTGATAGCATCTTTATAAGACAACCAATTTTTCATTAAGAAAATGCCGCTCGGGGGGCTTATTTTGCCGCCTAACATAGCTTGCTCAATAAATGCTCCTATAAACGCTTTTGCCGATTGTATCAACTCTTGACACATCTCACTGCATCCTGTTCCGTTATTCCAGTTAAAAAGTGTTGTCCTGCTGATACGCAATGCCATACAGAGAGATTCAATGCCAGGACGAATACTTGATTGCTGGCAGAATGAAAATTACTCGTCAATCCTCTGTTTGATTTCCTCGTCCGTTTCCGGCTTTCCTCTGTCGTGTAATTGCTTCAATGATGTGACAAGTTCCTGCACCGTTGACGGTTCCATATCGTCAATCTGTCCTTGTGGATAACTGTTTCTTCCCATATTTTTACCTCTTTTCCGCTGATTTTCAGCTAATTATTTTTCTTTTTATGATGTTAAGATTGTGCGCTGTACCTAGTCTTTCACGCCCTCCTGCGGTTATAGTAAGCGTGTATCTTTTTATGGCACGAACCGCAAAGAGTACAAAGGTCTGTCAGCACATTCTCATTGCCTAATCTGGCATAAGTGATATGATGCACCTGTACGCTCCTAATCCTGCTTATCGGTCTGCCGCACATCACACAACCGCCATCTATGGCTATTCGCTCCTGTTTCTTGGCTTCCCATTCATCACTACGCATATAATCCTTATACTGCTGTGTCTGCATTTTTCATCATCTCCTTATAAACCCGTTCCAGTTCATCAATGACCGCCAATAATAACGCAATCGCAAATTTGTGATTATCATACTTCTTTGCTATCTGTCCGCTTTCATCAACTACCGCTTCCCAGTACCCATCATCTGTCTGTACCTTTGAATATTTCTTGTGGAAATTCCACACATCTTTATACAAATTCCAATAATCCATAATGCACCTGCTTTCTGAAATATCGTTACAAAAATCGTAAAATTGCTTACATTCATTTTGCACACTTCAATTTACTAAAGTGCTTGAAACCGTTAGGTTTACGTTGATAAGGAAGTATTTACAACAACTTATTATCAACGCTGACAAACAGGGTGCAAGCAAGAGCAGAGAACACATCACTTTCATTAGTGGTCGGTTCTCTGCTTTTCTGTTACGCAATAGAACGCTGTTTTTGAGGGTTGGAATATAAAATATCGTCTAAGTGTTTTCCATGCTCTGAAAGTCGCATAAATCAAGGACTTTTTAACCTCTACTGCGTAACATACCCACCCAAGGAAGCAGTAGTTTTATAAAGCGATTGGATGAGACTGATTTTGAACACTGTAACAACTCCCGGTGTTGGATTATCCGATATTGGATTTTCCGACACCGGGTTATCCGACATCGGAAAATCCAACGCAATTAAATAAAGATATAACTAATTAAAGAAAAACAAAATACGGATTTAATCAAATATCTATTCCTTTCCTATCCTTTCCCCTAACCCCTCTCCTTTGAAGCACGATATAGCGGCAGTACAAAGAAATATTGTTTACCATGTTACGCAATAGAACACCGTTTTTGAGGGTAGGAGTATAAAACCCTTACCCTTGTCCTTATCGCCGCTGTAATTCGTTTAAATCAAGCGAGAAACGCCCTCTATCGTGTAACAAACATTCCATACTGGATTGAGGGCGAAAGCAGTCTGCTGATTTCGCCCTCTTGACTACTCACAAGCAAAGGCACGAAAAGCTGTCAAGGGCGCGTAGCGCGAAGTTTACCCTTGACAGCTTTTCCCGTCTTTGCTACTCCTTATCGGTCGAAGCGGAATTTCAATATGGCTTCAACCAGTTTAGCCTTTAACCTGTCCTGTGTATCGTCATTGATATGCCCCTTATACATAGACAGGTATTTAATATGTGCGTTGTAATACCGCAATACTGAGTCTACCGCTTCTGGCTCTCCTGCAACGGCTTTTTCGATTACTTCAAAAGGTATCAGCTTTTTGTTCCTCATGTTCCAATTTCTCCCATTCTTTCCGTAATTGTTTCAGTGCAACATTTCTCCTGCGGTTTATCGAACTCCTGCAACGCCCGTACAGTCTGCCGATTGCTTCATCACGATAACCAATGAAGTAATAAAGCAACAGGACTTCCCGCCTTAATTTCGGCAATCTTGATAATGCCGTTGCTAACCGTTCATCATCAACGATAACTTCCTTTCCCAACACAAGAAATGCGGTCGGCTTGTCCTGCTTTTCAAAGTAACTGTCCATAACAGACGGTTCAAAATATCGTTCTGACATCAGATAGTCAAGGGATATTTCCCGTTCCATTTTCCGCTTCAAATCCCACCATGCGTTTATGGCTTCATGGCGCAGGACAACCTTGCAGAACGCATGAAACGCATATTCGATATGTTCCATGAATTGTTCAGAATATCTCATTTTCTCTCACCCCCTTTCTTCCCAGTAGGGGGCTATTACAACAAACGCCTATACAGCATAAAGCGGCATAGGCATTTGGGTAATACGAGTTATCGAGACATACTAAATGATATGTGTGTTCATACTCATAGGCAGAATATCCCGTTCCACAAGACAGGATTTTTTTGACAATTTACCATAACAAAAACTACCCATGAAATAAAAAACAGACATAGCAGTACCTCACAATACCGCCATATCTATGAAAGTCATTCTGCCACATAAAAACGGCGGCTTTGATTGTTATTTCAAAACCGCCGTTTAGCCGCTTGTATTCTGTTTTGGCGCATGATGATTTTGCCGCCACACAACGGTTTTTTTATTAACCGCCGGACGGCATGAAAATTTTCATTTTATGCGTAGTGATAATTCTCTCTGTTCTGATGAAGAAAAACCAGTGCTAAAATCATAGTGATTAGTTCTGCTATCGGTACTGCAAGCCATACCCCCGTTACGCCCAAAAGATTAGGCAATGTAAGCAACAGTACTGTAATCAGTCCAAAAGTCCGCAGGAATGACAAAATTGCTGACAACTTCCCGTTTGATAATGCAGTAAATGTGGCAGAGGTAAAAATATTCAGTCCACAAAATAGAAAACTGAATGGGAAAATCAAAAATCCATTTCGCGCAATTTCGTAAACAGGAGTTCCCTTTTCTGCAAAAACACGAACCAATGGCGAACCAAAAATAAATGCTACTGCAAAAACAGTGACCGAAACAAAGACAATAAATTGCATACAAATTGCAAATACATTTTTTAGCTGTTTTTCGTCCTGCTTCCCATAGTTATAGCTGATAACAGGGGCTACGCCCATAGAAAAACCTATGTAAAGGGCACTCAATAAAAATTGTGTATAGATAATGATTGTGATTGCCGCAACCCCGTTTTCTCCAAGCAGTTTCATCATAATCCAGTTAAAAAGGAATGTTGTAACCGCTGTTGCCGCCTGACTTACCATTTCCGAAAAACCATTGGTACAGCTTTCAACCAATACGGAAAAGTCTATGACTGGCTTCCTAAAATGCAGACTGTTTTTCTTTATGGAAAAGAACCACAATCCAATCACCGCCGGTATCATATAGCCAATGCCCGTACCAAATGCCGCCCCCTTAATGCCCATGTGAAACGGCACCATAAAAACATAGTCCAGTAAAATATTTACGATTCCTGCGCTTACGCCAAGCACCATACCCATTCCGGGGCGTCCCGCCGTTACGATTAGATTTTGAAAAAGCACTTGCAGAATACTTGCTGGCGTGAATAACAGCAGGATAAAAAGGTATTCTTTACAGTATGGAAATAGAATACTGCTTGCTCCAAGCCCCCATACAATCCTGTCAATAAAAACCGTTCCCAACACTGCAATCAATCCACCTAACAAAATGCCTGCTGAAATAATCAGCGTAAAATCCTGTGCCGCCCTTGTATGTTCTCCTGCTCCCATTTTGCGTGCTACTATCGCGCTACCTCCTGTTGCAAGCATAGTTCCAAGACCGACAATCAGATTGATAACAGGGCAGACAATATTCAATGCCGAAAGCGCATTTGTATCTACAAACCGTGCTACAAAAATTGTGTCAACGACTGTATACAGCCCCATGAATATCATCATCAAAATTGTCGGAAATGCAAATTTCAGCAATGATTTTATTGTAAAGTTTTGTGATAGTGGATTTTGGTCACTCATTGTCCTCGCCCTCCGATTTTTCTCTGTGAAGTATAAAACGCTGTGTTGGATAGCCAAACTCAATTAACAATTCCGCTTCGGCAAAACCAAGGCTTCCCCATATTTCCCGATAGCCTGTGTCTGCCTTGTCACCCTCCCGAAAAGTCGTCACACTAATTTGTGCGGAACGTGCAAGTTTATACAATGCCTTTTCGCAAAATGCTTTCGCTATCCCTCTTTTTCGATACTGTGGGTGTACCCCAAAGAAATCAATGCTCCCCGTCACCTCGTTAAATGCCATAATCCCGATTGCCGTATCAGCGTCTTTCAAAATCAATGCGCGCTTATTTTTGATATACTCCTGCAACTGTGCAAGGTATTGTTTTTCGTCCAAGTGCGGGAAACCGTCAATGACAAGGTGAACCAGTTCTATCCATTTGGGTATGTCCTCCTGTGTTGCAAAGACGATTTTATCCTGCCATTCTTTTTCCTCTAAATTTGTAGGATTTTCATTCAAGACATATCTTAGCTGCAATGGATAAAATTCCTCTTCCTCCCTGTACCTGTTAGGGGATTTTTTATACATGGCTTTGAAAATATCCGTAAAGGACTGCTGGCTCTCATATCCGGCAGAAAGCGCAATTTCAAGGATTGGTCTGTCGGAAAGAACAAGCAGTTTTGCGGCTTCGGTCAACTGGCGGCGTTGTACATAATCGTGAATTGTCAACCCTACCGTACCTGTAAACATTCGGTGCAAATGATATTTTGAATAATGTACAGCCCCCGCAACTGTTTCCAAGTCCAGTTTTTCGTGCAGGTGGCTTTCGATATAGTCGATTGCCATTATTACATTTTTGATATTCCCCGGCATTGCAGCTTCCTCCTTTCTCTCTGCATTATAACAGGATATTTCATTCAGCTTTTCATATATCTTGCGGTTTTAAGGATAAGTATTTACCAGTATACAACAGACCACTCTGATAGGAAAGATTTTTAACAATTTTTTTGGAAACATTGGCATTTCTTAAACTTCCCCGTATTAAGAAGCAAGGAAAACTTTTTGAAAAATTTCTCTTAAATATTCGTCAAAAACGCCCTGTGCGGTGTTGTAGGTAGTGAGAGGATTTTCAAGAGGGTTTGGGAAACTTCCCAACAAGCAAAATCTGTCCGGCAAGCCATAGCGCAGATGGGCAGATTTACGGAAATGGGTACCCGTTTCCTATGCTTGCTAAGATTATCAAGAATTATTGACAACCGTAGTTATCATGACTTTTTTATTATCACGACTTTTGATGATAAAGCTGATAAACTCAGAGGATTTCTTTAAAAAAGTCGGGATAATATTTTGCAATAGCCGCCAACTTGGATTTTTTTTAAGCGACAATATTTCTTCAAAAGTCGGGATAACTTTTTTTAATGATTATATAAAAAACGCAATTTTACTTGAAAATGGGTTCTTCCCTTTTACATTCCTTAATAAATCAAGCATTTTGAGTGATTTATAAAAAAGATTATCCCGACTTTTTGCCACTATTGTACCGTTTGAAAAAATCAGAATTTAGCAAAAAGTATTCCATATTATCACGACCTTTTTTCAAAGAAACAGCGTAAATACAACATTCTTGATAAGAAGTCATGATACCAAAAAAGTCGGGATAACTCCGAAACTTATCACTTTAGCAAATACGGAAAGGAAGGGAAAAGAATGGATTGGGAACTGGAAATCAAGGACAGCGGCTATCTGCCGGAAAAAGGGAAGCCGACAGAGGAAACCATCTGCTACAAAATCGGAAACCGTCAAACCGCCCAATGACAAACAGGGATAAATACGCTATAATGATTTTAACACTACTGTTTGTCGGGCGTTCATTACAGGAGGAATGAACATATGACAGCAAATACATATAAGCCCGGACAGATAACAGCATTATACGCCCGTCTTTCGCAGGAAGATACGTTAGAGGGCGACAGCAACAGCATTGTGAACCAGAAAGCAGTTCTCTCCAAGTATGCGGCAGACAACGGCTTTTCCAATCCCGTTTTCTTCATTGACGATGGTGTATCGGGCGTGACGTTTGACAGACCAAATTTTAACCGCATGATTGCAGAGATTGAAGCCGGAAACGTGGCAACGGTCATTGTCAAGGATATGTCAAGGTTAGGGCGCGATTATCTGAAAGTCGGCTACTATACGGAAATTTTTTTCGTAGAGCGTGACGTGAGATATATCGCAATCAATGACGGTGTTGACAGCGCAAAAGGCGACAACGATTTTACCCCGTTCCGCAACTTATTTTATGCCACCCTCTCATAAAGAATGACACTACACGCAGGATATAGCATCCCTGTTACCTCCGACAAAGTTGATTCGTACCACAGACAAAAACAACTTCATGCCGAACATCGTATTAACGGTAGCGGCTACTGAAAATGACGGAGGACAACACAATGCACGAATTAAAACCGAAAATTCATGACGAGACAAGTAGTCTTGATTATGTCCTTGTTGGTGACTACTACATTCCAGCTATCGAACTCTCAGAGAACGATGACCGCCCTATCGGAAAGTGGGGGCGGATGCACAGGGCATATCTGGAAGAAACAAATCCTCTTCTGCTCAATCACCTGATTTTGACAGACAAGTTGCACATCTACCTTGCCAACTTGAACGAGCAGGCTCAGAGTCGCTATCGCCACCTCGTCCGCCAGATGGCGGAGAATGAGGGCATAACTGAGGATTTGAAGCGCCAGTCGCAGTGGGTGTGGGTCAAAGCCATGAATAGCGTTGCGAGTCGTGCGGAGGAAATTATCAAGAGCGAGATGATTAACGTATAACAGCTTCAAAGCCCTGGCAAGTGCGCCAGTGTGAAACTGGAATTTAAATACTTCAACTTGACGAGTAGCTATTGCGACAATGCCCGCAGATTTTCCGGGTCGAAATCTGCGGACATTTTTTGTTTAACCGCTATTGACATCTTTGCTCTATGGTTGTAGAATAAAATAAATTCTACAATTGTAGAGTTAGGAGGTTTTTCTATGGAGACTACGATCCGCCGCTTGCCGGATGCGGAGTTGGAGGTCATGCAGGCGATTTGGGCCTGTGAGCCACCAGTAGCCCGGACAGACATCAACGCAATCTTGAAAGATAGCCATCCGATGGCGTTGACTACTTTGCTGACTGTGCTTACACGCTTGTCAGAAAAGGGATTTGTCCAGATTCAAAAGGATGGCCGCAGCGCACGATATATCCCGATGATTGCAAGGCAGGACTACCTTGCCCAACAGAGCCGCTGCTTTGTGCAGAAGGTCTGCGGCGGGAGTTTGCCCGCTTTTGCCGCAGCCCTGTGCGACAGCGGCCTGACGAAAGAGGAGTTGGCCCTGCTGCGGGAGCTTCTGGAGAGGGGTGCGTTATGACTACGGAAGTTCTTATAAAGGGATTCTTCGCGTTGATTTTCAGCGGAATGTTTGCCTGGATGGTATTTGACAGAGACTCCGACAGCAATATGGACAGCAACCGCCAGCGGTATTTTCCGTATATTTCCGGCCAGCTGCTCCCATTTTGCATGTTGACAATTTTGAGTATGGCGCTTATTTTCATGGACACAGAAAACGCTATGCAAATCACACTCGCTTTCTGTTTCGGAGTGTTTCTCCACATTTGCCTGTATTACCTTCTGCTGATGCCCGCTCTACCTTTTCTGCGGCAGCACATCAGCGCACGGGCCTGTGCTGTGTTGTGGATGCTCCCCAATTACCTCTATTTGACCCAGATGAGCTATATGCAGTTGCCCGCGCCTCGCTGGGTGATAGAGGCCCCTCTCCCACTGGTACAGGTCCTGTTGACTGTGTGGCTGATTGGCTTTGTAGCCGTCCTGGGCTGGAAAATCGGCTCTCACCTGAACTTCCGCACACGCATTCTGCGGGATGCCTCCCCAATTACGGATTCGGCAGTTCTGGCGGTCTGGCGTCAGGAGATAGAGTCCGCCCGGTTCCGCAAGCCGAAGTTCAAACTGGTGACTTCCCCCAACATCCAAACGCCCCTGTCCGTAGGCTTGTTTCAACGGTCTATCCGGGTGGTACTGCCGGAGCGGGAGTATACCACTGAAGAGCTGTCGCTCATTTTCCGTCATGAGCTGATCCATATTGGCCGGGAGGATTCCTGGAACAAATTCTTTCTTGTATTTTGCTCCGCCATGTGCTGGTTCAATCCCCTCATGTGGATGGCCATAAGAAGAAGCTCCGAGGATTTGGAACTGAGCTGCGATGAAACGGTTCTGCTGGATTCTGACGATGATACCAAACAGCAATACGCCGATTTGCTCTTGAAGACCGCCGGGGATGAACAGGGCTTCACGACCTGCCTATCCGCCTCGGCCAATGCTCTGCGCTATCGGCTAAAAAGCGTGGTTGACCCGAGGAAGAAACCCTCGGGCGCGCTGGTGGTCGGTCTTGTGTTCTTCCTGCTGTGTATGAGCTGCGGCTATGTGGCTCTTGCCTACGGGGAGAGTACGGGTGCTGAAGTGATTTACAAGTCCCAATCCCCGGAGCAGTATGTTCTGAGCAGCATAAATGTGGGCGATTTCGTCTGTACCGATGAGGCGGCCCTGCACCGCTATTTATCTGATCTGCGTATGGAGCATATTTCAGGGAACTACTCTTTTGATCAGGAGGGAACGGCGCTGTCTCTGATATTTGATACCCCGGAGGGTGTGCTGGCTGTCACCCTGTCAGACAGGTTTATCAAATTGGTTCCGCTATACGGCAGCAAGCCAACTGCGGAATACTTCTATCTGCCGGATGGTACGGACTGGGATATGTTAAACGAGTTTATTGTCGAGTGCCCCGTCTTGAATGTCCATGTAACCGGAACGGATGATGAATACGGCCAGGATTTCACCGCGACCCTGTCATATGTTGGTCTTATGGAGGGGGAGATGCTCTATGAAATGGACCCCCGGCGGCATATTCGGCTATCCAGCCAATCAAGCGTCTCTTTCTTTTAACCTCCCGCTCAATGGCAATTGCGAGGTGGAAAACGTACCATTGAACGGCGGGGGCAGCCGCACCGTTGTTCTGGACGAGCAGTCCATGACATTATCGCTGCCGGAGGAATCGTCCCGTTATACTGTCCGTGGAGCATTCAGCGGCAAAGACGGGAAAACATACTGGATGGAATTTCAGTTTGAGATTGGCGATTTATAAACCGTATCCATATTACAAGGTAAAAACTCGCATCTTCGCTATTTTCCTCCCACCTCCGGCAGAGATTTTTTGCAAACGGCGAAGCTGGCTTACCAGCATAATCGCAAACTGTCCCGCAAAGGGAAGCGGCATTTTTTCAAAAAATCTGTCAGGCTCGCAGAGCCGCAGCCAGCGTGAAACGCTGTTCAAAGGGATTGGGATGCTTCCCAACAAGCAAAACCTGCGGTTTTCGGCATCGCCGGAAATCGTGGTTTTGAGTGTTTGTATATACAAACGCCCTGCTTGCCCAGTAGCGCATGGCTGTTGTTTTCGCCCACCCTCGACAAAAATTTCCGCAAAGGCATTGACAGGAACATCTGTTTGTGCTACCATAATGGGGAACTGAATACTGCACATATTTTTCACGCAGATACATAGACCGAACCACAGCGTTTTTGCTGGGGTCGGTCTTGTTGTATCTGCGTTTTTTGTTTTTGAAAGGAGGCTGGACAATGGAGAAAATCAAGACGGAGAAAGCCGAGCGCAGGCGGGGCAGGCCGAAGCTGGACGCCCGCATCACCGAAGAATACGCCCCCAGCAGGCGGCAGGCGTTGAACAAGATGTATATGTACGAGGGCATCCACCTGTTATCGGTAGTGGCTACCGAAATTCAAAACAGCGCGGTTTTATGGCAGGAGGACAGAACGGCGATCACATTGAAATCCCGTGACGGCATCCTGGAGCAGCTCGGCAGAATGGCGGTGCAGGACAAGCTGTGCCGTACCGATTGCGTCTATCTCGCCAACCTTGCCTTCGCCGCCGTTCAAAATGGGTACACCACGCGGGAGGTGGAGGTTGTTTTGCGGAAAATCCGCATGGCGGCGAAATCAAGTATAAAAAATCCAGACAGCGAGGCGCTTTACTGTGCGTTGGGAAATGCCGTGGACATTCTGCGGAGAATGGGAGGTATCGCATGAAGACGAAAAAGCGGCCAGTGGAGATCACAGTGGCGGGGGAACTCCCCGGCTTTGAATACGGCGGGTACCGGGGCGTATTTTTGAACCTGGGGCTTGATGTGGAAATGGACGGAGTAATCTATCACCTGTCCAGCAGCTTTGCGGAAAAAGCGGAAATGGGCGAGGTCATCGACACAGCAGAACTGGAGCGGAACGGGCGGCGGACAGCTTAAAAACTTCGGATGTCCGGCAGAAAGCTATTGCTTTACAGTGCTAAAGCGGCTATAATGGGAGCAGGTAACAGATGCTATGTTCCTGCGTCCAGGGAGGTAAAAAACAAGATGCAGGAAAAATACAATGTCGGAATTTATTGCAGGCTCAGCCGGGACGATGAGAGAACCGGGGAGTCCGTGTCCATCGAAAATCAGAAAATCATGCTCAGCCGCTATGTGCAGGAGCAGGGCTGGAACCTCTACGCCGCTTACTGCGATGACGGCGTTTCGGGGACGACCTTCGACCGGCCCATGTTCAACCAAATGATTGCCGACGCCAGAGCGGGGAAAATCAATCTGATATTATGCAAAGACCTCAGTCGCCTCGGCAGAGACTACATTGAGGCGGGCCGGTATACGGACATCGTGTTCCCTTCGATGGGCTGCCGTTTCATCGCTCTCAATGACGGCGTGGACACCATCCACAAGAACAATGAGATACTGGTCATTTTGAAAAATGTCATGAAGAACACGAGGCATTTGGGAGGGGTAAACTGCTAATTTCTCTCCAATTCGACAAATCAGTGTCCAACAATCAAATATCGCTGCTGTTACAGAATGTTTCCGTCTGGCTGCTGATGCGGTCAGGCGCTTTTTTTGCCCGATCACACCAGCCCAACAAAGCGGTAGTAAATTTTAATGTCCTGGTGTCTTTGACCGTCTATGATGGTTCGTTCTCCAACTTCAATGCGGTCAATCAATTCCTCAATGATTTCCCGGTTCAATTCCTGCAAGTCCAGATACTGCCGGATGGTTCCGGCCCACTGGTGGATATTGGCGATGTCCTGCTGGGATTTCCGTTCCCCGGCTAACAGCATATCCAGGCGTTCCGATTTCTGGATGCGTTCCTGCTCGTTCTTTTGAATCAGAACCGAGAAGGAATCGCCGCTGATTGCCCCGCATACCTTATCTTCATAAAGTTTTGCGGTGATTTGTTCCATCTCCTCCAAACGCCGCCGCAAACGGCTGATTTCCTGTCGGCTATCCTCCTGTTGTGCGGCGCTTGCGGATTGTATGTGCTGTTTCAGCTTATCCAATACAGCGGCTTCATCGGCTGCAACCGCTTTTCCATGCGCCCGGATTTCACTCAGCACCAAGTTTTTCAAGCTGATCTCAAAAATCCGGTGCCATGAGCAAACGCTATGTCCGGTAGTGGCAAACCGGGAGCAGAAATAAGAAGTATAGTGCTTGACAGTGCCATTTTTCCGGCGCTGTGTTTCGCAGGCGGCAACCAGAGGATGCCCACAGTCCGCACAGACCAACTTTCCGGTAAACAGAGATGCTTGGGGCGGCGTATTGTTAGCGGAAATCTGTTTCGCCGCCTGATTGATTTTCTGGACAGCCTCCCACAGCTCCGGCCCGATAATCGCCTCGTGCGCGCCCTCATGGGAAATCCATTCCGATTCCGGTTTCCTTATCATAGTCTTGTCTTTATAGGAACGGGAGCCGGTGCAGTTCTGTGTGAGCGTACCGACATAAATATCATCGTTCAGAAGGCTTCGGACGGTTGCGTAGGCCCACAGCCGGGAATACTTGCAGCTGCCATTTCCATAATGGACCGCCCAGTACCAGCGGGGAGGGAGAATCCCTTTCTCATTCAGGGCGGCAGCGATTTTCCCATAGGCCCTGCCGGACTGACGCATCTGGAATATCTGCCGCACAACAGCGGCGGATTCCCCGTCAATGACCAGCTTGTGTCTGTCCTCCTCGCTCTTGCGGTATCCGTAGGGAGCGTAGGCGGCAAGATACTGGCCGCTTTTCTTCTTGGCATGAAGCACCGATTTCACTTTGCTGGACAGGTCCTTGAGATGGTAGTCATTCATCAGACTGCGGAAGTGCAGCATATCGGTGTTGTCCCCCTCGCTGTCCAGGCAGTCCAGAACCGATACGAACCGGCATCCAAGAGAGGGAAAAATGACATCCGTATAACGGCCTACCTCCACAAAATCCCTGCCCAAGCGGGAAAGGTCCTTCACCAGAATCAGGTTAATCAGGCCATGCCTTGCGTCCTCCAGCATTTCCAAAAATCCGGGCCGCTGAAAATTGCCGCCGCTGGATACCGTCCGGTACGG
Organism: Clostridiaceae bacterium; assembly: GCA_910575585.1. Lineage (GTDB taxonomy): Bacteria > Bacillota > Clostridia > Lachnospirales > Lachnospiraceae > UBA3402. The sequence continues at coordinate 60,463 of CAJTGF010000020.1, forward strand.
CTGCTGCAATTCTGTTTGGATGGTTCGTCATATTTGCCACGCCCCCTGACGATAGGGACATAACAGGCCGCTCCCGGCAGAGCTGTCATAACTCCGCAGCGCCGTTTTACTCGTGCGCCGCAGGGTTCCCCCCAAGTCTTTGGCGGGCCGTGAGGAAGTATCTTTAAGCCCCCGCACCATCATCGCGCCCGGAACGCCATCTCCGGGTTTAAGGCTGGACGTAGATCGCTCGGATTGCCTGTCTGTCATCACCTCCTGCAAGCAACCGTCCTGGCGGCGCGCCTTTTCCGCTTCGATACGGGTTATGTACCTGTTATGCCGTATATTCAGTTGTCAAGCTGCAATGAGGGGCAAGAGGACTTGTCCCTTCAATGTGTAGGCATTGGGAAAGGCCGTTTGTCACCCTTGATTCAAAAATATTTTGATTTTTTTCAAACGTTTATAGATGACATTCCAGGAACAGTTCCACAGCCTTGCGACATCGGCCTGCCGGTATCCGTCCACAATGGGCAGGGTCAGCAGTTCCAGATCGTCCTCCGGCAATTTGCAGAGCCGCCGGTACAGCAGTTCATCCTCCAGGGAGGACAGCCAGCCAAACCGCCGGGAATCCACATCGCCGGTGTCCCAGGTGCAGGACAGGGATTCAAATTTTCGGAACAGGCAGGACTGCTCACTCTCGTCCTCACACTGTTCGCTGGGAAGGGCCTGTACGCGGTTCTGATAGGTCCGCTGGCTGCAAAACCAGGTCCAGTCATATTCCTTCATGGCCGCGATCTGCCTATCGTCCATACCGGCTGCGCGGTATTCCTGTTCCAGCCGGGTCCATTCTGCATCAAACTTCCTTTTTTCGTATCCATAGTGAAATCCCATTGTTTTCCTCCATTTCGATTCAGGCGTGGTTGACGGGTGAATCGAATGGAGGCGGGGACCGGCAGCCGGGTCCCCACAAACAATGGAACCTATGAAATTGTCGGGCTATGTAGAAAAAGCGCGGGGCAGGGGGAGGTTTGTCGTTTCTCTTTCCCCATACAGTGCGCTTTTTGTCTTTTTTGCCAGAATATCCCTTCTTTTTGCCGAAAAAGGGCAGACAAAAACAGGGCGCAGATGATTGTTGCATCATCTGCGCCCTGAACGTATCGGTTATTCTGTTATTCAAGCCTCTGCCCCATAAGGGCAGAGATAGATCAAAAGGGACGTTTACGCATAGACGGCCTCCATAAAATTAACCGCTATGCGACAAAGAAGGATTGGGTCAGCCGGGATTGCGGCACCTAATTACCTCTGGGCGGTATTCGGTTGTATCGCTTCAGGAATCTCCAAGGCTGATGCCGCTCCTTTCCCGTCCTATTTTCTGGCCCCGTCCGGGCCGATGGTGTAGCCGTCAATGGTGGTATTGACCGCCATTGAACCGTCCGAATAGAAATAGTACCATTTACCGTCAATCTGTTTCCAGCCGCCAGTAAACATCCAGCCGTTACTGTCCAGCCAGTACCATTTTTTATCGTCTTGCAGCCAGCCGGTGGCAGGTTTGCCGTTTTTCAGATACTGCCAGGAGCCGCTGTGGTTCTGCATCCAGCCCTGGGCGGTCTGCGGGTCAATGACAATCTCCACAAACCGCCGCAGGACGGTAGCGACCTCGGCGCGGGTGGCGGTTCCTTTCGGGTCAAAGCGGTTGCCGCCTTTTCCCGCCATGATGCCCGCCTGCTGCATGGCTTTGACTTCCTTTGCCGCCCAGCCGCTGATCTGCGCGTTGTCCGCAAAGGTCACAGCTTCATGGGCAACCGGCAGGTCATAGCCCAGCTTTTTCGCGTAATTTGCCATAATGACCGCCATCTGTTCCCTGGTGATATTGGTGTCCGGGGAAAAGGTGGTGGCGGAGGTGCCGTTTACAATGCCTTTTTCTGCCGCCCAGTTCACATAAGGGGCATAGTAGGCGTCTGCTTTCACATCGGTAAATTTCCCGGTTTTGTAGCTGTTCGGGTCGATGTCCGCCAGCCGCCCCAGGGCGGTGACAAACATTCCCCGCGTCATGCCGGTGTCGGGGCTGAATTGGTTGTTTCCAGTACCAGCGAGCAGCCCCCGGCTGGCTACAAAGATGATGTTATCCGCAGCCCAATGGTTCTTAATGTCCGTAAAGTCCGGGGCAGGGTTCTTGTAGCCTATGCCGTAGATGCTGAAATGCCCGGTTTCAAAAACAACCGTACCCAGGTCAGGGTCATAGCTGGATTTTGTCAGCCATTCCACCTTGCCCTTGCCATCTACATAGACCGCATAGAGATTTCCGGTCTTTTCGTCCTTTGCCGGAGCATAAGGCAGACGGACAGCGATGGTGTGGCCGTCAAAATCGGTGATCGGCGTTTCTTTCCCGCCGGAGAGATACACCAGCGACAGGTCATAGACCGGCCTTGTGCCGATGGCAGCTTTGGCTTCTTTGGATAAACCGGACGGGTCTGTCTGTTTCACCCGGAAAATAACGTCCCCGTTTGCCGACAGGGTATCCAGCCATTTCAGCAGTTTTGTGTCCATTCCTCCAACAACCACGCCCTCAATGTTGATTTCCAGCCGCTTCACCTTTTCGCGGACGAGGGTGTTCAGGGTTTGGGCGTTAATAGTTACGTTAAAAGAGTTCTGTCCTTCTTTTGGCGTGACAGGAATGACAACCGCCACGCCGTTTGCGGTATTGCCGTTCTTTTTGGCGTCGTTCTTTGCCGTGTTGATGGCAGACTGGACAGTGCCGTTATCCACCGCCACATTCCCGTTTTTATCCGGTGCTGCCGGTTTGGTCTGGCTGGTGGTAGGAGTGTCCGGCTTGGTTTCGTCGGGACGCGCTACAATCGTGGAGCCGCCGCCGGAGGAACCATTGTCACCGCTGGAAGGACCGCCGCCGGATGAGGAACCTCCCCCGCCACCTGAACCGCCAGAGTTTCCGCCGCCGTTGCTGTTCCTTTCAAATACCGCTTTGACAGTCACATTTGCGGCGGGCATGGTAAAGCTGTTGCCGCTGATTGTTACGCCGCCGGAGATTACTTGCCATTCCTTGAAGTGATAGCCGGTACTCGGTTTGGCAGTCAGGGTGATTTTCGTCCCTTTCTCTGCTGATGATGGGGAAGCGGAAGCTGTGCCACCGGTTCCAGCCTGCACTGTTACGGTATATTTGGCAGGTGGCAAGGGTTTACTGGTAATTGTCAGGGTTCCGTTTTCATAAACAATCTGGTCTTTGTAATTGCCGCCCTCCGGGACTTTTGCTCCGCTGGCCGTGACCGTCACAGAGCCGGTTTTGGAGGTATCCGGGGCTTCGGCATAGGCTACGGTTGGCGGGGTTTTCAGGTTTTCACCTTGAACAAGACCCGTGATGTTACAGTCTGCCGCAGAGAATACGGGGGCAGTTTCCCCCACATAAATCGTTTTGCTTGGGGCGGTAACTCTGATTTCCGCCTGTTCAATCACAACGGGAATCGTTGTGCTGCCAATGTATTTGCCGCCGCCCACAGCGACCACAAGCGAGTAGTCCCCTGCGTTGACGGGGGCTGTGACGCTGCTCCATGTGTAGGAAACCAGCGCGTCGGTGACAACTGTGCCGTCCAGCTTTTTGACAACCGGGGTGCCGGTATAGTTGACCGGCTGGCCGTTATACACCCGCCCGGTCACGCTGATACCGCTGATCTCTACGGGGATTTTGTCGGTGACGGTCACGGTGGCTGTCTTGGTGGCAGCGGTGTATTTGCCGTTTACAGCGTCGGTGCTGGCGGTGACGGTGATAACCGTGTCCTTTTTTGTCCCCGCCGGGATGGAGAATTTGCCGTTTGTAATCGTCTGCGGGGTTCCGCTCCCGATCTGATAGGTCAGCGTGATATTCTCAGGGATGCCCTCCTTAAAGGTCGCGTCGTGAGGGTTCTCCACCGTACAGGTCACAATGACATCTTCCCCCGCAACCTGATAGGCGGGAACGGTCAGGGAGATCTTCGGCGCGGCGGGGTTCACGGTGACGCTGGTATCAACATTCGCCGGGGTATTGTAATTTGCGGTGTCGCTGGGGGCAAAGGACACAGGGAAAGTCCCGGTTGCCGTAGGCTGTGTGTTCCCGCTGGCCCAGTGCCAGCTTCCGGCAATGGCGGCACTCCCGTTGGGGTTTGTCGCTGTACCGCCCGTTAAGGCGCTGTCGGTCAGCTTCTGGCCGTACTGAATGGCCGTGGCCGTGGGCGCGGTAAGGGTGGGTGTAGCCTTGGCAACGGTCACGGACACATTGGTGGTGGTGCTGTTGTAATTCGTGTCTGTCGGAGTGAACGTCACTTCAAATTGCGCTGTCCCGGCGTTGGGCTTGGCGGTGCTGTCTGTCCAGGCGAACGCTCCCGGAACGCTGCCTGTGCCGCCCGTCAGGGTGCTGTCGCTCAACGCCTGCCCGTAGGTGATCCCGGTGGCGGAGGGAGCGGTAGTGATGGAGCTGCTGGCCTTGGTAATCGTGCCGGTGGCATTCACTGAGGAATCCTTGGGCAGCGTGTAATTGTTTGCCTTGGCGCTGCTTTTTAGCGCTACGAGGATGGTAGCAGACTTATTTTCCCCAGCATTCGGGTCATCATAGTTGCCATAGGCGATGTAGTCCTCGTCAAGAGTCAGCGTTTCGCCGTTCACCAGCCCGGTAAAGGTCACGCTGGACACAGAAGCGGCAGTATTGCCATCGTAGGTCTTGGATGCCACTGTCGCGCCGGTGGCGGTCAAGGTGGCCTTGCTGATGGTCACGCTGGCCGGGACCGCGCCCATGGACTGGGGCAGGGTGTAGTTGGACGCCGCCCCGCCGGTGAGGGTCAGCCGGGGCAGGGTAACGCTGGTATACGTCTCTGCGTCGGAGCCGCTCAGCGTTCCGGTCAGTCCGGTGAGGTCAACGGATACATTGTCGCTGTTCAAAACTCCGTCCAGAGTCACGCCAGTGATCTGCACCGAATTGGTTCCGTCATATGTCCTATCCTTCGCCGCTGCGCCGGTGACGGTCAGCGGGGCCGGGGTGACGGTGACTTGGCCTAATACATTGAAACGTTTAACAATGGTATTATTTCCCTGATAAGAAAGGCGGGGGGACGCATTATACCAGTATTCTCCAGCTGGCAGATCAGCTGGCAGTTTGACTTCAAGCTCGCGCCCAAGATTCCAGGATTTGCCGTCAGACAGTGCCATCAGAACCCAGCAATTGTCCGCACTATCCGCCGGCTCAAGGCTGTAGCCATCCGCCAGCTCCGCCGTGCAGACCAGCGTTGCGCTCCCTGTCTTCCCGTAGGTCACAGAAAAATCGGGCGTTATGGAGACGGTCCCCACGACTGTCTCAATTTCGCATTTGTCGCAGGAACGGCGGATGATACCTGTTGCCGAGGTACACTGGTGTACCCAGCCGTGGGCCTCCGTCTTCTTCCCGCCGCACAGGGTACAGGTCTGCCAGTGGTTTGTTTCATCGTGCCCGTAGTCATCAGAGTATGCGCAGCTCTCCGCAGCTCCCTCCAGCCCGCAGGCCAGACAGGTCATGGCGTGGGTTTCCGCGCCTTCATTCGGCGTGTACTCACAGACACCCTCGCCGGTATGGTTGCACTTCTTCACCGTCACTGTGCCGGTCAGCGACTTATTGCCCAGCACACCCGTAAAGGGGGTTGTGCCGCTTTCGTCAAAATAGGCGTACCGGGTGTCGCCGCTGTGGGCCAGCAGGCCGCCGAGGGTGAGAGAGGAGGATTGGCTCACTATGACAATTGCCCCCGCCGTCCCGGAGTATTTTCCACCTGAGAGTTGAACAGACTGTGCATTGCTGACGGCCAATCCATAACCGCCGCCTGTGTTCTGTATGGTTACATTTTCGGTGACGGATAGAGATCCGCTCTCATCATTGACATTTACACCAGCAGATTGCGATCCCCCACCGGTAAAGGTTCCACCTTTCAGCGTGACATTTCCCCCCACATCAAGAGCGGTGCCGCTTGCAGAAACAACCTCGCCCGCACCCTGAATGGTCACATTTGCTTGGCCGAAAGTGCTGACAGCTGTGCCGCCTGTGCAGGTGATGGTATGCCCGCCCAGGTCCAGAATGCAGTCGATGCTGATGAGGAGATATTCTGTCCGCGTTACATTCGCCAGCAGCGTGATCGTTGCACCATCGTTTTCCGTTTTGAACGCATCCTCCAAATTGCCCACATAGGTGGTAGAGCCGTACTTCTCCACCTTCGCAACGGCGGAAATATTGATATTTACCGTCCCTGCCGCGTCCGCCATATTGTTATTCCCTACGAATTTCGCGGTCAGGGTGATGGGGTCGCCATTCGGCTCCACATTCCCCTGTTCCAGCACATCGGCGGCGCTGACGGTCATGGTGTAGGTGCCGTCCGCACCTTTGTCTGCGGGAGCGGACACCTGCGTATCACCCACAAACACCGCCATCTGGCCCGCGCCCGGCCCGGTGAAGCTGGCCGCAAACATAGCGGAGTTGGCCGGAGCCGCCCCGGTAGGCGTGGGCGTGGCCTTGACGGTGATGGTGTCGCTGGCGGTGAAGTCTTTGGTTAGGGTATCGCCTTTGTAGGTTTGCACCTTGCCCTCACTGGTCAGGTCGGTGCCGGACTTCTGGAGCGTGATGGTTTTCGTGAACGTATTTGTATTATCGTTGTTGTTTGTATAAGTGGCGGTATAGGTCAGGTCGCTGTCTGCCGCTTTTGCAACCGCCAATGTCCAGCCGCTTACCGTAAAGGTCTGGCCGCAAATCTCAATTCCTTTGTTCAGCTCGGCGGAAAGATCGTTCTGCAACTCTGCCGTCCTGTCTGTCCCGTCATAATAAAGGTCCTCCGGGACAGAAATCATATCCTCCGACAAGTCGGTGGTAAACGTCTCGCCGCCGGTCAAAGTGCCGCTCCCGGACAGGCTGGCATTGGCGGGGATATGCAGGGAGTAGCCCGCAGGGACAGCATAGTTCTCATTCAGAACCACATCGCCGCAGACCGTCCCCGCGCCGTTCTCAAACACGATGCCGGTGGTTTTGTTGACGGTCGCTGTTGCGGTTGCGTTCCCGCCGTTGCCGATGGGAGCGCCCTCGTAGCCTTCCCAATAGACATTTGTGGGACTGGAAGCGTCCACAATGCCGCCGGTAATGGTGACGCTGCCGGTGCCGCCGGTACAGCCACCATAGGTGTTTTGATACCCACCGCCGCCGCCAATGCCTGCGGCATAGTTTCCTCCAACAGCGGTCACTGTGCCGCCGCTGATGGTGACGGTGCCATCGCCACTCTCGCTGCCACCGCCGCCTCCAATGCCCGCACCCAAATTGCCACCTGTGGCGTGTACCATCCCGCCGTTAATTTGGATATTGTTTCCCGCACCGCCGTTGCCATTGTTACCCGCACCGCCGTCTCCGCCGTTTCTACCATTTCCACCGCCACCACCGCCAATACCTGCGCCAGCGACATTGCCTGCGCCGCTGTTGGCGGTGATCGTGCCGCCATAAATGGTGACGATGCCTCTGCTGCTGCCGCCGTTCCCAGAGCTGGAGGTGCCGCCGCCAATACCCGCACCGCCGTAGCGTCCGGACTGACCGCCGCCGGTGGCGTTGATTATGCCGCCATGAATGGTAATGCTGCCGCTGTCAACGGAGGAGGTGCTGCCGCCGATGCCCGCGCTGGCATTACCGCTATCGTCAGTCATGCCGGTGGCGTTCAGCGTGCCGCCATTTTCGGACTGGGCGTAGATGGTCAGGCTGTTGGTGCTCGTCACCACAATGCCCTTTTCCGCTGTGAGGGTGCAGCCGTTCGTCAGGATCAGGTTCACCGCCCCGTTGACGGTGATGGGCTGGTCAATGGTGACGGTGCCGCTGACCGCGTACCAGCCCGCAGTCCATGTGACCGCCTCGGCGCTGTTTTCAACGAGGGTACAGGTTTCGGTCTTGCTCTCATAGGTCACTTGGCTGCCGTCCCAGGACGCCTCTTGATACTCGACAGATTCCGTTATTGGGGCAGGGTCGTTGGCCCCGTCCAGCGCCCCTTGCAGCTCGTAGCAGCGGGAAAGGTCGATCTGCTCCTGTTCGTCCTCTGTCAGCACTGAAAACAAAGCGAGGATTTCGTCAAGCTGCGCCCGCACCTCGTCCGCATTATCCTCCGTCACTTTATCCGGCAGGGCGGCGATCAGGTCCTCAATGGGGCAGATACGGCACTCATAAGTACACGGACTTCCTTCACTGTCCTCCGATTCCGGCTGGTAGCCGCAGGCATCGTCATGTTCCTGATGATGCTTGCAGATGCCGGTATCTTCCGGCTGTTTTGTATCTTCTTTTTCAGCTTTCCCTTTGCAGTCCGACAGGCCGGCATTCTCTGCGCCGCAGACCAGGCAGTCAGGATTGATTTGACCCTCTGTACAGAGGGTCAAACAAGAGCATTGCTCTTGTTTGATGATTCCTGTTTCCGGTTCCTCGTCGGCTTCGCCGCTGTCCTGCGGATTGCAGATTTCACACACATAGGTGCATGGTGTTCCCGGCGTACTTTCGGTGTAGCCGCACTCGCTGTCATGCTCATGCCGGCAGTCTAATTTTTCCGTAATACAGCCGCTTTCCCCATCGCAGATATGGGGGCAGTTTTCCGGCTCCCGTTCCTCTGCATTTGCCGGGGTAGCCTCGTTGTCCGATACGCTGTCCTCTGTTTCCTCTGGGTAACACTCCGGCGTATGCTCGTGGATGCACTCGGTCACTTCGGTGTAGCAGTCCTCTGTGTGTTCGTGGCCGCATGGCGTTCCCGACGTTTCTTCCGTATAGCCGCAATCGTCCGTATGTACGGTGTGGTGTTCGCACAGCCCGGTTTCCGGCTGTCCTCTGTCTGCCACCGCATGAACCGGAGTTCCTGACATGGTGACAATCATCACCGCAGACAGCAGGAACGCCAGCGGCCTCCTTAACTTGTTTCTCATAAAATGCCCTCCTGATATTTTGAAAAATGTATGGTTCACAATTTCCTGTGCTTACAGGCAGTCTATTTCCATTCCCCGCCAGCAGGCGGGCATCCTCTGCCACGAATCAGTTTTTCCTGCCATGAGTTTCCTTACCGTCTCCCTGAACCGGGATTCCGCAAGCGGGCGGACGATAAAGTCAAAAATGTGCGTCCGTATCGCAACCCCCGCAAAATAGGGGTCATCCGTAATCCATATCACCAGCGCATCGCCAAACCGCTCCCGGTAAGCGCAGACAAGCTCCATCCCCTGCGCGCCATCCACGCCTACCACCACAATGTCGTACTTATGTTCCAGGTGGTAATGCCCGTCCATGCTGCCCTGCGACACACGCATTCCTGGTGACTCATCCGCAAGTATCCCTGAAAGCATCCCATATTCCTGCCTGCTCTTCGTAAAAACAACGGCATCCATTCCCGTTCCCTCCTTTTCCCTCCTGTGAAAACGCAAAAAGACCGCCGGGGAGCGCGGCATCCTGCACGGCATGATAAGCCTGCTGGAAATGCCCGCCCCTGGCGGTCCTGGTTCTGATGGAACTATATGTAAAAAGACACGACAAAAGGATAGTATTATCCTGTCTGTCTGTCTGTCTGTCTGTCTGTCTGTCTGTCTGTCTGTCTGTCTGTCTGTCTGTCTGTCTGTCTGTCTGTCTGTCTGTCTGTCTGTCTGTCTGTCGCTAATTATCTCCCGCTGTGCCATGCCCTGTCAACCTCCTTCCGCAGAAAATTTCTATTTTTAAGATAGCAGAATTCCGGTAAAAAACAAGGCTTCTGGCAGGAACGTCAATTTTCTGGCAAGAACGTCAGGGAATTTTTTAAATGGGGGGCTGGCAGATTTGAAACTTATCTTCTTTTGTGCTATACTTAAATTGGATTTTTATACGAATTGAGGTGAAACCTATTTTAAAGATAGCTTTAGTGGATGATGAACAGGAATACCTGGACGGGATGGGAAAGCTCTGCAGCAGTTTCGGCAGAAGCGCCGGATACCCTGTGGAGGCAGTCCCCTTCTGCAGCGCAGGGGATTTTCTTGAGGCGTTTAGCGGCGGCAGCTTTGACCTTGTGTTCATGGATATCTATATGGAAGGCATGGACGGGGTCGCCGCCGCACTGGAAATGCGTAAGTCTGACAGCGGCTGCCTCCTTGTGTTCCTGACCTCCAGCACAGATTTCATGCCGGACGCCTTCTCCTGCCACGCCTTTGAATATGTCACCAAGCCTTTTTCTGAAAAGCGCATCTTTGACATACTGGCGGATGTCGTGAAAGTGCTGCCGCAGGAACAGAAATACATAGAACTTGCCGCGGACAGGAAAACCGTGCGCGTGTTCCTGAGTGACATTGCTTCCGCAGCCACGGACGCACATTACATAATGGTCACACTTGCAGACGGCAGGGGGCTGCGGTGCCGCATGACCATGCCGGAATTCATGGAAAAAACAGGCGGCGATGCCCGCTTCATCCCCATCAATAAAGGTATTGCCGTGAATGCCGAATTCATCCTTGAATTTAAAAACGGATGCTGCGTCATGGAAAGCGGAGCCAGGTTCCCGGTCCGTGTGCGTGACAGTGCCAGGGCAGAGCAGATGGCAAGCGATTACCATTTTGAGAAAATACGCAGCAGACAGCGGCACAGGATGGGGGAATGAACATGGATATGCACAGGCTTCTGTCAGCGCTCCTGCAGCTGCTGGTCCTTATTCCAGGCGCGGTGTCCTGTTACCTTCCGGCAAAAGGACGGATGCGGTTTACGCCGTCAAAGACTGCCGCGCTGTGTGCCGCTGCCCTCATGCCCTGCGCTGCTGCCACAGCCCTGCTTTACGCACTGTTTTCCATCCACATGAACTGGATGCTGTTCCCATCCCTGGCGCTGTTCTTTTTCCTGTACCGCCGCACGGTAGACCTGGACCTGCCCCGCTCCCTCGCTATTTATGTGGGGGTCTGCGCCATAGAATCCTTCCCGGCACAGTTTGCCTGTTCCTTCGATGCTTTCCTCCATCCTGCATCGGGCGCGGCAGACCTTTCCCCGGAAGCCGCGCTTTTCCAGCTCATGATCTCCCTCCTGCTGCTTGCCGCTTTCTTCCGACCGGTCACACGGCATTTCACATGGACGGTGGACCGGATTGGCTTCCCAAAAATCTGGTATTCCACGGTTGTGATTTCCGCTGTTTCACTGATCATGAACGTGATTGCCATCCCCCAGTCCTATGCCACCCTCCACACCGGACGCATGTACTGGATCTTCCCTGTGGCTGAGGCAGGCGCGCTCGCAGTCCTTACAGGGTTCTATATCCTGTTCTACCGCGGTGCAGCGCTCATACTGGAACAGGCAGAATTAAAGGAACGCTCCCAGCTGCTTGAGATGCAGTCCCGCCAGTACCATGTGCTGTTAGAACACGTCCGGCAGACTGCGAAGCTCCGCCATGATTTCCGCCATTCCCTGCGACTGATTGCCTCCCTTGCCGAGCAGGGCGATAACGGCAGCATCCGGGCGCACGTAGCGGAATATGAAACCATACTTGACCGGCACGCCATTGCAAATTACTGTAAGAACGCGGCGCTGAACGCCCTTTTCGGCCATTACCATGAGATAGCCACAGCATCTGGCATCCGGACGGACTGGAGCATCGAACTTCCAGAGCCGTTCCCCTTTTTGGAGCTTGACATGACGGGGCTGTTCGGAAACCTGATGGACAACGCCATCGCCGGATGCCTGACCGTACCGGAAGCCTCCCGGTATTTCTGCCTGACCACACAGGTCCGCCACGGCAGGCTGTATGTCGTTTCCACCAACAGCTTTGACGGGAAAGTCCTGAAAGGGAAGGAGGGATACCTCTCCACAAAAGACAATGGGAACGGGATCGGGCTTTCGGCTATTACCGCGGCTGCTGAAAAATATGGAGGCTCGGCAAAAGCATCCAACAGCAATACAGAATTTTTTGTGGACATAGTGCTGAAGATATAGGGGAGGGTGCAAATGAACACGGGGGTTCACTTTTTCTGGACACATCTGATAGACACCCCAAGCCTCCAAAGTGCGTGGGTTGTCCCAGAGTGCGGGACAACGTGGTTATCAGAAATTTATTTTTATCAGAAACTGGATGAGGAAAGCGTTGAAAATACAGGAAAAAGCATGTAATAATTTCTGATAAAAATGCGGGCTTGGACAATAGCCTGTCCAAACCCACACCATCTATGAGGCAGAAAATTTCTGATAAAAATACAGCTATTTCAACCCTGTCAATCTTTTGAGTGTTTCTTCATCCGTCACAGTATACCTTGCTGGATTTAGCTTGGAATATAGTGGGTTGTCCTGAGGAGTAGCTGCTTCAATAGCTTTGCGTTTATGTTCAGTATCCGCATGAGCATAAATCTGGGTAGTTTCCAGTTGCGAGTGTCCAAGCCATTGAGAAACCAGTGTCAGATCCATTCCTTCCTGATACAGATGCATCGCACGGCTATGGCGAAAAAGGTGCGGATGGACTTTTTCAGGAACATCCTGGCAAATACACCGGGCTTGTTCACCATATTTTTGGAGTATGTATTGGGCCATGCGAGGGGTAAGCGGATGCTTTTCACCATGTGTCACAGAATAAAATAAAGGCAGGTCTGCCGCTGAAACAGCATCCGCATGAAACGCCAGCAGATATTTTTTCAAATGCAAAGCTGTTTTTTCCATCAAGGGAACAATACGGGTTTTGCGGCCTTTTCCATACAGAGTAACTTTTGGCAGATGGCCTAATTGCAAGTCGCTCAGCTTTATATTTAGGATTTCCTGCACCCGTGCGCCGGTATCATATAGCAGGATCATAAAAAACTGGTCGCGGAGTCCTTTCGGCATACTTGTATCAGGCTGCTCAATGATTGCTGTAATTGCAGCCGTACTCATGTAATCCACAGCGACTGCACGGTCAGATTTCTTAAATGGTACTTTTTTCAATTTGTTGAGATTGGCGACCAGTGTCAGATCATTGTCGGCAGCATAGTCCATAAATGCGCGGATTGCAGCAAAGCGGGTGTTGCGTGTGGGAACAGAGCAGCCTCTCTCAACCTCAAGATATTCAAGAAAAGAGAGGATCGCGTCCGTTGTTAAGTGGTCAAAAGTAACCTCACCCAGTGAGATCTGTCTGCAATCTTTCACATAATCCAGCAATTCCTCCAATGATTTCCGGTAGGAACGGATCGTATTGGGACTGACATTGCGCTGCTTTGGAAGATAGATTTTCAAATAATCATGTATCAGAGAAAACAGTGAAATATCTTTGGATTTCATCAGTCTGTCACCTCCGGGAACATGGCATTAAACTTATCCCAGTCAACAGAGGAGGACTTTACGATATTCTCCGGCAGGATATGGATATAGTATGCCGTTTCAGATAAACTGCTGTGTCCCATATATTCACGGAGGAACGGGAGCATTGCCATCAAATTTTCTCCATTGTCGAGCCAGCGGTTCAGACAGGCAGAAGCAAAACGGTGTCTGAGGTCATACACGCGGACTTTTCCAGGATACTTCCCCGCCAGATCTGCATGGGACCACGCTCTATTAAATGCAGAATACACCGTTTCCGTTGTCAGTGGCCCGCCATTTGCAGACGGAAAGAAGTATGGATTTTCACAGCAAAAAATCCTCCTCCGCTGTTCATATCTGCGGGCAAACGTGAGCATATCATCGGACATAACAACAAAGCGTTCTTTGTTGCGCTTGGTATGAGTAATAAGAATCTCGCCGGTTTCTAAATTAATATTTTCCGCCAGCAATTCCCGGCCTTCATTGGGGCGCAGGCCGCAGGTATAGATCAGGCGGTACAGGGCAGGGGCAACCTCGTTTAGAAATGGTTCCTTTTTCGTAGGAGGCAGATGGTCAATGGCGCTGAAAAGAGCTGTCAATTCCATGTCGGTAAAAAGGTAGGCCACTGCCCTGCTTTTGCGTGGAGTATATTTCTCCGGTAGGATATATGCTTCCTCCCCAACAGCGCAGAGGTATCTTGCAAACTGCCGCATTGACGCGACTCTCTGGGCTGTGTTATAGCCGGAAACTGTGGCATCATTGATCCAGTCGAGAACAAGTTCACGGGACAGTTGTGTCTGGCCTGGATGATTTTCTATACACCAGCAGTCAAATTTTATGAAATGCCGGAGATAGGTTTCCCTCTTATAGCCACGGGCTGTACGGTAGTCCAGAAAATTGGAGAGCCGTTCTCTGAAATCGCTTGAAAATTCCTTCATTGAACCTCACCTCCTGCCGGTGCAATCCCCGCAAAGGACAGCGCACACATTTTAAGATGTTCCGCATCCGCTGCAAGGTAAGGCTTTGTAGAATTGATATTTTTGTCCCCAAATACCTGGGCGACATCATAGACGGAAATCCCGTTTGTTACCATAGATGTCCCAAGCGCACGGCGCAGATTGTGGAACCTCTTATTTGCTGGCAGGCCAGCGGCGATACAGCAGTCCCTGTAAATCTCTCCTACTGTCACCGCAGCGGCAAGCCTCTTGTGGGGCGCGTTGATACGCAGAAAAATTTCTTTGTCTGCCGTGCTTGGCCGGCCATTAAGAATGTAGTCCTTTAACGCCTCGCCCACATCCTGGGTCAGCGGCAAAATCACCGGATTGGCCGTTTTGGACTGTACGATGCGGATTTCGCCGCGGAGCCAATTTATATCTGCCAGCTTCAGCGCAACTATATCACAGGCCCGCAAGCCAAGTACCGTCCCCAACAGCATGATCGCATAGTCACGTTTTCCTTTTACCGTTGAACGGTTGATTGTGTCCAGCAGTTTTGCTATATCTGATTTTGGAAGAACCGGGAACACCTTCTTTTCCCGATTTACTGCAAATGAAAACAACGCAGAATAATTATCATCCACTCGCCCGGTTGCATGGAGAAAAGCATACAGTTTCTTCAGATACAGCCGTACATTGTGGATGGTGCTGGGCGGATATTGTTCTGAGCAGGCCAGAAGAAACTTCTGGATATGGATTGCTCCAACTCCATCCATATCGGTGAATCCCTTTCCTTCCAGCCAGGCAAAATATTTGTATGTTACCCATCGTATATCACAGCGGGTATTGGGATGAAAATCTCCTGCTATAAATTCCTCTGCGGTCTGTTCAAACTTTGGCGTCAGTTTTTGCCTTGCTCCTCGAAGCGTGCTTGACAGCGAATCGATCTTCCCCGTGCTGACATAGCTCACAAAACGGTCGATCTCCCTCCTGATCCGCTCATAATATTTCTTCTGCATACTGCCCTTAAAATATTTATCATCAATTTCACCCATATAGCGATTGATGGTGGCCTGATCAAAATATTCTAGGCCTGCGTTCAGATGCTGCCGGATCATAAGTTCCGCCCGTCTTACCAGCAGCAGCTTTGTTGTGATGCTGTATCCCGTCTGTGCCAGAGCAGTTTCATAGCTTTCCAGCATCCCCTCAAGTGGTGCTTTCTCTTTTGATGGCATAGCAATTTTCCTCCTACTATAATAGTCAGGGGTTCCCCCTGCTACCTATAGAATACCGTGTCATCTGAGATTTGCATATTTTTATCAGAAATTATCCTGTATTTTTATTACTTTCTTGATTCCATTCTCCAGCACAATTTTTGCGACATAGTTAGATTTATGGCATAAAAAAAGAGCAACTCTAATACACAGTTTGTTTACTATGTATTAGAATTGCTCGCTTTAATCAATTAATGCCCAAGATTAAACAACTGGCTTAAACAAGCTCCAGCTAAATTAGCTAACGTTGCACTTGTAAACTGAGATGTAAAATTACCGATAGCGGAACAAATTGCCCTCCAATCGTGGGCCTTACTTCCTCTTTCCAGAGTGTCAACCGCTTGAAACTCAGGACTCCCTTCTTTCAAACTAGCTTTGATTTCACGGAGTTCTTTTTCGATTTGTTCAAAATCAACTGCTTTAGGAGATTCATAAAGATTACGAATAACGGATGCCTCATTATTTAATGTGCTGTTGGTTAATGTTACGTTTATATTAGCCATTTGTGTCCTCCTTTATCACTCGTAGATATTGTCCACCACAGAAGCATTCTCTGAAAATGTGCAGTCTTTCACATTAATCGTAATATTCCGTGCGTGTTCAGGATCGCGAATAATGTCTGTCATAATGGTTACAACTTTAGATAAAAATGCTTGGTCTTCAAACACAATCGGAAAAACATTCCCTGAGTTGGTTATAATTGTCAGCCGTTTCATTTCCTTTGCCTTTTGCACTGAAGAATACCAATAATATATCCATACTCCGCCAACAATGATTGTAATTAAAGCAGGAACAATGAGAGGTTTCAGAAAAATAAATCCAACTAATATTAGAACAATACTAAGCATTGGAAATTTTTCTGGCGTAATATCTGCTGTACTAAACAAAGAAATGTTACTAAGCTGAATTGTTGTATTTTTCAGTTCTAAACAGTTTTCGCGAATCCTTAAAAAGGGGGTATCAATGCTCTTAGGTGATCCTAAATCAGTTTTCATAATATTTCTCCTCTCTAACTATTTTTTCACAGCGCCTTCTTTGCTAAATATAATCTATATAAATCATATCACAGATAATTAGGTAGTTCAACTATTTTTCTAAGACAGATGCTAATAAAGCAACATTTTATCAGAAATTTTTTCCTCGATAGACTTTAAGAACATGGGCAAGCATTTATCCAACCCCACTTTTTTATCAGAAATTCTTTTGTACTTTTTCTTGTGCTTTCAATGCTTTCCTTATCCTATTTCTGATAAAAATAAATTTCTGATTACACAGTAGTTTTATTTTATGGTTGACACTGGCACCTAGAAAGCTTATAATGTACTGGTACAATAAGTACATTTGAAGAGGAGGTGAACAATGGAAATCATAATCAGCAACAATGCCAACAAGCCGATCTATGAACAAATCACTTCACAAATCAAAGCGATGATAATGAGTGGAGAATTACAAGCAGGGGAAGCGATTCCTTCCATGCGTGC
The DNA here is from genome assembly GCA_910575585.1 of Clostridiaceae bacterium. Lineage (GTDB taxonomy): Bacteria > Bacillota > Clostridia > Lachnospirales > Lachnospiraceae > UBA3402. The sequence goes on from CAJTGF010000020.1 coordinate 77,393, forward strand.
ATTGGCTAAATCAATTCATGTCAGCGTCATTACCGTTCAAAAGGCTTATGAAGATTTGCAAAGAGATGGATTTATCGAAACTACCGTTGGCAGGGGGAGTTTTGTATCAGCACAAAATAAAGAGTTTTACCAGGAAGAACAACAGCGATTAGCAGAGGAACACTTACAAACAGCCGCAGAAATCGGACGGGTAAGCAATATTCCTCTTGCAAAACTGATAGAGCTGCTAACCTTATTTTATCAGGAGGATGAATAGTATGGATAATATTTTAGAACTGCACCAGGTTTGTAAAACATTTCCCAAAACAAATTTTACTTTGGATCATGTATCCTTTTCTGTTCCTTATGGTTCCATTATGGGATTTGTTGGTGAAAACGGAGCCGGAAAAACAACAACAATTGGCTGTGTATTGAATACAGTTTCTAAAGACACTTGTGAGTAAAAAGTTTACACTACTAAGAAGCCAGGGAATCCCAATAGATTCCTGACGTATCCTGTTGCTCTCGAATTATTTGTGTTATACGCAATTCTGGCTGTTTT
>CAJTGF010000021.1 GCA_910575585.1 Clostridiaceae bacterium
CGTTATTGCTCCAATAATTTTTCAGCACGGTATCCGGTTTTAAATTCTGTGCTTTCTTTGCCATCCTCTGCTTCCTTCCCATTTACTATCTTTAGTATACTATCAACCGCCTATGATTTCAAGTTCACACTCTTACTCAATCAAAATCCTTCTCCTCCTCCCTCCCCCTTTCTCCTTCCCATCTTCCCCTCTTCCAATGGCATCCAAAGCCTGACACATAGCGTCAAAATACTCTTCATTCCCCTTCGCCGCTCCAAGCTCCGTTCCAACCTTCCGCTCCAGATAATCTGCCAGCACTTCCCTAGCTATGATCCCCTTTCTGGCCAGACACAGATATGCCAATCCCTGATCCTCAGCCGATACATGCCTTTGTCCCAGCACCGCCCTGGCAAATCCCATAACAAGCACCGGCGGCGCCCCTTTTCCCTCTGGTCCGCCCCAATCGCCGTGTATCAGATTCACCGTATCATACTCTGTAATCATATCCTGAAAGCAAGTATAGGTATCCCGCAGCTTCGCCCCTCTCCGCAGATGAAACCGGCATAGTTCGAACTCAAACTCCTCCTTTCTACCCCCTACTTCCATTCCCATTTCCTTATCAGGCTTATCCAGATAAAACTCCATCAGATACGCAATATAATCCGGCGACCGTCTGTCTATTCTCACCCTGATCTTAAGAATCTGCAGACAGTCCGAAGCCTCAAAAGGGATCTGTGTCTCTTCGGTCAGCAGGCAAATGAAACGGCCCGCCTTCAAAAGCCCTGGTCCCACAGCCACTTCACCGCCCTGGACCTTTATATCCCATCCTTTTAAAAATCCCTGTCCATAACTGCTGTATTCTGCTTGTACATGGACAAAGGTATAATCTCTTAGCGACCATAGCAGTTCCTTCTTTAATACACGATTCCGTTCAAACAGCGGGTATAAATTCTCCATGCTTATCCTCCCTCTTACCATCTATCGAAAAGCTTCCGGCTCTTCGAATTTCTCACGGTTCTTCCTAAAAAAATTAGTTTCTATACTCAAACTTCCAAACATGCCGGGTGGCATGCCCTCCTTACGTCGTTCCTGCCTTCCGGCACAAACAATACATGAATCCAGCCAGTTTATAGTTTCTTCTGTCCTCATTCTGTGCTATACTATCTGTGAGAACAACAGTACACTACAGAGCACGGCGTGGTGAGTGGCGAAAGACCCTCTTATCCCGAAAACTTATTTGTGCCGTCATCCTTTTTAAGCACAAACAATTGAGACTTCGAGTCCGTACACTTATCTTTTAAGATGGCAGAACCTTTATGGTTCTGAGATAAGTCTTTTCGCTTGGGTGACAGTCAATGCTGCTGTTCTCTTTTTATGCTCTTATCTCTTTGCGAGGAGGAATCCCTATGGGATACACAGCAGTTTGAAGTAATACGCCCCAAATGCGCCGGTCTTGATGTACATAAGAAATCGGTTGTCGCCGCTGTCTGTACTTCTGACCCTGTTACTCTTACGGCCTCTTACAAGACAAAAGCTTTTAACACCACCAATTCAGATATCGCCGCCCTGCGCGACTGGCTTCTCGCACAGGACTGCCGCGACATCTGCATGGAATCCACTGGTAAATACTGGATTCCCATTTTTAATATCCTTGAACCGCATATGCATGTCATACTCACACACCCCAAGTATGTGAAGGCCATTAAAGGCAAAAAGACTGACAAGCGTGACGCGAAATGGATTGCCAACCTGTTCCGCTTTGACATCGTGAAAGCGTCTTTTATCCCGCCTGCTGATATCCGGGCATTACGTGAACTGTCACGTTACCGCCTCAAGCTCTCTTATATGCGTACTGCGGAGAAGAATCGTTACCAAAACAGCATGACCATTTCCCGTATCCGCATTGACTGCGTCCTGACAGACCCTTTCGGCCTTTCTGCTACCCACATCATGGATTACCTGCTTTCTGATGAACCCTTTGATGAAGAAAAATGCCGTTCCCTGATCGACTGGCGGATAAAAGCTTCCAAAGATGACGTTTTGGATTCCATTCGCAGATACAACATCCTGGAGGAACAGAAATTCAAAATGACCCACGCAAAAGCCCATATGGATTTCATCAATAAATCCATTGACGAGATTGAGGCAGAACTTTTTCTGCGAAGTCGTCAGTACCGTTCCCAGATCAAAAGAATTGCTACTGTTACCGGCATTACGGAGCTGTCCGCACTGTTTATCCTTTCAGAAATCGGCGCTGATATGTCAGTTTTCGAATCGGACAGGCATCTGTGTTCCTGGGCTGGACTTACCCCTGCGAATAACGAGAGCGCCAAGAAAAAGAAATCTACCAGATGTTCCAGGGCAGGTCAGTATCTGAAGCCATTACTGATCCAGTGCGCCCAAAATTCAGCTTATGGATTCATACTTCTGGAAAGATAAAGTGGTATATGCCTCCGTTACCGCGCCCAAAAACGGAAAAGGGAGCCGTCGTCTGTTCTTATGCACAGCTGATCCAGGAACCATTTCCTTTGACTGGGAGAACAGCGCTGACAAAACAACCTGTTGTTATGGAGCGGAAAATATCTTTTATCTGCCATTGGCCTGGTATGGCCTTAGGTGGAGCATTGAGGTTTCTTATTATGAAGGGAAAACCTTCTGGTTATTGGAGGAATACCGGATCCGCAGTAAAGAAGGGATCGAACGGCTGGTGAATCTGATTAGCCTGTCCTATAGTGCCATGACCCTACTTCCTTACAGTGATGAAAGCTTTTCTGAATATCAGTCAGCCAGCGCCCAGGAAACCAAATACGATATTGGTCAGCAAATCCAGTCAGATATATTTTTATGCAGTTTCGGGAGATTTCTCGAAACTATTAAAAATTGTTCTGCCTTAATAAAGGTCATAGAAGACTACATTTTATCAGGTTTTAGGAAATTTCAAAAGTTGTAAACTGGTGTCTCCTTAATAAAACGTCGTATTCTATTCAAATAATTTTTTATAAAATTTCTGTCCTTCCTCTCTTGTCTAATTACTTTAGATTTCTCATACCCTATTTTTTCCGTATCATAATATTGTTGTCTTTGAGCTGTCTTCTATGCCTCAATTATCATTTCTATATCATTTGGCATAATTAACTTATTTGATATCATCATAAAATTGGGGGGATCTCATCTGTTATTTTAGCACCCACTATATAGTTCATACCCACTTCCATCCACAGGTCGGTACACCGCTCCATATCCAAAAAACGCCTCCTCCCTTGTTCAATTTCTTACCTGACAGGACTATATAGACTTACCCACCAATACCACCCATCTTCCAGTTCCCTTATCTGCTCCTGTCCCTCTTCCTGCCCGCTTGCCCCTTCTCTCCATGGCAGATAGATAAAAGAAACTATCTGTTCTCCCTCGAAACATCTCACTTCCAAATACCTCTTCAAGCCCTGCCGAAAATCCCATAGATCATCATCGCCATGCAGGACCACTCCGCAGATCTCCTTTTTCTCTGCCGCAAATTCCAGAAAGTCAGCAAGTTTCTCAGGTATATCCCCGCCTTCTATTATGATCTTATTCCCTATATCTTCATCTGCGCGGTAATAATAGGTAATCGGACCCTCTTTGGAGTGTCTTGCACTGCTAAATTGATCAAAGCCAAATTCCCAGTCCTTACACGCATAAAAATATATCTCCAGAAGGCGAAACATTTCTCGGTTCTTACGAAAGAACATTTCCATATGATTCGAATCCAGGCATGTCTTTTGCGCGCTCCAAAAAGATATGTCATTATCACCAAAAATGGTTCCATACATCCATATACGGGCAAGAAGATATCCTGATAGAATACCCATAATTACAATCAAAAGCCAGTTTTTTTCTTTAACGCGATATCTCATACAGAAATCTCCTTACAACACAATACCACCCATCTTCCAGTTCTGTTTCTATTGTATATGCCATCTCATTCTCATCTGCCTTTTTGGCATCCATCAGACCATATGGATCATACACCAGACAAGCCTCACCCTCCAATCCTCTGCCAATCTGAAGAATCAATAATTTTTCCCCTGACATCCACAGGTTATCTCCGGCCAGACTTCCCAGCAGCGTGATATCATACCCCAATTCCAACCACTCCAACTCTGCCTGTCCGAAAAAAGTTTCCTTCACAGGATAACACTTGTCCAAATAATCATCGCAGCACAGATAAGCCTGTTTCTTAATCCCATCTTTCCTATAACTTACCATGCCAAAATTCCATGTTCTGATACTCTTGTAGTATTCTTCCAGCCGCCGCGTCTCCTCCCTGTAGTCTTCAAATATAGACGATACACGATCCACCGTCCTCTCATCAAAATACCATTGCTCCTCCGACCCTCTCGCCATTTTGTATGCATACTCATTATGTACACGAAAGATAAAACCAAAGACTAATAAGGAGATTCCGGTAAAGAATACATATACTATTATTTTTTTCATAAAATCATCTCGTTCTCTTTACCGCATCATACTCATAAACCGAAAAATACCACCCATCATCCAGCGCCTCAATCTCCCAGCCCTCTCTTCCCTCTATCGCCTCACCTGGCGCATATAAAAATGAGATCATCTCCGCCCCTGTTATACATCTCACCTCCAGATACCGTTTCAGATCCGGGTAAAGAACAAAATCCAGGTCGCCGTGGAGGATAACACTCTGTATGCTGCTCTTCCCCTGGGAAAAATCTAAAAACACTTTCAGTTCTTCGGAAAACCTGCCTTTCTCCACGTCTTCCTCCGTAATATCATGCCATCCGATATAAATATCCTGTTCCTGATCCTGGTCAGTCACACGATATATCTCCTGTCTGTCCTTTCCCATCATATAACAGTTATACCAGTTATTACATTCAAAAAATCCAAATTCCCAGTCCCGGTCCATATCAAAAAAATCTTCCAGTTCTTCAAATTTCTCACGGTTCTTCTCAAAAAATTTGTTCCTGTACCCTGTATTTTTACAAACGTATTTTTGTACTCTCCAGCCTTCTCTCTCCCATACATCATAACCAAAACTCAGCACCATTGCGCTAAAAAATCCTGCTATCATAAACCACAGAGATACTTTTCTTTTCAAAAACATGATATGCTCAGATCCCTCCTATACATCAAATACCATCCGTCTCCTATAAGGTCTATTTCTACTTCCTCACTATTCTCTGCAATCTCCATATCCGGATACCCGTCAGGCGAATAGATAAGCCTTAAACTTATGTAACCATCGTCATAAAGCCATACCACCAAAACCCGTTTAGCAAAATGACTGGAAAGGTCTCCCCATATATCGATCATTCTTGCTCTGTCAGGAAAATCTCTGTTCTTTTTCGTAAATTCCAAAAATGCGCTTACAGGATGGCTGCTCTTGATAGGATAATACTGTCTCTCATAGGGATCCATACATACACAGTCCCTTCTCATCCACCAATATACCGGCATAAAATCCCAGCTTTCAATACTGTCATAATACGTTTCTAACGTTTTTATTTCTGTCTGGTATTTCTTCAAAATATTTTCCCAGTACTCTGTCTCCATATGCAATTCTCTTTTTTCACCTATCGGAAGCCAAAAATAACACTTTTCTAAAGCAAAAAACAGCACAAATCCTAAAAAATATGAAATAATCTTTTTTTTCATGGCTTATCCCCTTAACAATGCTGTAATCTATTCAAATATTTTTTCTATAAAATTCCTATCCTTCCTCTCTTGTCTAATTACTTTTGATTTCTCATACCCTATTTTTTCCGCATCATAATATCGTTGTTTTTGAGCTGTTTTCCATGCCTCAATTATCATTTCTATATCATTTGGCATAATTATCTTATTTGATATCATCATAGAATTTTGGGGAATCTCATCTGTTATTTTAGCACCCACCATATATTTGAACGCTTTATTTCCTTCTTCATGAGTTCTGTCATAAGCATCCCCCAATCCAAACACATGACCAAATTCATGCGCAATTGTGTGTAAAAAATCGGTAAATCCTCTGTAAAACTTCTTTCCTTTTTCACTTTCCAGATTATAAATCCAATAATACCTAAATAATAGTATTAAAATTTTTTCCCTATAACCATATTGTATTTCCGAACTTACCGATGATCGATTATAATAGTTAATCTTAACAGCATAACCACCACCGGAAAATGGTACTGAAACCTCCATTTCTTTTTTATTATCAAATAATACTGTATAAGCAAACTTCTGATACTCGTTCTTTCCTTCCCCCTCTATCAAGTTTATCTCACTAGGAATATTATTTTTTTCTCGATATTCATTCTCATAACTCACTTCAACATGTACATTTACAAGCCCATCCATACCGAAATCATCATATATAATTCCTGTATCTTCTGATTTTCTATTACAATATACTCCTTCCCATAATTTTACCCCTTTTTCACATATCTCCGCCGCAGTTCCTTTATTTTTTTCTCCTGTAAATCTTTGTGTATACGGATCTGGTTTCTCTTCTTCATCATACTTCTCATGTACTTTTACAAAATCCAAGGCAATAAATACATGTATCTTTAGCAATTCTCCTCTGCGTTTTATCTTTAAATGCGCCGTCCTCGCATCCCAATTACATATAACGATACGCAGCGTCCTGCTTTGTTCCCATGAACTAAATACCTCATCCACCCCAAGCACCTTAACCGTGGATTCAAGATCTGAGTCCCGATACCATGGCACTTCTCTCAAGCCCATGTCAAATGCATATGGTAAAAAGTCATCATAATTCTCCACATAAGTTTTCCCATTAAGTACATACCCCTTAAATTCTTTACCCTTAGCATATATCAGTGCTTTCTTCTCCCCGTTGCTGTTGCTGAAGATCGTCTCCACTCCTGAAACAATCATACTTCTGAGCTTTGGTTCCTTCTTCTTTTTGTCCTTTTTACTTTCTTCCTTTGATGGAAATATTAAAGTTTTATAATTATTAACTACTGCCATATCCAAAACCTCTTCTATATCCTCTCCAACGCCTTCATTCCACGCCAGCGGGATCATTCCCATCGCTATATCCGCACATTCGTTCTCAGATATTGACACATAGTCGCCTTCACATTCCATACTCCTTCCTTTATCCAAACCACTTTGAAGGATGCTCCTTCCCCCAAACCGCATCTTCCCACAATTCATTCGCATCCAGGCCTGCTCTTCCTCAGCCATCGGATTTTTCCACTCCATTTCAGTTGTACTTTGGAAGGTTATCTTATTTCCAGCATGTAAGACCATTTGACCCTTTGCCTTCCATTTTAGATCTTCCCCGGTTTGAATAACGATCCCAATTTTATCATCCAAAAATAGCGCCTCCATCGTATCCTGCTTTTCACTCGAAAAACCCATATATTCCGGTGCCGCTATGTACTTTTTATCTTTAACCCAGAAATTTTTCACCTCTGGTCCCGGCAAAACTTTGGAATCCTCTCGGATACACCCGCTTACTACCGCCTCGTCCCCCTCATCCATAATCGTAAGCAACACTTTCGCACCTAATTCCGGGACACTATACATTATATCGCCTGTTACCGGCGCGTATTGATACCACCATGCCTTCTCTTCGCTCTGCTCTGGATCCATATCCAAATGGACTTTTACCATTCCCTCTTTCGTATTGATTACATTTCCTCTAAAAGACGCCCCTTTCAATTTCGTTTTTCCACTGTTTTCAAGACTAAATCCTTCCTCGTAACCTAATGTATAGCATCCTTCTGTCAGACCGTTTTCTAATTTTAACTCCTTTTCCATAACCCTTAATTGATTTCCCTGAAATAAGATCCTGTCCCCTAATTGGAAATTATCTCTACTATAAATACAATAATGAATATATTTGTTTTTCTTTCGTTCCCCCTTTTCCCTTATCATTTTTTCTATGTCGATAACTTTTTTATACTCTTGCTGTTCCCCTGCCTCATAGTAACGTCCGTTTACACACCCTACACACAGCTGTGGCAAATCGTATGTTACCTCTGGTATTACCAAAGTATTGCATCTGCCCGCAATTCTTTTTACAAATTGCCACAGTGTTTCCTCATATTGATATACGGGTTTCCCTATCTCTTTGTAAGCCTCCTCTGCAGTGACCATTAATCTTCCCCTAATTCCTGCTAAAGCCTTTGCTTTCTCCAATACATCTTTAAACCGCATAGAATGATCCTGATAAGAGTGGTTCATCCCCATCCGATCCCAAAGAGATGTATAAGAACTACAGCTTACTTTTACTTCATAAAATTTTCCTGTACTTGTTACACTTAATTCTTCTATCACCCCCGAAAATAATGGTCTGTCGACCCCTTTTATTCGCAAACACAATTTTTCATCCTGCAAAGAAGTTCTTCGTATCTCCTGTGCTATCTCTTCCTTTAGTATTCCTGACACAGACATTCTTCCATGTTCGTTAACTTTTTCCCATATCCAAACTTCATTAATTTCAAGAAAATCTAATGCCCCAACAGCCTCCAGATCTTTTAGATTTAAAATATCTCCCATGCCTTTGCCTCCTTTTATTATCCTGATGTTTCAAAAGTCAAAATGCCTCCGCATCTGCATATTCCAAAAGATTCCATGGTAATGAGATGCTTCTCTTTTGCCTTTGGCAACGCAGCAATAACATTCCTTTCTTCAGCTAACTCTTTCAATTTTAAAAGCAGCGACTCTATTCGCCCAACGATTTCTCCGTCTTGATCATTTTCCTTTAAATAGGAACAGTTTTGTATACTGACCGTACAAAAAGATGTTATCGCTGCTTGTACTTCCGACATATGCTGACATATCATATATACATTCTCTGTGGTTTTCCAAAGACATATATACTGTTTTGATATCTCATCTGAAAACGTATAATTCATATCCTTTATCACCGTATGCTGAATATCTGTCATCTCTTCAACGCTAAATCTTATGATCTCACGGATTTTCTTCCGACTGGCTTCCAATGGAACCACAATCTCAACCGCATCTGACAAAATCTGCGACTCATCCGGCAAATAATAACGATCCATTAAATCCAATACGCAAGGTTTCTCACATCCTCCCTTTGCTTTATTTGAATAGGAATATGTCCCTGAATTACATATTCCAAATGGCATTACATTTTTCATAGGTATACAGTCTCTATCACTGGCTGCCGGCCTCCCACCTATAGACATTCTGGAAGACGATACTACAAGCTTAGTACTAAACTGTCCCTTATCACATCTGATCATCGCTTCGTCAGTAATATACTCTGACATCTATTCTACCTCCAATCTTTCATAGCATATGCCTTTTAGATTTCTCCGCAGCAAACTCTCAGCAACCATCATATTAATTACAATCCCACCTCTCAATTCTTCTTTATCTGACTTCCAAATATTTCCATCGCCCTCCATATCTTTTTTAAATATCATATGCCTGCATCCTTGTATTTTTATTATTTTCACACAATCCGTTTTTTTCATGATAGGAGTATAATATACTTCTCCCTCTCCTGTTGGAATATTCAAAAGAAACATCATTTTCCACACCAGATCTTCATATGGCTCCATGATCCTCTTCATCCGCTCTGATACCAGGATAACCGGTCCTGCTACTATATCCAGATAGTCCGTCTTTTCTCCACTTCCAATATAAACAACATTTTTATCCGGTATCCTGTGCTCCTGTTCAACACAAAACAAGTTTGGATAAAATCTATCATAAAAATTTACAATAGACGGCGGATTTTTGTATCTTTTATCCTGCGATATATAAAAGTATTCCATTTACTTCCCCCACTTAAAAATCCGTTTTATTTGATGTCTATATTCTCCTGCCCATATACACATACCATTACTACTATAAAATTCTCTCCAGTTATATTCCATTAAATGATTCCTGATGATCTGAGGGATATGATTCATGAACCACCCATGTAAACCATCTCCATATGTATGAACAATCTCGTCCAAATAATAAGATTCCACCTTTGACTGTTTCTCAAACTTCACTGCCAGCTCATCCACAGCTTTATACAATGGTTCTGATATCTCTGGAATATCCCACATCACAAGACATTCCCTCCGCGAAAAATAGAAATCTTCATCATACATAGCAACGGAATATAACGGATGCCTGTCCAGTAATGCTGTCCTAAGATAGGATATGACCATATGACAAGGCGTACTATTTTCTAAAGAATAATAGTGATCTCTCAATTCTTCCATTTGAACCGTCAAAGCTTTACCCAGGATCGACTCCAATTCCGCGCTATCCTCTTCCAGATATCCCAGGACTTCCTCAAACCTGGTATCAGCCTCGGATTTTATCTCTTTAAGGATCTCTATTTTCTTTTCCTCCATAAACTTTTCCATAAGCTTCTCCTATTTTTGCGCAATCACTCTGGCTGTCTGCTTAATTCCATCTTTAATTTCAATTCTGTTATCTCCCTGACTGGCAACGACGCCTTCTTCCCCTATAACTTTCATTGTTCTCCCGCTGTGCATGTTGATATCCCCCTCCGCCATAACAACAATATCACTATCGCTCTTTATAGATATTCCTCTTTTATCATCTAATACCACAGACATTCCTTTATGATTCGTAATATAAATAGCACTTGGTTCAAAACGAATCTCCTTTTCATATGGAGAACGGATAAATTTAATATCTGGCTGTTCACGCAATCCGCAAGTCAAATGCACCATATTAACAGCAACTCCATGACTTTCATCTTCATCAGGAAAATATGCCCTTACCGTATCTCCAATCTCTGGCATACAATACCACCCTGTTCCATCAGGGGAGGAATATGCTGTCACATATGGAAACCACACATATGGTCCATTGATATCTTGCGGAAAACGAATCTGCACAATGTCCCGTTTTACCTGGTGAATCATCCCGCTTATGGAAATCCCACTTATACGGGAATTGAAAAATCTGGTGGTCTTTAACCCGCCTGAATATACCAATTCACAAGTATTTACCATTTCAGCTCCCACTAGCTTCATCGTAAATTTCTTCACCAGGTATCCTTCTTCTTCAATTTCCACTGGCGAACATAACTCTACTAATTCTCGTGTCGTTACTATTACAGAAACCACATCTTGTTCTCTGCATTCTTCTCTTCCCTGACTCTTCTGCCGATAAAACTCTCCTAAATTTCGTGTTGTCTTATATGAGAAATCCTGGAGTATCCTTTTTTTCGGCTTAGGAGGGCCAAAACTGAATGAAATCTTCCCATTTACGCTGTCCGCTACAATGATCGTATTTAGTTCTGACGCCAGCCTTTTCAGGAACTCCCAATCCGTTTCATTGTACTGCGCGATCATGTGACCCGTTTTACGCTCTTCGCCTTCTGTGCAAATGATTCTTGCTTTATGCTCAGTTGCTATATATTTCGCGATATCTGAATATAACTGTTCTGTATCCTGGAATATACGAATATTCCTTTTCATATCCATAAGCAAGGTGTGGCTTATGGCATTGATCTCCAGTATCTTAATCCCATCTTCCACTATAAGTTCGGCCTTCCTCACCAATCCTTTAAACAAAACCTGACTTTCTCCATTATCCAGAACTGCTTTAATCGTTATTGTCTCATTTGGCGACATCTTTTCTAATATATCTTCATCTGTCTCTTTATCCAAGATACCTTTTATCTCAGCTGTTCCATGTTCGTTAATACACTGTTGTATCTCTATTTCTTTATAACTTATAAAAAAATATGGTTCTACTATGATCAATTCAGGTCTCATCTTTTTCCTCCAATCCTTTTATAGAATATACCGAATCCACAAAAATTGGTTTCCATATATCCGCCTTTTCTTCTCTGCAGTGAAAACTGCCAATCAATAATTCATCTAAAAACTTCACGGAAGCACAAAATATAAAATTATACATTTTTCCATCTAACGCAAAACTTTCAAAATCGAACCATCTGATATCCACATGATCTGTATCCTCCATCCCATCAGAATAGAAATAATTAGCTGGCTGAAGACGCATGATCATGTTTTTTAAGGAATCGCACATAGCCTGGACAGATTCAGGCCCATTTACTGTGGACCTTTGAAATTGAAACAAAAAATTGGCCTCATCACCTGGTATCGTCATTACAATCCTTTTGTTTTCATTTCTTCCGAATCGCTTTATGCTTTTTTCTCCTTCTAACTCCGCCGCCCCTTCCGGAAGCATTATAGAAATTCGTTCAGAAATATGGATCATATCCCATTTGATTTCATATTCCTGTTCATACGCTGCCTTTATGCGTTTTTTTCTTTCAAGAGCAATTCGCAGATCATCATATACCATTTCTTATCCTCCTTATCTTCCGCCTATCCTCTCACTTCATCCCATCAAAAAAGTTCCTCATCCACCCCTCATTCTCAAAATAAAACATCTTCTCCTTCCCCACATACAGCCTCCCCTCTCTCCGAAACACTGGCACCACGAGAAACGCCCACTCCTCCGGTCTGGTCCAAACGAAGAACTTTACTTCCCTCTCCACGATATCATCCGTATCCGCCTGGCGGATGTGATTCCCATACATCTGCCGGATATCCTCATACAGTTTCTCTTCAAAATCCTCCGTAGAGCTGTGGCAGACATACTGATACCGCTCCTGTCCGTCCAAATCCTCCAGGTACAATTTCAGAGTCAGATCCTCCATATTCCTGGAGATCATTCCGCTTTCCTCATCCCGCCTTAAGCGGTGGATCAGAACCACCTTCTCCCCGTTGTGGGTGTAGGCCGTTACCCGGTAAGGCAGTGCGGGAACCTCATTTGTTACGGTCACGTCGGCAAACCCGTACTTTTTATCCTTCAGATATTTCAGCGCCCCGTCTACACAGGTCATCTTCAATTCCAGATCTCTGGTCAGATCCCCGCTGCGTCTCTTAAACTGGATGGTCCTGCCAGGCACAAACTCCTTAAGCGCGTCCCGGAACATGCCGATCTTGCAGGACTGTCCCGTCAGCTTTATGAGTGAGTAGTCTTCCAGGGTATCCTCCTCATACATAGGCTCCATAAACCGGCGCACAAGCCCGTAGATATCCCCCTTTAAAAGCAGCTCCAGCTGATAGATGTTCACATAAACCACCGGAAAATCCTTTACGGTCCGAAGCTTACGATCCCCCTTTTTCCTTCCTGACAGCTTCCATTTGTCCACCGGTATCCAGATGGTGTCGCTTTCTGTTACCGGCTCTGAGGACAGCGCTGCCCGCAGCGTCCCTACATGATTGTAGAACACCTTTTTCACCACCTCCGCCAGCTGGAACAGGAAATAAAAATTATTTTTCACCTTATAATAGTCCAGCCTGCTCTGGTTCTCAAATTCCCGAAACCGGGTGGGAATCCATGCCTCCGCCTTCTCATACTCCGCCTCCAGACCTTCATACAGCCCTTTTGCCCCGTAACGGTCCACATACCGGAACACATCCATATCATAGGCGGCCAGGATCTCATCCACCCCTGCAAGATCCGTATCATACAGGCGGCTTGCTATGGCTGTCTTCAAAAGCTGCATGATGCGGTAAGTCAAATTATTGCCCCCAAAATCCGTGTCCCCGTTCTCATAGGTCATGTCGATCTCGATCCGGTAGGACACCCGCTTATTCCACACCCGAAACCTGCAGGAGCACAGATCCGTGGTCCCGCCTCCGCAGTCCATCAGCAGGGCCTTATATACCTGCCCATCCTCTATGGAACCTTTCTGGTTCATTTCCCAGATGGTGTTGTACAAGACCGACACGCCCTCGTCGATCATATCCTTTTCCTCCACCGCGTACTCTGGCAGAAGCTCCCGAAACAGCCTTCCAAACTGGCTCTTCTGCTTCACCGGGCAGGAGATATGCACCTCGGTCACATCACACTTAAACCGGTCCCTGACTGCCTTGATCACATGGTCAAAATAAGCCTTCAAGATCTCTTTCCTGGAGACAACTCCCCGCCTTCCCTGGCGGTCCGTCACCTCCTCCGTCTTCTCATAATCGCCGATCCACCGCTTAATATCATAAAACACGCAAAACCCTTCATCGATGTAGCTGGACTGGGCCAGGCGGATGGCGTCATACCCGAAGAGAAACTTCCCTTCTTCCCCTTCCAGATCCCGGACCCCTGCCACGCTTGGAAACAGGGCGCTCTCCTGCCAGTCCGACAACGGATCATAAAAAAGAGCGTAATTCACCTGTCCCGCCTTCAGCCCTTTCTCCCCCTTGCAAAGCCCCGCCTCCTCAAAATACTGGTCGTCCAGATAAACCCCTGCCGTGGTGTTGCAGGTTCCAAAGTCTATAGCCAGCGGCAGAGACAGCTTCACAGGCTTTCTCACCTGAAAATCAAGAATCGGAATCCGCCACACCTCCATCTGTCCCGGCATCACATCTGTCTTTCCCTGATACAGCTCATACATCCGCTCCGACTCCCGCCGCCCCATGCAGTAAAGACTATAATGCTTCACCCCCGATTCCCGGCAGGAAAGCCCGGCGGCCCTGGTCAGGTACAGACAGTCCATGTCCCCGCCTTTGGGAACCAGATGAAAGATCCCGCAGACCGTCCGATCCCCGCCGACCACAAAAACGTTGGTCCCCGCCAGATCCTTATTATAGGGCAATGTCAGCCCGTCAAAAAATCCGGTGGCGATCCCCTCATAAACCACGATCTTAGAGCCTCCCTCCAGGCCCGAGCCCTGCCGCTCCTGCATCCGGACAGTCCGAAAAACCCGGGAAACCGCCTTTAAGCCCTCTTCCTCCTCCGTCTGTATGAGAAAATACTCCTCCGCCCCCCGATACCGGAGAATGACCCGCACAAGCTCCTCCTTATCCATAGGATCCAGAACTCCCTGGATGATCTTTTCCCTCCTGCAGATCTCCCGCAGCTGAAATGTAGTCATCAATTCCAGCTCCTCCCTGCGAAAACGGCCGTTCCGCTTTTGCTCCCCGGAATTTTTCTTTAAGGTATACCCATATCGTTCCATAACTCCCCATCCTCCTTCAAATATCCTAAAACAGCACCATCTCATCCACCATCATGGTCTCCTCCACATCAATGATCCCAAAATGGTGTTCCCAAAATAAAAAGACATGATAATTTATAGGAAGAAACATATCCCGCAAAAACTCCAGCCTCTGTCTTTCCCGCTCCTCCTCCTTAACACCCACATACACCAGCACCTGCCTCGCCGTCTCATTGCTCGCGTACACCAAAGAGTCCGGATACATGCGGCGCATAACCTCTTTAAACAGAGACACCGAACTGCCGCACCGGTATAATTTTAGGATAAGCCGCAAAAGGTCCCGCAGCTTTCCCTTCTCAAAATCCCCGATCACTCTGGCTGCGGCCGCTCCGCAGGTTCCTTTAAGCAAATCATTCAGAAGAAACCGAAGGGCATATTCCTGCTTGGACAGCCCCTGGCGCAGGTCCAGGCAGGAGATATAGTGCATAAACACATCAAAAAATACCATCCGGGTGTCCTCATATTCCGTCAGATTCCGGTCAAATACCTCCGCCATCTCCCTGGCAAACCGGTACAGCGGATTGATCTCAACCACCCCGTAAGGCAGTTTTGTCCGGTTCAGCTCCTCCATAACGATCTCCATGTAAGGACTTCCGCTTTGGGACGGCACATACCGCAGCTCCTCCCGCGAAAATCCCGACTCCTCCGCCTTTAATTCCGCCTCCCAGCCATAATTCATACTGTCACCCCTACACAACGATACTCGCTTATCTCCAGCTGCATCTGGGAAATCACAAACTTGATGATCCCCTTGCTGAGAAAATACCCCGGCTTCTTTTCCTTAAATTCCAGCACAAGAAGCTTCCTTTGGTCCATGGGAAACAGCTCGTCCCTGATAAACCAGTTCATGCCTTCCTCCATGGGAAACGCCTGGGCGTCCTCCAAGATCTGATACCCTGTTACCTCCATGTAATTCTCGATATCCAGCTCCATAATCCTGCGGAACAGATCGTGCTTTGTCATAAGATTCCCCCTGTGACGCCCCGAATATCTGCGGAAAAAGGAATCCTTCTTCCGGTTGGTCAGACATGGTAACTGATAATCCAGGGAATACTCCGTGGGACTTTGAGCCAGCCGAAAGGCCTGCCAGCTCTCAAACGTTTCCTGGAGAGATTTGATGATGATCCTTCCCTTTTCATGGCGTATCTCCAGGATCTCCTCATTTGGCTCGATCAGGTATCCGTCCGCTCCTCCCATACTCTCCGTAAGAAACTCATGTTCATAATAAATGCCGTCAATACATGGAATCACAAAGTCCGTACTTTTAAAAACGATTCTCTCAATATTCCACACAGGAATCATATCATACCGGATCCCGCCGCCATGACCACCAAACTCGATCTGGCAGTCCTTCCATGACAGAGGCTCCTTCATCTCCTCCCCCCGGGGCAGTTTCAGAAAGATATCATAAAATTTATCCAGATAAGCCGTATTAACTGTGGTCCAGGGGATAAAATTGGCCCGAAAGATGTCGTAAAGCGCCTCAATATGTTTCCGGTATTTCCTGGAAGGTCTTGCCAAAAACACCGCCTTTCGCGTCTCCTCCCCCACGGACATAGTTCCGTTAAATTCTCCCTCCACAGGAGCGTCCCACTGTGAAAAAACCGTTCCCACATACAGCTCCCCCTCTTCTCCTTCTTCCCCCAGGCCCGCATCCCCACCTTTTGCCAGATCTTCCTCCCTGACAGGAAACAGCGTGTGGTTCGTAGGATCAAAATGGTGTCTGTCTATGACTGTCATGGAGATCTCATATTGGTTATGTTCCGGTTCGATCTCCTGGTATACCCGCTCCTGCAGATCCTCATATTTTCTCTCCATAGTCTGGATAACCTTTCCCATGCCGTTTAACAGAACCTCCTTGGCAAAATGCCGCTCATCCAGATCCCTGATATCCCTCAGCCGATCCTGAATATAACTCTGAAAATCAAAAGGATATTCCATGACGCCACCAAGACCTGCTGCCTTCTGACCATGATTTTGTGTATTCATATTATTAATTCTCCTTATCACCGCTCCCTCATTTCACTACTCCGAACCCTTCCAGACTCTTTATGTCCACAACCTCCATTTCCCCTGTTTTGGGATCCTTTCTCACAGACACCTGGCTTACCACGGCCACTGCCTCCAGCACCAATCCCACCCCCGGCCCCATATTCGGAGAACCTGCATACACAGGGATACTGCCCAAAACTTTGAGAATATAGTTTCCCGGTGTCAGAGACAGCCGTATATTTTCCTGGGACAGAGGCTCATAATACCTTGACTTTGTCCCTTTCAGATATCTTACGGAACCATACCCGTTAAACTCATTTCCCATATGGAACGTAGTCTGCTTTTTCCCCATCATTCTTCCTCCTTAGCGTTCCCGCGATCTTCATATCATCCATATATTTTCTTATTCTGATAAGATGAACCCGATCATAGGTCTGATCGTCCAGATGATATGCCCTTTATACTCAAACCAACACATCTCATTGCCCTGTTGGGTCATGGTTTCTGTCTACGTGTTTTAGCTCCGGCGATCCTTTAAAATATTTCACTCCTTGTTCTCCCTGTTCATTCTCCATAAGTTCCTTAATTGACAAAATAATACTCTGAAGCTTTCAGCTGAGAAATTCCATAAAACCATTCCTCAAAATCCCTTTCCATCTTCTCTGGAAATGCCCTCTTATAGGCAATCCGCAAAACATATTTAATATATTCCATAGAACGAAGATCCTGGGAATCAATTCTATCCATCTCAGTAAAATAGGATAACGCCAGCTCTCCCTCCTCCAGTACTTCCTGCTTTCCCGGCGGTTCCAGCTTTCCGTAGGCCAGGGCCAAAAAGGTGTGAGCCAAAGCCGCATCCTCATAAGGCTGCTTTCCGTTATGCACATCATAAAATACGATCGCCTGCTCAATCCGTTTCTTCCCTTCCTCCGCCCTGTCCACGAGCACAAGAGCTGCCCCGGACAGATACTGCGCCTCTGCCATCACCTGTCTGACATCCTTTTCCTCACTGTCCTCTGCCCGGATCAGCATAGCGTCAAAATACCCAAAAGCTTCCTCATACATCCCTTCCTGGAACCGGTTTATCCCCATCAGACGATAGATCCTGTTTCCGATCTGCCATCCGTTTTCCTTTGACAGATCCCAAAAATAACTTTCCGCCTGCTTAAGGCGGACCCACTGTTTTTCTCTGTCAGTCTCCAAATTCGCCAGTATAAGACAGCTTTCACAAAGCTTATCCGAATCCTCATACCCGTCTTGCTCATATAGTTGGATAGCCTGCTTAAGGCTTTCCTCCCCCAGAAACACGGCTCTCCCTCCTCCATTCTCTATCATCCTCTTTCCCTTTTCATAATAAAGATCCGCCTTATCCTTTTTACCGGCTATCTCATATATAAGGATCGCCTTATCAAAATCCTCGGCTATCTTATCCGTATCCCTGTCACAAAGCCCCATCCTCCGGTAAATGTCCGCCGTTTCCAAGGACAGCTGCCCGTTGATCTCCAGAGACTCCTGCAAAGCCTTTTCCAGATTGAACATCTCCTGGTCATAGTCCTCCCGTTCATGAAAGGTTGCCGCCAGATCCAGATAATCCTCATACCCCATGGTAGAGCCTTTGTACACAAGAGCCCCTATTCCCACAAACAAAATCGCAAACACAAACAAGTTCCATTTTTTCATTATCCATTCTCCCTCCGCGTCTCATCCTTCTGAAAAAGAAATGATCTCTTTCGCCTCGCCCAAAAAATCACCCAAAACTATCTTTATCCTGCTTTCCGCCACCCATCTCCTATGCCCTTTTGCCTTCTCATACTCTATCAATTGTTTTATCGCCTTGTCAGAGCTTCTCCGAAATTCATTTGCCACAAATTCCACCACATCTTCCGCCTCATAAAGCTTTATCTTCATCTGCCCCTGTATTCTCTGTTTGATCTCGTCTATGATCTTGTAGTATTTATCATAGACATATTCAAATCCCCAACTGCCGGTACACTCCAGATCTGAAATCCGGTCCCGGGAATCATACAGATCAATTCGGTAGCACGCGGACTGATCCATAAGCCCTGTTCGCAAGAAAGACACATAGATCCACTGCAGTCCATCCGCCTTTCCTCCCTTTTCCAACTGTTCAAAGCGATCCCGCACGTCCTCAATACAATCCCACAACTCTTTGCTTAATTGGGGAATTCTGTTTGGAAACAGCTCCTCCATAACCCTTTTATGATCATCAAGCCCCCTGTTAGCCATCATCCAGAGCTCATCCAATTCCATTTTCTTATTCCTGTTATGTATCACAGATCCACACCGATCCTTTCCAATGTAAATTTTCTTATTTTTCTTCGAAGTAAGCTTTCCGCTACATCCAGTCTGATAATCACTACATCCGTAATCAAAGGTTCAGCCTTAAATATACTGATCATATCTGACGGCGGCTTTATGACCATACGTTTTACCTGGCTCCTGTCCGGAGTAATTATACTTTTATCGGAAATACATAATATTTCCTGAAACAGAGGCATAAAATATCTTGCGTACTCCTCTGTCTGATTGTTCAAAATACATACCTCCTTAAAGATCATTCCCGGCTCATACATCTGAAAAACCGTTTTCACACTCTCGCTGACAAGGAACAACTGCTCATCCAGAATATCCGGAAAATCGATCTTGTCACATCTCCTTGCCATAGCCACATTTACATCCCGGATCCTGGAACTATTCTTTATCGAAACGTCCAGCCGTCTTCTCACAATATCGCCCAGATTGGTGATGACTGGCGTGTGATTGTATTCTCTGTCCTGCCTTATTCTAAAATAATCCATTAGGTATCTCCTCTCTATGTAAATGATTACTTGTTTATGTTTTCCTGATACCAGATTTCAAAATTTTGTTCCTGAGCATATGGACTTTCTTTATAAAAGTCTTTAAATATATCTTTCATAATTATTAAACCTTCTAAATCATCAACACTTAGTTCCCTTTCATTTTCATACATACGGCAGGCAATCAAACCATATTCAAACGCCTCTTCATAATCAGGTTCATCCATAAGCGGGTATATCATAGTAAAATTGAAATACACACCTGACTTATCCCAAATATTCATTTTAGGCGATGTCCGTTCCAATAACTCCTTTGCTTTCTTGGTATCCTCCATTGCGTATTCCAAATTTTTAATTCCTATATAACAAACAGCACGAAGTCGGTAACATACTATTAATGTCCCAATCTCTTTTTCCTCTTCTTCATAGTTTTCTATTGCTTTTGTAAAATTTAATATGGCTTTCTCATACATTTGCAGATCATAATAACAAACAGCAATATTATGATAGAGCACAATTGTTTCTGTATTTTTCTTTTCTAATGGTACAAATTCAAGTAAAGATTCCGCCTTTTCGTACAATTCAATACTTTTTTCTGTATCAATCTCATATAAAGCCTCATAAAAATACGCTTCGTATTTCCATTCATTTACCGCCTCTCCTAAACCCTCACTGAGTTCTATAACCTTTTCATAATAATCAACAGCCTGCCCAAGATCATCTACCTTGGAATAATAATCTCCATAATAATAGTAGACCTTCACCATCCCTTCTCTATCGCTTAAATCTTCGTATATCATTTCTGCAGATCGAATCGCTCTTAGTGAATCTATAGCGTAATCTGCCATCTGGGATTTGCTCAAATATAGTTCCGCAACCTCCACACTGGTTTCCCCATATTTTTTCTCAGCCTCATCGATTGCATGGTCCATCCAACCGACAGCTCCAATGTAATCTTTTGCTTCATAAAGGGATTCCGCTTTTTTTATGTATTCTTGAATTAATTCCTCACCGCCTTGCTTAGAACAACCATAGCAGGATAATACTATTAAAATAACAACTAAAATAAATTTCTTCATTCTACACCCGTCCTCTCTTCAATTATCTGGTATTTTTTTATACTCCTCTAGAGCTATATTAATTCCATGTTTTCCATTCACCTCTGTACTATTTTCATCTTCTCTAAAATGCTCTTTAATCCCAAACGTAACTCCTTCCATATTATCCCAGTCAACATTTCCCATCGTATCACAAAGATAATCTTTTTTAGCTTTCCCGCGAACCATAGAAGGACCATAAAAGGGCTTTTGGGGTGTAAGATCTTCATTATACGATTGCTTTATAATATGTGCCATATATTTTGTAAATACTGTAATCTCTATTTCCTCTATCCAATTTTCTTCGGATGTATAAAACAAGCTTCCTATACTCATAATATGTCCAATGGCTGTCAGTCCCGTATCAGTCACTTCACATATCTTGGCTGGTTTATCTCCTGCCAAACTCTTAAATTGTCTGGTATTTACCGCGCCTTCAATAATACTATTAAAATACCCTGTCATGTCAGCACCAAAAACCACTGCATCCTCTACTTTATTATACTCCTGCTCTCCTTTACTCTGCTTCGATATATCTACAGCATCCATTATCATTGTCGTGGCAGACACTAAAATATTCGCAGCAGTTCCAAACTCAGAAATCAAGCCAAAAAATAGAATCGCGACAAACTCATCTCTTAGTGTCTCCTCTTCATCTTTACAGCTTCTAGAAATAAATCGAATTCTAACCGCCGGCATATCTTTTCCTAAGTTAAATGATCTTTCTTCCTCAATCCCATTTATCACTTCTTGCAAAGCCCAAATCACATCTTCAACAGACTCATTACTTTCCTCCTCTTGCACCCCAGCATATACCCCATTTTGCATGAGAACTTCTCCTAAGTAAGTCACAGCATCCTTTAACAGTTCTTCAAATTTTTTAAATAAATTTTCACAATATAGAACCCTTTCCTGCCCACTATTCAAAAACTCTATTTTCCCTCCACATTTACAAATCAAAAATGAGGAAGTCAAAAGCGCTTTGCCTATCCTCTTATCATCCGCTCCATCAGCTGCTAATTTTCTTGCGTCGGACACCATTTTATCACAATAGTAAAAAAACCCGGATGCCTCCCAGCTATCCATGTTTATCTCGGCATCTGATAAAGCATCGCTCCATTTGTTCCGATAACCTTCAATCTCATTCGCTAACTTCTCTAGCGTTTTGCAATAATCACCATCATAAACTTGAATCGCGTCTATGTACCCATCCCAGCGCTCAACCTTTCTTTTGCCCTCTTCATATAACTTTTTTACTTTTCTCTCCACAATATCGTATTTACAAAACATTTTATCTGATATATCTCTATACTCCTTTACCTCTTCTGCTATTCTTTCTATCGCATTTGGACTATTCTTTTCACGATCATCCTTCTCACTTATTTTTTTTAAATTCGATACTAATTTTCTCATTCTGCGTTCGAACCCTAAATCTAAAATACACTCCCCATACTCTCTTTCCGCACGTTTCCGATATCTTTTTATCTCACTTTCACTCCACTTTCTCATCTCTTCAATCTTCTCACGCATCCGAGATGTAAAAAATAATGTCTTGTTTATAAACTCTTGGTATTTGTCCGCAATAACTATATCAGAAGAGTTGAACCATGTATCCAGGAAAGCACCGATACATGGCGGACTGCCGCCTTCTGCTTTGGCGTTTATCCTACAATAGCTTTCAAATCCTTTTGCATAATCTTTATTATCAGGATACAATGATTTCAGTATTCCTACCGTTTCATAATAATAAGGCGACTTGCATATATTGAATTTCGGTACATTCTCTACTGGTACACAATCATAATTATGTGCCATCTCAAGCCCGCATTGCTTTTCCGAATCATTATGCAAAATACGCAGATATCTTTTATCCCACATCTCTTTATATTCCATCATTGAACCTGACTGCGCAAAGCAACATCCTATAGCCGCGCCATCTACCACACATGGGGCTGGCGGGATTGGTTTTATCTCGTGACCCATACTTCTCCTCCTCACTGGCGATCGATCCGAATCCCATGTTCTCTGATCCCGTTTCGGACTGCGATCATATTAATATTTTGTTTTAATATAACAGCATCATTTCCTTTTGCCAGAATATTTTGTCCGCTATTAATGCTTATCCCTTCCTCTGCTTCCAAAAGTATATCCTTATCGCTCTTGATCTCAATCCCCTTCTCATCATCAAGAACGATTCTCATCCCTTTATTGTTCGTTATTATAATACGCCCCGGCGAAAAACGAATTTCCTGATTTCTCTTTGTTTTCAGGTATTTATGCTCCGGATCTTTCCGATCCTTTGCGCCTTCCAGATGAACCGCATTTAAGACATATGCGTCTTCCGGTCTTTCATTAGGAGAATAAAGATATATGGAATCCCCTATTTCAGGCATACAATACCATCCTGATCCTTCCGGAGAAGAATATACGGTCGCGAAATCAAACCACCTCTGCCCTGTCTGTTTTCCCTCATCCCCATCCAGTAAGATCTGCAGCTTTTCATTTATAACCTTTTTTACTGTGCCATATAGGGACACGCCTGGTATCCGGAAATTATAATAGGGATTTTGTATATGATCCTGCTGTTTTCTTAAACAGATGATACTGACCAATTCCTGATTTTCTAATCGAATCTCGACACCGTAAACCTGCATTTCCGTATCATTAAACAGGATCTTATCTCCGATCTCCACAAACCCATATGCATTTAACTCATATTCCCGACAGATATGACCATCTTCCATCCGATCGCTCACTTTTTTTGATCTGACTATAACCTCCTTTCTCTTCCCAACCTTCATGCCAAAATAAATGGCAGGTTTATGCAAACGGCAGTCCGAGATCAGGATTGAATGTTCTTTTGATGCCATCCGTTTCAAAAATTCCCAATCCGTTTCCCTGTATTGAATTTCCAGCGGTCCCACTGACGTATCGCCGCAATTACAAATAATCGCCGCGCCTCCGCCTGCTGCCACCTCCTTCGCAATCTCACTGTAGATCTGTCCTTCTCTTTGAAATGTACGTAATCTTTCCTTTTCATCCAACAAACAGCTGTAGGACAAAGATGTTACTTCAACCTCATACAAATCTCCATCCACACACAACCCCAGATCCATAATAATTCCGCAAAACAGCGTTTCTGTTTTCTTTCCTGCTTCCTGCAGATCTACCACAATCTCTTGATGGAACATCTGCCTTCTCTGGAGAATATCCGCGTCCTCTTTTAAAATATACCCCTTTAGAAACATTACTATATGTTTATTAACCTCTTTATGTACGTAAAATTCCGTAATCTGATAAACATCAAATGGCTGTACCACAAGTCGAAACGCGTTCATATATCTTTCCCCTCTCTGATCGTCGGCATTAATTTTAACATGATCTCGCTCCAGTCAGACCGATCACCGGACGGACAAGAAAAACTTCCCAAAAGTATCCCTTTCTTCCATGGCGCAATATATAAAATGTTATATACCATACCTCCCAAAACCGGCGACAAAAATTCCGCCCAATAAAATGATCGTTCTTCTCCCTCAACTTTTCCTTTATCCAAAAACATATAATGCGGAGAGATGCTTAATATGGTATTGCCCAAATCATCCCTGACCTGCTCCAAAGCATCGCTCTCAATCCCCTGTGCCAAAAAGCTGATCGTTATGGAAACAATTCCATCTGGATCCGACCAGATGATGGCAGGACGTTTTTCCATAGGATATTTTCGTTTTTTCATCTCTTCCTCCATTGGCTCCATTACCTCCGGAAGGATCATTCTGGTCCCAAGCGAATCTATTTCCTGTTCTCTAAAAGATATCAGCTGTTCTTTTACAAATATTCCTGTAGACAGCGAATTATATTTTAATTTCTGATATGCCCGCCGCATTTTTATGATTGCTTCATCTCCATATTTTTTTGTCATCCCCGTCCTCCCAAGTCTCCTATTATCACATCATTACATATATTTCCAGACAATGTTTTTGGAATAGCAGCTAACGCCTGTTCCGCAATCCCTTCCTGTATACCATGATTTGGAATAGCAGCGATAGCGCATTCCTTCACTTCCGCAAAACTGGCTTCAGAAACCACAGGTACATTCTCTGGTCTCCTCTTCCTCTTTTTTCCCATATCTGCCGCTGCTGTTTCATATCTCTCAGAACGCATTTCTATTCCGTTTCCCGACATATGTATGGTATTTAAAGTACCCCTCTGCTTTACCTTGACTTCCGTTTTCCCTACCATCGTGCAGGAGGACCCTGCGTAAACGTTAATATTCCCCCTGGCTTCGAGAACAATTGCCTTATGACTGGATACATAGATCCCTCTTTCATCCCTCAAACTCATGTTCTGACACTGTCCCTGTTTTGTTCTGGCAGTCCACAGTATAACTCCCGGCTCCATTGCCATTCCTTTTCCATAACATGTATGAAAAAATTTCGTTGATTCCCTCGGATATCTCTTTTTGGGCAAAAAACAGTTTCTTACATATGCATGTTTCACATCAGCAGTAGGAAAATACAATTCTGCCTCACTTCCCTTTTCAGGCATAGAGTACATAATATTTCCTGTTACCGGCAAATATGGATATTTAAAGTTCTCATCCATCTCTGTTTGATCCTCCACTCTTCCAAAATCCAGCTTTACATATTCATCTTTCACCTCCAATATCGTTCCCCTCATGGATATACCCCTAAGCTTTTCATTTTCCGCCTTTCCCATTTCTTTTCCCAGAGAACCTGCCCAATAGTCATACTCGATCAGTCCATTTCTAAACACAGTGATCTTCTCTTTTACCTCCAATCTCATCTGACCAATTCGTATCTTGTCTCCAAGTCCATAGGTTTCCCATGTGTGGATATGAACCTGATGTTTTGCGTTGACCTGTCGGATCTTATCAAACGAATCAAGTATATATTCTTTCAATACAGTATCGCCCAAAAAAGCCTTTGGCACATCGCTTCCGGCATCAGCTATGACTCCCACATCAAACTGAGCGGCGATCCGCTTGAGCAGATTCCAATCGGTTTCCCTGTACTGCATGATAGGATACCGGATATTCTGCTGGAACATGCCGCCCAATATACAGGCTCCGGAATATTTCTCCAGCATATCCTCTATGAACCGTCGATATGGATATCCGACTCTCTGGAATCTGCAGGTCTTCTCTTCTTTGTCCATCTCATTGGTTAACGATACTGCTCTCAACGACACAAAAAAATGGTGCTCTATATTCTCTAACTCACAGCTTACAATACTCCCCCATATAATCCCGCATATCTTTTTCTCTCTCCACAACTCTGCCTTAACTTTTCTCCCGCATAAGGAATGTGTGTCAAACCACAGCGCTGTTCTCTCTGAAATCTTTATCTTAATAATGATATCCGTATGCTCATTGATCTTTTCCGTACATTTAAATTCTTCTATTTCCATATAGGGTATGTCACAAAATACCTTTACGCCTTCGGCACTGATCGCTCCCATGTCTCCCTCCTCTATTCATCTTTGTGGAATGTATCCTACCGATCCACTACCCCAGGTCCAAAGTCCTCCGGACGCAGCCGTCTTGCCTCCTCTTCGGCCTTTTTTGACTCTTCCTCCGCCCTGCTTTCCGCCTCTCTGCTCTCTGCTTCCATACTTTCCTGTTCTGCCTTCTCCTGCTCCATCGCTGCCTCCAACACCTCCAAAAGCCCGCTGATCTCCGACACCTTGTCATCCATTTTCAGCTCTTTATAGAGATTCTTGGCCAAAAGGTACTGTTTTTTGGCTTCCAGATCATCACCCAGTTCCTCACAGGCTTTCGCCTCGTCCACATAGCGCTCTGCCTGCTGCCGTTTTTCCTCGTTCTCCTCTTCCTTTTGAGAGCTGGAATCCATC
The DNA here is from genome assembly GCA_910575585.1 of Clostridiaceae bacterium. Taxonomy (GTDB): domain Bacteria; phylum Bacillota; class Clostridia; order Lachnospirales; family Lachnospiraceae; genus UBA3402. Next base: position 26,760 of record CAJTGF010000021.1, read on the forward strand.
TTGCCCTGTATCATCTGGCCGTGATCCTCATCACCCATATCCTGATATTTTTCCAGAGCCATGGCATAATAGGCATTGGCGCTGCTGTAGTCGCCCTGGGCAAAAGCCTTGTCCCCCTCTGCCATCAGCTGGGCGGCTCCTGTCTCATTGGCCGCTTTTTCCACAGCTTCCTGCTTCTGTTCCTCCTCCGCCTTCTCTCTGCTTTGGTACAGCACGTCCAGACAGTCCAGCGCGTCCTTTCGCCCCTCCTCAAAATACGTTCTGGTGGCAAGACTTTTGGCCTGAAGATATTTTTCCTCGGCCCGCTCATAGTCCCCCTGAGCCGCCAGAGAGTCCCCCAGCTGTATATAATCAAACACGGAAAGATATTCTGTGATAACGTCCAAACGCTTCTCTATGTATTCATCCGCCACCCGATCCGCATATCTGGAACGCTCCCTTGCCGATACATAGGCGGCCTGGGCCTGTTCATAATTGCCGCTTCCAAAAGCCTCATCCGCCGCCTCTACAGCCTCGATCAGTTTCTGGTAATCCGAGATAGTTTGAATCTCCTTTTTCAGTTTCATCTTTTTGGCAAGGCTCAAAGCCTGCCCGCACTCCTCTCCGGCCCTGACAAAGTTTCCGTCCTGAATGTATTCCATAGTGTTGACATAATGTCTGTCAAGCTCCTCCATCCGCTCCCTCCGGATCCGCAGCGCCAGCCACACGATCAGCCCCGCTGCTGCCACAAAAACTGCCGCCACGACCGATATGGTCACGATCTTCTTTATCCTCCGCTTCCTGTTTGGATCCAGGAATACCTTATTTACAAAAATAGCGGCAAGAGTGTAGTTCTCCAGCTTCTCCGGCTGTTTGGACAAAAGCAGATCCTCAGCCAGATCCAGGCTTTCCTGGGGCTCTTCCCCTGCCTCCCCGAAGATATCATCCAGCTCCCCGCCGTCTAAGTTCTCCCAGATGCCCCGGGTATACAGGCTTAAGATATCGCCGTTAACCAGCTTGATCTTTCCCGATATACAGGGAGAAAATCCTTTTCCCTGCCCCAGATAGGCATACAGATTGTTCCTCTCCTCATGTCGGGAGAGGGCGTCCTGTCCCTGATCCCGTTCCTTTGTCATATCCGTTCCCAGCGACATGTCCACAGTCTGCTCTTTCACCGCGCCGTCCCGGTACAGCCGAAGCCTGGTATTTCCCGCATAACCGTAACGCGCCTTCGCATAGTCGGTCACCACCACCAGAACCGACGCTTTCAGCCTCCTGGTGTCCTTTGCCTCTGCCAGAGCCTTGTTGGCCGCTTCCAAATAAGACCGGATAGCACGCTTTCTCATAGACGGATGTTCCTGAAACGCCAGGATGATGGTCTGGGTAGCAAGCCTGGCGCTCTCCGACTCCGGCAGATCGCTTAACCCGTCCGCTATGACATAGCACGCATACTTGTCCAGCTCCACATAAGCAAAATAGTCATTGTTGCCCAATTCGGAACCGGCCTCTGAGAGGAAGCCGGTTTTCAATACGCTGTTTTGTTTTCTCATCTGCATTTCCCTCCCTGATGCTGCTTACACCAGTATGATCCTCTCCAGTTCTATCCCCTTGGGCCCCCGCCGCAAAAGACTTTCCGCTACATCCAGCCTGATCATAACCATCTCTTGTAACGGATTCTCTGCCCGGAACACCGCCCTGTCTTTGATCCTCTCCTGCCATATGGCGGTCCTGCCTTTTTCTGCCCTGCCTTTTGCCAGGCAGTCAATAAAAGGGATCATGGGAGCATAGTAAGTCCCATACTCCCCTGTAACATTATTTAAACAGCAAAAAAATTTGTAACTCATACCCCGTTCATACATTTCAAATACGTGCTTTACCATCCCGCTGACCAAAAACACTTGCCCGTCTAAAATGTCCAAAAAGTCCAGCGACTTCTGGGAACTGCAGAACACCACATTTTTCTCAGGTATCTTAAAAGCTGTCTCTGGTCTAAAATCTTTTCGTCTCATAGTCTGGTAAAATCCTTCGATAGCAGGCGTATTCAAATATTCTCTGTTCTGCCGAATCCAAAAATAATCCATAGCGTTATTTCCTCCTGATCCCCAGTCCCGCCTGATCCTGTATCTGGGTATTGCCTTTTCCGGAACTTGTGACAGGCATTCCGGCCAGAAGCCTTTCATTAACCGGTCCTGCGTCTCCCTGGGCCAGCAGTCCCACATAAGAGCCATAGAGTCCGTGAAAGGTCCCATTTCCCGGCGGTTTCGTCTTCTCCGGAGAAGTTCTGCTTTTATGCATTACCGAAGATGTGTAGTACTTTTCCCCATGAAACAGTATCTGATTTCCAAATATCTCTATTTTATTTTTATCCCCTCTCTGCTTCACCAAGATCCTGCTGCCTGCCGTGGCAATACATGACAGGCCGGATTGCATGTTTATACCATCTCCTGCCTCGATCCTTACCGGTCTGCCCGATGCCAGATCGATCCCTTCTTTCCCATCCTCCGACACCGCGCTTCCCCTGTGATTTCTGTTGGTGATCCATTCTGTCAGATCCGGATGCAGTTTTATTTCCTTCCATGCCGGAATATGGATCCCTTTTACAAAATGATCCCTCTGTCTTCCCAGATACGCGCCCTTCAAAAAACTGTTTATCCCAATGCCATGTTCCTCTCTTCCATCCGGAAAATAAACAGAGGACTCTGCGCCTTCCTCAGGCATGGCATACATGATATTCCCTGTTTCCGGCAGATATGGATACCAAAATCCTTCCCCTTTTTGCTCCTTATCAATCTCCAGCCATAATCTTACATACTCTTCTTTTCTTTCCAAAACCCTTCCCTTTATAGCCGCCCCACACAGAAGCGGATTATAGACAGTAGGAAGCGTCCAGTCCTGAATCCTTCCCAGTACATACCAGATATCCGTCATATGGTTCTTGTACTGGGTTTTCTTCTGAACAACCGTCCATTTTCTTTTATCCAGCACCACACTGTCACCGATCCGCATATTGTCATTAGCCTTAACACTCCGGCACACCTTTGTTTTATCTTTACTGTCTTTTTGTATGGACATCCTGCTGCTGTCTATATTCAGATAATAGGTCTTCTGCTCCCTATGGCCGAAAAACACTCTGCCTATACCGGAAGTTACATCAGGAATCAGAACCGTCCGGAACTGCCCCGCTACACGGCAGAGCAATTCCCAGTCCGTCTCCCCGTACTGGATAATGGGACACCTTAACCTTTCTTCTGCAGGGCTGTTAAAAAATACGCCTCCCTGCCTGGCTATCTTTCTTATAACATCTCCGTAGGTCCAGGCCGGATTTTGAAAACAAAGCAGCTTCTTTTCCGCCGTCATCTTATAGCTGGCCGAATATCCCTGAACCCATATGCGGCATACCCCTCCTTTATAGCTGATCTTTGCTTCCGTGATGATACCGCAGCCCATCAACTCCTCATCTCCGCTTTCAGACTGCCTATAGGCTTTCACAACCTCTCCCAGCAGCCTTTTCTTCTCATAGTCTTCCGCCTCGTCCCTGGTTATCAATCCCCCCAGATGGAAACCCATGTGCTCATTGATCTTCTCTTCCATACAAAATAAATCCAGTTTTCTGACATTGACTGCTCCTCTTATCATAATTTCCGCATTTTGATATTGCATCATCGCTTCACCGCCTTTTATCTATGCAAATGTAACCGCTATCTCCAGTCTTCCCCATCCAAAACAACTCGTTTGTACCATGATTCAAAATCCTCTTCCATTTTATTATCTGTCCATTCGCTGTAGTATAAAGATAAATTAGCTTTACATATCCCTTCTGGATCTATTTCCAGAGAAACATCATCCTCCAGAAGCCTGCAGGCGGCAATTGCATTATCCAGGGCATTCTCATAATCCCGTATTTCCCTGCAAGCATAAGCTATATTAGCATAAGCTAGAATTTGCCCCTCTATATCGTAATTTAGAGCAGTATATCCCTCCAATGCCTGCATATTTAAATCTATTGATTTTTCATATTCCTCTCTTTCTAAATACACAGAAGCTATCTCCAAATTTACACTTGCCTCATGGAAAGGATCATTTCTTTTAATATAGATTTCCTTTGCTGTAAGATATTCTCTTTCTGCCTGATCATACTCATCTAACTCCTTGTAAATATGTCCTTTATACATATATACAACAGGATCTGGGCTTACCTCCATTTCATATATTCTTTGTGCCGCATTATAATCCTTCAAAGCGCTCTCATAATCTCCCTGCTCGTATCGCAAAAACCCTCTGTTACTATACACAGCCGCCATCAAAAAATGTTTATCCCTCTCATGTTCTTCACTTTTTATACACATAGTTTCTGCCTTTTCAAGATATTCAACAGCCTTTTCTCTAGATTCTCCTTCAATATACAAATAAACTTCTGCCATCCTATTATAATCCCATGCTAAATCCAGCTCTGTTCCCTCTTTCTGGTGAATTTCCATTGCCTTATTAATATAATCAACCGCCTGCTTCTTATCATTCGTATACCCTGCGTAAATCCCACCCATAAAGCTGTATACATCCGCTGCTTTTATACTATTGGACTCTCCAATTATGTCCAACTGCTCCTCACATCGTTCCAGCGCACTTTCATAATCGCCATGTTGAACCTGCAGTTCATCATATGGTATGGTATATTCTGAAGAGTTATCGGTTTGTATAATAACTTTTCTGTTATCCTGACAACCTGACAATATCGTTAGCATACATAAAAAAACTATCCCCGTTCCTCTACTGTACTGAAAATGGAATACTTCCCTTAAAATCTGTCCCGTTCTTAGCCTCTTTCCCCACATTCCTATTATCCCCTTGATGAACCAAACTCCTAACATAAATTCCCTTCTCCTCCTGCCATTCTAAACCTCTTCCTAAATTTCCCTCAATATAATCATTTCTCTCATACAAATAAAAATTAATCCCTGACTGCAGTTCTCCTTTTGCGTTTAAAGTACCTCTCGCAACATGGGCATGGGTATCTGTAAAAACAGTGATCTGTATATTCTCCACATAAGAATCATGAGACACATAGATTAAGCTCTTCATACTGGAAAATGCCGTATATGCGTTGTTCCAATCAATAATCTTAGGGCTGAATACCTTCGAAAAGATTCCTCCTAATCCATCTCCCTCATCTCCGGCTGCCTCCATTGTAGTAATAAGTGCTGACATAGCATCTCCTGAACTCAGATCACTTTCTTCTCCTGTTTCTATTGTATAAAATGACAGCAAAACACCAAGCGCAGTACATTTGATACTCATAAGCCCCGCCGCGCCCATGATACGCCCACCGATTTCGTCATTATACGATTTACAGATATATTCTACATATATATTCACATCCTCTGTTTCATACGCTTTATCCTCACTCCGATAAACTTCCTGAAACTCCTTAAGCCCTCTAAACGCCTTTTCAAACGAACTCCACTGATGGTTCACCGGATCCTCTTCTTTTAAAGCATATTTTCCCATACCATCGCTGCAGTGCTGTATAAATTGTGAGATCATTTCATAAACGCTTCCCTCCACTACTGTAGCCAATTCCCAAAAGTTCTGTCCTGAATCCGCAATAGTGATGATTCCTCCGCACCTGCAGACCAAAAACGACTCTGTGGTGATCAGATGATATTCCTCCGGCTTCCAGCTGTTGAATTCTTGTATCAAGCCATCCACCTCTGACCGCAGTGTTTCCAGTTCCTGTCTGATTTCGCGGTAATCATCTAAACGGCCAACGATCTCGTAAGCCTGGTCCCAGCAGCCGATCAGCTGATCCAGCTGATCTCTTGCCTTATTAAGCTGGATTATAACGCTTGCAAAGTTCTCTCCAAATCCATTGGTGATAGTATCAATTTCATTCATAAGCGCAGGGCATAATCTTTTAACATCTTTACGAATTTTCTTAATTAGTTTCCTCTTCTCACTATATGAATTCTCTTCACCAGAAAAATATTCATCCCCAAAATTCTCTCGTATATAAAGTTCAAAGTAAAAAGCGCTAGAGATAACCTTTTGACCACGTTCGATCGCGTCATACAACTTGTTCCTCAATCCATCTATCTTTTTCCGAACCTTTATTTCCATCCCCATGGCATTTGAGATCGTCTCTTTCTCATCCGCGCCAAACCACCGATCTAAAAGAGGAAGCGTACATGGCACTGGTCTGCTTCCATACTCCACCTCATTGTCAAGAATTGTCTGTAACGCTGACGCGTATCGCTTTTGGTCTTCTCCCCTGGCAGACTTTGACAGGACAGTTAACGCTTTCTTCGCGCTGGGACATCGACAGCTGGTAAAAGGATTTATATTCTCAAACGGAATACAGGAACCGTCATGAGCGCAATTCTTTCCATCTTCCATAATACCATGATTGTCCTTTATGGACAGATAATTAGGTGTTTTGCTGTCGCCTGCCCAGTTACACACGATCTGCGCGCCATGAACTACGATCTTCTCTGTCGGAACCGAACTTCTTGCCTCCTCCAATCCACTGCCCGTATTTTGGCTGTTCCCCATTTCTCTCCTCCTGACTATCTGTGTTCAATATTTACTCCCTGTTCTTTAATCCCATCCCTGACCATCAGCGTGTTTGGTCCCTCCATCAAGAAAACTCCGCTTTTTCCTTCTGCCTGGATCTGTTCCCCTTTCATTTCTATTTCCCTTTCAGAAATAATATTGATCTTACGATTACTTTTTATGATAATTCCCTTTTTATCATCCATTGTAATCGAGTTGCCCTTATGGTTTGTTATCAAGATCTTATCCGGGGTTATCCTGATCTCTTTGTGAAATTTTGTTCTTATAGATTTTTCATCCGGATTCTTTCGCAGCCCATGCTCATTTTCCAGATGCACCGCGCTGATCACATATCCCTCCTCTTCCTTATGAGACGGGATACAGAGACGTATCCTGTCCCCCTTTTCAGGCATACAATACCATCCCGTACCATCCGGTGAAGAGTACACGGTAGAAAAAGGAAACCATATAGGACTTCCAAAATTCTGATCCGATTCTGTAAATATTCGGACTCTCACATGGGTATCCTGAATATCCTGTACTTCCCCCATAAGGGAACATCCGGTTATCTCTCTGTTAACAGTCTCTGCTACCTCAAATCCCTTAGTCGGACGATAGCCATATCGAAACACCATTTCCTGTCCTTTCATCCGCCCCTCTATCCTATGAACATAACAGGTCTGTCCTTTTACATATACACGTTCACACAGATTTCTTACTTTTCTTGACTCCTGGATATACTCTACACATTCTCTCTGCTTATAATCATAATATCTTCTCATCTGATACTCTTCCAGATCCAGATGATCGTTTCCTCGCCTTTCAGGGCTTCCGAAATAAAAGCATATATGATCATTGGTGCAGTCCGGCACCAGAACTGTATTCAGCTGAGATGCCAGGCGTTTTAAAAACTGCCAGTCCGTCTCTTCGTACTGCACAACCAGCCCTCTTGTCCTCACCCCTTCTCCCTTTGACTGGATCATAGCCGTATGTTTATGGAAGGACAGCACATGGTCTATAAGATTCCGGTATGTCTGCTTTTCTCCCTGATAAGATCTGGTATGTACTTTCTTATCCAGAACCGCGGTTTTGGATTCGGCTTCGACCATTATCCTGGTCACTCCATCTTCCTGAATAATCTCGATATGGCTGACATTTCCCTGAAACAGCAAGATATCTTCCTCTTCTGTTGTAGCCTTAACGGCAAACGTATTCTGTAATAACGTGTTTATATAAGAATCCTCGTCTGCGTCAGGACAAACGCGCCCAACAACTTTTGCCGTAAAATGTTCATTCACTTTTTTGTCAATTGCGCAATCTATGATATCTAAAATGTGAAATGGTTCTGTGTATAGGTTGATCGGTTTCATCGGGTTCCTCCTCATATTCTGAAATTTTTTCTCTTATCTGCAAAAGACATCCTGCCCAGTCTTCCTTTCTGTCACAAGGACAGTTAAACAACATCTGCATCAGCTTCCCCTTGATCGACATAATCACCACCATGTTATATAAACTTCCATCAATCGCTGTACTTATAAATTCTGCGGCCGCATATGGAAAAGATATCCCCTGCCCTTTTTCTACCTTCAGACATAGATTCCTTGGATAAAGTCTTTTCATCACCCGGACAAAATCATGGGCAACCGACTCCAGCTGCTCTTCCTCTATAGTTTCGTCCAACAGATTAAAACCAAAGTCAATGGTTCCCTCCCGGTTTGTCTTTATAATCTGCGGCCGCTGCTCTGACGGGTACTTTCTCCTGGCCTCATCTGCAGGCATGTCATGGAACGAGGCCGGCAACATGATCGTTACCTGTTCAAACAAGCATGTCTCTGAAAACTCTATAAATTCGTCGCCCGAATAGATACCTGTCTCAATTCCTGAATATCTTTTTCGCCTCTCCTGATATTTCTGCTCCGCGATCTCTTCATCTTTTAACATCGTCTGCCTCCCATCCAGTTATCTCCTGTTTCACCCTACCTTCACCACTACAACCGCCCCGTTATCCTTATCTTCCTCTTCGCTTCTGTTCAGCAGCTCCACCATCTCAAAAGCCATATCCTGACATTTTCCTCCGCTTTCCAGACAGTCCTCCAGCTCCTTCCATCTGACCCCTTCATAGATCCCGTCCGTCATCAAAACCACGTACTCCCCTCCATAAAGGCTGATGGGCGTGTCGAAAAACTCGATATCCCGAAATCCGTCCTGCCCCACATAATTGTACAGGCGGTGGTGATCCAGCAGAGAAGCCGCCTCCTGTCTGGTCAGTTTCCCCTCCTCATACCGCTGCCTGGCCAGAACGCTGATGGTGTGTCCTGATGTCACCGGCACCAGCTCATGATTCCGGTATACCGCTGCTTTCACATTACCCACAGCGGCATAATAAAGCCGCCTGTCCTTTATCATAATAACCGCCGCCGAAGCCCATCCCTGCTGGTCGTCAAGCTTTTTTAACACCTCCCGGTTGGCGCTCTGGAACCCTTTGCGGAACGAGTACTGGGGATTGTAAAAAGCCGTGGGATCTCCAAATACCTCCAGAAACACTTCCACCACAGTCCGGCTTGCGATCTTTCCTCCAAACTGCTTTCCCATGCCGTCCGCCATGACAGCCATAAGCCCGTCCTCGGTCTCCCTGATCCCATACTCATCCTCCTGAACCTCTCTGCTGCCGATAGTCTTAGATGCCCCGATCTCCCATCTGCGCATTTTCCTTCCGCGCGCCCACGCCGCTCTTACTGCCAACCGGATCCTTACTGCCGCCAGGCATACTCCCAGGGCCGTCAGGCCCGCTATGGCCCATTCTGGAACCGTCATGCTCTCCCCTCCGTTTCTGTCATCCAGTTTCCTTTTTTCTGCTTTACCGAAATTCCCCGTTCTTATCTTCCCACATAAAATTATCACCGCAGAATGGCACAAACACAAACTTGCTGTCCCCCATCTCGATCAGATCATAGGCTCCCAGAATCGTAGGCGTGTATACGGCGGCCTCATTGTGGTACACAAGACCGTTGCTGTCCCCAGGCAGCAGCACCGTCTCCTTCTTCTTTGGGTCAAAAACAATAACCCCGTGATTCCTTCTGGAGATTTTGTTGTCCCCCAGGATCTGGATATCCATATCATCCGCCCTGCCGATAAAGTTTTTGCCCGACCGGATTTTATAATCCTTTCCCTGGCGCGGCCCCTGGATGCACACGATCCATCCGCACACCGGAGAACTCTCCTGATCAAACAAGATCTCCTCCAGCGCGTCCTCATTAACCGCCCCTGTTTCCTTTTTCTCCTTTGTCGCTGTCTCAATGTTGCAAAATGGACACACAGTCCCATACCTTCTGGCGGAAAACAGGTGTCCATTCTGGCATCGTATCAAATTGCTGTTCATAAGCACTCTCTCCTTTGCTCTCTTCCATATCTTTTATCTCAAAAGCAGGCGGTTCATGCCCACATAAAGGCAGTCCCCTTTCTCCAGCTTGCACAGACTGTCAGCAGACAGACGGTAGATCTTCCCATCCTCCCCCTTTTTCACGCTCAGCCCATTCTTACTCCCCAGATCCTCCACATACCAGTCCCCTGCCGAGTAATTCAGCACCGCATGTTCTTTATCCACCATGCTGGCATAGGGACCGGAACTTAAGTCAATATCCGCCTCGCTTCCCTTTCCCGCCCTGCCGATCAGGGCGGCAGTCTTTCCATATAGATTCCACGCCATCAGCTCTGTGTCCTCCTCGCTTAGGAGGACAAGTTCTGTGATGAGCCCTGACATAGACGGATCATCCGTGTTTTCATTCCTTGTATGACCCTGAGCCACTCTTCCATCCCTTACCGCCAGGATCAGACATATTACTATTACAATCCCCAAACCCAAATAAATAGGTTCCTTAGCCCAAACAGAGTCCGGATACCAATATAGAACTCCCAATATGGCAAAACACACAAAACTAATGGCTATATCCAAAGCCCTTTCCACATTCATCTCTGTCTTTTTCTCCCGCTTTTTAATATCCCGCAACAGTTCTGATAACCCTTGAACTGTTACGTATCCGACCATAAAAATCGCTTCGCGATGGGGCCGGATACCTGCTGCTATCACGTTTTCGTACGGTCAGCGCGGTAAACGCGCAGACCTACCTGGACTGTTGCAATATTCCATCAAAGTAATCATAACGAATCTCAAAAAAAGGAATTCCTGCCGCATTACAGGCAATCGATCCTTCATAATAAAATACAACAATCCCTTTATCTGTAAGCGCAAAATTATAGATATAGTAACTTTCTATGAGATTATCCTCCCATGACTCTTTAACATAAAATGGATCCCTGAAGGTTCCCTGCAGTTCCAGCTCCTTTCCAATGGCATAATGAAATGCCTTTAAATACTCTCTCCTCGGCACACAGAAGATATCATCCAAACACAACTCCTCCCCTGTCACCGAAGAAAACAAAAACGTCCCATGATCATGATAGTACCGAAATCGTTCTCTGTATGAAACACATACATATTTGTCATCCACATAAACATAAAACGACTGCAGTTCATAATCCTCCGGCAATGGTTTTCCTTTCACCGTCTTATGCTCCCTGACCATTTCCTCTGCTTTTAACTCTAATGCTTTGTTAATCTCCTGATACCCTGGAACCGTATCTTTAAACACCGGAAACTGGATATACACATCTTCTCTCTCATAGATATGATCACTCTCTATGTAGAACCTTTTGGTCTTATCCGAAGTCACATAGGGAATCCTGTCAAGTCCCTCTATATATCCGACTTCATCAAAGGGCCTGTCTGTCTTGGACGTTCTCAAACTGCTTGCGATTACATAAGGAAACTCTTTTGGCTCCTCCAAAGGAAGCCTTTGTCTGTTTCCATCCATCCTGTACCAGACATCTCCGCAGCCTTCTTCAAATCCCTTTATAAATATATTCCCATCCGGCGTTAAAACAAAGTGCTCTCCCGACTCCAGACCGCTGGCCACGGTTTCACTTTCCAAAGTCCATAAGTCTACCCTTTTAATAGAATCTCTATCCTTTATATAAACGCATCCGTCATAAAACTGATAATCTCCAAGAGATTCTGACATCCACACAGTGGTATCCCTCTCCCGCGAGTCCAGAGACTTCCTTTTCAGATAACAGGCAGACTGATTATCTCTGTATGTCTTATAAAATAAACTGTCCAAATAAACCTTGGGCCGTATACACTCTCCATAGTCCGGCTTTACATATCTTAAATGTCCTTTTATTAAATCACGCACCTTGTAAAAGATATCCGTTGGTTCCCTGGTGATACTATAAAACATTTCACCGTCTGAACCAAAACTTATGTCCCTTCTTTTGTACCTTAACCTAGGCCTTTGAGCTCCGATTTTATATGAGTAAAAATAATCCCTTTTCCTTTCATCCTTCTCCTCCGCTAAATGATCCGTGTCATATTCTTCTCTGTACTCCGAATGATAATAAAAGGTATCTCCTATCAAAATTAGATCATTAACCGGCTGATCCACCACCTGTTCTAACACTTCCCCCTCCTTTTTCACTCTGTAAAGCTTTTTTCTATCAGAGATATTAACAAAATATACCCAATCCCCCGCAGGATAGATGGAACCCGGTATTTCAGAAGCCAGCAGCCGCTGATTCTTTCCGTCCGCGTCAGAGACATATAGATAGTAGTGATCCGTCTGACTGCGATAATAGACGAGTCCGTCTGACGAGGTGAGATAATCTCCTCCGCCGTAGTTGGACATCTCATTAACGAACAGCTTTCCATCATCGAAATTAGACATGTCCCCATCCTGATCCCTCTTCCCACTGATCCACTGATTCCATACCCATGCCATTTCATCAAGATACCCCTCAATTCCTTCCCTGACCCAGGCAAACCTCTTCCTCACATTCACCTCCTGAACACCTTTCCTTAACATCCCATCAAAATACCCGTAACGAATCTCAAAATATGCTGTTCCCACTCCATTCAAAGAGATGGCATCTTTCCTGCATAATACAACAATTCCCTTATCAGTCAGCGCAAAATGATTGAAATCCGGTATCTCCGTACAAAACGGTGTCTCAAAGCATCCCTGACATTCCAGTTCTTTTCCTACAGCAAAATAAACAGCCTTTAAGTACTCTCTTTTTGGTACGGTAAAGATATCCTCCGGACACAGTTCTTCCCCGGTTATGGATGAAAATAAAAATGTCCCATATTCATAACCATCCCCAAAATCTTCCATATACAAGATAGATACGTATTCATCATCCACGTAAACATAAAACGATGTGAGTTCATAATTCTCATATCCTTTTAATGGTTCTCCATTCACTGTCTCATATTCTTTTATCTGACGTTCCATTCTAAGATCTAAGTTTTTATTAATCTCTTCATATCCCGGAACCGTATCCTTAAATACCGGAAGTTGGATATAGATAGATTCGTCATCAAATATATGATCTTTCTCCATATATAAGTTTCTGATACTGTCAGAAGTCATGTACGAGATTCTATCAGATTCATCTGTATCAGACGCTCTCAAACTGCTTGTAACTATATAGGGAAACCTTTGGGGATTTTCTATAAGAAGTTTTCCCCTGCGCTCATCCATCCTATACCACACTTCCCCCCTTTCGCCTTCCATCTCCTTTATAAAGATCCCTCCATCTGATGTCAAAATATATTTATCCCCTAGTTTCAGTCCCTCCTTTTCTTCTGCGTTATGTGATATGGTATTTATATAAATTTCTTTGGGTATTAATCTGGATATTTGTTCTTTAACGTTGTAAGAATAAAAATAATCTCCTTCTGTCCTATACTCCTCACCTGTCTTATCCTTTGAACGATAATAGAAAGTATCTCCAAGCAAAACCAGGTCCTCTACGGAATGGTCTGTCACCTGCTGCAACAACGTTCCATTTTTATTTACCCTGTATAACTTCTTATCATCAGAAATATTCACAAAATACACCCACGAATCCACAGGATAAATAGCCCCCGGTATTTCAGAGACAAGCAACCGCCTGTTATCTCCATTCATATCAGACGTATAAAGATAGTAGCTATCTGTCTGGCTTCTGAAATAGATACATCCGTCTGATGCTGTAAGATAGTTTCCCTGGCTGTAATTGAACATTTCGTTAATAAAAAGTCCTTTTCTCTCCTCCTTGGATTCTGAAATTCTATAATCGTGTTGTACCAGCAGCGTGATCAAAAGCAATGCCAAAAATAGCACCAATACTTTCAAAACATATAAATGCCTTCTTAAAGTATTAATCATAAAGTACATCATTTATATAGCCCATCTTTTCGCTAAATTTTTCCATATATTCGGAATCTCCTCTGTTATAGTTCTCAACACCCATACTTTCACTTAGTTTCCCATTATCTATATTTAATTTATACGAATACCATCCTATCCCTATGGCTAAACTCATATCCTGCGTATTCTCTTCAAAAAACTCTTTTGCTTTCCACGCATCCTCCATAGCATACTCTAACTTCCCCAAAATTGTATAGCAATCGCTTATTTTATGATATCTTCTCACCGTTTCCTCCTCTATGAAATTATTTTCTCTATCAAGTTTTCCATATTTTTAAGTTACCATATAGTTTTTCCTTGTTCAAGATACGTGCAATTTTTGTCGCATATCCTACATTTTTTGCATATCAGGGCAAAATTCCTATGTAAAAAGAGACACGTCTACTGCTAAGTAAACGCATCCCTCTTATAAGATATTTTATTCTTTTATTCCAAATTTATTTTTTGCACATTTGACAACACCAGCATAACCACAAACTCATCTTCTTCCTCCGTTACCCCAAAAAACCCATGATACTTTCCCACCAATTCCTCCACATTCTGAAGCCCAAAACCATGAACCTTCTTATCCGGTTTCGTCGTCTGGAACCATCTTACCGCCCTTTTATTTTCATGGACAAAATTATTTACGAGACGAAAAACCACCATAGCCTCATTTCCCATATACAATTTAGCCTTCACATACCCCTCTCCATTTCCACATCCCCCGGCCGCCTCCAGCGCATTGTCCAGCAGATTCCCAAATATCCTGATCTTATCCGTCTCATTTATAAAATCCAGGCATAAGCCCGGCTGAATATCCACCTCATAAGCAACCTTTGATTCCCCGGCCATTTTCTCCCGCTCCATAAAAACGGCGTTAAGGATCGGGTCCGTACAGTATACTCTTTTTTGTGAAAGTTTGTCCTTTTTCAGCAACGCCCCGGCTTCCAAAGCCAACTGTCTTAATTCTTCTCCGCCTTCTGACTCCAAAAGCTGATCAATGGTCTTTGCAATATGCCTCATCTCATGCATATACTTTGCGTACTCCTGATTGATCTCTTCCAATCTGTGATAATGATTCCGTTCAAGCTCTGTCTTCAGCGCAAGCATTTTATTATCCCTAACCATCCCCTCTGCCGCTAATAATTTTTCTATGACCCAGAAATTCACAATATTGCTGAAAATAAGGGTAACTCCTCCAACGCACACAAACAGATATCCATATGGAGAGGAATCGCTCAAAAGAAACCCGTTAAGAAGGGTTATCGCGGATGCAGGCAGGATAAATAAACTTACTAAGACGGGATAACTTTCTTCTATGGTTGAATCCTGATGAATCTTTCTCACAATCTGTATGATCATAAAAACCACGATCTTCTCCATAAACAATCGAAGCATCCAGCTGAATCCCTCCATAGTCTGACCAATCCCTATGCCTTCACATACATGCCAAAATACAAACTCCGTGATCGCCCAAATTATAAAGTAAAATAAACTATATGAAACCGCGGTCTTTATTTTTATCCGAAACACCAAATACACAAACAGTATAAAAATAAGAGGCACGCCTATGAGATTGACGTGAGGGACCTCGGCCAGATTGACGCAGAAGATCATCGTAACACAGACTGCCGCCTCCAAGACCACCATGCGTTTCCTGTCCTCAAACACCGGAAAAATATCCTCCAAAAAATAGTACAGCAAAAACACCTCAAAGACGCAATTTAAGTATTTTACCAGCCAGTACGCAAAACTCTCAGCCCCCATGATCACATTCCCCCTCTGGTCCGTCCCCAATATGCCATGATCTCCTCATCAAACTGCTTTTTCCTGCTTCTGGCAACCGTAAGTTCCGTCTGGTCCGACAGTACAACCGTATCTTTCAAACGCATGATGATATGCTCTGTATTAATAATATAACTCTTTTTGGCAAAAACAAAGCCTCTGCCCTTAAGCAGTTCATAATACACCTCCAGCTTTTCCCTGCTTGCAAGGAATCGTTCCTTATTCCTGTTTCCATGAATTTTTTTCACTTTGTTAAGCTCCTGCGCCTTCTTCTCCGAAAGATAAATAGCCGAACCTCTTTCGTAGATCGCTATGTACAAAATATCGGATGGCAACAGCGTAAAGGTTCCGACGTCACAAGAAACCGTTATAAACACCGGAGACCTTCTTCTGGCCTCGTTTAATATCATCTCCAAGGAAGCGTAAAGATCCTCCCCCGAAGAATTCTTCATCAGATAACTGAATGGGCGGGTCTTTACGATATGGCTGGCCGGATAGTCATAGGCCGTATAAAAGGAAAGGAGCGCATTATCTTTCCTGTCCCGTATCCGCTGGCCGGTCTCCATTCCATCTATCTCCCCTTCCATATTAATATCCAGGAAAATAATATCAAAACGATGATCACAGGCAAGCAGATCTTCCCCTCTGAAGAAATGGGTAAAACAGATGGTTTCCTGTTCCTTTCTGTGCTGTAAAATAAGTTCCTCCAATCTCTGGATATCGTTGAAACAATCATCGCAGATCGCTATGTCCATATGCCGCTCCTCCACAAACCGCGTACTTATTGACTAAATTTGGAATATATTGTCATATCTCCTTATACCTTACCAGCATCCCACCATTGTGTCAAGATTCCCGATGCCTTTCCTTTTCCCTGCTCTGACCAGACGTTTCCTTTTAGTAAATCCATATTATTTTTCGTATATTATTAGACAACCTCCGTAACCTATAATAAAAATTACAAAACGGAGGTTTTCATGTATGATTTAGGAGAAAAGATAAAATTACTTCGAACGGCCCGGGGCCTCACCCAGACTCAGCTTGCCAAAAAGCTGAATTTAAGCAAGTCGTCCATTTCCAAATACGAAAGCGGCCAGAAATTTCCCACACTGGAGACGCTGATCAATCTTGCGGCTTTCTTCCACACCAGTTTGGATGAACTTGTCGGTTTGGAAAAGGGCGCCACCATATCGGTAAGCGGGCTGACTCCCAGTCAGCTGGCCATCATAGAATCGCTGCTCGTTGAATTTCGCAGTGATAAGAAACTAAAGAAGATTATAATGACTCCACACCAGAAAAATATTTTTGATAATATGCTGATTGAATTTCTGTCTCTTGACGACAAGTCAAAATAGATCATAGATCCTGCAATCTCAAAAGGAGAGCGTTGTCATGCGCTCCCCTTCTCTTGATCAAAAACACATCCCTATTTCAGTTCCGGCCAAAACTCCTTATTAGCCTCCATCATCTCATCCAAGATCTTCTTTGCCACAAAAGCCGACGGAACTGTCTTATTCATAGCAAACGCCATGAGAGCCTTTTTGTAGGAGCCTTCAATGGCAGCCTCCACCACCAGTTTTTCACATGCCTCCTGCTGTTCCACCATTCCCTTGTAAAACGTGGGGATCTGGCCCATCCGCACAGGCTCGGGGCCCTCGTTGGTTATGTAAGCGGGGATCTCCACCATAGCGTCATCCGGCACATTTTTCACAGCCCCGCAGTTGGGGACCATGACCAGGTGGCGCTGGCGCAGGTTAAAAGCCAGACTCATGGCCACCTCCACAATAAACTCCCCATGCACCCCCGTAAAGAACGGCGTCATATCAATCTCACCGGTCCGCTCATAGGCATCTGCCGCGTCAAAAATCTGCTTTTCCCGTCCCTCCATAACCTCATTGGCCCTGGTGTGATTTTTATCCGCCTCCCTCACGATCTGATCCCCCAAAAGGTAATACTGCATATATGTGTTTGGCAGATAATCCGGGAACATCCGCGCCAGATATTTGGCATTCTCATAAGTATGCTTCCAGGAAGCCTCCTCCTGGCGGACCTGGTCTTTTTCCTCCGGCGGAGTATATCCATGCTCCCTGACATACGCTTTCAGTTCCTCGGTCCGGTCCTGATCCTTTACCCGTATTTTCGTAAACCACCCGAAATGGTTCAGCCCGAAATAATCGGCCACGATGTCATGGCGGTCACAGCCCAGAATATTGGCCATGTTCCGCATAATGGCCACCGGCATGTCGCAGATATTTAAGATCCTGGCCTTTGGCCTGAGGATATGCATAGCCTTGGCCACAATAGCTGCCGGGTTCGAATAATTGACGATCCAGTAGCTGCTCTTGGCGTACCTCTCACAAAAATCAATCAGCTCCGCCATGGGATAAATGGTCCGAAGCCCATAAGCCAGCCCGCCGGGCCCGCAGGTCTCCTGTCCGATCACGTCATACTTTAACGGGATTTTCTCATCCAGCTCCCGCATCCGGTAAAGCCCCACCCGCATCTGGGCAAAGACAAAATCCGCGTCTGTAAACGCCTCCCTTGGGTCTGTGGTCACGATCACTTTCAGATCCGGATCCAACGTTTCCACCACCTTTTTGACAAGGATCCCCACCTTTCTCTGCCGCTCCTCATTAATATCATAAAGCCGCAGCTCTTCCAGCTTAAACTCCGCCTTTTTATCCAAAAGGCTTTTAACGATCCCGGGAGTATAGGTGCTGCCTCCTCCTGCAATGGTCAGTTTAAATGTCTTCATGTTCGAAACCTCCTCGTTTTTCTTATCCGTTTCCGCATTATCTTTCTATATCTATAGATTATCACATCCGGACGCATAAGAAAACCGATCTGGAACATTTAACAACCGGTTGACTAAGGAGTAAACGTGTTTACTCCATCACCCTCCCCATCAAATACTCAAACAATATCATCACCCTGGCATAAAAATAATTAGCCGCCACATTCCTGTCATCCAGCGCATGATCATCCAAAACCGGAAGGTTTACGGTAGACCTGCCTGCAACCGAGTTACCCTGCTGCCCGGTAAATGAGATAATATCCATGCCATGGTTCGCCGCGTATCCAATAACCTTCGTAATACTTTCCGTCTCCCCGCTTTTCGACACGGCGATCACCAGGCTGCCTCCAACCTGGTTGGCATCATAGACGCCGTAGGCATTGGTCTGGATACACCGAAATCCCATGACCAGCAGTTTTCTGGTGATATAATCCGCCACCGGAGCCGAAAATCCCGCCGCCGTCACAAATATGGTCCCATTCTTGTGCTTATCCATCAAACCGCAGAACCCCGCCAGTTTCTCCTCCCCAATCTCGTCAATAAAACCAGTGAGCGCAGCCTGGCGCCTTTCGCCTGCGTTTTTGCCGGCCATCATAAAATTCAGCCGGTAAGCCATATCAATATAGCCGGTATACCCCATCTTCTTTGACAGCTTAATGATGGTAGCCGCAGAAGTATAATTAGCCGCCGCCACTTCTCTGACCGCCATATTCAAGATCTCCTCATGATGGTTCAAAAGATATTCCAGGATCTGCACTTCCGTCTCGGAAAGCCGGTGCTTATCCCTTATTTTGTAAATGTCAAACTGGACCAAGCTTTTTTCTCCCCCTTCATATCCTCACCCCGCCGCAGGCTTAAAATACCCCGGATACCGTCTCCTCACTTCCTCCTCATCCACCCGATACCGTTTCAGATGCCGGTCCATAAGCCTTCTGGCCTCATCCCCGTTTCCGGCCCTTACCGCCTCCAGAATCTTCCCATGGTCCTCCACCAGACTTTTATCTTTCAGCGTTCCCAGAGCCATATTCCGCACCCGGTCAAAATGCACCATCATCCCCTTCATCATCTCAAACGCCTGCAATTTTCCCGCGCTCTTAAACAGGAGGCGGTGAAACTCATCATCCAGCTCCAAAAGCTTCTCAAGGACCCGGTCCTGCTGATAGAACCGCTGCAATTTCACATTAGCCTCCAGTTCCTCCATGACCCCCTCATCCCGTTTCTCACAGGCCAGCTCCACCACAGCCCCCTCCAAAACGCTTCGGACAAAATACGCCTCCTCCACCAGATCATAATCAATCAGGGACACCACGCTGCCCTTCTGGGGATAGATATCCACCACCTTTGCCTTTGCCAGCTCCAAAAGCGCCTCCCTGACCGGAGTGCGGGAAAGTGACAAAAAAGCCGCCACCTCCCTGTCGCTGATGCTGCTGCCCGGCTCCATCTCCAGGCGGATGATGTTCTCCTTGATCATGCGCAGGGCATAATCCCGTCCGTTCTCCCTGGCCATCTGTTCCGTAACAAACATGGTCAGAACCTCCTTTTCTTGTCTGGAGCACTCTGTCTAATACACGGTCAAAGTCTCTTGGTCCCTGTCCCTTTTTACGCGGCAGAAACTCCATACCCCAGGCTTTTTGTATCCATGTACGAAAAGAAATGCGTCAGCGGCGCATTTCTTTTCCTTCCTTATTGTAATGCGGTTTTATTTCTACACATACTTCTTAAGGGCAGCCCGCACAGCCCCCGGCCCTGCAAGCATCTCGCAGAACATGGCCTCCACTTTCTCGGCCACCCCTGCGTCGTACAGATCCACCCCGAAAATCACCGGATTCGATAAAATATCTTTAAGCTGTCCTTTGTAGGAATCCGGCTCTCCCGCCTTCACGCCCTTAAGCTGCTCCTGAAGCTGGGACAGCATGGGATCCGCGCTCACTGCCATGGCCTCCCCCTGATCGTCCACACCCAGCAGATACCGAAGCCATCCCGCCAGCGCCAGAGGAATGCAGGTCAGATCCTTTGTATCCAGCTTGTCGCTTGCCATGTAGGACTTGATGGTCTCCCCAAACCGGATCGCCACCTTCTGGCTGGTATCCGTGGCGATCCTCTGAGGCGTATCCGGGATAAAAGGATTCGGCAGCCTCTGATCCACCACCTCATGGATAAATTCCATGGGACTGATGATCCCCGGATCCGTCACTACCGGCATACCCTCGTCATAGCCGATATGCTCCACCAGCTTCTTAAGCTCCTCATCCTTCATCTCCGCGGCAATACTGTCATACCCCAATACGCACCCGTAAACCGCCAGCGCCGTGTGCAGAGGATTGAGACAAGTTGTCACCTTCATCCGCTCCGTCATGTTCACCGTATCCCTGGTAGTCAGGTACACGCCCGCCTTCTCCAGCGCAGGACGTCCATTGGGGAACCGGTCCTCCACCACCAGGTACTGGGGAATCTCCGCATTGACAAAGGGGGCAATGTAGGTGTTCCTGCTGGTAATAACAGGAGCCATGTCCGCAATCCCCGCGTCTGCAAGCTGCTTTTCAATCACCTCCGCCGGTCTTGGGGTGATCTTGTCGATCATGCTCCAGGGGAAGGAAACCCTCTCCTCATCGCTGATATACGCTTCAAACTCTGCCGGGACCAGTCCTTTTTCCCTCCACGCCTTCACAATGGCAAGAACGCTGCCTCTTAACTTCTCCCCGTTGTGGCTGCAGTTGTCCATGCTGACCAGGGCCACAGGCGCCGCTCCCGCCTGAAATCTGGCAAACATCAGCGCCGCCACCACGCTCATGGCATGGCGGGCCCTGTCCGGCCCCTGCTCCATATCCTCTTCAACCACCTTCGTCAGATTCCCCTGGATGTCGCTGATGGCATACCCCTTCTCCGTGATGGTAAAGCTTGCCATCTGCAGCGCCGGATTCTCAAACACCTTCTTTAAGATCTCCCACTGCTCCTTATCCGAACTGTCGGCCTTCACACCTTGGGCGATGGAGGCGATAACCTCCTTCTGCGTACTTCCGTCAGGCTTAAGGCTCACCATCAGGGTCATGCTGTCATGAGGCCAGTAGATCTTGTCGATAATATCATAATCAAAGGTCTCCGCCGCCACGATCCCGCTCTTTGCCAGCCCCTGGTCAAGAAGTCTCTGCTGCAGCCCTGCGATAAACCCTCTGAAAATATTCCCGGCCCCAAAGTGTACCCATACCGGAGCCTCCTTTGTGGCCTCACACATAGCCTTCCAGTCATACTTAGGAAGGGCCGTCCCGGCCTGCTGCCATGCCTCTTTATCCTTCAATCCTTCATAGCTTAATTTCATGTCATTTCACCGCTCTTTCTATTCTGATCTCCATAATTTTAGCTGCAGTTCCCTTTGGCCCGGCCAATCATCCCAAAGACAGGCCGGTTTCAGCCTGCCAGCTTATGACATCTTCTCAATCGCTTCCCAAAGACCGTTAAGGTACGTGGCCCCCAAAGCCCTGTCGTAGAGCCCATACCCAGGACGCCCAACCTCGTCCCAGATCATCCTTCCATGGTCCGGGCGCACATAGATATCATGAGGACATGTATCGTACACCGCCTTCACGATGGCAAACATATCCAGATCCCCCTGCCGCGACAGATGGGGAGCCTCCCGAAACCTGCGGTATCCAAGATACTTCACATTGCGGATGTGCAGGCAGGCAATGCGGTCCATCTCGCCGAAATGGCGGATAATGGCCGGAATATCATTGTCCGGATTAGAGCCCAGTGACCCGGTGCAGAGGCACAGCGCGTTGGCCGGCGAGTCGTGGAGCGCCACAATCTTGTCGAAATCCTCCTGGCTGTGGGAGATCCTTGGAAGCCCGAAGATAGGCCAGGCCGGGTCGTCGGGATGCACCGCCATCTTGATGCCCACTTCCTCGCACACCGGAATAACGGCATCCAGGAAATACTTGTAATTATCCCTCAGCATGTCCGGCGTAATGCTCTCATACTGCTTTAACGTCTTCTCCAGCTCTGCCAGCCTCTCCGGCTCCCATCCCGGAAGGGTAAAACCGTTGCTGTCCTCAGCCGTCTTCTTCACGATCTCAATAGGCGTCATGCTGCCCAGCTCCGCCTCGTCATAATACAGGCTGTTGGACCCGTCCTCCTCGATAACCCGCGCCAGATCCGTCCTAAGCCAGTCCAGCACAGGCATAAAATTGTACACGATAACCTTGATGCCGTACTTGGCCAGGTTGCGGATGGTGGTGATATAATTGGCAATATACGCGTCACGGGTGGGAAGCCCCATCTTAATGTCCTCATGGACGTTGACGCTCTCAATGACCTCGCACTCCAGACCTGCCTCGTGAACCTCATTGACATACGTTTCAATCTCCTTCTCGGTCCACACCTCCCCTGCCGCCTTGTAATCAAGAACCCCCATAAGGCCGCTCATGCCGGGAATCTGCCTGATCTGCTTCAATGTGATGGAATCACTGTCGGATCCATACCAGCGGAATGTCATTTTCATATGCGTTTATCTCCTTTTTCTCCTGAACTGGGCCAGGTTTATTTGATGGTCCTATTATATATCAGATTAGCCGGCTAGTCAACTAATATATTAGTCTTTTATATACTTCCAGCTTTATATTTTATCATTGATCATATTTTTTATTTCATCCGGAAGTTTATTTTCTTGCGCCGTAATAATCTTCACAAAAACCTTGTAGTTTTCCATCATTTACGCTACCATATAAAAAAGCCCGGCAGCATCCGGCCATAAAAAATTTATCCCCATCCGGAAAGGAGCAACAACCATGCAACCCCACACCATCACCATCGCTTCCAAGATCGACCCAAAAACCTTCTGCCGATTTGCCATATTCGACACCTTAACCCTGCGCAGACGCTGGCTCTCCCCCGCCATCTTTGCGGGCATCTTCCTGTTTTGCTCCCTCATCTGCTTTTCCATGGTCAACAGGACCCAGGGCGCGGCTCTCCTTGGCGCCGTCCTGCTGACAGTGGGCCTTGGCGTCCCGGCAGTCTACTTCGGCGTCTTTTTCCACTCCCTAAAGGTCCAGTCCAAAACCCTGAAGCTAAAGGCATCCGCTGTGGCCTACACCGTAACGCTGGACGAAACCGGCGTCCATGTAACCGGCAAAAAAGCCGCCAAAGACCATGCCGCATTCTCCTGGGAGCAGATCTTCGGCGTCTATGAGCAATCCGGCTGCATCTACCTATATGTATCCCCCCGCCAAGCATTCCTCCTGCCAAAAGCCAGCTTAGAATCTACCGGCCCATCCCTGCAGGAACTGCGCGCCATGTTCGCCGACCATTTAACGGCAGAGAAACTTCATTTTGCTCCTATCGGTTAATAAAAGACAAGAAAACGCCGATATTAACAGTAAACAACCATGTACTCTCGGAGTCTCTTTGTGCCTGATTTTGTGAGATGATTTTTTGTCAGATGTGCATAAATTTATGAGGCGTACGTGGAACGTACGTTGATTAAATTTATGTGCATATGACGGAAAATCATCCACAAAGGCAGGTGCAAGAGAGATTCCGAGAGTACATAACCGTAAAAAGGAGGATTGCCTCATGCCAAGGATCAATGACTACACCATTCTGCTCCAAAAAACCTTTGGGATCAATAATACAAACCTAACCGGCAGTTTTCAGTTATCCAGCCTGAACAGCAGTTCCATACAGGCACAGTTAAAAGCCGCAGGCATCAACACCAACAGCAACCAGTACAAAGCTGCCATAAGAGAAATGATGGCCAACGGAAACGGCGCCATGTTTACCAACATCCAATGCATCAAAAACTCCATGAAATGCTACGACAAAGACGGAGACTACATCAGTCCCACCACAGGACTTGCAGGTCTTTTGGTCACCGACGCCAACGAAGCCAGCCGGAAACGGATCATCTCCATCCCCGAAAGCAGCAAAGACGAGATGTTTGAACTGACGAAACGGGAATTTTTGCGGGAAAACGGCGTTCTCAACGGCGACACCACCAAGCGTTCCGACGTATACACCAACTTGTATCGGAAAATGCCCAAAAATGACCGCCTGGCCGCCGGCTACACCATGGAGCAGTATGAGCGCTCCTACCGCCAGGCATTCTTAGACGCCGCCAGACAGGCCGACCCTAACTGGACCATCGGAAGCCCCATACCGCCCCAAGCCCTGGATAACGTCACCAGAGAATCTGTGGAAGGTCAGCGAAGACCTGTGGATATGAGGATCTAAACTCCATGTGCGAAAATATTATAAGACCTCCGGAAATTTCAACAAGAATCTTTCCGGAGGTCTTCATCTTTTTTCCTCGTGGAATTCCGGCATCGCCTTCCGCCCCAAAAGTTAGATTATTACCACTCTTATTTCCCATACCCGTCCGGGCTTGGCAGAGGCGCTTTGGAAACCTTGATGATCCCCGCCAAAACCTGCTTCCTCGCACTTCCTTCAAGTTTGCGGTAATCTTTCTTCGCCTCATCCGTTATACATATCTCCCAAGCCATTATTCAAATTCCACACTTTCAGACAACGCTTCCAGTTCCTCCATAGAGTATCCCAGTTCCTCCACAAACTCTTTAAACGAAGATACCGGGCTGCCTTCCCTGCTTTGAGCAAGCTTTAACAATCTGATATTTTCAATCCTCTCCAACAGCTTTTCCAATTTCCATATTTTTTCCTGAGTTTCCCGATATTCCTTTATGGATAATAACACTGCTGTAGGCTGATTATTCTTTAAAACGATATATTCCTTGTTATTTTGGGCTACATCATTAAAGATCTTCCCCGCTTTGCCCTGACTGAAATCAGAAATGGGAACCAGCCGTTCGTTAAATCCAGTAACATTGACCTCATGCGATCTCTCCTTTTTTCTTTTGATTATACGCTTCTCCTCTATTATATGCAATATTTTCATTAAAATTTACCCTTAAAACATACTATAAGACCCTCGGCAGCCACATAGACATCGCCGGCGCCCCCTCCTCACTCCGTCCACTCCAACTCCTCTTCATCACCAAATTCCCAATCCGTATTCCACCGCATGCCACGCCCGGCCTCCATTGCGGACTGGGGTTTCAATTCTCCCCAAACCCTGTCAATGCTTGCCGCCGCTTTCACCTCTTTCCCATCGCCATCCGCTTCCAACGCCCCGCCGGCCTCACTCCCGGCCGATCCCTGTCTCATCCTTTGATTCACTTCCCGGACAGCCTCATGCACCTTGACAATATGAGGATTGGCCTCCAGCATCTTCTGGCAGAAAACCAACACCTTCTCCCTAAAAGACTCCACAGCCCTCTGGGCCGTTCCAAATATCTCATCAGAAAAAGTCTGCGCCTCATGCTGATCCCCCGACCGCTCCTCCACATACTCCTTAACCTCCACATACTCCGGGCAGCTCTCCGGCTGCCCAGTGGCGATCCCCGCCATCCTTCTGCCCGCCGTCCCGGCGGTCGCAGCTGCCGCCAAAAACACGGCAAAAAACAGCCCTACCACACAAAAGATATTCCATCGTCCCATAGCATCAGACGTTCCTTTCTAAATGGATCTCTCTTGTTAGTATGACTGTTTTTCAAAAATCTACACAGATGAAGTATTATTTTTCCAGAAAACTCCCCTCATATCATGCTGCCTAACCCGGATAAACCAAAACTTTAAATTCGTTATGTTGCTGTATTGTTGAGTGAGCAATGGGCGGGGATTGTCGTGAGGCCAGTCAGAGGAGAGCTGTCCCGTCCGGGTTCAGATATGCCAAACATTCCGATGAGCCCAAAGCGGAAAACACTCGGGGTGAGGCCCTCCTGTTTTCCTGGTCTCATCGGAATGTCTGGCATATCTGAACCCGAACGGCACACAGCCTGCCTTCCCTCCCGGGGCCACGACTAAATCCGCCCATTGCTCACTCAACAATCCAGCAATTCCATTATTTTCCTATTTTGCCCAAAATATCGTTCTTAAGGGTCTAAACCAGCGCTAACTCCAGTACCTGGTCCAGGCTGGATATCACCCCTGCGGCCCTGCTCTGATCAATGCGCTCCCCATGGCGCGGCTTCAAAGCATACACCTGCAGTCCCGCGTTTTTGGCCGCCTCAATCCCGGCAGAAGAATCCTCCACGGCAAACGCATGCTCTTTTGTCACGCCCAGCCCCTCTAAAGCCTTTAAATAAATTTCCGGGTCAGGCTTGTGAGCCCTGCAGTTCTCGCCGCTGATCCGGTAATCCACCAGACTCCGCACCCCCGCCGCGTCGATGAGCGCGTCAATAGCTGTCAGTTCCGAAGACGAAGCGATGCCGATCTTTATCCCCCGCTCCTTAAGAGCCCTAAACAACGGCCCCACCTGCGGATCCGCCAATTCTCCATAAGGTTCTGGATGGCAGGCCCGATATGCCCGGTACTCCATCAGCATCTCCTGCCGCAGCTTTTCATCCTCCGGCACCAAAGCCTCCCAGATGGCCTTCTCATTGGACCCTACAAAATCCAGGGACTCATCCCAGACAAAATCCTTTTCCCGAAGAAAGGCTTCCCGCCGCTTCTGATAAAAATGCTCCGTGTCAGCCAAAACGCCGTCCATATCAAACACAATCCCCTTGATCATAATCCAAACCAAGCCTCCCTTTTTCCTGCCAGCCCTTTTGCAACCGTTCAGATACCCCTTCAACTGTTACGCCCTTTTTACAGGCTCCGCCGCCTACATCCTCCCGGCTGACACCGCAACAGTCAGCCGGGAAACAAAGATCATCAATACTCAAGCTTCCACATATACCGTCTCACGCTTAACGGATGCTGACGCGCATAAGACAGCTCCTCCGCATACACCCGGAACACGGCGGTATGTAAAAGCGGGTTAAAATAAGTGGCCACATCCCCGCTGATCTCCGAAGACAGCCCGTAATCCTTGGCATCCACCACGGTGGTCAGCGCGTCAAACCTGTGCAAAAACGTCAAAGCGCGGCTGTCAATGTTTCTGGTCTTCCCGTCGTTCATCAAAAGCACAAACGGCACATCCTTGTCCACGATCTCAAAAGGCCCGTGGAAAAACTCACCGGAGTGGAAGCTTCCCGAATTGATCCACTGCATCTCCATCATCAGGCAGATGGACGTAGAATAAGCCACCTCCGCGCTGCCGCCGCTGGACATCACGTACACTACCGGCGCGTCCTTATACTTGCCGGCAAACTCCTTAGCAGACCGTTTCGCCGCCTGGGCGCTGTTTTCCGCCAGATCAAAGATCTTCCCAAACCCGTCTATCATCTTGTCATACTTCTCATACCCCTCCACCTGCTGCAAGATCTCCACAGCCAGGGCAAGGACATACCCCATCTTCTCCAGTTTCGCCGCGTAATTGGCCTCAAACCCATGGATAATGCTGTAATCCGCATCCTTTGTCAAAGCGGAGCCCTCCACATGCGTCACACTGATGACCGTAGCCTTTGCCGCCTTAGCCACGCTGTTGGCCTTCACCGTCTCCGGCGTGGACCCGCCCAGAGACGCAGAGATCACAACCGTATTCTCCCCAAGCCAGTCCGGCGTGTCATAATTAAACTCATTGGCAGTAAAATGGCTCACCCTCAGCTTCCTGCTGGCATTGGACAGAAAATACTTGGCCGGATACAATTCGCTCTTGGAAGCCCCGCAGCCCACAAACGCCACATTCTCGATCTTCTTCTTTGCCACAATAGACGCCACGATCTCTTTCACCTGATTCAGATTAATGCTGTACATAAAAACTACCTCCTATAAATAATCATATTTTTTACACCAAAATACCTAACGCGTTTACCACGATGCCGCCAACGATGCAGATCACCAGCAGCCACCCGGTAGGAACCTTCCTCCTGATCAGCGCCAGCATCCCAAGGGTCACCAGAAGGCTGATGGCCTGGGGCAGGATCGAATCCACCACATCCTGCAGCACCAGCCCTGTGCTCTCAAAAGCAATCGGCGTCGTGATCCCCACCATGCTGGCCACCATAGCGCCTACCACCATAAGGCCCACAATGCCGCACACATACATCAGCTGGTCCATAAGACCGCCGCCCTGAAGCTTGGTCAGATACTTGCTGCCCATGGTATACCCCAGCTTCCCTCCGTACCAGGTAACAAACCAGGCCGGAATAAACGAAAGGATGATCGCCAGAATAGGCCCCAGGATACTGCCCTGCTGGGCCAGAGAGATCCCCAGTCCAAAGGCGATAATGCGCACCGTTCCCTGGAAAAACGAATCCCCCACTCCCGACAAAGGCCCCATAAGCGACGTCTTCACCGCATTGATGGTATCCGGATTAAAATTCTCCCTGTCCAAAGCGTACTGCTCCTCCATGGAAGCCGCCAGCCCCAAGGTAAACGCGCTGGTCTGAGGCGTGCAGTTGTAAAACGCCATGTGGCGCTCATAAGCCTCCTGTTTATGCTGCCTCTGGACCGGGTCGCTCTCATCCGGATACAGCTCATCCAGCGTAGGCGCAATGCCGTACAAAAATCCCATGTTCATCTGACGCTCATAATTCCACGACGCCTGGATATTCCAGGACCGCCAAAAGAACTGAAAATACTTCTTAAAATCAGAACGCTTTTTAACCGCCATTTTCTCACCCATAACCGGCTTCCTCCTTACAGATCATCTTCCAGAGGGTCATAATCATCCAGACCATCCCCCGCCAAAGCCCCCGGGCCTGCCGCTGTCCGAAACTTCAGACCGCTTAACACAACGGCAATGATGACCGCGAAGATGGCAATGGCAGTGATATTCAGACCCAGATACCCTACCAGGAAAAATCCAAGAACAAAAAACACCGTCAATTCCTTATTCAGCATGGTCGACAAAAGCAGCGCGATACCATAGGCCGTAAGGAACTTGCTTCCCAGATTCAGGCCATCCGTAAACCAGGCCGGAACCACGCTGACAATACTCTGGACCATATCCGTCCCCATGTACACAGCCAGGAAAATGGGGATAAAATACATAAGCGAATAAAACAGCGTCCCCCACACAATATGCATCTGCCATGCCCGGTCAAACCTGCCCTGCTCAATAGCCCGGTCCGCCACATGGGTCAGATTGGCCAGCAGCGTTCTCACCACCACGCCGATCATCTGCCCCAGCACGGCGATCGGCACAGCCAAAGCCAGCGCCGTCTCCATGGTAGCGTCGGTCAAAATGGCAAAAGCGCAGGTAATAATAGCCGCCATGTTCATGTCCGGCGGAGCCGCCGCACCGATATTGACGATGCCAAGGCTCATCAGCTCCAGAGAAGCGCCTACCAAAAGGCCTGTAGGCAGATCCCCCAAAGCCAGACCCACCAGCGTACAGGTAAACAGCGGCCGCTCCATATTGAGCCGTCCCAGGATCCTGGAATCCAGGATGCAGACAACGCCGATCAGTCCCAGAATAATCGAAACACCTAACATGATCCGTTCCTCCTCCATCTATCTTTGGAATATCCCCGCCCTACAGCGCCATGGTCTCCGCCTTGTGGCTGGGCGTCTGCTGTACATTCAGACGGATCCCCATAGCCATAAGCTTTTTCGTATCCTCCACTTCCTTCTCTGTCAGGAAGATGGAACTGGCATACTGCTTCGCCTCCGGCCTGTTGGCCAAAGCGCCGTAATTGATCTCCGGGATCTTTGGATACGCCTCACAGAACGCCCTAAGGGTCCCCGTGTTCCCGAATATCATCATGATATTCTCGTTCAGTGTCTCCACCTTAGGCATCTTGGCCAAGGTAGTCTCCAGGCTGAAGATATTCAGCCGCACACCCGCAGGCTTGCTAAGGGAAAGCGCCGTCTTCTTTAGCTCATCCGACGCGGCCTCATCATCCACAATGATGATCCTCTGCGCTCCCACATAGCCGGTCCACGCAAACACCACCTGCCCGTGGAGCAGCCTGTAATCCAAACGCACCAATTTAATCATAGGTCATCCTCCTGTTCCTGTTCTCTCTCCCGCAGCATCCGCGCGCAGTCAATGATCTGCGACCGCGCCTGACCGATCACCTCCTGGATCCCCTCCGGGCTAAGGGGCTCCTGGGCCATGCAAAGGCACAGCGCCAGACTCAGATTCATCCCGCAGATAAGCTCTGTCTTCGGGTAATCCGGCAAAAGCGTTATCATATCATTGTTCACGCTGCCCCCTAAAACATCGGTCAGGATAAACACCTGGTCCTCTGGGTCAAAACTGTCCATCAGACGGCGCGCGGCTGTGACAACACTTTCCGTCTCATCCCTTGTGGTGGCCACTGCGTATACATTGGGAAGTTCCCCAAGGACCATGGTAATGGTATCCCTGACCCCTGCCGACATCCCTCCGTGTGACGCAAGTATAATCCGGTTCATGGATCTCCTCCTTTCTCCTTATTCGCTTCTTCGTCTTATATCATCCTAAACGTTATAGACGTTTCATTCGTTATGGACATACTACCGCATAAATGGCAAATTGTCAATACCCATTTTCAAAAAAAACTTCTGTTTTCTTCACAAATTCCTTGACAGACATTTCCAAACTACGTATAGTGGTGTTATAAAGAACAAGACGATATAATGAATAGGATCTTATAGAAAACCAAGGAGGCCATTTCCATGAATGAACGCACAGCCGTGCCGCTGTACATGCAGATAAAAGAAGACATCAAAGCCGCCATTCAGCAGGGGGTATACAAGGCCAAGGAGAAGATCCCCACCGAGCCGGAGCTAAGCGCCGAATATTCCGTCAGCCGCATCACCGTGCGCCGGGCCATTGAAGAATTGTGCGGCGAAGGATATCTGATCAAGCGCCAGGGCCTTGGCACCTTTGTCAGCACCCCCCGCATCCACCGCAAGATAACC
Source organism: Clostridiaceae bacterium (assembly GCA_910575585.1). Lineage (GTDB taxonomy): Bacteria > Bacillota > Clostridia > Lachnospirales > Lachnospiraceae > UBA3402. The sequence goes on from CAJTGF010000021.1 coordinate 57,954, forward strand.
GAGGGCAACCGGTTAGAAAGCTTCTCCACCCTATGCCAAAGCTGCAATATGGTGGCGGGAGCCCACCTTCTCAGCCGCCAGATCGTGCCAATCCGCCAGGAAGAACAGGAATTTTTCGGCCTGGGATCCGATGCCCTCCTGATCTACGTGGAGCGTCTGCGCACAGCGGACAACCTGCCTATCTTCCTGGAAAACATGTTCTTCCCCTACCAGACCTACCGGGGCCTGATGACGGAGGACTTAAACAACCGCTCCATCTTTCAGGTTATGAAGCAGATCGACGGACGCACTGTCAACGATACCTCCCGCCGCACCCTGGAGATCGCCAAGGCGTCCCCAAAGCAGGCTCAGAAACTGGGCATTTCCACGGGAGAACCTTTGCTGTTCATGAACTGCTATTTCATCGACCAGGAAGGCCATCCTCTGTGCATCGGGCGGCAGTACTATGTGGGCAGCCGGTATATGTTCGAATTATAAAAAAGCAGCGGACCCGCTCTTTTCGAAAGAACGCAGTCCGCTGCCGCACTATCTGTTTTGTGTAAAAAGTCAGTCATACTCTTTCTTCATCGTAAACCCTCTCCCTCTCACCTCATTCACCTGATGGATCACAATAAACGCCTGAGGATCCAGCTTTTGTATCAGCTGATTCAGCTGCGCCAGCTCCCGGTTGTTGACCACTGACATGACCACATATCCCTCGCGCTTCAAATGCCCTGTCTTTGACCGAAACAGGGTCACACCCCGGTCCAGCTCCCTGGCTATGGCCTGATTGATCTCCTCATAACGTTCCGTCACGATCTTCACCTGCATCCTGGCTTTCCCCAAAAGCAGCACCTTGTTCAGCACCGACGTGTAAGACAGCACCAGCAAAATGCCGTAGAGCACCATCTCTTTGTCTGTAAACACGATCTGCAAAAGCAGGATCCCCGTGTCCATCCCGTTCATTGTCACGGACACCGGCAGCCCCATTTTCTTGTTCAGCACCAGCGGAGGAATGTCCATGCCTCCTGTAGAAGCCCCTTCCCGGATGACCACCCCGATCCCGGCCCCGATAAGGAGCCCGGAAAAGATCACTGCCAGAAGATTATCATCCGTCACCTTTCCCAGCCCAGGCATGCTCTGGAACACGGACAAGATAAATGGGTAATAAAACGTGCTGATAACCGTAGTCAAGGCAAATTTTTTTCCCAGCACCACGGCGCCCGCAACAAACATGATCACGTTAAACACCGACACAAACGCCTGGATCGGCACCCCGAACTGGTGATAAAAAAACAGCGCCAGCCCCGTAGTTCCCCCTGTGATCAGCCCATTGGGCAAAATAAAGAGCGTTACGGCCAGGGCATACATGGTATTGCCCGCCAGTATCCAAAAAATACTTCCCAACTGTTTCAAATTTTTCATCTTCTCTCCTCTCATTTATCCTTTTGATCAACGATCCGATCTTCCGCCGTTCATCTACCTCACTACTACACTAAAGTCCCACAAAAAAACCGCCTGCAAACCCTGCAGGCGGCTCTCTGGAGCCATCCGTAGACGGCCCCATTATCCTATTTCCTCCAAAATCGAATCTCCAATGGTTCCTTTTGGCATCTTTACCATAAAATTATCGGCAATGGTAGCGCCGATAACCGCAAACGTATCCTTCTCCGGCAGAGGGCCTCCCCCTGTCATAGAAGGCGACCATGCCAGAAACGGCACCTTCTCCTTGGTATGGTCCGTTCCCTTGTAAGTAGGGTCATTGCCATGGTCCGCGGTGATGATCAGCAGATCATCCTCCTTAAGCTTTTCAAGAAGCATCCCCAGCTTCTCATCAAACCGCTCCAATTCCCGTCCATACCCCACAGGATCCCTCCGATGTCCCCACAGCGCGTCAAAATCCACCAGATTCACAAAGCACAGCCCTGTAAAATCCTTGTCCGCCAGCTCAATGGTCTGCTCCATGCCATGGACGCTGCTCTTTGACTTATGGCTTTCCGTAATGCCCTCCCCGTCAAAGATATCCCGGATCTTGCCTACGCTGATAACATCGAAGCCAGCCTCTTTTAAGGCATCCATAGCCGTCTTGCCGTAAGGCTTCAGCGCATAGTCGTGGCGGTTGCTGGTCCGCTTAAACTGGCCCTTCTTCTTCCCCACATAGGGCCTGGCGATGACCCGTCCCACCTTCCACTCATCCCGCATGGTCAGTTCCCTGGCGATCTGGCAGCACCGGTACAGTTCCTCCAAACCGAAGGTCTCCTCATTACCGCATATCTGCAGCACGGAATCCGCGGAAGTGTACACGATCATATCCCCTGTGGCGATCTCATGCTCCGCCAGCTCATCCAGGATCTCCGTACCGCTGGCAGACTTGTTGCCCACGATCTTATGGCCTGTCCTGGCTGACAGCTGATCCAAAAGCTCCTGGGGAAACCCGGTGTCCGTAAATGTCTGAAACGGCTTTGTGATGTGAAGCCCCATCATCTCCCAGTGGCCTGTCATGGTATCCTTCCCCACGCTGGCCTCCAAAAGCCGTCCGTAATACCCCAACGGCTTATCCACCGCCGCCACATGCTTTAGGGGATGAAGATTGGCTAACCCCATGCGGGCCAGGTTGGGGATCACAAAAGGATCCATGTGGTCGTCAATATGGCCTAAGGTATCCGTCCCCTCATCGTCATACTCCGCCGCGTTGGGCATTGCCCCTACGCCCAGGGAGTCAATGACAATGGTAAAAATACGTTTATATTTTTTCATAGCGATCACGCTCCTTATGTGGTACATTATACAGAGTTTTCACAGATTTGTCGATGGATTCCTGCTGCTTTATCCCCGGAAAATATTGCTGACAAATCCAGACCGCAGCCTTTACACCCCCTAAATTTTCCATTATAATAAAAGCATAGGAAACTGTTATTATGATCCCGGAAAAGAGGTGTGACAATGCCAAACGGTTTGGAAATTATAAAAGCTGCCATTGATGATTTTAAAAAGATCCAGGACTACATGGTGTCGGCTAAGAAGGAAAACGCCACGGAAACCTACGAAAAATTAAAAAAAGAATATCTTTCTCTAAAAGCCATACTGACTGTAGCAGGAGTGAACCTTACAGACATTGATGAAATAAAAGAATAAGCCAGAGAGCCGGAATGCTCCCTGGCTTATTCATGTCCTACTGCCCGCTGCCTGTTAAGTACTCATCAATTCCTCTGGCCCCGGCCCGGCCCGCCTCCATGGCAAGAATCACCGTGGCAGCCCCGGTCACCGCGTCTCCTCCGGCGTACACGCCCTCTTTGCTGGTCTTTCCGTTAGCTTCCTCCGCCACAATGCACTTCCTCCGATCAACCTCCAGCCCTTTGGTAGTGCTGGAGATCAGCGGATTAGGCGAGGTCCCTAAAGACATGATCACCGTATCCACATCAATGACAAACTCCGACCCTTCCACAGGTACCGGCCGCCTTCTTCCGGAGGCATCCGGCTCACCCAGTTCCATGCGGATGCACCGCATCCCCTTGACCCAGCCTTTATCATCCACCAGGATCTCCACAGGATTGGTCAGCAGATTGAAGATGATCCCTTCCTCCTTGGCGTGATGGACTTCCTCCGCCCTGGCCGGAAGCTCCGCCTCGCTTCTTCGATACACAATATGTACGTCAGCCCCCAGACGCAGAGCCGTCCTGGCCGCGTCCATGGCCACGTTGCCGCCGCCCACTACCGCAACCTTCTTCCCTGCCGCAATAGGCGTGTCATAATCATCCCGGAACGCTTTCATCAGATTGCTTCTGGTCAGATACTCGTTGGCGGAAAATACCCCGTTGGCATTCTCCCCGGGAATCCCCATAAACATGGGAAGGCCCGCGCCGGAGCCGATGAACACCGCGTCAAATCCCTCATCCTCCAGAAGCTGGTCAATGGTCACCGACTTGCCGATAATCACGTTGGTCTCGATCCTCACGCCAAGCTTTCTCACATTGTCGATCTCCGGCATCACCACGCCTTCCTTGGGAAGACGGAACTCCGGAATCCCGTACAGCAGCACGCCCCCGGGCTCGTGAAGGGCTTCAAAAACCGTCACCGCATACCCTAATTTGGCCAGATCTCCGGCGCAGGTAAGCCCTGCCGGGCCGGAGCCTACCACAGCCACCTTCTTTCCGTTGGCATGCTCCGGCTTTTCGGGGACAAAACCGTTTTCCCTGGACCAGTCCGCCACAAAACGCTCCAGCTTGCCGATGGACACCGGCTCCCCCTTGATCCCCCGGATGCACTGGCCCTCGCACTGGCTCTCCTGGGGACACACACGGCCGCACACGGCCGGAAGAGCGGAGGACCTGGCAATAACCTTGGCAGCCCCCTGGATATCCCCCTCTTTCACCTTGCCCACAAAAGCCGGGATATCGATGGCCACAGGGCAGCCCTTGACACACTTGGCATTTTTACAGTTCAAACACCTGGAAGCTTCCTCCATGGCTTCTTCCTTATTATAACCCAGACAAACTTCCTCAAAATTAGCGGCTCTCACCTTAGGGTCCTGCTCCCGGACCGGAACCTTTTTCAGCACATCCATAATTTCCTCCATTCTGTACGCAAACACTGTCTAAAACCCGTATGGCTCTACTCCTGTCCGTCCCCGCAAAAGCCGCATCCGCCATGGTGCGTATGGCCTTCCTTCAGCCTTAACATGGCCCGGCCCTCCTGGGTCCGGTACATCTGCTGACGCTTCATAGCCTCGTCAAAATCCACTTTATGACCGTCAAACTCCGGCCCGTCCACGCAGGCAAACTTCACCTGGCCTCCCACGGTCAGACGGCAGGCACCGCACATGCCCGTGCCGTCCACCATAATGGGATTCATGCTGACAACGGTAGGGATCCCCAGCTCCTTGGTCAACAGGCTCACAAACTTCATCATGATCACAGGACCGATGGCTACACACACGTCATACCGCTTCCCCTGAACCTCCACCAGGTCTTTCACCACATCCGTCACCATGCCTTTGCGCGCATAGGATCCGTCGTCCGTGGTTATGTAAAGATTCCCTGCCGCCTCTTTCATCTTCTCTTCCAGGATCAGCATATCCTTTGTCTTGGCCCCCATCACCACATCGGCTTCGATACCGTGAGCCTTTAGCCACTTTACCTGGGGATACACCGGAGCCGTCCCCACTCCGCCTGCCACAAACAGCATCCTCCGGTTTTTCAAAACCTCCAGATCCTCATGGACAAACTCCGACGGCCTGCCCAGAGGCCCCACAAAGTCACGGAAGCTGTCCCCGGCTTTTAAGGAAGCCATCTTCTGAGTAGAAGCCCCCACGATCTGGAACACAATGGTAACAAGTCCTGTATCCCTGTCATAATCACAGATGGTCAGAGGGATCCGCTCCCCCGCCTCATCCATTTTCACAATCACAAACTCTCCCGGCTGGCAGGCCCTGGCCACCCTGGGCGCTTCCACGTCCATAAGGTAAATCCTGTCTGCCAACTGCTCTGATCTCACTATTTTGTACATCTGCTCCTCCTCAATCTATGTACTCTGGGAATCTCTCCTGTTCCTGCCTTTATGGCAGGTGCTAAATCTGGGTATTATCATACCATTATCTTTTCCTGCTGACAATATATTCTATGACAAACTTTCGCTCCCATAGTACGTTTGGTATGGTGAAAAAATGGATGGAGTGGTAAAATATAGAAAAACCTTCACAATCGGGCAAGCCCCCATCCCCTAAAAGGAGACGAAACCAATGGGAGAAGGATTTGCGCGGTTCCCGAGGACATCAAAATTCCCGCTTCTTTTGTTCTCTCCCACCGCCTAACCATGGCCCGCACTTTCGGCCTCCTTCTCGGACGCCAAATCATAGACCAGCTTCTGGCCGCCCTGTTTCAAAAATGTAAAAAAATGGGAAAGGCTCCCTGCGGTCCTTTGACAGAAAAATCCGTCAACTGTACCGCAGGGAACTCCTTTCCCGCTACCGAAAAATCAAAAGATCTCCTTCCCTGTCCGCATCTCCCCCAGAGCTGGAGCAGGCCGCCGGCCTTATGCATCCCGCGCTCCATGATCTGTACGAAATAGCCCGCCGCAGCCAAAACGGCTGTGATCGGCAGGACTGGGAAAACCTTGCAAAAGCAGAACGATCCGCTCCTACCTCCGAAGTTTGAACCTCTGCACAGACTCTGACAATTCCTCCGACTGGCTCCTTAACTCCTGGGCCGAAGACGCGGACTTCTCCGCTGTGGACGCGTTGGTCTGGACCACCCCGGAGATCTGCTCCATGCCCATGGTCAGCTGGGCCAAAGACTCCGCCTGCTCTCCGGCGGACACGGCGATGCGCTCCACCAGTTCCGTGGATCTCCTTGCCCCGGCCACACCCACCTCAAGGGTCCGGGTACTCTCCGCCGACAGCTCCGTGCCGTGCTCCACCAGGTTCATGGAATTTTTAATCAGCCTGGTAATATCCTGGGCAGCGATGGAACTCTTGTTGGCCAGACTCTGAACCTCGTCCGCCACCACGGCAAAGCCTTTCCCCGCGCTTCCGGCCCTGGCCGCCTCAATGGCCGCGTTAAGAGCCAGGATATTGGTCTGGAAGGAAATGTCCTCAATGGTCCTGATGATCCCGCTTATCTGCTGGGAAGCTTCGGAAATATCCTTCATGGCTGTGGTCAGTTCCGCCATCTTCTCATTACATGCCTCCAGCTGCGCCGCCGCGTTCATGGATGCCTCTCTGGCATTGTCCGCGTCCACGGAAGTGCTGCTGACCTGATCCGAAAGCGTCTGGATGCTGGCTGACAGCTGCTGCACCGCCGACGCCTGCTGCACCGCCCCGTTTGATAAGGTCTGGGAATCCATGGCCATCTTCTCGGACTCCTGGGAAACCTGCCCCGCCGTCTGGTTGATCTGGAACAGCGCGTTGTTAAGGGAGTCCAGTATCTGGCTCATAGCCCTCTGGATAGGCTGGAACTCTCCCCGGTAGTCGCTGCCGATGGACAGATCCATCTTGCCCTGCGCCATCTGGGCCAGCTTGGAATCAATATCGGAAATGTATTTCTTTAACTCTTTCTTGGTCTCATGGATGGACTCCACCAGCATGCCGATCTCCGAAGTGTCGGGCTCCAGCGGAAACTCCGCCGAAAGGTTGCCCCTGGAGATCTCTCCCATCTGGTCCCTGACCGCAATCACAGGCCCTAAGATCCTCTTCTTGGTAATCATCATCACATAGACCTGCACGATCCCCACTAAGATCAGAGCCAGGAAAATGATCAGCCGGACAATATCTTCCTCCGTCCTCAAAGCCTTGACCTCTTTCCCGGTCCTCACATCCAGCTCATCCAGAAACTGCTGCTTGATCTCCGTAATATGCTCGGTGACCGTGGTATAGTCGGACCCGTACACATACTCCAAAGCCTCCTGCATCTGCCCCGACTGGACCTGCTCCATGGCGCCTTCCTCCAAAGGCACCAGGTTGTTGGACAACGAGGACATCTCATCGATCATGGCCTGCTCCTCGGGGGTCAGACCGATCTCCTGCATGGCCGCAACGCCCTGGTCGCGGTTTTTTAATGTGTTGATCTCGTTCCAGTAATTATCATAATGTACCTTATTCCCCGTGGCGGCGTAGGCGCGTACTTCGTTGGTAAGATAGGCGGAACCGTTCATGAACCGGTTGGCATTGTAGGTCAGATCAAACCGGTCCTCCGTGGCGTCATTGAGCCTGCCGTTGATCTCGCCAAAGGCAAATAAAAGCACCATCACCAGCAAAAGCGCCGTTATGGCGATTCCGTTTAAAATAAGATTCAATTTGGATTGATTCATTGCTTTCTTCATAATTAACTAAGCTCCTTATCGTGCTAAACAGTAAACTCCCCCATCGTTCATACTGCCCTTAAAATCCCGGTTCCACACCTGCCCGGCGCCTGCCGGCTTTACCTCCTGCCAAGGATCCGTATCCCCAGGCCGTAATGTTTCTTCTCCCCCGGCCCAAGGATCTGCACGTCATGCTTATGGGCAAATTCGTCGTCCTCGTCGGAACAGACAGCCGAACCGTTCCACGGCTCCACGCACAGAAACGGCGCCCTCTTGCCGGCAGGCGTCCAGAAAGCCACAGAGGCAAAGTCCGCAAAGGAAACCTCCACCCCTTTCTCCGTATCCTTATGGATCAGGGAGACCTTTTTCGACTGCAGCCCTTCAAAATAAACAGCGTCGCTGTCAAACAGTTCGTAGGCAAGGGGCAGTATATCGGTGTGGTCCAGACAATACCCCCGGCTCTTCCTGTCAAATTCCAGAGCATCTAAGTCGTAGACGATGCCGCAGCAGTCCTCCTTTGTCTCAAACCGCAGCCGGTAATCCTCAAACCGCTCCCCCTCCTCCATGGGACACATAAATCCCGGATGGGCTCCCAGGCAGTAGTACATGGTTTTTAAATCCCGGTTTTCCACCTGGTATCCTATGAGGATCCCGTCTTCTGTCAATTTATAATCCATGGCAAAGGAAAACCGGTAAGGATAGCGCCGCCTTGTCTCTTCCGTGTCCGTGATAACAAAAGACGCTTCCCCCTCCCCTGTCTTCTCCGCCTCAAATTCCATGTCCTTGGCAAACCCATGTTTGGAAAGCTCATACCATGTTCCCTCAAAGATCGTCTTCCCGCCTCTGCTGTTGCCTATGGCCGGAAATAAAACCGGGGAGGTCCGGGCCCAAAACTCCGGCACCCTCTGCCACATATATTCTTTTCCGTTCCTGTCTTTCAGCGAGAGCAGCTGGGCTCCTGCGGTATCCACCACTGCCTCTGCCCCATTTTTCTTTAATGAAATCAGCATTTATTTATTCCTTTCTCCCCCTGTTAGTCCTATTCTACCATAAATCTCTGTCATTTACCAGAAAAACGTAGAAAAACTCCCGAAATCCCGGAATAAATGGCTGAAATCCTGCTTTCCCAGTTCTTGACAAGGCGTAGGGTTTGGGATATAATACCTTGAATACAGGAAGCGGGCTGACATAGACCGCTTCTAAGCTTCTAAATATGTTTGTTCGATAATTTTGGAAATAACGGGAGGTTATGCGGATCATGGCGGAGAAGAAAAATATTCTTACCTATGCAGGATTAAAACAGTATGAGGATGAACTTCATAATCTGAAAGTTGTCAAGCGAAAAGAAGTGGCCCAGAAGATCAAGGAAGCCAGAGAACAGGGGGATCTGTCGGAGAACGCCGAGTACGACGCCGCCAAGGATGAGCAGAGAGACATCGAGCTGCGCATCGAGGAGCTGGAGAAGCTGTTAAAGAACGCGGAAGTAGTGGTGGAAGAAGAGATCGACCTGGAGAAGATCAACATCGGCTGCAAAGTCAAGGTATACGAGATCGAAGAGGACGAGGAGATGGAGTTTAAGATCGTAGGCTCCACAGAGGCCAACAGCCTTCAGAACAAGATCTCCAACGAATCCCCCGTAGGCCAGGCCCTTCTGGGCAAAAAGGTAGGCGACGTGGTGGACGTGGAGACCCAGGTTGGCGTGATCCAATACAAAGTGCTGGAGATCCAGAGAGTTTCCTAAATAAACTACGGGCGGAAAAATCCCATTTCCCGCAAAATTCGGGAGACCCATCGGTTCCCGCCGGCATTTTGACCGCCCCAACAACGATAAAGGAGTGAATGACGTGGCGCAGCAAAATCAGACACAGACCCAGGAAGATATTAACCAGTTACTGAAAGTACGCCGGGAAAAACTGTCACAGCTTCAGGAATCCGGCAACGACCCTTTTCGCATCACCAAATATGACGTGACCGTCCACAGCGCAGACGTAAAGGAAGATTACAGCCAGTGGGAGGGAAAGGAAGTCTCCATAGCCGGCCGCATGATGTCCAAGCGGGTCATGGGCAAAGCGTCCTTCTGCAACGTCCAGGATCTAAAGGGCAACATCCAGTCCTACGTTGCCAAAGACAGCGTGGGCGAGGAAGCCTACAAGGAGTTCCGCAAGCTGGATATCGGCGATATCATCGGCCTTACAGGCACGGTATTCACCACCAAGACCGGGGAGATCTCCATCCATGCCACTTCCGTGACCCTGCTTTCCAAGAGCCTGCAGGTCCTTCCTGAAAAGTACCACGGGCTGACCAACACGGATATGCGCTACCGCCAGCGGTACACAGACCTTATTATGAACGAGGACGTGAAAAAGACCTTTGTTCTCCGTTCCCGCATCATCAGCTGCATCCGCCGCTACTTAGACGACCTGGGATTTCTGGAGGTTGAGACCCCCATGCTGGTGAGCAACGCCGGCGGCGCCGCGGCAAGGCCCTTTGAGACCCACTACAACGCCCTGGACGAGGACGTAAAGCTCCGGATCTCCCTGGAGCTGTATCTGAAACGGCTGATCGTAGGCGGCATGGAGAGAGTCTACGAGATCGGCCGCGTGTTCCGCAATGAGGGCCTGGACACCCGGCACAACCCGGAATTTACCCTTATGGAGCTTTACCAGGCTTACACGGACTACCACGGCATGATGGATCTGACAGAAAACATGTTCCGCCATATTGCCCAGGAAGTGTGCCACACCACCACCATCCCCTACGCGGAGGTGGAGATCGACCTTGGAAAGCCCTTTGAGCGTCTGACCATGATCGACGCCATCAAAAAGCACACAGGCATTGATTTTGAAGAGATCAAGACCACAGAGGAAGCCAAGAAGCTGGCGGATGAAAAGGGCGTCCACTACGAAGCCCGCCACGTCCGGGGAGACATTATCAATCTGTTCTTTGAGGAGTTTGTGGAGGAACATCTGATTCAGCCTACCTTTATCATGGACCATCCGGTGGAGGTGTCCCCTCTGACCAAGAGAAAGCCGGATAAGCCGGAGCTGGTGGAGCGGTTCGAGCTGTTTATCTATGCCAGGGAGATGTGCAACGCGTACTCGGAGCTTAACGACCCCATTGACCAGAGGGAGCGTTTTAAAGCCCAGGAAGCCGCCCTGGCCGCAGGGGATGAAGAGGCAAATACCACGGATGAAGATTTCCTGAATGCTTTGGAGATCGGTATGCCGCCTACGGGAGGCATCGGTTACGGGATTGACCGGTTGGTGATGCTGTTTACCAACTCGCCGGCTATTCGGGATGTATTGCTGTTCCCGACCATGAAAACTTTGAAGGATGTAAACGCGGGAAATGAGGTAAGGGAAAAGGCTGTTAACACTTCTAAGATTGATTTCTCCAATGTAAAGATCGAGCCGATCTTTGAGGAAATGGTTGATTTTGAAACATTCGCGAAATCGGACTTCCGCGCAGTAAAAATTTTGGCCTGTGAGGCAGTTTCGAAATCCAAGAAGCTCCTCAAGTTCACATTAGACGACGGCGAGCGCAAAGACCGCGTGATCTTAAGCGGTATTCACGAGTATTATGAACCGGAGGAACTGGTTGGAAAGACCTGTATCGCTATCGTGAATCTGCCGCCAAGAAAGATGATGGGCATTGACTCTGAAGGTATGCTGATCTCGGCGGTACATGAGGAGGACGGTCACGAAGGGCTTAACCTTTTAATGGTTGACAGCCACATTCCGGCAGGCGCAAAGCTTTATTAAGATTTGATGCGGAGAATGACGCAGAACTGAAAAAACGCTTAATTAACAAAATAAATGGGGTACCGTAAAATCATCAAGTTACATATGATCGAACGGTACCCTTATTCTATATGAACAATTCGCCCTGTTCTATTTTTACAGCGGTTTCCAGACAGCCTTCTCCATCCATGGCACATCCAGAATCTTCCACACCCATTAAAATAACTGAATAACAAAGGAGGGACGATTATACCTGATTTTTGGGAGGAGGGTGTAAGAAATTTTGTGTCTATAGAAATTTAGGTTTCCCTGGTAAGAGTTCGATATGTAGTTTTTTGCTGTCGATTCCATGAATTTCCTGCTGTCGAAAGTTCTTTCTATTTATAGTATAACCACTGGGGGATTCTTTATACATTGTTACTTGATTTTTTCGTACCTAAATAAAGACATCTCAAAGTCTGCTTTTCGTGGGCTCTGCCCACACCCGGCCTCCGGAATAAAACTGGGCTTTTCTGGCAATACTATCAATGCCGATGGAATAAGGCTGGGGCGGCTGCCTTTTCACTTGGAGCCGCCCTGGCTTTTTCTTTTTATAAATACTGTGTCAGCCTTTCTCCGTATAGGACGATCAGCTGGTTCAGCACCTGGTCCCATCCACGGTATCTCTGGGTCCATTTCTTTGTGATGTTCTCACTGGCCAGATACAGCATCTTCTCCAGAGACTGGTCACTAGGAAACACACCTTTCGTTTTCGTCACTTTTCGATACTGGCGGTTCAGACCCTCAATGATGTTTGTCGTGCTATACCGATTTCGTGATAGCACCACTTATGCCGACAAAAAAACTATACCGCTATTTTAAAAAAGCCAATATTCATGGGGTGTTTTTGAAAAAATATCGGTATAGTTTTTTTATCGGCATAAGTCGTGTACATGATCTTTCGGTTTTCCCTTCTTCCCTTACCTTATAATGGATACAATCCATAAAGACAAAAGGATAAATGAGGGACAGGGGACGGGACTGCCACTCCCTGACCTGGGGCAGGATTCGATCTGTAATCTTGCTGACCATCTCTGCGGACAGTTCGATTCCGTAAAGATCCTTTAGCTGGTCATGGATATCTCTGATACTCATCCCTCTTGCATACAGGGAGATGACCTTTTCCTCAATTCCGGAAATATCACGCTGGTATTTTGGGATAAGCTTTGGTTCGAATTCTCCGTTGCGGTCCCTAGGCACATCCACCTGAAATTCCCCATACTGGCTTTTGAGGGTTTTGGGGGAATGTCCGTTGCGCTTATTGTTTGTGGTCAAATCTCCTTTGTGGTTTTTTTCATAACCAAGCGCGGCATCCAATTCCGCCTCCATAAGTTCCTGGAGAATATCCTTAAAACTTTCTTTGAGAAGAGAATAGACATCCGCGACGCTGGAAATGTTATTTTCTGAAATAATCTGTCGAATTTGATCCTTAGCTACAGCCATAAAAATACTCCTTTTCGATAAGAATTGTCACATCTGAATTCTTACCCAAAAGGAGCCATTTTTTTCCTAAGACACAAACTATTTTACACTACCTTTGGTATAACCACACCTCCCACTAAAATCCATTTACACCAACGCGCAAGCTTCCTCTTCCCATGCTTTGATTGTGTCTATGGACAGTTCCAGAACCTCAGCTATCTCTTCTAACGAATCTCCCCTGCTCAACATCTTTAAGGCTGTCCTTTTTGCTCTTTCTACATCACCTTTCCGCATCCCCTCATCCATCAGCATCTTCCCAACCTGTGTCATTCCAATCACCTCCTTGATATACTGTCTTGTCTCTTCATTAATCACCTTATCCGTAAAAGACAGTATCCCCGCCAGCACAAAAGTCTCCTGCCCCTTATCCGGTATCTGTCTCGCCAAATGCACGCATTCCTTAATCACGGTCTGTTTCTTTTCCGCTCCCTTATATGTAAGCGGCAGCAATACCAGACGCATCAGCACCTCATCAGTCACCTTTCCTGTCGCTATGCAGTTCTTGACCTCATCCATCCACTCTTCTGACGGCACACCCACAAGATACGCTGTCTCTGTCTTTATCGTCAGCGCCGTCCGGCTCATGACCGTCTTTGCCCTCTCAATGTCTGCCGTGTACAGCACCAGCATATGGATATCCGGCTCTTTCCCTTCTCTCTGATAGCGGTCAATCACATCAATCACGTAACGGCCGTATTTGGTGAAGTTCTCCTTCCTATACTCGCTTTCATAGTCCAGAATCGCCACACTTCCGTCTTCCAGCTCAAACACGTTATCCATCCGCAGCTCCCTGGCCTGGACAATGGGAATATTGGTCGGCCTTACATCCACTACCTTTAAATCCATTCCCAGTCCAAACAGCGAAAGGCTCTTCCCCTTCATCCTCTCACCAAAAAGCTTCGATACAATATCCTTGTTCTGATACGCAATATCACTGTTTTTGTCTTCTAAACCCATTCATTCTCCTCTGTTTTTATCCTGGGGCTTCCAGGATTCATCCTTTCCTGCTTCTATTATACTCTCTGTCCAGCTTGTAATGCAATAGCTTCTTTTGTACCTCTTTCCCAGCTTCTTCCCCCTGTCTCACTCCGCCCTCACCGCGATTTTTATATCACTATAATCATAATCAACCTCATCCAAGATCCTGGTTGTCAAGATCCGAAGCAAAGTCTCCGCATCATAATGGGTCTCCACATAAAGAGCCTCCTCTATCTTTATAGGACTGCGCATTTTCCCGGTCTCACTGCCCACCAACACCCGGTTCCGGCCCAATACCTTCCCCCGCAGATCCATCAGCCCCTGACGTTTTCCCACATCCTTACAGCAATCCTTCAAGATTTCTTCCATAACCCGTTTCCAAGTAGGGCTTTCCACCCGCCTTTCACCGGGAAAAATAACTCCTGTTGGGCGTTTCCCTTTGTAGATACCCGTTCCTGCATTGAGGGGATAAATACTTTCGTAAATCTTTGTTCCTGTATATTCCCTCCTTGGCGGTTCCTGATATCCGTCTTGCAGTTTTTTTATGGTTTGCTCAATCTTTTCATCAATTTCCCGAATCAGCTCCTGTCTTAGGGTCTGAAGCTCCAATACAACATCCATCCCAGTTCCTCCTCATCTCGTAATTGCGCACGTGCTAATATAAAAATACTACGATATTTTCCATTTGTCAACCATAATCTGGATGAAGCGGAGCTTTCATTTCGTCAGTTTGATGTATAGTTGAGGATGGCGAAGTTGTGGTAAGCCCGGGAGAATCCGTCTGCTGTCCGGGTTCAGATATGCCAAACATTGCGATGAGCCCCTAAAGCAGAAAACACTCGGGGTGAGGCCCTCCTGTTTTCTTGGGTCTCATCTCCATGGCATATATTCACCCGGACAGCAGACGGATTCTCCCGGGCAAACGCAGGGTTCGCCGGCTTAATGTATGCTGGCTGGATGTTGTTCCTGACTAAGGGGATGAATGGTTTCCTTTAGTTATGATTAGGCCACTTATCAATGATTTTTGACGCAAAATGGCAAAATTTTTGCGTAAGAAAAATACCTATGCCAATGCTGGTATAAGCACAAGGTTTTTGACGGTAAGTCCTGCGGCAATGATTTCTTTGCCATAGGCTGTGGCGAAATATTTGTATGAGCCCTGCACCCTTTCAATGA
>CAJTGF010000022.1 GCA_910575585.1 Clostridiaceae bacterium
GCGAATTCTGCTTTTGCCCGGGAGGGAAGGCAGGCTGTGTGCCGGGCGGGTGAATCTATGCCATGGAGATGAGACCAGGGAACCAGGAGGGCCTAACCCCTCCTGGTTCCCGTTTTGGGCTCATCGGAATGTCTGGCATATCTGAACCCGAACGGCACACAGCCTGCCTTCCCTCCCGGGCCTCACGACAATCCCCGCCCATTGCTCACTCAACAATACAGCAATTTAATCATTTAGCCATTTTGCGCAAGATATCGTTCTTAAGGGTCTAAGTTTTACAGTTATAAACCAAAAATCCGCTGTACATCCTGAAAACAGCGGATATACAGCAGACTTTCTTCCCATCTCATCAGATACCTGACGCAACCGGCAGCATAACCGGAAACCTGGTAAAGATCCCATTCTGCCGCCTTGCCTCCTCCAGGATCTCGCTGACGATCCCGCTGATCCCCAGCATCTCCTTTTCCTTCTCCCAGTCCTTCTCCCTGATGATCCGCTGGAACTCCATGAACTCATAGTACAGCCTGTTTTTCGCATCCTCTGTCCGGTACTCCACGGTCCCTTGGTCATTAAGCATCAGGTCATACCCTTCCATCTGGCTTATGGGCTTGGGGATCACGAAACACCCATTTGTCCCCTGGATGGTACAGCGCACCGGAGCCCTGCAGTCCTTAGCTCCGATAGCCACCGCCTTAAAATCTCCGTAATCCAGGGTCAAGATCCCGCTGGTATCAATCCCGCGCTCTATATTTGCCTCATATTTCACTTCCCAGGGCTTTCCGAAAAGCCCCACAATCCCGTGGATATTGTAAACATTCAAATCCATCAGGGCTCCCCCGGCCTTCATAGGGTCAAACGCCGGCAGAATCTGTCCATTTTTAAAGGCATCATATCTGGAAGAATACTGACTGTAATTAAAACTGACGATCTTCAGATCCCCAACCTGCCAAAGCTGCTCTTTTAACGCGCGGTACGCAGGAAGATAGTGGACATTCATAGCCTCAAACAACATCACGCCCTTTATCTCGGCAGTCCGCGCCAGGTCCTTAAACTGCTGCTCATTGGCTGCCATAGGCTTCTCGATGATCACATGCTTTCCACGCATCAGAGCCTTTCTGGCAAACTCATAGTGGAGGTGGTTAGGCAGCGCCACATACACAATATCCACGTCGCTGTTCAACAGCTCCTCATAATCCAGAAAATATCCGTCCAGCCCGTTGTCCCGGCATAATGCCTTTACCTTTTCCTCCGACCCCTTTCTTCCCAGCACCGCCACATAGGAAAATCCCAGCTCCTTAATGGTCTCCATCACCAGGTTGGCCATCATCCCGGCTCCAAGTATTGCGATTCTCATCTTCTATCCCTCCGTGCTTAGATCCTCCCCGTTGGTGGCGATCACTTTCTTATACCAGCCAAAGGATTTTTTCTTTCTCCGCTCGTAGGTCCCGTTGCCCTCGTCGTCCACATCCACGTAGATAAAGCCGTACCGCTTGCTCATCTGGCAGGTGGACATGCTCACCATGTCGATACACCCCCACGGCGTATAGCCCATAACATCCACGCCCTCCTGGATCGCTTGGGCAATGGCCTCAATATGGTCCTGGAAATACCGGATCCGGTAGTCGTCCTGAATACTGCCGTCCTCCTCAATCTTGTCCCGGTTCCCCAAACCATTTTCCACAATAAACAGCGGCTTCTGATACCTGTCATACAGCTCAATAAGGGAGATGGTCAGTCCCGTAGGGTCAACCTGCCAGTTCCACTCCGTAATATCCAGGTAAGGATTCTTCACCCCGCTGGTCACATTGCCGCTGACCATCTCCTTATCCGCCGCGTTGATGCTGGTAACCCGGCTCATATAGTAGCTGAAAGACACAAAGTCAACGGGATGCTCCTTTAAGATCCTTTCGTCATCGGCTCCAAACTCCACATGGATCCCCTTGCGCTCCCACTCGTTCTTTATGTGCTCCGGATACTCGCCCCGCACCTGCACATCCGAATAGAAGAAATTCTTCCGGTTCTCCTTCAAGGCCAACAGCATATTGCCCGGATGGCAGTTTTCCGGATAGGTCAGGGTGCGGGTGATCATGCATCCCATCTGCGCCGTCGGGATCATCTCATGGAGCATCTTTGTGGCCAAAGCGCTGGCTACAAACTGATTGTGGACCGACTGGTAGATGATCTCCTCCCACTTCTCAGCCGGATACCGGTCCTCCACCAGTCCGATGGTGGTAAAGGGATGGCGGAACACGCTGTCGATCTCGTTAAACGTCAGCCAATAGCGAACCAGATCTTTGTACCGCTCAAAAACAGTGCGGCAGAATTTTAAAAACAGGTCAATGACCTCCCGCCTGTACCACCCGTCGTAATGGTTAGACAGATACAGCGGCATCTCATAGTGATGGAGCGTCACAAGCGGTTCAATGCCCCGCTTTTTCATCTCCGAAAACATGTCCTCATAAAACTTAAGCCCCGCCTCGTTGGGCGTCTCCTCCAGCCCGGTGGGATAGATCCTGGTCCACTGGATGGAAACCCTCAGGGTCTTAAAGCCCATCTCCTGAAATAGATCCAGATCGCCTCTGTATCTATGGTAAAAATCAATGCCGTGACGCTTGCCGTATTTGTGTACGTCTTTGCTGGCCATGGCCTCCTCAATGTCCTTGCTGGTAATGGTGTGCTGCGCCTTGTAGTCCTTCTGATCCACATTCTTTTTGTACATGCTGCAGTCCGCCACAGACATGCCTTTTCCGTCCGCATCCCAGGCCCCCTCGCACTGGTTGGCTGCCGTTGCTCCTCCCCACAAAAATCCATCCGGAAATCGTTTTCCCGCCATTTCTACTCCTCCTTAGATAAATTCCCCCCGCTCAAAGCCATCTCTTCCAGAAGTCTGGAGCGGATTTCCTCCATTATATCATATCTGATGCCCCTTTAGGAACATTTTTCAGCAAATGCATGCCGCTACAAAACCATAACCAACGTCCCCGCCCCGATCAAAACGCATCCCACCAAAGCCTTTGCCGTAAACTCCTCATGCAAAAACACAAATGCCAAGATTAGGGTCAGCACCACGCTTAACTTGTCCACCGGCACCACCTTGGATGCCTCCCCCAGCTGTAAGGCCCGATAATAGCACAGCCAGGACGCCCCGGTAGCCATCCCCGACAGAACCAGGAACATCCAGCTTTTTTTGGTGATGGCAGCTATCCCTCCCTGGGCATGGGTCAGAAACACCATCCCCCAGGCCATGACCACCACCACTACCGTTCTGATGGCTGTTGCCAGATTAGAATTAACCCCATCAATACCGATCTTTGCCAAAATAGATGTCAACGCCGCAAATACTGCTGACAATAGCGCAAATACAAACCACATGCCATAACCTCCTGCTTAAAGATTTAATATCTGTTAATCAGATATAATATAAAATAAGTCTCCATCTAAAATACGAATTTCATAGATAGCTCTATTATCATACATGTCTTTATTTGGGGATTCGACTTCGGGACGAAAATTATTTATATCTATCTTATCGTTATCCTCTAAACAAATTATCGCTGTATATACCGGCCACTTTTTCTCCATAGTTTCAATACCACTATAGTCGCCATGAAAAAAGGGTACATCCAGATTGCATTTTAACTCTTATGTACATATTAATATTGCCTCAATTGCTATAATAAGCTCCTCTTCGTTCGTCACTAATTATCAGCAATGACAAGATTTCTAAAAAGGGAAATAAATGGAATCCCCAAGATTCTTGGATAGATTTATTCGCCTAAAATCAATCTTTAAATTCCTTCATGCAAAATAGCTCTATTCTCTATTGCCGCCTTTTCACACATCTTTTTTAAGGCTCTTAACTGTGTCAAACACTCTTCTCTGGTAAATTCTATTGTTTCATACTTATCGTTATCAATCAGATAATCACCTGTTAATAGAATCGTATCTCCAGAATTTTCAAACAAAAGAATCCAGGCACTTATTATTCTTTCTAATTTCTGTATGCTCTCTACTACTATTATTGTATATCCATAATAATTCAATCCATTTGTTTCCCTTTTTCCGTTCCAAAGTGTTTTTATCCAAAGTAACGAATCTCTTATATATCGAATCAAATCATCTGATATAGAAATCATATCTCCTGTTGAAACGTCTTTATCATAACAATTATCTGTAATTATCTTAAAATCATGTTCTAATGACATTTTATCTCCTCTCTTATTTCCAAAGAAAATAATCATTCCATCTGGTCCACTTCAATTCCATCTCCTTGATGGCAGCTTATCTACTTCTCCTCACTTCAGCAGGGATTTTGCGGGCTTTTTTAGAGAACCATATAAATAGCATAACAGGTTAAATTACATTTTAATAAACTTGTACAATATGAAGCACCCGTAACATAATTCATAGTTCTCAATTATTTTAATTTTATATACTCCCGGAGTCAAATCAACTTTATTATATGGATTGGAATATCCCGGCCCTAGATCACATGCCGGAAATAAATATAATTCATCTTGAAAAATCTTATATTGTATCCCTGTCTCATTATATACATCATCAGGAATTTGTGTAATAGTTTCTATAAAATCATTTTCGTCAAAACTTTCTTCTATACTAATTGATCCAACTAAAATACCACCATTTCCATTTTCACCAGATATCCACGCCGTTTGATCCATCTCCTCATGAATGACAATAAAACTCCCATCCTGTAATGTTAATTCTCCAATATAATCTCCTTTGACCTCACCAGTTTTATCATAAAGTGATTCCTTTCCCCCATGGTCTGCAACCGCATCTGTTTCCCAAATATCTAAATACCTTTTCTCCATTAATAAATGCGGCCCACCCTCACCCCAAACCCAACTTATTTCCATAATTTTCATCCTTTCTTTCAACATTTGGCTTGTCCCGGCCAGGCTGTCATAATGGCGTTCTTTCCATACTGCTTTTTTATACATATCCTCAACCCTGGATTTCTCTAACTCTGTTACACATTCATTTTCAGCCAAATGACGCAGAATAAATTTGCAGTCTGCAAGGCGGCTGAACGAGGCGATACGGTGACATCGTTCAGTGAGGCCAACGCGGCAGATGGAAATTCAGGCAAGTCATTTGGCGAAATATGATCGTTCAATCCCAATACAGACTCTTAATTATATTCAACTGTCTTTTTTGAATAAAAGATTTATAATTTTCTAATCCATACTCTTTCAAAACAACCACTTCTGCTACTTCATCTATTATTTCATCATCAATCAATAATTCGATATCACTTGGCTCTATTTTAGGATATTCTTTAAAAAAATAATATAATTCTTCTATACTAATTATACTATGTATCAATACTGTATCCGCATAAATACTTATATTATTTTTTGCAAGGTCTATCCCATAAGTACTTACATATATTTCTGCATATTCATCCATCTGCCTTATCTTTAAAAATATTTCTTTTAAAATATTTAACTCTTTATTATTATCAATTGAAAACTTACAACATCCTCTAGCAATCTCATCGAAAAACAAGCTATATTCAATAAGCATACCATTATCTAATACCCCATTTTGACATTTTTTAACTACTTCTATCAAATTCATATTGCATACCTCTATTTTTTAAACTGCCATAATGATGTTGCATATTTAAGAGCCTTAAGTAAACCTTCGTTATGCTTTGTCCCAAAATTCTTTCGAATGACAATTATATCAAACGCCATCCTTTCTCTTGCGTTTTGTGATGTTATTACACTTCATTCCAAAGCAATTATGGTCTTTTTAAAGTCTTCGAACAATTGAAAAGCTATCTGAAATATTTCATCTAAGTCCTCATACGTTGCAAAAATAGGCTTCTTTATTCTATAATCTGGATTAATCATTAGCCTAGAATACTCTCCTAATGGTAATCCTAATATAAGATTTCCATTTTCCCTCACTATCCAGACTAAATCTACCGTACCATTCTCTAAGATAATATTGGCTGTAAAAATATAATTTTTTATCTGTCTTTCCTTTATCTTAAAAAATTTCTCCTTACTGTCAAAATCCACTTCATAGCCCAATTCCATAAGGCTATCGATAATAATCTCTCCATCGATATATCGCAATCTATCTTGTAAAGGAGTTCTTTTATCATTAAAGGAATACAGGCCCAGTTACCCGGATTTCCGGCCAGAATGCCAAGGCCGCCAAACATATGTCCGTGGATATAGTCTGGTTTCGCGGAATTTTCGGATTCCTGAAAAAGTTTCTTAACTCCAGGCATGCGCCGTCCTTCCTTTGACTGTTTGACACCATCCCCTACGAGGATATGAAAGTTCCCTTCTTTATAGAGAGGGAAGGAGCCATCCACAACACAGAACCAGCGGCGGCGGGTGGCATCGAGAGACCAGGAAGAGGCTCTGAAAAAGTGGATCATGGAAAGATAGCAGTCTGGAGAGAGAGCCAGGTCCCGGATGACGGAGGTAACCCCAAGTTTATCGGAACGGAGCATAAATCCTATGGTAATGGTAACAAACCAACGGAAGGAAGCCTTGCGCGAGAAACAGGATTCAAACTGGCATAACACTTTATCAATAAAATTCAGCATAATGGTATGGTAAACCACCGAAAAGTATGGTAAACTCATACACAGAATAACTCTTCTGGTGGTTTGTATCTTTCTTAAGTGTAGGAACTTAAAGATACCACAAATCCATACGGAAGGGTTATTTTTTTACAAAAAACTTTTTACTCACAAGTATAACAAAAAATGCTAAAAAATTCACCATTTATCAATACTTTAAGTTGTTCAGGATAAGTTCAGCAAACACTTAATTAATTTGTGAATAATCACTTATAACTGCTGAAAACTGTTAAATCATAACTCTTTTCAAAGCCGCCAAAACAAACGCGATTACTGACCAAACAAGCATATATTTCCTACGGAATTGTGCCAATGCCTTTCCATGCAGGAAACCATTTAAGCAAGCAGACCTAAGCCAGCGAACCCTGCATTTGCCGAAGAGAGAGGCGGTCCCGTCCGGGTGAATATATGCCATGGAGATGAGACCATAGAAAACAGGAGGGCCTAACCCCGAGTGTTTTCTGCTTTACTGGGCTCATCGCAATGTCCGGCATATCTGAACCCGGACGGGACCGCCTCTCTCTTCGGCCTGCCACTACGCCGCCTCAACTACACAATAATAGATACCTATGCCTTTTTCATCATTTTTTTCAAAACCCATGTCTTTCCCGCATGCCTTCTCAAAAATTCACCATCCAACACAAATCTTACCCCTCAGCCTTAAGAATTTCTTCATAATCTATTCAAACATTATACAAACATTTTCTCTCTCTTTGTGCTATACTATATCCATAAGAGATGCACAGATAGTAAATCCTTAATCCTTTTAATCCTAATCCTAAAGAAAAAGTAATCCCCCGTATCACCAGGATACGGGGATTTTTCTGCCTTTTTTCAAAAACTCCCTCTTTCCCCCGCCCTCTCCCAAATACACTTCGAGGCAGAGAAAGAAACCCCTATTATCCCTTCCTCTGCCCCGCAATATTTCCGTTCTTTTTTTGTAAACCCATCTTTCGTTTTCTTTACAGATTTCTTTCACCCTGGGTAACCGTTCCGATAACCCTTGAACTGTTACCACCCTGCTGTCTGTACTTTCCCATGACGCCGCAGAAATCAAAAGTGGCAAAATAATCCTGAGGCGTCTCCGCCCTTCGGATCATTTCCACAGACCCGTCCTCTTTTAAAAGCAGCTCCGCGGACTTAAGCTTTCCATTGTAATTATATCCCATGGAAAATCCGTGGGCTCCCGTATCGTGGATCACCAAAAAGTCTCCCTTCTCAATCTTTGGCAGCTTCCTGTCAATGGCAAACTTATCGCAGTTTTCGCACAGAGACCCTACTACGTCATACAGATAGTCGCATGCCTGATCCTCTTTGCCCGCCACGGTGATGTGGTGATAGGCCCCGTAGACCGCAGGCCGCATCAGGTTCACCGCACAGGCATCCACGCCCACATACTCCTTGTGCGTGTGCTTCTCGTGGATCGCCTTTGTCACCAGACAGCCGTAAGGCGCCAGCATAAACCGCCCCAATTCCGTAAACAGCGCCACATGCCCCAGGCCCGCCGGAACCAGCACCTGCTCATACACTTTGCGGACCCCTTCCCCGATAACCTTTATGTCGTTTGGCTCCTGGTCCGGACGATAGGGGATGCCGATCCCTCCCGACAGGTTGATGAACCGGATGTCAGCCCCTGTCTCCTTATGGAGCTTCACCGCCACCTCAAACAGCACCTTGGCAAGCATGGGATAGTATTCATTGGTCACTGTGTTGCTGGCCAGAAACGCATGGATGCCAAAATATTTGACCCCCTTTTCCTTAAGGATCTTAAACGCCTCAAACATCTGCTCTGTGGTCATGCCATACTTGGAGTCCCCCGGATTGTCCATAATATCATTGCTGATCTTAAACACACCGCCGGGGTTGTACCGGCAGCACACCGTCTCGGGAATTTTCCCCAGAGTCTCCTCCAAGCACTGAATATGAGTAAAATCGTCCAGGTTGATGATCGCCCCCAGGTCATGGGCAAGCTGAAATTCCTCCGGCGGCGTGTCGTTGGAAGAGAACATGATCTCCTCTCCTCCAAATCCACAGGCATCGGCCATCATCAGTTCCGTCAAAGAAGAGCAGTCGGCGCCGCAGCCCTCCTCCCTTAAGATCTTTAAAATAAACGGGTTAGGCGTTGCCTTTACGGCAAAATACTCCTTAAATCCCTCATTCCAGGAAAATGCCTCCTGAAGCCTTCTGGCATTTTCCCGGATCCCCTTCTCATCATAAAGATGGAAGGGGGTAGGATACTTCTCTGTAATCTCCTGCAGCTGCGTTTTTGTCACAAATGGTCTCTTTTCCATGATCTTTTTCCTCTCTTTCCCCCGGCCTGGGCGGCGGTACATACGGCAAGAAGCCTGCCATATCCAAATACAATAATGTCACATTGTACCTGAAAGCAGACTTCTTTGTCCAGTGGTTTTCCAAATATATTTTACAAAATATTCACAACCCGCATAATATTCGTATCCTGGGCTGGTTCATGACGTCTCTCATGGCTTACCACCCCTGCGGTGACCACCACTACATCCCCGGACTCCAAAATCCCTTTCTGTCTCAGCAAATCCACAGACGAAGCGATGAGGATGTCCGTGGACTCCGCCCTTTTGGCGATAAACGGCGTCACCCCCCACATGATCTGCATCTGCCGGACCGCAGTGGCGCTTGGGGACATGCCGATGATCCGCACGCCGGGACGGTACTTGGAAAGCAGCCCTGCCGTGAAGCCGCTGATGCTGGGAGCAACAATGGCTTTGGCGTCCAGATCGTGCGCCGTGGATACGGATGAAAAGCAAACCGCGTTGGAGATCTTCCGCAGATTCTCCGCCGACACGCTGCGTTGCCGGTAAGCGTTGTAATCCAAGTGTTTCTCCGTCTCCTCCGCGATCTGAGCCATCATCTTAAGGGCCTCGATGGGATACTTGCCCATGGCGGTCTCCCCGGACAGCATCACCGCGTCGGTGCCGTCATACACCGCGTTGGCCACGTCCGTCACCTCCGCCCTGGTGGGACGGGGATTGCGGATCATGGAATCCAGCATCTGGGTAGCCGTGATAACCGGCTTGCTGGCCTCATTGCACTTGCGGATAATCTCCTTCTGGATATAGGGGACCCGCTCCGCCGGGATCTCCACGCCCATATCTCCTCTGGCCACCATGATCCCGTCGCTGACCGCGATGATGGAATCAATGTTTTCAATGCCCTCCGCGTTCTCTATCTTGGCGATGACCTTGATATTGGCCCCGGCCACGTCAAGCATCTGCTTAATCTCTACTATGGCATCCGCGTTCCGCACAAAGGAAGCCGCGATAAAATCGAAGCCCTGCTCAATGCCGAACCAGATATCCTCCTTGTCCTTCTCCGTCAGAGCCGGGAGCTTTACCTTTACATTGGGAACATTGACGCCTTTTCTCTGCCCCAGTTCCCCGCCGTTTATAACGGTACAGACGATCTCCGTATCCTCCGACTTTTCCACCTTAAGCTCAATAAGCCCGTCGTCAATAAGAATCCGGTTGCCTTCTGACACATCCTTGGGAAGACCGGCATAGTTCACATGCCCTATGGTCTCATCTCCCTCTACATTTCTGGTGGTCAGGGTATACGTCTGTCCCTCTGTCAGCACAACTTTCTTTCCGTCTTTCAAAAGTCCTGTCCGGATCTCCGGCCCCTTGGTATCCAAAAGAGCCGCAATGGGCAGATCCAGTTCCTCCCTGACGCTCTTTAGCTGATCCAGACGCTTCTTCTGCTCCTCATAGTCCCCATGAGAAAAATTAAACCTGGCAATGTCCATGCCGTTAAGCGCCAGGCCGGCCATTACCTGCCTGTCATCCGAATTCGGGCCCATCGTGCAAATAATCTTAGTCTTTTTCATGTCATTCCTCCATTTCCATTTCATGTACTCTCGGAGTCTCTTTGTACCTGATTTTGTGAGATGATTTTTGTCAGATGTGCATATGGCGGAAAATCAGCCAATCATCCACAAAGGCAGGTGCAGGAGAGATTCCAAGAGTACATTTTTTACTGTCTGTCATGGATCTGCGCAACCTCTTGTGTCACATGCTGATGTGTATACAGATGGTCCATACAGTACTCCAGCCCGCCGGCACACTTGGAGCAATACCGAAATTCCAGGTCAACCCCGTCCGCTTCGGTCCGCCCGCACACTGCGCACTTGTGCATGCTCCGCCCCTTTGGCATTACCTTCATTTTTGCCTTAAAATCATGTTTCCTCTTGATCTCCCTGGGAGAGTATTTCTGATAATTCCTG
This sequence comes from Clostridiaceae bacterium, assembly GCA_910575585.1. Lineage (GTDB taxonomy): Bacteria > Bacillota > Clostridia > Lachnospirales > Lachnospiraceae > UBA3402. Next base: position 10,884 of record CAJTGF010000022.1, read on the forward strand.
GTCATGGCCACAAACAGCAGCACATTGATCAAAGACAGCACGATCTCGCATCTGGTACTTGCGCTCCCTCTGAAAAAGCTGTAGACATAGACAGCCGATTCCGCTATGGCCAGCCATTTGGCCTTCACCGGGATCACCATGAACATCAAAAACTGCACATCCGGAAAACAGATGGCAAAGGCCAGGAATATGGAAAAATTCAAAAATCCGGTGGTAATATAATAGGATTCATGAAACACCGCGTATCCCACAAAAGCCGCCAGGATCTGGCCTATGACCCCCATGAAAAAGAACATGTTAAACCGAAAAGCGCCCCATACCCGCTCCAGAGTCAGCCCCAGGCTGTGGTACATAAACAAAGCCAATATCCCAAAGAAAATATCCATAAAGGCCCAGCTGGCCAGCGTAGGCGGATACACCAAAAATGTGAGCAGACGCCAGATCTGGCCATGAAGGATCTTTCCCATATCAAGAGAAAAGAACGCCCAGTAGACCATGGGATTAAACAGGTTCATCACCAGACCCACGCCATACAGGATCACGATATAGTACATCAGATTGTGAATGGCATATTTTCCGTACTTGTACTCCAGTTTGTGGAAGAATTTCATATTGTTTCGCATCCTTTCTAAAACCGCGCCATTTCAAACATACCTAAAATAAATCTTTTTTGGAAAAGATCAGGGTAACCACCATGGACACCACAGCCGTAAAGCCCAGCACGATCCAGAAGCCATGCGGATGCTCCGCAAACGGTATCCCCCTAACGTTCATTCCGTAAAAACTGGCGACCATAGTAGGAATCGCCATGACCAAGGTGATGGTAGTCAAAAGCTTCATGACAATGTTCAGGTTGTTGGAGATCACCGACGCCACGGCTTCTGTGGTCACATTCAGATTCCCGCTGTAGATATTGGCCATCTCAATGGCCTGCTTGTTCTCAATGATGACATCCTCCAAAAGCTCCTCATCCTCGGGATACTTCTTTACCTTTTCGTTTTTCATCAGCTTTTCCAGCACCACCTCGTTGGCCCTAAGGGATGTGGAAAAATACAGAAGGCTTTTCTCCAGCTCCAAAAGCTCCATCAGCTCCCGGTTCTTCTGGGCCTTGTGCAGCTTCTGCTCCACCACGTCGCTCTTTTTGTCAATGACTCTCAGATACTGCAGGTACTGGGACGCGTTGCGGTACAAGATCTGCAAAATAAAACGGCTCTTCATGTAGGTATAAAACTCCTTCACCCTGCCGTCCATAAACGCCGTAAGGATAGGCGTCTCCTCCAGACATACCGTTATCATCATCTGCTCGGTCATAATAATGCCAAGAGGGATCGTCACATACCAATCCTTGCCGCTTCGCTCCTCAATGGAAGGGATATCCACCAGGATCAGGGTGTACTTATCCTCCACCTCGATACGGGAGCGCTCCTCCTCATCCAGAGGGGCCCTTAGGTGGTCCGGATCAATACCGTATGCTTCTGAAACCTCCAGGATCTCCGTGGCTGTAGGGTCTGTCAGCGCCATCCAGCAGCCGCTTTGGATCTCATCCTTCTGATGGATGGCGTCATCCTCTGTCATAAAGATCTGAATCATAGTCTCACCTTTTTTCTGTGTGCCAATTATTTCCTTGACTTTACCATTATAGTTTCTGACTGCCTGTTTGTCAAACAAATCAGCACTTTCACCATTTTTTTATCACCCGTTAACATTTTTTTAACACTCAACTCCAATTGTATTCTTTCTTATTTTATGGTACACTACCTACGGTATGCGGCCTGTTCATTTTTTCAAACGTATACCTTTTATGCAAAGGAGGCAGGGACTGACCCCGCAGAATATGACGAAATACTATTCTTTAGGAATCGATATCGGTTCCACCACAGTAAAAGCAGCCATTATTGATGAAGCAAACACCATACTCTTTGCCGACTATAAACGGCACTACGCCAACATCCAGGAAACCCTGGCCCAGCTTTTGGAGAAGGCTCACAAAGAACTGGGAGCCGTGACGCTGCATCCCACCATCACAGGTTCCGGCGGCCTTACCCTTTCCAGGCATCTGCAGGTTCCTTTTATCCAGGAAGTGGTGGCAGTGGCCGCTGCCCTCCGGGCCGAAGATCCGCGCACGGACGTGGCCATTGAGCTGGGGGGAGAGGACGCCAAGATCATCTATTTTACCGGAGGCGTTGACCAGCGGATGAACGGTATCTGCGCAGGCGGCACCGGTTCATTTATCGACCAGATGGCGTCTCTGCTGCAGACGGATGCCTCCGGCCTTAACGAATACGCTAAAAATTATCAGATGATATATCCCATTGCCGCCAGGTGCGGCGTGTTCGCCAAATCCGACATCCAGCCCCTGATCAATGACGGGGCTACCAGAGAGGACTTGGCGGCTTCCATTTTTCAGGCCGTGGTCAACCAGACCATCAGCGGTCTCGCCTGCGGAAAGCCGATCCGGGGCAATGTGGCGTTCCTTGGAGGGCCCCTTCATTTCCTTCCGGAACTGCGCGCGGCCTTTATCCGCACCCTGAATCTGTCCGGGGATCAGATCATCGCTCCGGCTCACTCCCACCTGTTCGCAGCCCTTGGAGCTGCCATGAACAGCAAAAAAGACGTTTCCATCCCTCTTAAGGATCTGGTGGAGCATCTGACCCACGGCATCCGGATGGATGCGGAGATCAAGCGCATGGAGCCCCTGTTTGACAGCCAGGAAGATTATGACCGATTCTTAGACCGTCATAACCGCAACACCGTCCGAAAGGCATCCCTGGCTTCTTATGAGGGCAACTGCTTTCTGGGCATTGATGCCGGTTCCACCACCACCAAAGCGGCTATTGTGGGGGAGGACGGGACCCTTCTGTACCATTTTTACAGCAACAACAACGGCAGCCCTTTGGCCACGGCCATACGCGCCGTCCGGGAGATCCGGGCGCTGCTTCCTAAGACCGCCCGCATCGCCTGGTCCTGTTCCACCGGATACGGGGAAGCGCTCTTAAAAGCCGCGCTGATGCTGGATGAGGGGGAGGTGGAGACCATCTCCCACTACTACGCCGCCGCCTTTTTCGATCCCAAGGTAGACTGTATCCTGGATATCGGAGGCCAGGACATGAAATGCATCAAGATCCGTGACAACACCGTTGACAGCGTTCAGCTGAACGAAGCCTGTTCTTCCGGCTGCGGCTCCTTTATCGAAACCTTTGCCAAATCCCTTAACTTTTCCGTTGAGGATTTTGCCAAAGAAGCCCTGTTTGCCACTAATCCTACGGATCTGGGGACACGGTGTACCGTATTCATGAATTCCAACGTAAAGCAGGCCCAGAAAGAGGGAGCCACCGTAGCCGACATCTCCGCCGGCCTGGCCTACTCTGTCATTAAAAACGCCCTGTACAAGGTGATCAAGATCACAAGCCCCAAGGATCTGGGAACTCATGTGGTGGTCCAGGGCGGCACTTTTTACAATGACGCTGTCCTTCGAAGCTTTGAGAAAATATCCGGCTGTGAAGCCGTGCGGCCCGATATTGCCGGGATTATGGGCGCTTTCGGCGCTGCCCTTATTGCCAGGGAGCGGTTTGAGGAGGGACGCAAAACCTCCATGCTGCCTTTGGACAAGATCATCAGCCTCCAATATGAAACCTCCATGGCCCGGTGCAAAGGGTGTACCAACCACTGCGTACTGACGGTCAACCGGTTTGAAGGCGGCCGTCAGTTTATCAGCGGCAACCGCTGTGAGCGGGGCCTTGGAAGGGAAAAGGCGAAAAAAGAGATCCCTAACCTGTTTGACTACAAATACCACCGCATGTTTGATTATGAGTCCCTTACTCCCGATCTTGCAAGGCGGGGGACCATAGGGATCCCAAGGGTGCTGAATTTTTATGAAAACTATCCTTTCTGGGCCGTATTTTTTAGAGAACTGGGATTTCGGACCGTGCTGTCCCCCCAGTCTACCAGAAAGATTTACGAGCTGGGCATTGAGTCCATCCCCAGCGAGTCCGAGTGCTACCCGGCAAAGATCGTCCACGGCCACGTTTCCTGGCTCATTGCTCAGGGGATCAAGACGATCTTCTACCCCTGCATCCCCTATGAGAGAAACGAGCAGCCGGAGGCGGGCAACCATTATAACTGCCCCATGGTCACCTCCTACGCGGAAAATATCAAAAACAACGTGGAGCAGCTGGCGGAACAAAACGTCCGGTTTTTAAATCCTTTTATGGCGTTTACCAGCGAGGAGATCCTGACAGAGCAGTTGATCGCCCAGTTCGGAAAAGAATTTTCCATCTCCGAGGGCGAGATCCGCAATGCCGCCCACAAGGGCTGGCAAGAGCTGGCGGATTCCCGCTTTGACCTTCAGAAAAAAGGGGAAGAGACCCTTGCCTGGCTTCAGGAGAATAACCGGCACGGCATCGTTCTGGCCGGACGTCCCTACCACATTGACCCGGAGATCCACCACGGCATCCCGGAGATGATCACCTCCTACGGCATGGCCGTACTGACGGAGGACTCCATCTCCCACTTGGGACAGGTGGAACGGCCCCTTATTGTAACCGACCAGTGGATGTATCATTCCAGGCTTTACGCTGCCGCTTCTTATGTAAAGGCCAACGACTTCCTGGATCTGATCCAGTTAAATTCTTTCGGCTGCGGACTGGACGCCGTGACCACGGATCAGGTACATGATATTCTTTCCTCTGCGGGGAAAATTTATACGATTTTAAAGATCGACGAGGTAAACAATTTAGGAGCGGCCCGCATCCGCGTCCGCTCCCTCATCGCCGCGCTGAAGGTCAGGGATAACGATCATTTTGACCGCAAAATGATCTCCAGCGCCTACAACCGCGTGCTGTTTACCAAGGATATGAAAAAGGACTACACCATTTTGTGTCCCCAGATGTCCCCCATCCACTTTGATCTGCTGGAACCGGCCATCCGCGCCTTTGGCTACAACCTTGAGATACTGAAAAATGACGACCGCTCCGCCATAGATGTAGGACTGCAGTATGTGAACAACGACGCCTGCTATCCGTCCCTTATTGTCGTCGGCCAGGTGATGCAGGCTCTGTTGTCCGGAAAGTATGATCTGGACCGGACGGCTCTGTTCATGAGCCAGACCGGAGGGGGATGCCGGGCTTCCAACTATATCGGCTTTATCCGCCGCGCTCTGGAAAAGGCGGGGATGTCCCAGGTCCCGGTCATCTCCATCAACGCCAACGGCATGGAGACCAACCCGGGATTCCAGCTGACCGTCCCCCTGCTGATAAAGTGCATGCAGGCCGTGGTGTACGGCGACATCTTCATGCGGGTATTGTACGCCACCAGACCTTACGAGAAAGAACCGGGAGCCGCCGACAGGCTCCATAAGGCGTGGAAAAAACAGTGCATTGCCTCCCTGTCCAAGCGCGCTCCGTCTATGATGGAGTTCCACCGGAATATTAAGGGGATTATCCGTGATTTTGACAATCTGCCCAGAACCGGCGAAAAAAAGCCCAGAGTCGGGATCGTGGGAGAGATCCTTGTTAAGTTTTCCCCATTGGCCAACAACCATATTGTGGAGCTTTTGGAGGCCGAGGGGGCCGAGGCTGTTATGCCGGATCTGATGGATTTTCTGCTGTACTGTTTCTATAATACAAATTTTAAGGCAGAGCATTTAGGCGGAAAGCTGTCTACGGCCCGGCTTTGCAATATGGGCATCGCGCTTTTGGAGTATCTGCGCAAAGTGGCCCGCAGGGAATTTATGGCCAGCAAACATTTTTCCGCCCCTGCGCGGATCCAGGAACTGGCCAAGATGGCCCAGCATTTTGTGTCTCTGGGCAACCAGACCGGAGAAGGGTGGTTCCTGACCGGGGAGATGCTGGAGCTGATCCACGGCGGCGTGCGCAATATCGTGTGTACGCAGCCCTTCGGATGCCTCCCCAACCATATTGTTGGAAAAGGGGTTATTAAGGAGCTGCGAAAGGCATATCCGGATTCCAATGTGATCGCTGTCGATTACGACCCGGGGGCAAGCGAGGTAAATCAGCTGAACCGGATCAAACTGATGCTGGCTACGGCGCAGAAGAACCTGGAAGGCGGGGAATGATCCATTCCCCGCCTTTATACCGCCCCCGCAATGGCTGAAAAATCCCCCTTTTCTGCATCATGTACTCTCGGAGTCTCTTTGTGCCTGGATTTTGTGGGATGATTTTTTGTCAGATGCGCATACCCAAGGGCATACCGTAACACATGCACTCTGTACCACAAGGTATAAATTTATGAGGCGTACGTGGAACGTACGTTGATTAAATTTATGTGCATATGACGGAAAATCAGCCAATCTGCCACAAAGGCAGGTGCAAGAGAGATTCCGAGAGTATATCATCTTTTCACATATCTAATCACGCTCTGCAGCGCCCTCTTCTTTCCTTCCCCAAACAAACATCACGCCAAGCAAAACCGCCACAGCCAGCGCCACGGCCAGAGGGCTTCTGGTAAAGCCTGCGAAAATAAATGCCCCAAAAGCGATCACCCCGTTGACGCACGCATAGGGAAGCTGAGTCTTCACATGATCCACCAGATCGCACTGCGCTCCTGTGGAAGATAAAATGGTGGTATCGGAAATAGGCGAACAGTGGTCGCCGAATAACCCGCCGGACAGAACCGCCCCCACGGCAATGGCGTAGGGGATACCGAAGGCATGAGCCATAGGGATCGCCAGAGGCATCATAATGGCAAATGTCCCCCAGGAACTTCCTGTGGAAAAGGAGACAAAAGCGCCGAAAATAAAGATTGCCCCAGGCACAAGCCCGGCAGAAAAATTGACGCTCTTTAACCCGTTTACAATGAAATCCGCAGTTCCCAGGGCGCTGATCATGCTTCCCAGAGACCAGGCCAGCACTAACGTCACCGCCACGTCGGTCATCCCCTTCATGCCGTCCACATAGATCTTAAAGGTTTCCTTAAAATCTTTCACCTTATAAATGCCGATCATAGCCATAAGAAGGACCGCGCCAAAGAAATATCCCATGGTCAGGGCCACCCGAAAGGCATTCCCGTCCACCTTTTTAAAGGGAAATCCCAAAGGCGCAAGCGTGATAAAAAGGGTGGCAAACACCACGATAATAGGAATGATCACCATGGAGGGCCTTGCGTTGGAAGTTCCCGCCTTTAAATCTTCCTCAAAAGAGTACTCTCCGGAAGCCGCCTCTGTCTCCGCCTTCTTCATCTGGGAAAAATCCTTCTTTGTAAAAGCCACTAACGGGATCATGATGATCGCCAAAATGGCGTAGATCTGAAACGGAATGGCCTCCACAAATGTGGCGTAATCGGATTGGGCCACATTCAGATTGTCAAACTCCGCCTGGATCAGCCCCATGATGTACACCCCCCAGCCGATAAACGGGATCAGGATCGCCACCGGGGATGAAGTGGAGTCCAGGATCCATGCCAGCTTCTCCCTGGAGATCTTCAGCTTGTCAAACAGCGGCCGGAAGACCGGACCTACTAAAAGAGGAGTCCCCAGATCCGAAAAGAAGATCAGGATCCCTCCCACCCACGCGCACAGCTGGGCTTTCAGCTTTGTATTTACATATTTATACACACTTTTGCTGAATGCCTGAGCGCCGCCGGATTTTTCCATAAGCTTGATAAAGCCTCCGATAAAGATCACCAGCACGATCACCCCCGCATTGTAGGAGTCTGTCAGCTGGACGAAAAAATAATCTCCTATGATGGACTTTGTAGCCAAAAAAGGATTGCCTGACGCAAAGATCAGCGTTCCAACAAAACCGCCGCAAAACAGCGATAAGATAACGTTCTTGCTTTTGATCGCCATGACCACTGCCACAAGCGGCGGTAATAGACTTAAAAAACCATAATCCATAGATTCGGTCCCCCTATCTCATATTCTCCCCATATCATACGGGGTATTTAGGGGTTCGTCAATAGATTTTTGAATAAATATGCCTTATTTTGAATTATTAGTATAGTCTGTTTCCGCATTTTGGACAATAGGCAAAATCTTCTTCCGTCTCATATCCGCAGTTGGCGCAGCTGCGCTTTGTTCCTGACAAACCTTTCCACTGCTGCGTTCTCCCCTCTTTCACAAGGGTCAGATCCGATGGGCTGATCTCCACGTTCTCCCCGCCGGCCAGACGCCGCCCCGCTTCCCCATCCAGCTCATACACCGTCCCGCAGCAGGACATGGTCACATAGTACCGCCGCCCCCATTTCAGCACCGGTATAAAAAACAGGCTTAAGCTTGTGTAGGTCATAAAGACCTCATATCTGCCGTAACTGCCGCAGATATTGCAGATGACCAGCTGGCCCGAAGACAGCTTTTTCTGACCGGAATTGATTCCAAAAATAAAAAACATATCTTTACTCCTACTCCTTTAATCTGCTGAAATAAGGAATTGACTTTCCTCATACCGGATGATAGCATAGTATAAAAGAATTTCATCCACCTGGAAAGGAGTCAAAACCAATGTCCCTTAACCCAATGACTTTGATGCAGCTGAAAACATCCTGGGATCGTTTCATCCAGGCCCACCCCAAGTTCCCCAAATTCTGGATGTCCGCCTACAAAAGCGGCCTGACCCAAGGGACCATCATTGAATTTAAAGTAAAAACACCTGACGGAAAAGAACTGGCATCCAACATCAAACTGACGGAAGATGACCTAGACCTTGCCGCCCAGCTGCAGGAACTGATGCTTTAAGAACAGGAGCCATTTTCAGGCTCCTGATTTCACACATCCATTAAATCCTTTTCTCAATCCACCCAAGGGCATCCCCGATCACTTCATCTTTGCAGTACTCATTGAAGATCTCATGGAACAGATTGCCGTAGATCTTCATCTGCTTATCTTTGGAAGCCGCATGGGCAAAAAACTCATAGGTATCTTTCACGCTTACCAGCCCATCCTTCTCCCCATGGAGCATAAACACCGGATAGGCAAACTCCTTCTCTTTCTCCTTAAACCACTCCAGCCCCTGGCACAGAGCGTAGCACAGTCCTGTGGTAAACGTCTTGGTGTTGTACGGGTCCTTGCCGTACCAGTCCACCACCTCAGCCACGGAGCAGACGCCGCCGCCCAGTTCATTGGCAAGCTGGGTATGTGGGTCCAGATCCTTGGGAACGCCTGTAATAAGCCCCACATTGTCGTGAGTCAGCGCGCCGCTGGTCACAATCCCTTTCAGTTTCTTGCGCGGATACTTGGCCCCATACAGAGACACCGTAAACCCGCCCATGCTGTGTCCCATCAAAAATACAGGAATGTCCGGATTCTCCCCAATGGCCATATCCACCACCACATTGGTATCGTCCAGCAGCTCATTAAAGTCCCCGTAATAGGTCCGCTCTCCCTCCGAGCGCCCATGCCCCCTGTGGTCGAACCGGTAAGTGGCAATGTCCGCCTTGTGGAATATATCCGCCAGATAGTCATACCTCCCCTGATGCTCACAGAGTCCGTGAACAATCACCAAAGCCGCCTTCGGTTTCTCCGGGATCTCCTTGTTCAGGTACAGTTTTGTGCCGTCAAATGACGAAATCATCTCTCCCATATGTAACCCTCCTCGTATGATTATTTGATACCGCTCAATGCTCATATGGACAGTATACACTATTTTTCCCCATTTAGATAGGGATAAATTCCGCTTCCGTCCAGATTCCGGTTCGCATTCCAAAATGCCGCCCAAAAGTTTTTTGCTGATTTACAGTTTGGTAACCAAATTGGAACGTTTTGCCTCTGGTACTTTCAGGGCGGCCATAGCCTGTTCAGCCGAAAAATGAAGGGTTTCCATCAAACTTCTCAGGTTTTGCAGCAATGTTTCCTCCTGCGTCTCTTTCGTTGCCTTTATTGCTGCTTCCTCCGCAGCCTCTTTCGCCGCTTTTCGTTTCATATCTTCCCACGCCTTACACACATCAATCGTCTCCTCTCCGTCTTTTAATTCCAATTTAAGATTTACACACTGATTTAGTACATCAATCTCTTCCCGTCTTAATTTCTGAAAATCTCCATGTACTATCCCATCCATTTTTTCCATATCATTGGCATACTTAATAAATCTCAATACTTCTCTTAACGATGAATGGAATTTTTTCAGTTCCTCATCCGATAGGCCCGCTGGCTCAATAAGATGAATCTGATAATCAGGAACCAGCGAAAGAATCCGTTCATCCTTCACATTCATCATCTCATGAAGAGAAGTGGGACCATCCCACTGCTTTGGCGAAAAGAAAATAACCAACGTAATCACCGGTATCAACTTATCCTCTTTATAAAATCCAGACAAGAACTCTCCCTTGCCATGTTCCTTATAGTCCTTCGCCTTTCTGTGACTGTTAGCTGCCTCCTGAACCTGTTTTGCATAGTGTAAGGTATCATAGACCAAATTTTTCACAGGCATAGCATAATGCACATCGCTCTGATTCTCGATTCCCAAAAGCAGGTATGCCGCGTTTTCATCCTCCATGGCGGTCAAGCTTTTCATCACATCCCGGTACTTCTGTTCCGGCTCCCCGGCGCCGTCGGCGCCATAGGGAACTACAATTTCCGCAGTATCCAGTTCTTTCAGCTGATCTGGCTGGATCACCTGCTGTCCACCAAAGATATAGTAGTTAAATGCGTCTGCGAAAATCGTGTTCTGTTTTACATAAGCCCCTGTCACCGTGTCCTTACGTCCCAATCTTTTCACCTCCCTCATTTCAATATAGCTTCCCTTTATTTCTCTCCATGTACAGTACATACTCGATCTTTTATCTGCTTCCAGTATATCATACCACTTATTTCCCTGCAATATCCTGCCCCTGACATATCCTATATTGGAATTAAACAAAATCGCCCCGCAATGGCTGGCCAGTTAAATACTCTCTCTATCCCTACCTCCCTATGGGCTGAAAAGGCTAAATCAATCAAACCTGAACATCACTCCACTATATAACATCTCCCGGAAAACGGCGGCAGCGTCACTGTCACCACATCCCTAGATCCCTCAACCCATTCCACCGCGTCATGATCAAGTCCCTGGGTATGGCCCCCGTAAATATCCCTGTCCGTGTCCATAAGAAGGGTCAGCTTTTTTGCCCCCGGCGCCTTCATCTCATAATCCCTCTGCACGACCCCCGAAAAATTAAACACCGCCGCAATTCTCTGCTTTTTGCTCCTGCGCTCAAAGGCATAGATGCACCTGGCCTCCTGATGACAGTCCAGCCACTGAAATCCCTCCAACTCATAATCCATCTGCCACAAAGCCGGATTCTTCAAATAAAGCTGATTTAAATCCTTCATAAACCTGCAGAACCCGTCGTGATTGGGATACCGCAAAATATCCCAGTCCTGCTCCCTCTTCTCGTCCCACTCCCGCATCTGCCCCAGCTCATTTCCCATGAAATTCAGCTTTTTTCCGGGATGCAGATACATATACAGATAAAATGCCCGTGCCTGGGGGAATTTCCCCTCATAGTCCCCGTTCATCTTCTGGAGAATGGTCGCCTTTCCGTGGACATTTTCGTCGTGGGACAAAGGCAGCAGATATTTTTCCTGATAATAATACTGCATGGAAAAGGTCAGCTTGTGATACCGCTCCACCCTCTGCTCGGGCGAGGACTGAAAATAGGACAAGGTGTCGTTCATCCACCCCATATCCCATTTATAATCAAACCCAAGTCCGCCCTCATCTGCCGGTTTGGTAATATCCGGCCTGGCGGTGGAGTCCTCCGCGATCAAAAGGCAGGACGGGTGGCGCTTTTTCAGCCCCTGGTTCAGATTCTGCAAAAACAGCACTGCTCCCCGGTTCTCGCCTCTGGCCGCGTCGCCCTGCCAATAGATCATATTGCTGATGGCGTCCATCCGCAGACCGTCAAAATGGAATTCTGTCAGCCAGTAATTGGCCGCTGACTGGAGAAAACTCCTTACTTCTCCTCTGGAATGCATAAAATTGCAGCTGCCCCACTGGCTTTTCCCCACATCCTGGTTGGGATACTCGTACAGGGCCGTGCCGTCATAGTCCCGCAGGCCATAATCATCCACCGCAAAATGGACCGGCACGAAATCCATGATCACTCCGATATCATGGCTGTGCAGCTGCTTTACCATGGCTTTCAGCTGCGCAGGCGTTCCATATCGGGAAGTCGGGCTGAAAAATCCGGTGATCTGATACCCCCAGGACTCATCGCAGGGGTGCTCCGCCAGAGGCAGGACCTCCACATAGTTGTACCCATGCTCTTTCAGATAGGGGACCAGCAGCTCCCCCAGTTCCTCATAATTATACCATTCCTTTTGGCCGCCTAAAGGCCGCTTCCAGGAACCGGCGTGGATCTCATAAATATTCAGCGGCCGGTCTTTGCCCACGCTCCTTTTCTTCATCCAGGAGGCATCCCCAAAATCAAACGCCTCCTCCTCACAGATAAAAGAAGCCGAATGGGGCCGCAGCTCCATGGCAAATCCATAAGGGTCTCCATGATCCCGCAGGCTGCCGTCCGCCCCGGTAATGCGGTACTTGTACATCTGCCCCGGCTTTGCCTCTGGGATCAAACACTCCCAAAAATTACCGTCATGGAACTTTCTCATCTCCTGCCCCTGCCAGCCATTAAATTCTCCGATGACCTCTATCTTCCTGGCGCCTGGGGCAAAGGTGCGGAATACGATCCCATTGCCCTGGCGGTGAGCGCCTAAAAAGGCGTAAGCCTCAAACTCTGTCCCTGTATAAAATCCGTAAAAATCCATATACAATCCCCCTTACATTTTATGGTATAATCTCATTATAAAGACAAACCCCGTTGCCGGCCACAGACAATCCTGTCCGAATATCGGATAACCGACACATTTCCAAAATTGTCCAAAAGAAGGAGAACCATCTATGGATCTGCGAATCATTAAAACAAAAAAAGCCATCATCAACGCATTCCTTGCCCTGCGGGCCAAGCGGCCTCTGGAAAAGATCACGGTCAGGGAATTGTGTGAAATGGCTATGGTCAATAAATCAACTTTTTACTCTCATTACGGAGACATCTATGAACTGTCGGATTCCCTGGAAAACCAGGTGGTCCTGTCTGTAATCCAGTCTATGGACCACTCTGAATACATCTGGGAAAACACCGGGGAATTTACCCGCCAGCTGATCCTTGGCTACTTATCCCAGGACCATCTGATCCAGATCCTTTTTTCCGGCAGCCGCAGCAGCCTGTTCGTGTCAAAGATCGAGCAGTCCATTAAGACTATGATCACCGAAAAATACCCACAGTACCACCTGGACCCTGTGCGGAATATGGTGCTCACTTACACCATCTACGGCGGGTACTATGCCTATATGGGAAGCGGCAGCTGTGACAGAGAGCAGGTTTTATCGACCCTTGTGAGTCTGACGCAAAATACGGGGGAATGGTTTTTGGCTGGGGAGAAAGGGGGAGCGGCTGTGGTTAAAGAGTAGGCGTGATCTGGTGCTTTGTTTGGGCGAAGTTGTTGGAGGCCCATGAGGATCTGTGTGCTGTCCGGGTTCAGATATGCCAAACATTCCGATGAGCCCCTAACCCGGATAAACCGGAACTTTAAATTCGTTATGTTGCTGTATTGTTGAGTGAGCAATGGGCGGGGATTGTTGCGGGGCCCGGGAGGGAAGGCAGGCTGTGTGCCGTTCGGGTTCAGATATGCCAGACATTCCGATGAGCCCAAAACGGGAACCAGGAGGGGTTAGGCCCTCCTGGTTCCCTGGTCTCATCTCCATGGCATAGATTCACCCGCCCGGCACACAGCCTGCCTTCCCTCCCGGGCAAAAGCAGAATTCGCTGGCCGGGATTTGCTCACTTAAGGTGGTTTCGATAGGGAATGCTGTTTCGACTCTGTAGTGAAAAGATAACTGCTTTGTCTGCGGTGATAGGTTGTGCATAATATCTATGGGAGCGAATTCTGGTTTTGCCAGGCAGAGGAGAGCTGTCCCGGCAGGGTGAATCTATGCCATGGAGATGAGACCAGGAAAACAGGAGGGCCTCACCCCGAGTGTTTTCCGCTTTGGGCTCATCGGAATGTTTGGCATATCTGAACCCGGACGGGACAGCTCTCCTCTGACTGGCCTCACGACAATCCCCGCCCTTTGCTCACTCAACAATACAGCAATTCCATTATTTTGCCATTTTGCGCAAGAAATCGTTCTTAAGGGTCTAAAGCAGAAAACACTCGGGGTTAGGCCCTCCCTGGCTCCGCCACAACCCCCGGCCTTGCTCACCAAGACTCTATTACCATAAAAATAACGGCAGAACACCGTCAACCTACGCCGTTCTGCCGCGCTACCTCCGCCGTCTCCCTGGCGATCTCCAGTTCCTCATTGGTCCGGATCACCAGCACATTCACCTTTGAAGTTCCCTCCGATATCCTGACAGCCTCCGCCTGTTCCCGGTTTTTGATCTCATCCAGGGTAATGCCCAGAAACTCCAGATAGCTGCATATCTCCTCCCGGATGTCCGAATCATTCTCCCCCACTCCGGCTGTAAACACGATATTGTCTACCCCGTTCATGGCAGCTGCGTAACTTCCCACATACTTGGCCACCTTGTAGGCAAAGATCTCCCGGGCAAGGGCCGCCTTTTCATTGTACTTGATCTGCGCGTCTTTCAGCTCCCTGAAATCACTGGAATAATTCTTGGAGATGCCCAAGACCCCTGACTCCTGATTCAGGATCGCCATGACCTGGGGAAAGTCCAGTCCCTCCTTCTTTGCCAGAAATTCCAGCGCCCCCGGGTCCACGTCTCCGCACCGGGTTCCCATGACCAGGCCTTCAAGGGGCGTAAAGCCCATGGAATTGTCGATGACTTTTCCGTACTTTACAGCGCTGATGCTGGCTCCGTTGCCCAGATGGCACACAATGGTCTTTACCTGCCTTGGGTCCTGTCCCATAAACTCTGCCGCTCTCTGGGACACGTACTTGTGGCTGATGCCGTGAAACCCGTAGCGGCGGATCTTGTACTTCTCATAATACCGGTAAGGAAGGCCGTAAAGGTACGCCTTTGGCTCCATGGTCTGGTTAAAGGCGGTGTCAAACACGCCCACCATCAGCGTATGGGGCATCAGCTTTCTGCAGGCGTCCACGCCGATAAGATTGGCCGGGTTGTGCAAAGGCGCAAGGTCGTTGCACTCGGTCATGGCCTGGATCACCTCGTCCGTCACCACCACGGAGCCGGTAAACTTCTCCCCGCCGTGTACTAAACGGTGACCGATCACATCAATCTCCTGAAAGCTTTCTATGATGCCCTTTTTATCATCCACCAAAGTATCCAAAAGGGTATGCACTGCCTGGGTATGATCCTTCATGGCCACCGGCTCTTTGACGGATACCTGATCCGTCCGGTATGTAAAGATCCCGTCAATGCCAATGCGCTCACACAGACCTTTGGCCAGCACCTTCTCGCTTTCCGAATCAATGACCTGAAATTTTAAGGAAGAACTTCCGCTGTTAATCACCAGGATTTTCATGATCCGCCTCCTGCTGTCTCTTGTACAGCTCTTTATTCTTCCGCTTGCACTCATACATAGCCGTATCCACCTCTTTGATGATCTCGGCCAGATTTCTCGTCTCGTCCTCGCCTTTAATCTTCGTCACGCCGAAGCTGAATCCGTGGATATACTTCTTGTCCCTGAACCCCTGAAATTCCCGCATGGCCGAATCCAGTTTTTCCTCGGCTACTTTCGTGGAAATATTGTTCAGGATCAGACAGAACTCATCGCCGCCGATCCTTGCGAAAATATCCGATGTCCGGAAATACTTTTTCACTGTGGAAACAAACCGCAGAATGTATTCGTCCCCTTCCCCGTGTCCGTGCTGGTCGTTGACCGTCTTAAGGCAGTCCAGATCCAGGTATCCCAAAACCACCTGTTCCTTTTCATGGAGGATCTTCTGCATGATCTCCTCAAAGTACATGCGGTTATAGATACCGGTGAGACCGTCATGGTAAGCCTTATCCTTTAAATACCTGGCTTCCAGCTTCTCATCCGTCACATCCATAAGGATATGGGCATAGGCTCTCCGCTTTTTCCACTCCAGAGGAAAGGTGGTCACCCGGTAATAGCGGCGGTTGCCGTCGCAGGCTTCCCAGGCGTGGATCTGCTCCCTGTCCTCCCAGTACAAGATCTTCTCCAAAAAAGGAAGACGGTTCCTGCAGTTTATGCAGAACTCCCTGTCATCAATCTCCTCGTATCCCACAACCCGCTTGTTGCAGTACACGATATCTTTGCTTTCCACGTCAACAATGATGATCCACTCTCTCTGCTTTCTGGTCAGCTCCAGCAAAAGTTCATTGTAACTGTGCAAAATATCCGCCTGCTTTGCGATGGATTCCTTCTCCGCCTTCAGCTGGGCCTCCCGCTCCTTAAGCTGGGCGATCATGGTGTTAAACGCCTCGGAGAACTCGCCAAGATATGATACCTGCTGGGAGTAATCCCCCGCAGCCACCTGCTTGGCCTGCCATGTCAGATGATTTAAACTGGCATGGAGATTTTTTAGGTTCATACAAAGGGGATTCTCCTCAGACGGCAAAACGCCCGACAGGTTGCCCTTGGAAAGGTCGGCAGAGTATACCCTCATCTCTCCCACCCATTTTTCCAAAACCTCCATCCCCTGACGCAATCTCTCATATGAAGCATCCAGACTCTCAAAGTCAGGTCTCTCATCCGGAGTATCATACACAATACTTTTCAGATACTCAAAAAGAATCCGGCAATTTTTATCTTCCATGGCAACTCCTTGCTGCTCCTTCACTTACCTCGGCGCGAAACCTGCAAACCCGGTCTCCTGTAGCCCAACAGTCAACCTCCTTCACCGTGTACGCTTTTCCTGTATAGGTCGTCAATACGCCTGACAGGAAACCCTCGTCGTAATTGCAGACAGCCTCTCCCATAACCGGAAGGCCGGAGCAGTCCGCATCCTCGGCTATGGTCATCATAAATCTTCCGGTATCCTCATCCAGCTCCTCAATGCGCAGCACACCCATTTTCAAAACCTCCAGCTCTTGATGGAGCTGGGCCAGAAATTCATTGACCGGCAGTGTGATGTCCAGAAAATTCTTCGTAAAATATTCGCCTGCCCGAAATCCGCCCTCCCGAAAGATCCGCTGCTGCTCTTCCTTTCCGAACCGCTCTTCCAGCACCTGCCGGATCGCGTATTCCAACAGGCGGTACACCATTATGGGAACCTGGTCGCCCAGATTGTCTCTCTCCTGCGTGCCGTTTTTCATAAAATCATCTAAAGTCAACGTCTTTTTATCATCATCAAATACATTCTGACTCATAAAAGCCCCTTCCCATATCACTTATCACCTGAAAGGCAATCGTGCCAAAGACTGAAACAGTTTTTGGCATCAGTAATAGAGGTTGCACTTTTAACCTCATGTGAACATTATAACACATTCCGCTCAACTGGAAAAGAACTTCTTTATCTTTTTGCGCTCCTTTGTATTTAAACGATAAGATCAAATAGACTTAGCTGCATTCCGTTTTCCGGCCCCGTTTGTTTCTGTCTGATCCTTTCCTGCGCAAAGCTTTTGCCCCTTAGACCTTCCATAAACATGGAACCTTCTCCTGACCGGGTGACGATCAGCTCCTCTTTCGCCCTGGTCACTGCCACATACAGAAGCCGTCTCTCCTCCTCCCAATCGGTTTCTCTTCCCTTAAATTCCAAAGGAACCAGACCCTTTCGGACGCCGTACAGGATGACCGCCGGAAATTCCAGTCCCTTGGAGCCGTGAAAAGTCATCAGGGTCACCGAGTCCGCCGTATAGGCTTTGCCTCCGCATCGCCGCAGATCGCTTTCCTGGCCAAAGGCAAGATCATCCGCCATCTCCCCCATGGTTTTGTAGAACACGGCCGCCTGACACAGCTTCTCCATCTCGGCGTCCTCCAAAAAGCCCATATCCTCCCGCCACCGGGACAGAAGTTCCCCTGGCCGGGCGCGTTTTACCATTTTAACGTATTTATCTGCCATAGCTTCATACACGCGCCGGGAAATACAGTCCTCATCCACCTTCCACAGCAGCTTTAAGCACTGTCTCCTGGCCAAATGGTCCTGTTCATCTAAAATACTCCTGAAAAAGGCCATGGAGCCCTGTACCTGCGGATCCATGAGAAAATCTTCCCGCCCGGCCACCACATAAGGGATGCCTTCCTTTTTCAGGCATTTTTCCAAAAGCTCTGCCTGCCGGTGGGTGCGGTAGAGGACCGCGATATCCTTAAAGCTTCTGGGCATTCCATTGTCCGGGCTGGCGAATCCCGCCTCCATATCCAGCATATCCATGCCGCCCACCAAACGGTTTATCTCCTTTGCCACCAATATGGCCTCCCCCATCTCCCCCGATGTCCGGACCAAACTTACGGGAATACCGTCGGGCAGCACAGGCTCCGGCATCTGCTCTCCATTGAGGACGTGTCTTCCCAGATCCAGGATCTGGGGAGTGGAACGATAATTTTTCTTCAGATGTAAGACCTGGGTATCCTTTTCCTTTTGAAAACGGTGAAAGCTTTTTGAGTCCGCTCCCCGAAATCCGTAGATGGCCTGATCCGGGTCCCCGATTATAAAGACCTCCCGCCCTTTCCCGCTCCATGCCTGTATGAGCCGGTACTGCAATGGGCTGATGTCCTGAAATTCATCTACCAGAAGATAGGCGAAACCTTTCAAAACCTGCTCCTGACTTCGGGAAAGGACCAGGGCTCTTAGGAGCAGATCGTCAAAATCCATCCCATGGAGGGCGGCAAGTTTCTCCTCATACAGCCGCGCCGCCTGGTTCAGCCAGGAAGGCTCCTCCCATAGTCCTTTGGCCTCCTCCAGAGACGTCCGTTTTCTGGATATCATCTCCCGCACCTTTTGGGGCTTTTCCTTGATGCCCAGACAGGCGGCCGTTTCCCCGGCTATATCCACGGCAGTTCCCTCGTCCACCAAAACAAATGTCTCTCCGGACGCCTTTAAAAGCCCCTGACAAATGCTGTGGAAGGTGCCGATACGGAGATTTCTCATGTTCTTTTTGCCTCCCAGCTGCTGCTTTAGGCGCTCCCGCATCTCCTGGGCCGCTTTATTTGTAAAGGTAACTGCCGTTATCTCCGACGGCCTGACCCTGCGGTTTTGGAGCAGGTAAAGGATACGGGATACCAGCGTCTTTGTCTTGCCCGTTCCCGGCCCTGCCACAACCGCGATCCTGGGCGCGTTGGACTGCACTGCCTGAAGCTGTTCTTCATTAAGCCCGCTATCCTCCAATGTGTCCCCATGCCCCGAGGCTCCGGCTCCTGTGCTCTCCTTCGGATCCCCGGCCGCATCCGCTGCCGTCACATACCCGCTTCCGTCATCTTTTGCGGCCTTTGGAGCATCCAGACCGTTTGCCATAGCAAACATCGTCATCTGGCCGTCCATAGTTTCCAGCTCCCACGGCTCAAACAGCTTGATCACTCCATACTCGCCGTCAAATCCGGGAAATCTCCGGACGTTTCCCCGACGGAGCCTTCGGATCCCTTCCGCCACCAAAGATCCCGCCTTTTTTTGGATATCCTCCTCCGGGATCTCTCTTAAAATAGAAAACTCCGCTCCCAGCCCCTTAAGCATATCCTGGTACAGCCGTCCTACTTTCACGCCGGCTGCCGAATGCCCGATGGAAGCCCCTATCACCTCAGGCAGAGGCACAAGGCTCTCAAAATGCCTGGCCCCCACCGGAACAAAGCCTTCCTTCCGGTCCGCCAGCTGCTCAATCCTGTGATATACGCCCATGGTCAGCTTCCTGCCGCACACCGGACATATTCCCTGGTACTTCTCTGCCTCCTGCGGACTTAGGCACAGATGGCATTTTCGGTGGCCGTCATAGTGATACTTTCCCTCCTCTGGAAAAAACTCGATAGTCCCCGCCAGGCCCCGTCCCTCCTGTATAGCGCCGTAGAGACCTTCGTAGCTCATCTCAATATCCAGCAGATTGGCCTCCCGCCCCAGTTTTGCCGGGGAGTGGGCATCGGAATTGGAGATCATCTGCAGCCCGTCCAAAGCCGACAGCCGCCAGTTCATCGGAGGATCCGAGGAAAGTCCGGTCTCAAATGCCCGGATATGGGGTGTCAGATCCTCAAAACACTCCTCTATGGTATCAAAACCGGAAAATGCCCCGAACATGGAAAAATGGGGCGTCCAGATATGAGCCGGAACAAATATGGCCCTGGGACAAATCTCCAGTGTGATCTCCAAAAGATCCCTGCTGTCCAGTCCCAGAATGGGGCGTCCGTCCGAATGGATATTGCCGATGGCCTCCAGTTTTCCCGCCAAAAGCCCGGCCTCTTCAAGCCCCGGCAGCAGGATCACGTTATGTACTTTCCGCACTTTTCCGTTTTTCTTGTAGATAGAACTGATCTCCCCGGAGATCACAAACCTGGGCTCATACCGTCCCTCCACGGACCCGTCCTTGATCCGGAACTCCTCTTTCAGCACATACAGCCCTTCCTGCGCAGGGGCAAGCTTTTCTTCCAGTTCCCTGCGCCACTGAGGATGGGTAAAATCCCCGCTGCCCAACAAACTGATCCCCTTCCTCCTGGCCCACAAATCCAAATGTTCCGGCGTACACTCTCTGCTGGTAGCCCTGGAATACCTGGAATGGATGTGCAGATCCGCTATAAACATTGTTTCACCCGCCTTCTTTTGATTGTTAACTATGTTATAAAAATAGTTGACATTAGATTTTCCTTATGCTATAGTTTCCCCATACCAATACATAGAAAGGACCAAACCTTATGAATCCATCGAAAGACCGGGCCATCTCTACCAAAAGCCTAACACTTATAGGCGTGTCAGCCGCAGTGCTGGCAGTGATCTCCCAGATCTCCATCCCTCTGCCCACCGGAGTCCCCATTACCATTCAGGTATTCGGCATCGCCCTTGTGGGAACCATCCTGGGCTGGAAAAAGGGCTGTATTGCCACTTTCGTCTATATCCTCCTTGGGTGCATCGGGCTTCCCATTTTTTCCAACTTCACCGGCGGCCTCCAGTGTCTCACCGGAATGACCGGGGGATACATCTTAGCCTGGCCTGTTATGGCCGTTCTGTCCGGGATTCCCATCAAACATCCCAACCGGCTGGTATGTCTTTTTGCTTCCATCCTGTTGGCTGTCACAGGACTGATGATCGTGGAACTGGCCGGCGCTTTTCAGTGGTCGCTCCTGACCTCGGAAATGTCATTTGGGGCCATTATGGCCTACTCCTTTGTGGCCTTCATCCCCAAAGATATCATCCTCACCATTCTGGCTGTCCTTGCAGGCGCCAGGATCCGCAAAGCGTTGACAAAAGCCGGCTCCCTGAACTAATCTGGGGAGCCGGCTTTTTTATACCTGTCAATCTAATTGTAATACAATATCTCCGTCTTTTATACAATAACTTTTATCCACTTTCAAAGTCTGCTCCATCCAGCTGCGGGTCTCAATCGTTCTCCATGAACCGCTGTTATATCCGCCCCCATTGTCATTGTCCCACAGCCACTGAGGTGTGGGCCAGAGGCAGATCTTGGGAGCAATGCTCTGATACACGGACTTTCCCACTCCGTTCTGCCCGTGGTGGGCCATCTGGACGATGTCGGCCTTCAGAGAATCGCCGCTCTCCCTGGCCAGCCGGGCTCCGCCGTCGTAGGACATATCGCCCAGAAACAGAACCTTTTTCTTCCCTGTATCTACCATATATGTAATGCTGCTGTTATTCACCGGGTCCGTTTCAAGCTGATAGCGGTCGTTCATGGCCGTTATCCGAAGGTTGTCCACCATGATCTTATAATCTTTTCCAATGTCGCCGCGCAGCTTGTCCTCTGGCAGCTTGTCCAGTTCCTCTACAAGGTTCCTGACCATGTTGACATCCTTGGGGGAAACCTCCTCGTACCAGCTGACAGGCGCAAAGGAGTAGTAGATTCGGTTGATCTCGATCTCATCGCTCCTGTTCTTCAGGATATCATACAGCGCCCCGACATGGTCGGAATGGGGATGGGTAATAAGCCAGGCGTCCACTACCCCTCCGTTGGCCTTTATGTGTTCCACAAGGTAGCCTCCGTCCGCCTCCCAGCCTCCGTCAACGATCACCAGGCTGCCGTTGTTGGAGCGTATAACGGAACTTAACATCTGGGCGCCTCCCTGGCTTGACAGCATGGTCATGGCCGTGCCGGTCATGGGGGACACCGAAAGGTCGCCGCTGTCTTCCTTCACGTCCTCCTGATCTTGAGAAGTCTCCTGTTCTTCCTGGGTCTCTGCTTCTTCTATATCCATATCCCGGTTGTCTTCCTCTGTCTGGACGCTCTCCGGTTCCTGCTCCTTGGGCTGACTGCTTTCTGTCTCCCCTGCTTTGGCCGGCTCCGTGACCGAAGCCTCCTGCGTATGGGAAACTGCCCCTTCCTCCGGCTTTTCCGACACCACCAAAACTGTAGCATTGATCCGCGAATCGGAGATCTCCGTCCCCTCAGGGCTTGAAACCATCATCGCTGTGCTTAACATAAAAGAAGCCAATATGCTTTTTCCTATGAACATGATACTCTCTCCTGTCAAAAGTTGTCATCTTATTCTATAATACAAGTTTCACGAATGTCAAGAGATTCCGTTGAATATATTTTATAAAAATTAATAAATAATTTCGAATATTTACTTTTTATAAACAATTTCCCGTAAAAAATCAAGGTTGTTTTTACACAGCAGGATTTTTCTCACATAAACTATATCATACCGTTTGCATCAAGCAATAAAACAGAAAGGAAAAACCATGTATATTGATAAGGACGGACTAACACGTTCCCTCTCTGCTCCCGAAATTGTCCATGCAGCCCAGGTATCCGGCTCCTCTGACTCTGCCTCTGCCGACAATTCGCCGGGATTTGCTCCCATCTCGCCGGATACGCCTTCCTGGGGACCGCCTTCCGGCTCCGGCTCGGACTCCAACTCGCCGGGATTTGCCCCCATCTCACCGGATACGCCTTCCTGGGGACCGCCTTCCGGCTCCGGCTCGGACTCCAACTCGCCGGGATTTTTCCCCATCTCACCGGATACGCCTTCCTGGGGACCGCCTTCCGGCTCCGGATGCAGCGGATGCGGTCCGGTCATCATCGTCCCGGGGCAAAACCCCGGTTCCTCCGGCCAGCGTTTGGCTAACATCCGCTTTCTCCACGCGGCGGTCAATCAGCCGGCAGTGAACATCACTTTGGGAAACCGCCCGGTCATCAACAACATGCAGTTTGGGAACTTTACGCCCTACTATCTGGACAGCGGCAGCCAGAGCACCCTGATCACCGTGACCAACTCCCAGACCGGCCAAACCCTGTACCGCAGATATATCAACTTTGCCGGCAACACGGCTTACACCGTGTCCATTATCAATGACGGAAACGGCATCTCCCTGTTCACCATAACCGATACCCCATGCAATCGCAGGAACTTCGGATGTCTCCGGGCAGTGAACCTATCCCCCAACAGCGGTCCGGTGGATATCTTTCTTTCCGGCCAGGGACGGGTATTCCAGCGGGTGAGCCAGCTTGATGTCACAGGATACCGCACCATCGGCCAGGGTTCTTACCGGGCCCTTGTGTCCGAAGCCCTGCCTTGTTCAAGCAACAATTCTATTATCATGACCAACGATTATGTAGAATGTAATAATACACGCATAGCCGTGATGGATTCCACATCCTTTAACATCATGAACAATGTCACTTATACCCTGTATATCATCGGTATGGCCTACCAGTTCCCCGCTCTGCAGATCCTTCCTCTGGAAAGCGACCTGGTCTACTAAATCTACAGGCACAATAAGGAGGGCGGATTGACCGTTAAGTCAATCCGCCCTCCTTATTAAGTCCGTTCTAAGCTGCTGTCAGCGGCAGCCGTGATGTCCTCCGCAGTATCCGGCAGCCCCGGAATATGAAACGCAGGAACTGTCGCAGTAACCGCTGTTGTGGCCGTAGCCGCAGTATCCGTAACCGTCATGGGTATGACGTCCCGTCTCTGTACAGCCTTCCATCGTACACACCGGAGTGCAGCCCCAGTAGTCATAACCGTCATGGGTGTGATGTCCCGTCTCCCCACAGCCTTCTACGTTGCATACCGAATAACAGCCCCAGTAGTTGTGGCCGTCATGGCTGTGATAGCCTGTGGCGCCGCAGCCTTCCATGGTACAGGCATAGCTGGAAACGGATGTGCCAGTTGCCGCGGCGGCAGCCCGCCTGTGATGGCCGTGGGCCAATGCCGGAGATGTCACTAATGCCGCCATCAACATCCCTGCCGCTGTGGCAGTCATAAGTTTTTTCCTCCACATGATAGTAACCTCCTGAAATGATAAAACGTGTTTTTGTGTTATATCCTTATTATACTGTTTAAAAAAATAAAAGCAATATCATTTTCCTTAAGATTCCATCTGTTTCAGGATTTCTTTCTCCCTGTCGTCAAATAAAAGCATTTTATTGTACTCATAATACCGCTCACACGCGTATTCCTGCAGAAAATCCACGCTGTAAAATCCGGTATTGAGCCCTGTGACGAACACCACCATCTCCTGTCCGCTGCCAAAGGCCGCCTCCATAAAATCAAACGTATGTTCCAGCCTGTCGGCGCAAAGGTCAAACAGGGTCTCGTAAGCCAGATTTTCCGTCTCAAAAATCTCCGACACTTTCTTCCACACTTCCTCCTCCGTCTGGCAGCTGTCCGCTTTTATGGCCTGGAGCGTCCTTTCAAGAACAGCCATCACATCCTGGTACAGATGGTCTTCCTTCCGGCTAAGCAGCCCGGACTCCAGCTTATATTTCCGCTCCGCCTGCATTCCCGCCGCAAGGCCCGCCAGGTACTCCGCCGGGGAATCGTACTCCGTTCTGCCGGCATCTGTCCTGCCGGCGTCCGCCCCGCCTCCATCCGTCTCCTTAGCCCCCTTTGGCTTCAGCCTGCGGAAAATCTTCTCCAGACGTTCCAGACGCTGCCTCTTTTCCTGCAAATTCCGAAATCCGCTGTTAAGCCCGGCCAGCAAAAGGCTCATAACGCTTAACCGCTCGTCAAAGGGCGCCCGCTCCAGCCTGGTGTAAATGTTTTCCTGCACCTGGCCGTCTAAGATGGCCTCCACCTGATAATCTTTTTCGTACTTATAGTAAAGCTCCAAATAATTGGCAAAATCCCTGGCAATCAGCGGGTACTGGATATACTGGAACACAACCTCCCGGTCCATAGTCCTGTGAAGCTTTTCATAGACCTCCATCAGCCTGGATAAGTCCTCCCACCCTCTGGGGGTGGCAAATGTCTTCCCGTCCACCGTGGTCTCGATGCGGCAGAAATTCTGCTTTTTCACATCCAGGTAGGAGATAATCGCCGGGTGGATGTGTACCTGCTGGGCATACTCCCGCCACACCCCGTAATCCGCCTCCACGGGGATCATCTTGATCCTGTCCAGGGTAACGATGTCAAACTCCCGCACCGACTTGTTGTACTCCGGCGGATTGCCTGCCGCCACGATGATCCACCCCTTGGGAATGCTGTGGTTGCCAAAGGTCTTGCACTGGAGAAACTGCAGCATGGTAGGCGCCAGAGTCTCGGACACACAGTTGATTTCATCAATAAACAAAATCCCCTCCGAAAGCCCCGTGTCGGCAATCTTATCGTAAATGGACGCCACGATCTCGCTCATGGTGTACTCGGTGACGGAACACCTCCTGGAGTCATAGATCCGGTCCTGGATAAAGGGCAGGCCGATGGCGCTCTGCCTGGTATGGTGAGTGATGGTGTAGGACACCAGGCCGATGCGGCACTCCTGGGAAATCTGCTCCATAATCTGGGTCTTTCCTATGCCCGGAGGGCCGATGAGCAGCACCGGCCTCTGCCTGATGGAGGGGATCTCATAGGCCCCGTACCGGTCCCGCAGCAAATATGCCTCAATGGTGTTCTTGATCTCTTCCTTGGCTCGCTTAATATTCAATCCTCATTTCCTCCCTCATCTTTCCAATGTTCCCGCTCCAGAATCAGCTTTATGGCCCAGGACGGCGCCGACACATCCTCATACTGGTCCTGAACAAACACGAATGCCGTGTCATAGGGCGGCATCTTCACCGGGTAGATCCCTTTCCCGTCGGTGAAATACAAAAGCCCCCGAAGCCTTGTAAACTGTCCCTGTTCCCGCAAACGCTCCACATACTCAAAGGCAGGTCTGAAATCCGTTCCCCCAAAGCCTGCCACGGCAAAGTGCTCCATATACGCTTCCATCTGCTCTCTGTCCCGGATTACGGCGTCAGACCGCACCTGGTCGTCGCACTGGATTATATGGACATTGATTTTTCTGAAATAGCTTTCACTCTCACTTAACACCCCGTAGGTCTCCCGCAGAAACCGCTTCACCAGCTCCCCGGAGCAGGACATGGACGTGTCAATGACCAGTACAAAGTCCTCGATCCGGTACACTTCTTTTGACTCCAGCGGCTCTATTAACGGCATATTCCCGTACTTGTTCAGGCCGTAGGTGTAATAAATGTAGTCAAAGGAGGAGTCGTCTGTCTCCATCTCCTCCTTCATGACCGCAAACCGCCTTAAAAATTTCTTGTAGTCATACCGCTCCCTGTTTTCCACCTGAACCTGTTCAAGAAGGTTTTTCTCCTGATCCATGCCTGAAGGGTCCTGTCCGCCGGACTCCATCTCCGTCTGCATCTTCTCCCGGTTGTCTTTCCATCTGTCCTGCCTGGGTACCGGCATAGGCATCCCCGGCGGCGGATCGTCCTCCCACTTGCCATGGCTGTCCACATAAAATTCCGCCTCCAGCCGCTCATACTGCTGCCGTGACAGGTTCATCTCCTGCAATACATGATAGATCCCCTCCGCCGTCAGCACCTTCAGTTTCTTCCCAAGACGCAGATATGTCTCCCGGCGAAAGGGCGTGGGCGCCACGTGGACACATTTTTGGCAAAGTCCGTCTATGATGGATTCCATGGCAATGTCGCAGGCCAGATCCCAATACCCTTTGGCCCGCTTGCCCCTGGTGTCCAAATGGCAGAAAAGACAGTGAAAGATCATGTGGAGGTACGCCCGGTTTACATGGACGCGGCCTCTGCGGTAGAGGCTGCACAGGTTATCCGGGTTGTAATATACGATATACCCATCCGTTCCCACGCCTTTCATGGAGGGATCCGCCTCAAAGGTAAGGCTGCTGAGGGAGATATCCAGAAAATGCATGTTTAAGTACAGCTCGTTTCTGGAGTCCTGCAGAATACGGGTACACAAGTTTACCATATTCAGTTCTTCCAGCTGCCGGTGTCTGGTGGGATCGATCATGGGATAGGTCTCCTTTCTGGTGGTTTCGGGTATTTCGGCCATCACAAACAGGAAAAGCTTTGACGCTCACTTGAGTCCCGGATGCCCATGCCGCTACAAGGAAAACCGCCGTCTTTTCCCTTTTCTCTCCATTCCTGCCTTATCCATCAGCAAGCTGACAGAGGCTGTATTCCCGTTTTTTCCCGCTGCCTCAATCACTGCCCTCAGCGCTTCCGGCTCATAGGTTATCTCGTTTAACAGCCACTTAAGACTGCCGGACTCCTCTTTTTGGGCGAAACGGCATGCAGCCGATATTTTATGCCTGGTCAGATATTCCATATAGCGGGCTCTGTACTCCTGCGTCAGCCCATAGGGATCCATAACCCGCCTCAATGCCAGCTCTGTCACCAGTTCCTCCGGTTCCTGGACCTGTACATGGGGAAACAGGCTGTCATACTCTTTAAACTGAAACTGAGTCTGCACAAAAGCATTTCGGTATTTCTGGCCACAGCCGTGGGTGTTGGTCACAAGAATCCGGGCCGGGGTGTTTTCCACTGCTTCTTCAAAAAATTCGGGAAATACCAGCACCGCCCGTCCCGCCCCGTCATAGGTCACAGTCAGGGTGTGCCTTAGCTCCGCCAGGATCTCTTTCAGACACGACCTGCGGGACTCGTCTACATGAATCACCAGATCTTTTACATTTACACACCCTGTAAAAACTCCGGTACCCCAGTCCAGCGTGGGGCTGTAAAGTTCCAGCTTTTTCAGCCTGTCACAGTTATAAAGGGCATAGGCTCCCACCTGTTTAAGCCCGGCGGGCAGCCGCAGTTTTGTCAGAAAATCCCCTTTGACCGCCGGAAGGTCTTTCACTGCCTCCCAGGATACCGTCCCGCCTTCGCCGGACCACCAAAAGGCATGGGGGTGAGGCTCATCGTTATAATTTTCGTGTACGGAAAACAGGTAGGGAGCCAGGGATGTGACAACTCTGCCGTCAATGTGCTCCGGCACCGCAGCCAGCCCATCCAGGCTTCTGTACTCTAATATTCGGATGCCCTGGTCATCGTGTTCACAGAGATACGCTGTATTTACCATCTATTATCACCTGAATCCTGTTGTTTTTTATATTATTTGCTCCCGCATAGGAAGGTATACCCAGTATACCATTAATGTGTATGGCTGAAAAGAGACCTTTCTTATTTTTGTTCACACCCCCCTGCGGACGTAACCGCATATACGCAAAAAGGGATTGTAAGAAACCCTCTCGTGTCTCTTCCCAATCCCTATTTAAGACCGCGTATCTGTCATTCCGCTGTCCGTGTAGTCCCGCCCTCCGCAAAGGTCACAGAAATTCCGTCATGTCCGATGAGCTGCACCGCTTCCGGCACCCGGATATCCAGACGCGGCAGCGAATTCTTCCCCCGCAATCTCCACATCTCGAATCTCAATATTTCCGTCCAATACAAACCAGCCAAGGTTTTTGTCTTTCTCATTATACATGCGGAATCCAAAAGCCACGTCATGATTCACGTACAAAAGCCCTATAGTATCCTCAATATATAACTCCAGCTCATACTCTCTTCCAGGCTCCAGGTTCAAGGGCCGCTCCATTTCCACCCCATAGGGGAACATCTGTCCGCCGCTCTCATAAGTCCGCAGCCCGGAACGAAATTCGATTCTCTGATAACCGGGCTCAAACATAAGATAATAGCCCTTATCAAATTTTTCATCCACCTGGAGAGCCATGCCAAACCGTCCCGGCCTGCCCTCATATTTTACCTTGGCCCTCACAACGCCCTGGCGGGGCAGCTTCCCGCACAGAACCGACGCGTATCCGTTGTCGGAGCTGCAGGTTACGGCATCGCCCTTTTGCCTCCAGTCCCCGTCCAAAGGTTTCCACCATGTCTTCTCTCCCGAACCGAAGGCGCCTGCCACGCTGTCTGCCGGACACACCCCCAGGGTGCCGTCCTCATGCTGCACCAGCTTGTGGACAATAATCGTGCCGCCCCAGTTCCAGCAGGTGTAATCCTTCCCGTAATCTTTACCTGGGTCAAACTTCCACGGATTTTCTCCTCTGGTGGGATTCCATCCATAAATATACCGGCTGACGCCGTCGCTGACTGTCTTTCCCGCGTAAAACGCCCTTCCGTCAAACGTATCCACCGCGGGACGTATCCACGGCCCGCCGGGACTTTTGCTCATCCGGTAATAGGTGCCGAATCCGTCGCAGTAGTTGGAGTACACCAGATAGTACCACTCCCCCATCTGAAACAAGTCCGCGCACTCATTTGCGGCAGGATAGATTCCGGGAGAATACAGCGGTTTCTCATACTCCCATCTGGAAAGGTCGTCGGATACACACAATGCGACGCACCCGTTGCGCTCCGTAGGGCGGTTTTCCCGCGCCGCCACCAGCATCCACCATTTCCCTGCCTCCTGATTCCAGAAGACAAAGGGGTCCCGCCAGTCTGTCATTCGGTAAATAATCCCGTCCGGCCCGAATTTGTCCTCCAAAATATCCTGCCAGTCAGTCAGATCCCGGCTTACGGCGTGCCTGATCCACTGAGCCTGAGGCTTATCATCAAAGGTGCAGTAAAACATATGGTACATTCCCCCTGACCGGATGACAGTTCCTGTACCTCCGCATATATTGACCGGCGTTTCCGTAAAGACGCGGTGGTCGCCTGTCGTAAGCCTGTGCCATCTCAGCTTATCCTCCTCCTTGGGAGTGCCTGGATTCCAGTGTTTCAGATAATAATGATCAAACATTTTTGTCTTTTCATTAAAAAACGGGATTACATCTCCTGCTTTGGCATCTTTCGGCGTAAAAAATAAATTCATCTCCATCTCCTTCTTAGGTTCTCCTGGTGCTGTCATCAGTTCTTCGCTCCGGTAGAGGCAATCCCCGCCTCACACAGCGCGCCCCTTAGCTGCTTTCCAAACCCGTCTTTCCCACAAAAGCGGTTTTGTGGCCAAGGCGGTTTAACATGGACGCATGCTGCAGGGGGCGCCTTTGGGGTTGGCCTTTCTCTCAAACCTCCACCTTCATCCCGTCATAGGCAGCCATCATCCCATGCTCACCGGCAAATGCCTCCAAATCCTTATGGGTCATCCCCCCATTGTGGGAAAAGTGGTTTATGACCTTTACCGTATTCCCGTCAATGCACCCTTTTTCCTCCAGACGCCGGGCAAACTCCACATCATCCCAAAGCCCCATATGATACCCTTCTGTTTTCTGTTTCCCCATGGTGGCGTCCATGGAGATCAGGCTGTACTTATGGCTGTAAATACACTCCCAGGCTTCCCCGCTTAAATTCATCCCCGTATCATGGCCGTACAGCAGGCATGTTCCGTTCTTCTCTATAATATAGATGAAACACGTCTCCCGCTTGTCATGGTCCGCCGGCACAGGGACAATGTGATACCCCTGGGCGTCAAATTCCTCAAAAGGCTTTAAGCGTTTAAACGCAACGCTGTTATCCAGAGGATGCACCTTAAACCGGTCAATAAGCACCGCGTCATAAAAAGCCTTCTCCACCGCCTCATTGCCGTATACATGGAGCATCCCCCTGGCGTTGTGTCCGAAATGCTCATGACGGTGAATCAATTCCACCGGAAAAAAGTGGTCCATGTGGGAATGGGTAATCAGCAAATGCTGTATCTGCCCCAGATTCAGGGAATAGTTTAATGCATGAGTGTAGGTGTCCGGCGGAAAATCAATGAGTATGGTCCCGTCGATCATGGACTGGGTTCTGGTCCTTAAGTCTTTTCCTCCCGCCGCTCTTGCCCTGCGGCATATATCACAGTCACAGAACAGGGCCGGCCATCCCTCTGCCGCCGCTGTTCCCAAATATTGAATCTCCATAATCTCTCATCCTCTCCCTTCTTCCCGTTAGCTCAATATGGCCCGCTCCTCCCTGCCGGAGCCACGCTGCCTTCCTGCCGGAAAGTCCGGGCCATATTCCAATCATTCACTGCAGTACTAAGAGGTAGTCAAAATCTTATCCAGCTGCTCCACGTCCCCGGTCTTCACCACCTGCACACGTTTTGGAGCAGGAACAAGCACTGCCGTGGTCACATCATAACCGGCTGCCTTTATGGCGTCCATGTCAAATTCCAGAAGCCTGTCTCCGGCCTTCACCTTATCCCCGGACTGCTTCAGGGGAGTAAAATGTTTTCCCTGCAGTTCCACGGTGTTGACTCCCACATGAATCAAAATCTCCACCCCGTCGTCGCTGACCAGGCCAATGGCGTGCTTGGTGTCAAAGAACATGGAGATCTGTCCGTCAAAGGGCGCGACCACCTCCCCCTTTGCGGGAATGATGCCAACGCCTTCTCCCACAACGCCTGCCGCAAAGGTGGCGTCTTTAATCTCTGTGTGAGGGATGGCTCTCCCCTGAACCGGGGCGTAAACGCATCCCGGCTCTGTCTCTATATGTACGGCAGGCTTATGCTCCGCTTCCGGCGCCGCCTTGCTCCCTGTTTCTTTCTCCTTCTGACCCACAACTTTCCCCAAAAACATGGTAGCCCCGAAAGCGCTTAGGATGGCAATGACCATGGATACCATAAACTGCACCATACAGTCAGGCCGGATGCAGATAACCCCGATAACTCCGCACGGTCCCTGGGAAACGGACAAAACATGCATGATGGTTGCATAGGCAGCCCCAATACCGCCTCCGATCAAAGCTCCGTAGAAGGGGTACCGCAGCTTCAGGTTTACACCAAAGATAGCCGGCTCCGTAATCCCCAGCATGGAGGAAATACCCGACGCGGACGCCATACTCCGCATCTTGGGGTCGTTCTTTGACCTGCACATAACCGCCAGAGCCGCGGCGCCCTGGGCGCAGTTGGCGGCTGCCACAACGGCGAAGGTGGGGGAACCGCCAAGGGTTCCGATATTGGCAAGGATCTGGGTTTCCGCTGTCACCAGGCTGTGGTGCATGCCTGTAATTACTAAAAGCGGATAGGTAACTCCGTAAATCAGGCCCCCAAGGGCTCCAAGGTCAAAGAACAGCCACATTACTGCGTTGGTCATCATATCGCCTACGCCTCTCATCACCGGTCCTATGAACAAAAAGGTCAATGCCCCGGCAAGGAGGACGGACAAAAGAGGCGTCACAATATTGTCCAGCATGGCGGGGACCACCTTCCGCAGCCGTTTCTCAATCACTGCCAGACAGAAGGCAGAGGCAATGACCGGAAGCACCGTCCCCTGATACCCCACTTTTGCAACGGAAAAGCCGAAAATATGCCAGTAGGGGACCGTTCCGTCCAAAAGCGCCTGGCCGTACCCGTAGCCGTTCATCAGGTCAGGATGAATCATAATGGCGCCGATAACCGCTCCCAAAATGGGTGTGGCGCCGAAGATTTTAGCTGCCGAAAATCCGATAAGCACCGGCAAAAACGTAAATCCCGCATTGGAAAACAGGTTCACCATCTCCGCTATGTCCTTAATGGCCGGAAACGCCTCCACAAGAGACTTGCCGGGGACAAACATCCCCTGGGCCGTAAGGATATTGTTGATACCCATCAAAAGACCGGACGCCACCAGGGCAGGCAGAATCGGCACAAACACGTCCGCAAGGGTCTTAAGCAGCTTCTGCACCGGATTCATTTTCTTGGCGGCCTGCTGTTTTAACTCCTCTTTTGTCATCTCCGTAATGTGGGCTATGGCGATAAATTCCGCATACACCTTGTTGACAATTCCCGTTCCCAGAATAATCTGGAACTGGCCGCCATTGTTAAAGTTTCCCTTTACCAGTTCAATCTGCTCCAGGGCCTCCAAATCCACCTTGGAATCATCTTTTAAGACAAGCCGGAGCCTGGTGGCGCAGTGGGCGGCGCTGACAATGTTGCCCTCTCCCCCTACGCAGCTTAAGATTTCCTGAGCTGTCTTTCCATACTTCTCTTCCACGTTTTCCTCCTCCTTATGTTTATGATGTATTCTCGGAAGCTCTTTGATACCTGTCTCCACTCCCTATGTGTCATACACCGCCAAGCGAATATTTGGTCACGCTGATACATGCGGTCCCGTCACAGTCAAACACGATCCCCTCCGCCTCCATGGGCGTAAAGAACAGAGAGGACATGACCTTTTCCCCGTCATTGGCAAAAATCTCCGCAGAATATTTGTCCAGCAAGATCCGGAGCTTCAGCACTTCCCTGTCCTCTTCCCCCGTACCGCAGGATGTCTTCATGGGGACAAGCTCCATCTTTCTGCGGCAGACCACATCACGGTCAATCCCGGAGTGGGTCCTGTCTATGGTCAGGCACTTCTTTTTACGGCTGTACTGCACAAATGTCTCATAGGATTCGTTCTGGGCAAACCGGATACGGAAATGCTCAAATTCGAATCCCGTGATCTCCACCAGAAGCTCCACGACCCTTCCCCGGATGCCCTCCAGAACCGTAGACTGGGAAACCATTACATGGTCATACCGCACCATATCCTTTCGGTATGCTTCCAGCTCCCTCACCGGCCTCTGAAAGATCTTCCCGTCTTCATAGGTCAGTTCCCTGGGAACAGTCATCATCCCGGACCACTGAAACGGGACCGGCGTGATGTTGGCATCCCAGGACTGCATCCACCCGATGAGAACGCGGCGTCCGTCCTGGGTCATCATGGTCTGAGGGGCGTAAAAATCAAGCCCGTAGTCTGCGGAAGTGATTTTTTCCCGTGTAAATCGGTGAGAATGTTTGTCATACTGGCCGCAGATAAAAATGGAGTTATTTCCATTGTGAAACTCCAGCCCCACAGCCCGCATGTCCTGTGGGGAGACCATGAGGATCTGCTTATGTCCCAGAGGGAAAAAGTCGGGACATTCCCACATCTTTCCATATCGGTTCTCACTTTTGTCCAGAATGGTGACAAACTCCCACTGCTTTAAGTCTTCGGAACGGTACATAAGGATCTGCCCGCTTCCGTCTCCTGCCCGGCTTCCCACCACCAGATAATAACCGTCGTCTTCTTTCCACACCTTAGGGTCCCGAAAATCCTCCAGGCTGCTCCCCTTGGGAGTGCTCTCCCCTGTGATGACGGGGTTCTCCGCGTACTTTCTGTATCGGATGCCGTCCCCCTTTGCCATGCACTGCACCTGCCTGTAATAGTGGAACCCGTCGTCCAGATACCGGTCCATGACCCCTGTGTAGATAAGCACATGTTCCCCGTCCGCCTCTATAGCGCTTCCCGAAAAACACCCTTCTTTATCATAGGACTCATCGGGAGCCATGGCACAGGGAAGATATTCCCACTTAATAAAATCCCGGCTCACACAATGCCCCCAGTGCATGGGGCCCCACTTTTTGCTGTAAGGGTGGTACTGAAAAAACAGATGGTACTGCCCCTGGAAAACAGAAAATCCATTGGGGTCATTGATCCAGCCTGTGGGAGAAGACATGTGAAATATGGGCCGTTCCTCCTTGGGGATATCGTGGATTTGCTTTTTCTCCATTCTGTGAACTTTTAAAAGCTGGGGACTTACTGATTCTGCCATATTCTTCCTCCGTTCATAATCGGTTCCAGCATCGGTTAAGTAACCGGTTACTTTATGTTTCAGATTCTACCACCGCTGCCATCCATTGTCAATGGCGGATTTTCTATTTCAGCATTATCCATGAATCCAACGGTCCGTTTTTATGCAAATGTGATAAAATCGGTAACTTTACCGGTTACTCTTACATTTCCGACGTTTTTATGGTAAACTATCTGCAGGCAATGCCATGTAACGGAACAATTTTAATCAGAGGAATCACATAGATATGGGAAAAAAGAACGTAACCTTTGACGATATCGCAAAATACACAAATTTCTCCAAAACCACCATCTCCAGGTATTTTAACAATCCTGACTCCCTGACTTTGGAGAACCAGCAGATTATCTCCGACGCTCTGGAAGCGCTGAATTATAAAGAGAATAAGGTCGCCCGCATCCTGGCCAATGGAAAGACAGAGTTTGTAGGCGTCATCATCCCCAATCTGTATATGCATTACTACGCCCAGATGTTATCGGAGATCCTGGCCACCTATGAACGGTTCGGGTACAAGTTTTTGGTATTTGAGGGGAACCAGGACAAGGCTGTTGAGCAGCAGTATATCCAGGAGCTGCTGGCCTACAAGATTGAGGGGCTTATTGTCTTAAGCCATACCATTTCCTCACAGGAGCTGGCCTCCTACAATATCCCCACGGTCACCATAGAGCGGGAGGACCAATATACCTGCAGCGTGAATACGGACAATTATATGGGAGCTGTACAGGCTGCCAGCCTGCTGTTCAAAAACGACTGCGACATCCTGTTCCATCTTAACCAGCAAGTGTCGGAAACCACCCCGGGGTATCAGCGTATCCAGGGATTCTTAGATATCTGCCGGGAACACAGTCTGCCCCACAGGCTTATCCTTACCAGCTTTGGGAGAACTTATGAGGAAAATGAAAAGCGGCTGGGGGAGATCTTCCGGGAGTTGGAGGAAAACTACCACGGCAAAAAGAAAGGCGTATTTGTCTCCAATGACACCCATGCCAATATCTTCTTAAATCTGCTCATACGCAAATACGGCCGCCTTCCGGAGGAATACCGGATCGTGGGGTTTGACGATTCCCCCATAGCCAGGTCCGCCATCGTTCCCATCAGCACCGTGGGACAGCAGATCGGGACCATTGCCCATCAGGCCATGGAACTTCTGGTAACGCAGATGAATGAGCGCAAAAAGAGAAAGCCAACGCCTTTAACCGAACCCATCCATCAGATCGTCGCCCCTGTGCTGATACGCAGGAGTACGACGGATTAGGGCATGCAGCTGATGGGAATGCAGACAGCCTTGCCCTGGAAGGAATCCGGAACATGCGGATTTACCTTCCAATGCAAGGCTGGTATGTTTGAAAATCGCTTTCCGCCAGATGACCAAATATGCCCCAAAGCGGGGCGTGCAGCTGACGGAAATGGACTTTCAAACAGGCTCTATCTTAGGTGGAAAGTCCTGACCAGCTGCTTTAATGTACTGGCCTGAGTGCTTAATTCCTGGCTGGTAGCCGCGCTCTCCTCAGCTGTGGAAGAATTGGTCTGCACAACACTGGTGATCTGCCCCATCTCATTTTGGATCTGTTCCACTGCCTTGGCCTGGATCTGAGTATCGGCGGCGATCCCGTTGATGGTTTCTACGATCTCATGGGCGCCTGTTACTACGCTTTCCAACTGCCTGCCGGTGGCATCGGCAATCTGCGTTCCCTGGCTCACCGCAGTAATGGAACGCCCGATCAGCACGGAGGTAGACCGGGATGCCTCGGCGCTTTTCGCAGCCAGGTTGCGGACCTCGTCGGCAACCACGGCGAATCCTTTGCCCGCCGTGCCTGCGCGGGCAGCCTCTACCGCCGCATTCAGCGCAAGGATGTTGGTCTGGAACGCAATATCTTCTATGGTCTTTATGATCTTCTCTATCTCATTGGAACTGTCGGAAATCTCTCCCATAGCGGTTATCATCTCCCGCATCTTTTGATTCCCCTCCACAAGCTGGCGGCCCATGCCGTCAACCTGCTCTCTTGCGCGCTGGACATTTTCCGCGGTCTGCTTTACGCTGTCCGCAACAGACCGTATGGCCTCTTCCAGTTCCTCCACAGCGGCGGTCTGCTCCACAGAACCCTGGCTGAGGGCCTGAGAGGCGGTGGACATCTGCTCCGCCCCGCCGGAGACATGTTCGGCGCTGGTTACGATCTGTCCCATGGTTGAATTGAGTTTTTGAAGGATATCGTTCAGGGATGTACGGATAGAAGCAAAATCCCCTACATACACCTGGGTGATCTGTCCCGTTAAGTCACCGCCGGCGATATCTTCCAGCATATTGGATATCTCTCCGATATAATCTCTTAAACGCTTAAAGGTACTGTCAAAGCTTTTCGACAAAATTCCGATCTCATCATTAGAATCGATTCCAGCTACAGCTCCGTGCTGCCGGTTCACCCCCAGATCCCCCTGCTCTAAAGTTTGTGCCAGTTCAGTCAGGTTATGGAGAGGCTGAGAGACCGTCTTTTTTATGTAGGCTCCGATGATCATAATTCCGATGATGATCAGTGTGATGCCGGTAATGCAGGACAACACAACTGTCAGACTCATCTGCCTTATTGCGGAAGACATGGAGATTCCGGCAAAAATAAGACCGTTGATCTGACCGTCGGAATCGTATGTGGGGACATAGGAGCAAAGATGTTCCTCCCCCAAAATAGTGGCCTGCCCGATATAGCTTTGGCCCTGTTTCAGCACAATGTCGGCAATATCGGAGGAAAGACGGGTACCTACAGCCCTCTGCCCGTTCTGCTGTATGGTGGTATAGGCCCGCTCATCCCCATGAAAAATGGTAAACTCACATCCCATCTCTGTCTTCAGCGCGTCCAAAAGCTCTGTCTTGTCATCATCGCCGGTGTAGGCGGCCAGCTCATAGGCCAGCACATTGGTCCCCCTTGCGCATTCGTCCTCCATCATGGACATGGTGAGCCGATAGAACATCAGCACGCACAACACCACAACCATAGTAATACTTACGCCCAGCATCGCCGCAACCAGATTGCCCACCTTGCGGCCAATATGTTTGATCTTCTGATCATCGTTTCTACTGTGTGTAATAGACGCCATATGTCTCTCTCCTGTTTACTGTTTTTATTCTTTCTATGTATAAAAATAAAGGAAAAGCCCCTCAATCCACTGGTCAAACATAATGCATAATGCTCAACTAGCGGACGACAGACTGCTTGATAAGTATATCACAAACTGGTTGTAAATGGAAGCGGTTTTGGCAATGAAAATGGGATCTTTTGCTTCACACTGCCACCCTTTTCACCCTCCGGTAAATCTCCAGCCCATCCCTTTTCCCAAAAGTCTTCACGGAATCCAGATACAGGATCTTTTTGCCTGCCCCTTTCTCCATCAGTCCCTGGATTGACCCAAGCTTTTCTTCATAGGCCGTATCTGCAAACTCTTTCTCCAGTATCTTCCGTATCCTCATCCGCTCTTCATATCTGGCAAATTCGGTCTCCAGTTTCACCGGCCTTAACTTCTCCCTGATCTGTGTCGTCCTGATCCGGTTCTCGTTAGCCGACAGAATGCACTGTTCCACATTAGTCCCTAAGATTACCTCCCTGAAAACTTTCCCCCTGCATCTCCAGTAATCCCTCACTGCCGTAAATCCCCGGTCTTTGCTGACAATGGCAGCCTTTCCCGAATATCCGCTCCCAAAGATCTCTCCTGCCTTTGTGGCTATGTAAAAATCCAAACCATTCTTTCCCGTCTTTTTCAGCTTACATATATCCAGCCGGCAAAAAGATTCCATAATCTGATGAAGACATCCCTGGTGGATCTGCTCGCAGGCCCGGCTGAAAAAAATGATCACAGTATCTTCTTTCAAAAGATATTCAGCCCCTTTCAGGCCCTCACTGCCCACATTTTCAAAGTCAATCAAAAAATACATGTTCCGTCCTCCAGATCAAAATACCAGCATCGGATTCCTTCCTGAAAACATATTTATAGTAAGGGACTTACCGCTTCTAAAATAATCTCGGCTATCAGACTCACCAAAATCCCTCCAAGTATTGTACATATAACAATTCCAATTATAGGATGTCTGTATTCCCATTTCTTTAATTTCCAATATATCATCCTTTCAAAATTACTTTCTCTGTCCCTGATAGTTATAGGCCGTCTTTTTACATTTTGTAATAACAAGATATACATGATAACCCGCTTCAATGTCTGTTCCTTAAAATTACTTTTACACGTCTCCACATATATCTCTTTGGCTGGATCCATGATCATCATCCCTCTTTTCGCTTGTGGATTTTAGTCCCCATCTTCCCACATATCTTGTAATGATACTCCTGCAAAAACTCCGCTATCATAAATACTCTTTATATTCAATATCTGCGCATACCTTAACACGCGTTCATATTGACCCCTTTTCATCCTTTTAGGATCCATGATTTCTGCTACAAATCCACCGTCTGTATTTTTATAGTCAAGACGTATCATATCACAGATACTGCGCTCAATATCATACATATTGTAACAGCCAAATTCTGTCTTCACATTCCTTAACCCAATCTGAAAATTACTGCCCGAAAAAAAATGCCTTTCCACGGGAAAATTTAACTTTATTCTGCTTCTGTCCGTCCGTTCTGTGGCAACTGTTAAAAATTCGGGTTCTTCTTTTACTATTCCCTGATAAAAGCATGCGCTTTTCATTGATATAACTGCTCTGGGATTGCTTAGACACACTTCAATGCATTTGTAATCATACGGTTTCCCATAATCCTTCTGTATCAGCCAATAGTAACCATGGCACACCTTTTCTAAATATCCCTCCGCTGCCAAAACAGCGATCTGCCGATTGGTAAACCCCTTATCCATCAGTACTCTGGTACTGATATAGCCTCTGTAGTTTTTGTATAAATTATCTAATCTGCAATATGTATTAGTCCTCATTCTATTCCTTTGATCTCTTAATAGTATTTTGCATTTTCTATTACACATAGCTTAGCATTTTTCATTACACATGTCAATATCTATTTAGCTTTCGCCTTTAAAGTATGTCATTTCATCTTACACCGGCGAACTATCCCTCAGACAAAGCGCCCCCCAACCCGCTAATGTCAAGTTAATGGCGCAAAATTGACGGTAAATTAGTGTCAAATTATTTTATCATTTTCACCTTCTGAAAATACTTCTTAATTTCCTTTCCTGTAATAAGATTACAGATATATGTCAACTCTTCATCTGTGAGCTTTTCAACATAATTCATTTTCATGCTCCTTATCTTCCGGATTTTGTTCTTATTATAAAATATCTGGAGAGTAATAAGTTTGCACCATTAAGAAGCCAAGGAATCCCAGTAGATTCCTGACGTATCCTGTTGCTCCTGAATTATTTGTGTTATACGCAATTCCGGCCGTTTTTCCATAAATAGGGAAAAATATTTTTGCAAATGAGCCATAATTGCCGCCTCGGATACCCTTCCCCGGGAAGGCGTTCTTTGGTAACGCAGCTGCTCAGAGGACAGTTTCCCAGCCGAATAAACAGAAATCCCTTGGAGTATCCCCATAGCGATACATGATAGAGCCATGTGCATCTCAATTGCTCGGACTGCTTTCAGGATGGTTTTCTGACTCCTTTCGTCTTTCACATGCTCCAGGGGACCAGCCTCCCCCGTTTTCTGGTAATAGCTTAGTTTGGGCATATGTTTTGACCAGAAATGATAACAAAATGCCCCTATCTGCTGCTTCAGCTCCCGGAATGTACATTCGATTCGGAAACGATAGCTGTACAGGCGGATAATGGACAGCGGTTCCAGCTCCAGGCTGGTACTTGCCAGGATATTTTGAATCCCGTTCATTTCTACCAGAACAAAACGTAATTCCTGATACAGTTTCTGACCCCAGAGCAGATCAACGCTGTAATATCGTATGGTTTCCTGCTTCCCATAGACTTCCACCCTCGTTTCCACAAAGCGGTCCTTATGGGAGACAAACAGTTCCCGAAGCCGGATGGCGGCTCCCTTTTTAGGGGGACGGCCCCTTCCTGGTTTTCTGGGAGCCGGTCTTTCATAGGCCATACAGGATTTTTTCGCTTTGGTGACAATCTCCAGACGGACAGAGCCGCTGCGGTTAAGAGCGCCCAGAGTCCGAAGCGCGGGCACGGTAAGGAAATACCGATCCAAAAGAAGGAGACAGTCCCCAAAGACCTGAGCGGCGCAGTA
Organism: Clostridiaceae bacterium; assembly: GCA_910575585.1. Classification (GTDB taxonomy): domain Bacteria; phylum Bacillota; class Clostridia; order Lachnospirales; family Lachnospiraceae; genus UBA3402. The sequence continues at coordinate 51,826 of CAJTGF010000022.1, forward strand.
AGCGTCCCCTACCATCTTGAGAACATGAGACGCGAGAGAAACCGGTGCCCCTTTCCACTCATGGGCGGCCTGGAGGCCGTCATGGAGGCGGATACTTAAGGGAACACAGGCCCGGCATCCCGGGGTTCCAGCCAGAATCCCAAGCCCGCCAAACATATGACCATGGATATACTCAGGTTTTGCGGAATTTTCGGATTCCTGAAAGAGTTTCTTAACGCCAGGCATACGGCGTCCCTCCTTGGACTGTTTGACGCCGTCTCCAACCAGGACGTGGAAGTTTCCTTCGTTATAAAGAGGAAAGTCGTTTTTAACAACACAGAACCAGCGGAGGCGAATGGAATCTAAAGCCCAGGAGGAAGCCCTGAAAAAGTGAATCAAGGAAGGATAGCAGGCCGGGGAGAGTGCCAGGTCACGGAGCACGGAGGTAACGCCAAGCTTGTCGGAGCGAAGCATAAAACCAATGCTAATGGTAACAAACCAGCGGAAGGAGGCCTTCCGGGAGAAACAGGATTCAAACTGACACAGGATTTTATCAATAAAATTTAGCATAATCGTATGGTAAACCACCAAAAAGTATGGTACAATCATACATAGGATAACTCTTCTGGTGGTTTGTATCTTTCTTTAGTTTGGCAACTTAAAGATACCATAAATCCATACGGAAGAGTTATTTTTTTAGAGAACTTATTACTCACCAGTTCTGTAAAGGCTGTCGCCTTTACCTTATATATATACCAAATATCTTTTAAAATCTTTTTTTCACAAATTTTCTCTATTTCTATATCTGAAGAATCAAAACAGATTCTTTTCGCACTTAGCAGAAAATAACTGCTTTCAATTTGTACATCTGCTCCATATGGCAGCTTCTTGCCTGTTTTTTGTACAAATATGCTACCAGAACGGTCGATTCCTCTCACATATTTAGGCCAAAAGTTCTTTAATTCACCTTCAACACTCAATTGATATTTGGGTGCTGGTATATTGCCAATATAAACATAGGTAATCGTCTCTAAATTCAATCGTTCAAAAGAATATACATAAGAGGTATCTTCGTTTCCCAAAGGTTGGATAATTACCTGTTGTATCTCCTGCGCCTGTAATACAGATCGTGGAATATATAACAGTCCCAGTTCTAAATCAAATTGATTATCTGCAATGTTACATATTCGAATAGGCAGCTCATACTCTCTTGCATCATAGGTCATATGAACAGACGAGCCAAATGTTCTCTCTGGGCAATCCTTGCTCTTTTCTGATATTTTATGTCTAAAATGACGAATATTTTTATCTCCATCTGTAAGTATTACATACTGACCACATAATTCGCACATAAATAATCCACTTACTGCTGAAACCGTTCCACCCGGATGTATCCTTGCTGCTTCGTTGGCTGTTATTCGTTTTCAGCCATGTTCTGACCACATAGAAACATGAGTTAATGAGGCCATTTTTCCCTCCTGTCAAGAGCTTATATGATTTAGTACAATATCAGTTATTGTTATCCACTGTAATTGTTCCTTACTTGTGTTTATAAGCAGTATTATACCCTCATTTGGCAAAAAATGTTATAGATTATTACATCGACATCAAATCATTGCCACATTGTCAAGTGGTAAATTCAATTTTTCTTGCATATATTTTTCTATTATGGCATAAATAAGTAAGAAATTCTTACTTGAAAGGGGCATAAGCAAATGAACACACAAATATTAACAGTTTCTTCCAAGGGACAGATTTCTTTGCCGGTCAGCATCCGAAAACTCCTGTCGATTGATACTGGTGATAAACTGGTGGCATATGCTTCAGGAGATGTTATCATGCTCAAAACTTTAAAACTTCCTTCTGCTGAAGAATTTGAAGCCTCACTCGATGAAGCGCAAAAATGGACAAAGTCTGTTGGGTATAATGAAAATGATGTTAATGATATAATCAAATCGGTTAGAAAGAAGAAACGAGTATGAGAATTGTGATAGATACAAATGTCTTGATTTCCGGCGTGTTTTTTGGCGGGTTTCCGAGAAAAATTCTTAGTGCTGTTGTTGGTCAGAAGATAACAGCCTGTGCTACAGCAGAAATTATTAACGAATATGAGGACATTGTACAAGAAATGATTAACAGAAAACAGGGGCATATCAATAGAACGATTTTAAGCCCGCTAATCAAAGCTATGGAAATTATCGAACCTGTTACTCATGTTGAAATATGCCGTGACCCCGACGATAACAAATTTCTGGAATGTGCAAAAGATTCTCATGCTTTATAAATTATCAGCGGAGATAAGGATCTTCTTATAATAGAGAAATTTGAAAATGTTCAAATTGTAACAGCAAAAGATTTTTGCGAAAAATATTTTTCGGAATAATATTTTTATTTTTACCACCATTCTTCTATACTATCTGCCAAATTGAAATGAGAAAATGCCTTTCAAAATAAAGGTATTCTCTCATTCTATACGATCATCTGAGTCCTAAATCTGGTCTCCTTACAATAAATAGCAAATCAACATCTATGCCATCTTTTATATACAGCATAAGGGGCTTGTTTCTGTTAATGATTCAATCATCATTACCCATTCTCATAATAAACTGCTTCCTGATTCCATTTACTCATAAATTGTCTGCCGGCAGTCCGATTCTGTCTTTTCGTATTCCCCAGTCAAACCACGGATTGTAGTATTGTTTTCCTTTATCTGCTCTTCTTTTGATTTCTCTTGAACTCTGGGAGCATTCGTTTCGCTAATTATTTCGTTTATTTCCCCTGATATTTTTACCGTATTTGCTGTTAATTCGGCAGCCTTTTGCTGTAGCTGCGCAAGTTTCTCCTCTTTCTTAGCAGTTATTTCTGTATCTCCTGTTCTTCCTTTATCCATCTTTATTTCGCTTTCCAGTACCCTGGCTTCTCCTTCTACCCGAGTCTGTGAGGATTGCACTGTCCTGATCTGGGACATTCCGGATGATAAATCTACCAAATTAGATATTTTCTCCTGCTCAATCTCCTGCTTCGTTTTCGGCTCGTCGTTTTTGGAGGACTGTACCTTTTCAGGCTGTCCGCTGTTTTGCCTTGCCATTTCCTGCGAAATTTGTTGTTCCAGTTCGTTTAGCTGTTCTTCATAAGACTCTAACATATCGTGAACGGATTTTATATCCTGCCCATTCTCAAGAGCAGAATTGACCCACTGGTTTTTTCGTTCCAGTAAAGATTGTTTCTGTTCCATTAAATTTCTAATCCGGCTGTTGCTATTCTGCCCCAAAAAAGAAATCGTCACAGTGTCTCTATCTCCCCCCCGCAGGTTACTGTTTCCACGATTTTCTGACTTCATCTGTCTTGTATTCCAAAACATTTGATTTCTGGAAAAGGAAGCACTCATAGTTTGATATCCCGTAATCTTCATACTTCTATATCCACCTTTCTAAATTTATATATTTTATTCATTTTTTATCATTACAGATAAAATAAAAGCCATGCCCTTCACCTCCCATTCTACTGCACCATAATATTTTTCAACTGTGTATTTTATATTGGCCAATCCCATACCGTGGCTTTCCCCAATCTCTTTGTCAGAAACAGGAAATTCCTGCGACTTTTCTAAAATTAATTTTCCGTTAAAGCTGTTTTCCACTTCCAGAAAGAACATCTTTCGTTTCTGAAAAGAAGAAAGTTTTATATAAACTTTCGCTTCTGGCTTTTCTTCTTTAAGCTTCTTACAGGCACGGACTGCGTTGTCTAAAGCGTTTCCTACAATAATACTTAAGTCATAGCTTTGAATTGCAAATGTATCAGGAAAGAGCAGCCCATCGGTTTCTAATCGTAAATCTGGTATGGTGAGTGTGACTTCATGATATTTCATATTCAGTAAAGCGTCCACAACGGTATTTCCCGAATGAAACCTGTATTCCAGGCTGCCCATGGTCTCATTGAATCCGGCCAGATAATGACAGAGTTCCTCAGTTCCCCTTTCCTTAGGGGTAAGCTGCATGATTACCGCAAGCGTATTTTTCAGGTCGTGTTTCATACCGCGGATTCCCGATTGCACTCTTCTTATTTCCTCTATATATTCCTGCATACTTTTTATCTGGTTTTCCAGAACCACCCGGCTGCTTCTCTCTCTGTTCAAAAGAATCATATCCTGGAATAATTTTACTCCATACAGAATTGATAACAGGGACAGTGCCAACATGAATGGCATAAACAGCCTTAAAACCGGGTATATGTCAAATAAAAACTCCTGTCCGCCTCTTTCACTGGTGCGAAACATAATAAGATTTAACAAAATACTGATACATAAATTTGTCAGTCCGGGTATCAGCAAAAACTGTACCTCTACGGAATGAATGGGAAAATGCTTTTCATGAAAATGTTCCCGGATACTTTTTAAGGACTTATACATAATCAATATACGAATCAGGTAATTCAGAAGCCATGTTCCGTTAACGATTAGGGCTATAAAAAGAATACCATGGCTTTCCATATGCTGCCAAACCATGTTTACTGGCAAGTCAGCGATATAAGGAAATATAAGTGCGGATATGCGGCTCGTTTCCTGTATGGACATAAAACTGACAACGAGAAAAATACTAATCAACCCGATATTTTTATAAAAGCACAAGCCCAGGAAAAGTAAAAAGAAAAAGGTCAAAATCAAATTTTCTGTTATGTAAAACATTCGGTAATCTGTCGGCAAAAATAATTTCTTTATATACTGAAACATAACATATGCAATAACAACACCCATTTGATTCCAGGATTTTCTACGGAAGCGTTCAGCAAAAAAATCTCCATAAAACTGCTGCAAAAAATATCCCTCAAAAAAATCCACTAGAGTCTGCAAAACCATCAGCAGATTAAAATGATTCAAGAAGTGCCCCTCCTTTTCTCAGATAATCCATATACACTTTTACAAACTCCTTGTATTTTCTTCTGGAAAGACATATAGTTTCTCCATTTGTCAGGGCTATACGATCCTTCCCGAACTCGGCAATATGCCCCATATTCACGATATATCCCCTGTGACAGCGATAGAAATTTCTGCCTAACTGTTGTTCCAAATCTCTCATATCAGAATATAGTTCCAAGCATTCATTTGCCGTATGAAAATTTACCATTCGATTTTGGCTTTCAACGTACAGAATATGGTTCCTGCTCAAAATAATCGTTTTTCCATTTGACTTAATAAAAAACGGTTCTTCCACTAATCCCCTTTTTTTCTCTGCCGCTGCCACAGCCCTGGCAAATATCTCTGCAAATCTTTTCTCTTCAATTGGCTTCAAAAGATAATGAAAGGCGGATACGTCAAAGGATTCAAATACATACTCTTTTAAGCCCGTAATAAAAATCAACAAGGCTTCTTCTTTTTTATTCCGCAGCATTCTTGCTGTCTGAATTCCGTTTATACCATCCATTTGTATATCAAGAAATATGATATCAAATATTTTCGTTTCTTTTAACAGTGTTTCTCCAGACGTGAACAGTTCTATATTACAATCGGGTATTTGTTTTTTTACTAATTTTCCTATCTGTTCACAGATGATTTTTTCATCATCGCATATGGCTATGGTCATTTGCTCACCTCTTTGCTTTTAATATCGGCGGATAGTAAAAAAATTTTATTGAATCTGACAGATGGTATAGATTTTGTAGTGAACGGTTAAAAATCTGTAGCTCATGTAACTCAGCATAAGGTTTTATGCTTCTAAACGCATCTTAAGGCTGCCCATAACGGCGTTCCATTTCCGCCCACCACTGCCAATACTCCTGTATTGCTGTGTCAATGACGACTGCCATATCCAGAAGCCACTTCATTTCAAGCTGCTTCCGCTGCTTTTCCTGTTTCTTTCTGATACGCTTATTCATTTCTTGCGTCCTCCTGTAAACCCTCCCCGTCAATCTCGTAGTAGTCAAATTCTTCCTCTGGCTTCACAATGGCGGGGCGGCGTTTGATGTGCTTTTCCATGTCAAAGGCGTTCTTCGGGTCTGCCTCGGAGAGGTACTTGTATTTCGGGTGCTTCTTTATATCGAATTTGTCCGAAAAGAACGGGTGCACACCGCGCACCTGTAAAATGCACTTGCCCCCGTCCATGACCGCGATCTCGTCCTGCGTCATAAGCTCTTTAATTACACCGGCAAACTATCCCTCAGACAAAGCGCCCCCCAACCCATCTTAGGATTCGGCCACACCTCATCCCCCGCCATCTGTCTCGCCCCCCGCATCAGATACGCCTTCAGTTTCTCCCCATACAAAAACTCATCCCTCCCATCCACAATCCCCCACTGCATCAAAAGCGCCCCACTGCCCGTCACAAAAGGCGCCGCAAAAGAGGTCCCTGTCACTGCCTCATATCCGCCTCCGCTTTTCGTCGTCATAATGTTCACCCCCGGGGCCGCGATATCCGGCTTTACCTGATTGGTCACCCTGGTAAATCCCCGCCCCGAAAAGTCCGCATACGTCTGATAATCGCTGTTGTACGCTCCAACGGTGACGGCCATGGAAGCCGTGGAGGGGATCGTCAGCGTAATGTCCGGCGTGGACCTTAAAAAATACGTGGATTTATTAAGCACCGCAGACGACGGAAGCCAAAAATCATAATTCCCCTGGACGATCCGCCTTGGAGTCAGATGGAATACCCAGATCCCGCTCTGGAGATAGTCCTGGCCAAGGGGCATAAAGTCAAAATAAATCTCCTGGGCCTTGCTGTAAGGCCCGGGTTCACCGTAGTACAAAAGGATCCTGGTAGTCTCATAATCAAGGGTCTGGGGACCGATAACCGGCGGCAGCGGTCCTAAGATATTGCCGGACGGCGTAACCAGCCGAATGGAAAAATCGTCCACATAATGTTTCCACAGCTGAACCGTGAGCCCGGTTTCATAGGGCGCCACGGACAGTTCCACATTCGCTGTCCCTCCCATGCTCAGACCCCCGGAAACATGGCCGCCGCTTGCCCCCTCATTTCCCGCTCCTATGACAATGATGTTACGACCGTAATTAGAAATCCCGTCTATGTAGGTCTCCAGAAGACTGGTGCCGTCGTGGGAGCCGTAGGTATTTCCGATGCTCACATTAACCGCCGCCGGCATCCCCAATTGGGCCGCTCTCCGCACCACGTAATCCAGCGCCCGCATCAGCTCCGTAGTCCTGGGAAAGCCCAGAGGGTTGGTCACTCCCAGCTTCACCACCAGAAGCTGGCTTTCAAACGCGACGCCGCGATATAAGCCGTCGCTCTCCCGCCCGTTCCCGGCGGCAATACCGGCCACCGCCGTCCCGTGGCCGCTGCTGTCCACGCTTGGGACAACCTGTCTTGCCTCCCTGCGGCTTCCCTTTTTAAGGGCTTCATTGATCTCCTGCGCCGTGAATACCCGGTCTAAGGTCTGGTCCCACAGCTCCAGGATTCGGGTGGTGCCGTCGCTGTTGCGGAAATCATCATGAAAATAATCGATCCCCCAACCTGTCAAGCAGAAATTTAAAAACTTTTCTAACTTTCCACTTTTTTCTCTCGCTATATCCGCAAATATCAATCATTGGTGTTAAATCAATGACAAGAATCCGCCGCACTGGTGTTAAATCAATGACAAAATGCTGTTTTTGCGGCATCACACCCATTTTGAAAATTTACAATACGGATATATCTGGTCACCTTGGCGTGGGATAAAACCGTTTTTTCGATTTTATCTCTGCTCTTTAACCTGTGCTCATGTTGTGCATTTGTCGGATTCTGTCCTGAAGCCTGGGGAAACCGCTCCATCTGGGAAAACTCTATTTCCACTGTTTCCCCTTAAAGATAATCCGTCCATATGAGACTTTTTTCAGTTGATGATTACTATTTTTGCGGCATCTATCTCCAATATAAAAGCAGGAAAATAATCTGATAATCTATCATCTTCCTGCTTTCCGGCCACGATATCAACTTTTTATAATTTGCCTTTTACACGGCATGAATCCCCGCTAACTGCTTTACCTCCGTAATACTAAGTCCTGAATATTCCGCAATCTCCTCAAGCGTAAGTTTTCCTCTTTTTAACATCCTAAGGGCTGTCTGTCTTTTCGTCTCATTTTCTGCCTCATTTTTTAATTTTCTCGCTGTTGTCTCAATCAATGCGCCACCCATAATATCACCCACTCCTTTCTGTACATTCTCATATTTCTGTGTCAATTCCTTCATTACATCATTGGAAAGTTCTATAATTGTACGCTTGTCGAATGCTCCTATCATCTCCTGTCGTTCCAATTCATCAAGCCTTGCCAGAATGTCCTGATACTCTGCTTTCAGTTCAGCCAGCTTTTCCATATTACTATTATACTCTGGCAGATTCTTCTCATGTGAGAAAATGTAAAATGGAATTAACAGCAACAGCTGTTTTCTAAAAATATCATCCAAAGAATACGCCTGTACCTTCATAATCGGAACATCATACCCCACTGTCCCTCCTGGGGTAATAATCACATATTTCATTTTATCCGGTGTCTTTTTATATGTCCGAAGATATATCACCGCCGTATTTGGAAATGTTACCGTCAAAGTTTCCTGATTCACGTCTCCCTCATCCAATGCTATCTGCGCATCGTACTCAAATAGTCTAACTGTAATCTTTCCATCTGGCAGGCTGCTTTCGCACTCAATATGATATTTCTTCTTTACTTTCCCAAAAACCGTAAAATTCGTATCTGTGATACGTTCTTTATTCTCTTTGTCCTGTTGATTCAAAAAATGCTCGTTGGGAAAAAACAGGATTTCCTCATCACCTATATAATTTTCATGAAAGATTTCATTAATCACCGGAATAATCAGCTTTCGGCAATCATTAAGTATTGTTCGGAATGCTCCGTCATATATATTTCCCATCCTTTTTCTTCTCCTGTTCCGTAATCTTATTGTATCATTATTTTTCTATAATCTCAATCACAATCTTCTGCCTGTTGACGTCATGTAATCTTCCTGGGCGCACTTACTGTTCACTCCCATGTCAAGCACCACGCTGCTTGGCATGGGGATGCGCGTAATGGCAGCGAACCAAACCGCCCATCGTCGCAGGCGATTTTAAATGGCAGTCTGGGCCGCTGTCTGCAAAACACCGCAAAACGCTGATGATTTCCAAAAAATCTCCATCTCCCCATTGGCTGTTACCGCAATCCGTTCCACTGTCTCTTTGACCAATTCTTCCGTCAATTTGGAACTTTCCAGAAGCCGCAATATTCCTTCCTGCCCTAAATACACCTCTGCCGGTCTTTCCTTTTTTCTCCTCTCTGCTTTCGAACCGGTTAGCTCTCCCTCCACCTCCAATTTAGCCAACTTCTTTTCTTCCCTCCGGCATATCTCTGCCGCCTCCTTCATTAACATCTCCTCTGCTGTCCCATCCCCCTTTTTGTTTCTGGCAGCTATTAAGCGTTCATAAGCAGCAATTTTCTGTTTCTGACAGGAAAGAACCCTTTTTTTTCCCTCTGCAATCTCTCCGGCCCTCGCCTCCTCCTCCCTTTGTTTTCTTTCCCGTTCAGCCGCTTTTGCCTGGTCTGCGCTCACACACCTGTCATACTCCCGCCAAAGCTCATACAGCACCACTTCTCCGGCAAACACACCGTTCAGGTTGCTGACACACTCCCCCATCCCACTGGCATAACGGCGGCTGCAGTAAAAATAAGGATTTCTATTGTTGTTTCTGTAAGTCAGGCTGCGTCCGCAACAGCCGCAGAATAATTTTCCGGTCAACGGATGTCTTTCTTCTGTTTTCCTTTCTCCCATCACATTTTTACTGCTTCCTCTTCGTCCCTGCACAGCCTCAAAAACTTCTCTTTCAATAATGGGTTCATGATGATTCATAAAAATCTTCCACTCGTCCTTTGGTTTCTGACGATTTTTTCCTCCTACTTGGAGCCGTTCATATCTCCCATATATCATGTCGCCTACATAAACTCTATTTCGCAGGATTGCGCAAATCGTAGTATTCTCCCACACAAATCTGCCTCCTTTGGGCGCGCGGCTGCTTCTTCCTTTTTCCATCTTAAACTGAATCGGCGTCTTAATCCCCTCCTGATTAAAAGCTTTGGCAATCTGGGAGGATGTCAAACCACTTGCCGACATATCAAAAATCTTTCTTACCACCTGAGCCTCGTCCTCTGCGATCACAAGCATATGGCGGTTCCCCGCCGCCTTTTCATAGCCAAAAGGACAATTTCCGCTTATATACAGGCCCTGTTTTTTCTTCACTTCCAGAGACGATTTCACCTTCACAGATAAGTCCTTGCTGTATAAGTCATACAGCAAATGTTTAAACCGGATATCCAGGATTCCTCCCCTTTGCTCCCTTTCATCACTGTCATAACGATCATTAATAGAAATAAAACGCACTTTCATAAACGGGAAAATTTGCTCTATGTAACTGCCAAGCTCAATATAATCCCTGGAAAATCTGGAGAAATCTTTCACCACAATGCAGTCAATCTTTCCATCCTTCACTTCTTTTAGAAGCGCCGTGACGCCGGGTCTGTCAAAATTTGTTCCTGTATATCCGTCATCTTGAAACTCCAACAATTTATATTCTTTAAAATGATCCTTTACATATGCTTCCGCCAATGCCCGCTGATTTCTGATGCTGTTGCTTTCTTCCTTTCGACAATCTTTCTCATCCTCTTTTGACAGACGCATATAGATGGCAATCCTTACCATATGATCCTCCTCGTCCATTCAATATACTCTGGTTTATAAAAACTTTGCAGCCGGAAACCGATAAGAAATCTCCAGTCGATTCCCCGGATATACTTCAATCCTTTCGATCAAGGCCTGCACAAACGTCCTATCCAACTGGGATTTTCCGTCAAATCTCATAAGATTACGCAGAAAATCACACTCTTCTTTCGATACCCTTTCCCATTCCTTCAGCTTTTTATCAAATTCCAGGGCTTTTCTTCTCCAGAGCTTAATCTGTTCCTCCCGCTCCGCCTTCCACTGAAGGAACTCATCTTCACTTAAAAATCCCTGATGGTACTTCATATATTTCTCGCTGGTTATTCTCTTAGCTTCCTGAACCTTATTTTCCAGTTCATCTTTCTGCCGCTTTATATTCTGTCGTCCTTCTTCCAGAAGCCTTTTTTTCTCCTTCAAAATCCTGCCGGGAACAATTCCTGCCATAAGAAATTCCCTTTTCAGAGATTCCTTTAAAATCTCTTCTAAATCCTTCCATGTCACGTACTTTCTCTCGCATCCGCTTCCGTCAATCTTGCGGGAGTTGTGGCAGAAATAAGCATACAGCCGGATTCTGTCTCCATTAGACAGCTCCTTGACATTGGCAATCCTTGACATTGGCCGTTTACATTCTCCACAAAATAAGATTCCTTCCAGCTTATCATCATCCATAGGTACTGTCCTGGAAAATCCTTTGCGATTACAGTAAATCTCCTGCTCTTTAAAACGCTGTGCCGCCTGATAAAATTGCTCTTCAAAGATTATAGGTTCATGAGTGTTCTTTTTTAAACACCACTCCCCCTCTTCCATTTCTTTCCTCTCTTCTCCCTTCTGTTTTGCCCTGCCTGTATGGGCCTGAACAAGATGGCCAAGATATACCGGATTTTGTAAAAGATTTTTCACAGTCCCCCGGTTCCATTGATACAAAGGTTCGTCATTCTGACAATACACATGGCCAGTCTGTCTATATCCTTTAGGCGGGTGTATCCGGTTCTCGTAAAGCCACTCCACAAGCTCCTTCTGATTCTTTCCGGATATATACAAATCGTACAGCTTCTTTACGATCTGGGCCGGCTCCTCTTCAACATACAGCCTTTTCTTTCCATTTTCCCACACAGCTCCATAGCCATAGGCCGGGGTTCCTCCTATGAAACTTCCCTGCTCCCATTTCACTTCCTTGGCAGCTCTCACCTTTATCCCAATATCCCTGGCATAAAGTTCATTTACAAGGTGCTTTAGATTGATTCCCAAAGAATCCGGGTTAGCCTCTGCTTTCAGGCTGTCAAATCCATCGGTCACAGAAATAAATCTTACGCCCAGAAAAGGAAATATCTTCTCCAGATAGTTTCCCATCTCCACATAATTGCGCCCAAATCTGGAAAAATCCTTGACAATAATACAATCTACCAAACGCTTTCTAACATCCTGCATCAAACATTCAAATTCTTTTCTGTCAAAATCTGTCCCTGTTCTTCCCAAATCGCTGTAACACTTATATAGCTCCATATCCCCTTGTGAATCTAAATACTCTTTCGCTATCTCCACCTGATTCTCAATAGACTCATTCTTTTCGCTGTGGCTGTCAACGGAAAGTCTGGCATAAATTCCAACAGAATATATCTTCTTTGGAGCCGCTTCTTTTCTCCTGACGCTCTTTTCTCTGGGGGTTCTGGGCATTTACCTCACTCCCCTTTCTTTCCTGGACATTCTGTCGCAGACATATTCCTCCAGCATGGCGGCTTTCTGGAAAAGTTCTTTATGCTTCAAGGTAATCTCCATCCTGTTCCCCTCATAAATATCAATTCTTTCCACAAAGGCCACCAGAACTTCCCGACTGCACTCCGTAACAGCCATAACCTCCTTAAACCTTTCCAGCCGTGCTCCTGATTCCACTTTTGACTTGAACAAATCCTTTACTGCCTGCTCCTGCTTTTCAATGGATTTTTGAATCTCCTGATACCGCCCCTCATAAATCTCTTTAAAGTTCTTAAAATCCTCTTCTGTCAAAATTCCTCTTTTTAAATCCTCATAAAGCGCTGACCGCAAAGAACCATATTTCTCCTGCTCCTCATAGAGCCGTTTAATCTCCTTATCGAATCTCACAACTTCATCAAAGCCGATTTCCATCTGATTCAATCGGTTAAGTACAGTCTCGCGGTCCAAAAACAGCCTGACCTGGCTTTGTATGGCGTCCAACACCACTGCTTTCAAATCTTCCTCTTTTGTGGTATGCCTGGTACACCCTTGTCTCTTATTGTAAGAGCCGCAGATAAAAGAAACGCTCTCTTTCCCCTTATATCGGTTCACCCGCCGAAACATAAGTCCGCCGCAGTCACCACAGTACAAAAGCCCGGTAAAAATATGCCCTTTCTCCCCTTTTCCTGACGGTTTACAGTCTATGAAAGCCAGCTTCTGCACAAACTCAAAATCTTCTTTACTTATAATCGCTTCGTGAGTTCCCGATACCCGTACCCATTCCTCCTTAGGCCTCGTCGCGGCCTTCTTCTCCTTATAATTTATGGTTTCTGTCTTCCCCTGTACCATAATTCCTGCATACATCTCATTGACCAAAATTCGCCGAACCGCAACCGCAGACCAACTCATTTTCCCACCTTTGGAAAATCCTGTAGAAAAATTTTCCCCGCGGCATTTCTTATATTCCATAGGCGGCAGGATACCTCTTTCATCCAGCTTTTTTGCTATCGTCGGCATACTCATGCCCTGAATCCGCCACGCAAAAATCTGCTTTACCACTTCCGCCGCATAATCGTCCCTTATAATCCTGTTCTTATTTTTAGGATCCTTGCGATATCCATACACCACAAACGCTCCTACGTACTCCCCCTTTTCCCTCTTCATCTTCTTCTGGCTCTTCACCTTCTGGGAAATATCACGGCAATAGGAATCGTTTACGAAATTTTTTATGGGCAGCACCAAAGAAGTCTCATTATGATCCGCCGTCAGAGAGTCAAAATTATCTGTTATAGCAATAAACCGCACGCAAAAAGCCGGAAAGGTCTTTTGAATTAACCGCCCGACTTCTATGTAATCTCGTCCAAAACGAGACAAGTCTTTTACTATGATACAGTCAACGTTTCCTTCTTCCACATCTTTCATCATACGCTTAAACTGAGGTCTGTCAAAATTGGCTCCAGAATAACCGTCGTCCGAATATATATCAAAAAGCTCCATCTCTTTATGAGAGCGGATATATGAGCGGATTAAATCCCGCTGGGAACCGATGCTGTCACTTTCTGTTTTTCCACCGCCAAAATCTCCATCATCTTTTGACAGACGGAGATACATGGCTACATTATAATGTTCTTTTGCTTTCATCTGCGTCCTCCTGAAAAAATATGGCTGGCAAAAACCCGTCCTACGGGGTCATGTCACCTAACTCAATCAGGATTTCCGCTGTTTAGTCCTGGTCATAGATTAACATAATCCCCTCTGTTTGTAAAGAGGTTTTCATTGTTATTGTTACTTCGCCATATCAGAAATATAAGCCAGCATCCGTTCTTCAATTCCTTCTCCGGATTCCGAATAGGAAAATTTCACTGCGTAACTGCCAATCTTCATCAGAAAGGGGTTTTTCACTGCTTCCATGTACTGTGCGACCCGCTTCTTAACATTGTCCTTCTCATTAATTTCCACATCCCGCAAATCCGTAAGCTGACTGACATCCACAGTTCTAATATCAGCCTGTCTCATCTCATTTAGTTCTTCCAATGTCACCATTACACTCTGCCCTCCTTCTGATTTTCTCTCCAGTACAGTCTATTTTATTTTGCCTGTCCTATATGTATGTTTTGATAAATCAAAAAAGACAAAAAGTCTCCTAACTAATGTATCCAGACCTGCCCTGAGCTTACGGACACCGTGATACCGCCCAAACAGACGGCAGATCGGCCGGCCTCCTTGTACGCAGTATCCCCCTTTTACCCTGGGGAACGGGAAATTTCGGTTTATCTCCATCGCGGGTCATGGCATTTCCGGTATTGCCCTTACCGGGTTACAGACTCATCGGATTATCGCTCGTGCCTTCGATGCTATCGTTTTAATAGGCAGGTATGCAATTTGTCCCCCCTTTCTATATGTTGCCCCCGCCTACAGGCAGTCCTGGCGTCTGTGTCTGGAATGCTTGCTGTTTAACAGCACACAATGGATATTGTAGCCTGGATACTTTCCATATGAGCGGAATCAAAATCCGCTGTTTATCAAGGTACGTAAAAAGTAATGATACCCCCCTATATCTTTAGTCGGTAACTGCCTCTTTTGGTCCGCTTTTTCGAAAAATAATTTAAAAATTTTATTCTAATAATCCTTTCAGCTTATCTAATATCCGTTTACTTTGGCGATGCAGCGTAGTTTTAGCCATATTAAGCGTCTCGCTTACCTGCCTTTCCGTCTTTCCCAGATAAAACAATTCCCGAATTAGCTCCCGTTCCTTTGGCGTAAGCGTCTTTAACGCCTTATTTAAAAGGATTATCGCCAATACCTTATCCTCCAGCAGTTCCCCTGATGCGGGAAACTGCTGGCCTAACTCCAACAGCCGCTCGTAGGAATCCTCACGCCCCGGAATAAAACTTACTGTCTGCTCTTCCTGATTCACAATGGTCTTCCCCCTTTTTAAATCCTCCATAAAATACCTCTCCTTTCGTTTGCTATGGTAATATTCCTCATACACCTCCCTGCTGACCTGGACCCGTTTCCCATCCGGATACAAATAAAATTCCCGCTCTGACGCTGACATACATATCCTCCTTTTCCGAAGGCATAAATTGCCCTCACCCAACGTCATGAAATCGGGGTTGTGACGAGTTATCCATGATCGGATACGATTAATTCTCATATGAAAATTCCAGATTTTCCAGCATCTAACTTTCGAAATATTTTTTAAGTTTCTTTATTGTCCATCTCAAACTGTCCCACACCGCTCTCTGATGCACCTTGTCCTGCAAGGCTATTTGTCTGGTAGAAAGACCTTCGAAAAAGTAGAGATAAAAGCGATGTTTTTGTGTTTCGGTTAATTTTCCGCTGTCCAATAATCTTTTGGCTGCTATTAGCGCCTGTTCCTGCGCCCTGCTTCTCTCATTTTTTCGTTGCGCATCAGCCGCTAAATGGAGCATGCTGATATAATCTGCCTGTTTCAAACAATAAATGCTGACATCCAGGCGGCTTATCCGATTTTGATGTCTGTCCTGCTGATAATAGATTTCATCTGATAATTCTTTGAGTCCGTTAAAATCTTCTTCTGTTTTTTCTGGGTTTTCCCGGAGATAATCCGTAAGAGTTGTCTCAATGATGCCGTCGGCAAACTTATAGACGATGCCTTTGCTGTGCTTGTTCAGTGCGTAATCGGTATTTCTGTAATTATTCATACATCTCCTCCCGGTCTGAACTTATTTAACGGATGCCATAAAGTTCAAACCTGGTTGGAGGCGCTCTGCAGTGTAAAAAAAAGCCTTTTCTAATACTTGGTATCAAACGAAATGTATACGGTAAACTCGTATGCCTTTTAACAGACTGCTTTCGAATAAAATTTATTGAGATGGCAAAAGGCAGCTGCCAAAATCCTGCAGCTGCCCCTAGATACAACACCACTATAAATATTATAAAGTAAATTAAAAGGGGGCGAAATAAAGACCCATCAATTTGACATTGGATATCTTTATTTCGCCCCGCTTTTGATATACCTTTGTAGATAATCGCAACAATTTTTTTAAGCAATAGTCTTCCCCCGATATTGAGGAATCACTAATTACTTATTGTTGTACTTTAAAATGTCTTAAAACCCCTCTTTATTCAAAATGTCTATTTACCATAACATGCATGTATTACATACTAATTCCTATATTATATGGGCAAAAATTACTATTTGATTATTGCATATTATCTAACCTGATATTCATATAATCAGTAGCATCAATGCTATCCTTATGTATGAAACTCATCATATAAATGAAACACAAATTCCATAGTACACTCGTCTTTTTCAGTTGTAATCCAAATATCCTCCGCATTTTTTACCAATCCTAAAAAGTAGCCCCGCCATTCTGGAAACATATCAGAATCAAATTGTATCATATCTCTTTTAAATTTGACTTTTCCATTAAAACCTTCCGTAATATCAATATATAAATCCATCCTCATTTCTTCGGCCCAAATCAGTGCATTTTCTGATATGTCGTGAAAATATGCCAATTTTTGCTCATCCAAAACACGCCTTGTACGCCTCTCTCTGTCCTCAAAAGCAGCTATCAATCTTTCAAATCGTTCTTTTGCTTCCCTGTCCTCTTTAACTTTTTCTTCGTCCGTCAAATCCCCATAAATCTTCCTTGCCTGGTTCTCAATCTCCTTCATCTGCTCACATGCTTCGGTATAGTACAACCTCTCTATTCTCACTACTTGCCTCCTTTCCATCCTCTTTTTCGCTTCTGGACATATTATTTCCATTACAGCTTAACATAATGGTATTAACAGTACAAATATTAAGTATATTCTTTCTTAAATAAACGGTAAAATATGTACAAAAAGGAGGTATTGATCCATGGATGTTCATCAAAGGCTGCGCCAGCTCTTAACCGAACGTGGCTGGACGGAATATAAGTTGTCAAAATCATGTGGTCTGTCTGAATCCACCCTGTCAAATATATTTCGACGCAACACAATGCCTTCTATTACTACGCTGGAAGCTATTTGCAGCGGCTTTGGCATCACTTTGTCACAGTTTTTTGCTGATGGGGATATGGTAGAACTGACGCCAGATCTAAAGGAGCTGTTCCTCAAATGGGTAAATCTTACTCCTGAACAAAAAGCTGCCGTATACAGCATGATTGCCGCCTTTGACCACAAATAGGCCTCTTGGGATTTTCATCTTCCGCCACCATCACCGTGACAAGAGGAAACAAACCTACCTGGAATTTCCACTGAAACTTGATGCCTGCCTTACCCTTTTGCCTTTTCCTCTATCCGCAGCCCCAGGGATATTTTCCGGCCCCTTCCAATGCAGCACCCCCAGTTCCTTCAATTCCCAAAATACCAAATCAAATCCCCGATTGCATTCCTCCCGCTCCTTCCCCATAGGTCCGCCATAAACCTTTTCCCCATTCTCCTTTACAAAAATCACGTCTTCCGAATGGGCGGTCAGATACTGGCTCTGGTTCCCCTCTTCTTTCAGTTTGTCCGCCACATAGCATTCAAACGCGCTGGCCAGCCGTTCACAGTTATCCGAATACCTGCCATGGACAGTCCTTGCATACCGTCCATCCATCTCCCAGGAATTCGTATAAAATTCCGTGTCCTGCTCTCTCCATTTTAGTTCCTGGCTGTCTATAGGGATTCTCTCCGCCCATGTCAAAAATACAAAAGCACTATTGAGCCTGCGTTTTTTATCTTTTGGGATTACATGGCCTGTTATCTCCTTGTGCAGTTTGGAAAGCTCCTCAATGGCCCAGTTATGACAGTGCCTCACCACATACATATCCAAGTCAGCATATTTCCTGGTATCATAAACCTCCTGTACCGCCTGATTCCAGCGTCTCTTTTGTTCATCTGTAAGATTCTTGGGAGCAATTGACTGAAGCATCTCTTTGCATGAAGCTTCTTCCTTCTGGATTCTTTGGTTACGCCTCTCCTCCATCATACTGACTTGTTCCTCATGAGTAACCGCTTCCCTCCTGGAAACTGTCCGCCTAAGCAGGGTAGTCACAGACGGCGGCACGCCTTCCATTCCGGGACAGCCGGAAATTGGGTAATCCGTCTCTCCGCTTCCCGGTCTGCATATCTTCCCCACATAGTAATCCAGGGCATGAGCCCACTCATGGGCCAAGCTTCCGGCGCCTCCATCTTTCGTGAAATTAATAACATGATATTTAGGATTGTAAGTAGCAGGGCCTGAACCGCCATGCCCCCTGGCCCCAAAGGCAAGAGAAAGGGTTCCTCCAAGCGAGACATCTTTTTTATCTATCCCCAGCACACGGGCCAGGTCGCAAAATGCCACATAGCATTCATCCATAAATGACTGCGCTTCTTCGTCAGACAAACAGGCCCCAAACTCCACGCCTCTGATTCCCAGGGACTTAAAATCATCCTCATCCGCATGTCGTCCCCCTGGCAGATAATCCGGCCCGGTTCTGCTAACAGAAGAAAGCTTCGGAACCTGATACTGCATTTTCCTGCCCCATGGCTTCCTTGCCTGCTCTTCCTCCGTACTATAAATACCTTGGGCCTCTTTTACCTTATTTGCCCCATGATAGGCATTGTCCAAATTTATGCTGTCAGCCGCTCTGCCGCAATAGTTTCCGCATTGTGATAGTCAATCCACTCCATTCCCCAGCTTCTCTCCAGATTTCTCCTGGTTTCAAACGCCGCCTTTTCCACTTCTTTCGCCCTCTCAAATATCACACAGAGCATAGTTTCATCTGTTATTACTTCAGACACGAAAAACCTCCTGTTCACGCTAATAACTTCTCGGAATCTTCAGCCCTTATTTCATGGGGCTTTTAGAACCTATTTTTCAAAAATCACCCACTTTTTTCTCTAAAACACTTGACAAACCAGTCAAAAAATGCGGCGCTTCGCGCCCTTG
>CAJTGF010000023.1 GCA_910575585.1 Clostridiaceae bacterium
GGCAGTTCAGAAAACCGTTGCGCTTTGCATAATCTTTCAGCATGGTTTTCTGTGTGCTGATGCTCATGCTCTCGTTGTTCGTGCCGTCGTCTTTGGAAAGCCTGCAATATAAAGCAGTGATTTTGTCGTTATTCAGTTTTGCCCTTTTCATTTTGTCCTCCTTGATGAAAAGGGACTTCCTCTCAACTCCTATTATACTATATTCCCTTTTCCGTTTCCAGTGCTAATTTACGCTGTTTTCCGCTATCTCCTTAACCCTTTTTGTTATCTGTTCCTCGGCTATCCGCTTGAATACCGTTTCCATTTTTTCAGTACCTACATAGTGCCTTTCCACGATAATTTTTGTGGGTGGGTGCTGTCGGGTGGCTCTATGCTGTGTATTGCTGTCTTTGCTCATAAATCTGCTCCTTTACAATAAAATAGAGCGCATAGATTTGTTTTCTATACGCTCTGACGCTGTGTTACTTATTCAGTTGTGATTGTGATAATGGTTGTTTAGAGAATATGAAATTTATCTCTCTGACATATATTTCTGTATTTCATCAGATGTTAGTTTTCTTACTTGCGTGTTTGCATATTCTTTGTATTTTTCAACAATGAAAATAGGTTTCATTTTATCACAAGTTTTTCCTTTGTTCTTTTTTAGATATAATAGCAAGTCCTCACTGTCCGCAAAGATTTTGTATGAAAGTCTGCCGTTTTCACTTTTTATCTCATAAATACCGCATGGTTTCTTCATACTGTAATCAGCAGTGCGCAAATATAATTTTGCAATCTCTAACGACTTAAAAGGGAAATTCCACCGTTGCAACCCACGCTTGGGGTCATGTTCAATACAAATGCACCGCCCACAAGTCCCACAAATGTATTGTGTATGATTTGCTAAGCAATCCAATGGATTTAATAGTGGTGTTATTCTATTTTCACTAATATAACATTCCATGCACATTTCAATTTCACTCCCTTTGCAACTTTTGATTTTTACCTCTAACAGAATACCATAATCACACTCATATTTCCATTAAATTTCTTCCTCCCTCCGTTTCGTTCTGCTCTGTTGCCTGTTATGCTGTCGGTTCTCGTTCTGAAGTTCCCTCTCAAGGTTCTTCCTGTTATAGCTGATTACCTCGGCATACTGTTATCCAGCACCCTAGGTGCTCCAGATCTTTCTTATATTCGTCAAATTAAATGAAGGTACTGGCTCATATATTCTGATGTATTTTACAGCAGAGTGTTTGAACCAGTACCTTCTTGTGTTATCATATCAAAGTTACAAGAATAGCAGGTATCCCACCGACCAAAGTTTGATACCCGCTATCAAAACAATCCTCACAGTGCAGCATCTTTCAATGTAACACTGCAAGCAACACCTTTATGATAACAATTACGGTACCTTTTGACAATCCACTCGATCAAAAAACTTATGAAAATATCATCAACACCTTACAGTTTCACCAGCTACAGTGTACCTGTGGCCATTCTGGCTGCTTAACTATCCATGGTTATTACACCCGCTCTCTCAAAAAAGACGATTCCGGGATCTCTTTATCTATCTGTCGCGTCAGATGCTCTCACTGCGGCAGGACTCATGCTTTACTTCCTTCTTTACTTGTTCCTTACTCCCAGGTATCCCTGCAGGATCAGATTTCTATCATCTCTGACTATGAGGCTTCTGGAGATTATGAGAAAATCATGGCTGGCACTCTCTCCGTTGATGAAAATCTCATTGCATCCATCATCAAACGATATGTGAAGCACTGGATGCAGAAGGTCCGTTCCTTCCGTATTGGATTATCTTTCCCGCCCCGTCTCGTAATGCAGTGTTTTGCTTTTTTCGGGAACCAGTTCATGCAGATAAGGCAGACTCCAAATATTCTGTTTCTAACACCCACATAGCCTTACAGGAAAACGCTTTTGCTTCCTCTTATACTAAAGAAAACAAGTTTTCTTAGAAAAAACGAAAGAGAGGACTTTAAATGAAACAGGAATTAGCACAGGATATCGCTTTAATGCGTTATTCCATGATCTCACCGCTGATTGTCGGTCTCCCGGATGAGTACAAATCCAAGGAAGCTTACTTTCGTGCGGCTTCTGCACGTGGTGCACTCCATCCAAACGGATCCTTCATCCATCCGGCACCGACATCCATTAAACGCTGGTACCAGCACTACCAAAAGAATGGTTTTGACGGGCTGCTTCCTTCCAGCCGCAGCGATGAAGGTACTTCCCGAAAGATCCATCCGGATCTTGAGGAACAGATCAGATATCTGAAAACGAACTATCCCCGCATGTCTGCGGCAGCCATCTTCCGTCAGCTATGCGACAACGGTTCTGTCAACCGTAATGAATTATCAGAATCCACGGTGAACCGTTTCCTTAACAGCCTTGCCCGGAAAGAAAGGACAACGAACAATCAGGACATGAGACGCTATGAACGTGCCCATGCCAATGAGGTCTGGTGTGGAGACAGCAGCGTTGGCCCTTATCTGAAAACAGAAGATGGCAGAAAGCATAAGGTTTATGTGATTGCACTTATTGATGATGCCAGCCGCTACATCGTCGGCATTGATGTCTTTTTCAATGATAACTTTGCAAACCTTATGTCTGTCATGAAATCTGCTGTTGCAAAGTTTGGCGTTCCGAAGTTATTCAACTTTGATAATGGCAGTTCCTACAAGAATAAACAGATGGACCTGCTTGCTGCCCGTATCGGGTCCACGGTTCATTATGACCAGCCATATACACCAACCCAAAAGGCCAAGGTGGAGCGTTGGTTCCGTACCATGAAAGATCAGTGGATGGCAGGCCTTGACATGCGGGATTTCCATACCCTTGAGGAGCTTCGAGGAAGCCTGTACACGTATGTCAATCAGTATAACCAGAAGATCCACTCTTCCCTGAATGGAAAGAGTCCGCAGGAACGCTACTTTAGCGAGCCGGACTGCTTCCACCGCTTACCCGAAGATAAGATCGATCAGTTATTCTTACTGGAGTTAGAGCGTCGTGTTTCCATTGACTGTGTGGTTACGATTGATCACATCGAGTATGAGGTCGATTACCGTTTTGCAAAACAAAGGATCAGACTCCGTTATTCTCCTAATATGGAGTTCATCTACGTTGTAGAAGCAGATGGTACGCTTACACCCATCCGTCTTCTTAATAAGATCGAAAATGCAGATATCAAGCGTGAAAAGCCACGTCTTTATGGGGGTGATGACTAATGGATTATACGGTCCGCTATGGTTTGGAATTCAACCCATTTTTAAAGAACTCCAAGGAAATCTTTGTATCAACGGATGAATCAAAAGAAGTTTTGTTCCGCCTGAACTATCTTGCAAAAACAAAAGGCTTCGGCCTGCTCACCGGCAGTCCCGGCCGTGGAAAAACAACTGCCATCAGAGCCTGGAGACAGGGATTAAACAACTCGCAATACAAAGTGGTCTATACCTGTTTTTCCACCTTTAGTCCCAATGATTTCTATCGGGATCTTGCTGCCGAACTGGGGGCACAGGCCCACTATCGGAAACCGGACAACTTCCGTGCAATCCAGGAAGAACTTACCAGACTTTCTGTTGAAAAAAGGAAAACGCCTGTTATCATCATTGATGAGGCGAACTACATCAGTTCCGCTATCCTGAATGACTTCAAGCTTTTATTTAATTTTGAGATGGATTCCAGGGATCGTGCTGTAGTTCTGCTGTCTGGGCTTCCATCTTTAAATGCAACACTTCGTCTTAGTGTCCATGAACCATTCCGTCAAAGGATCATCATGAACTATGAGATCCCTGCATTTACCAGGGAAGAAGGACGATCCTATATCCTGGAAAAGCTTCAGGGCGCTGGCGCTGCCAGAGCAATTTTTGAAGATGCTGCACTGGAAGCCATCCTAAATGCATCCGATGGAACCCCGCGTGTCATCAACAATCTATGCAACAGTTGTCTTCTGATCGGAGACTCCAGGAAGAGTAATATGATCACAGCAGAAATCGTCATGCAGGCAATCAACAATAATGAGATTTAGCAGCAAAAGCAGGGCAACCTGCTTTTGCTGCTTTTCTCTGATCTCTTAATTTGGCTCAATCTTTATGACGATCAAATAGCTTGCCAATGTTGGTGCAGGCAATCTGCTAATACTCAACACACAAAGCTAAAATCAGGCGCATCTAATCTGCATGGAGCTGGTGCATCTAATTTGCAGGACAACATGATAGCAGCATAGCGTATGACGACTTTGCAAAAGCCATTGAAAGAATACATGATGTGTTCCTTGTATGCTTCTGTACAAGCCATAGAAATTCCCCCTTTCTCCCACAAAGGGCGGTGCATGGTTTACAGTTGCTTTATATAATACAAAGGACAGCACTTTAGACTGCTACCCTATGATTATCTTCTGGCATACTTTTGGTATTTCATTTTCAAGAAAAATAGCCGACAAACTGTGATTTCTCACAAATCTGTCGGCTCTGCGTCTGGCTCTTTAATGATATACTGTCTTGATTGAATAATTCAAACAGGGTACTCTGTTAATAAATTCTTCCCCTTAACATTTAACCCTCTAATAACTGTTATCTGAAAGTTCTTTGCGTCAATTAAACTTTCTTGCTTGCACTTAGGGCAATAAAGAGGAAAATTTTTTAATTCTGTATCTGCTTGTATCTGCAATCGTGTTTTATTTCCACAAACAGGACAACATATCCACTGTAAAACTCTCATTGAACTATTACCTCCCTCTACGCTTATTTGTAAAATCTCACAAATTTATGGTCTTAGGATTACTTTTGAATATATCAAACGCATTGCTTGCAATACCTAATATGTTCTCTTGGAAAAATCTTCTGGTAAAAAATCGCATTGACTATTGGGAACACCTAATTTTTTTGCATAGCTA
Organism: Clostridiaceae bacterium; assembly: GCA_910575585.1. Lineage (GTDB taxonomy): Bacteria > Bacillota > Clostridia > Lachnospirales > Lachnospiraceae > UBA3402. Next base: position 4,889 of record CAJTGF010000023.1, read on the forward strand.
ATCAGTTCATTCCAATTTTCTTTATCTTCTGCATGGGATATATCAAGCATTTTTCCATGAATAGGTGTAATACCTTTTCCAGATAAGTCAAATATTCTTGTACGGAAAATGACAATAACCCTTTCCCTATTGTGAAAGGTAATATACCATTCTTTTTTTAGACTTGTACTCATATTAGATTGAAAATCCTTTGCTATTTCCTCAATTTTTTTACTTGGAAGTTCTACAGTATAAATTTTAACTAACCCTAAGAAACGCTTTTTTATATCAACTATTTTAAACTTTTTGAGCATAGAAATATCTCTAAGGCTTAGATTGATTACTTCTCCATAATAGCGTGACATATTTTTTCCCTCATATTAAACTGTTTTATTCACTCCAATTCATTTCATTATCTGAAATTCCTTGTATTCTACATTCATTACAAACAATAGCTTTTTCTTCTTTATTCCCAATGGTATATTTCAATATTTTGTTTTTGAAAACGATATATTTTGTATTATTGCATTTGAAGTCAACAAACCAATTTACACCTTTTTCATGGTCTGCTATTAAAGCTCTTGAAGCTAATTCCGGGAAATTTGGAACGCTGGATGTAAAAAAAATAACAGTCCAATATTTGGGTACTCCACCAGTATTCCATAATTCAACTTTATGAACCCGAATATAATCCAAAAGTGTTTCATCTTCTATGCTTTCTTTAATCAACGCACCCTCATATAATTTTGCTCTCTCTTTTCTGATAGCATTATTCCCACAGGTATAGACTTCTCTTGTTCCATTGATTGAAAGTTCATCTTTTAACAGGACATCAACTGTTACTTGAAACAAATTGCTCAATATAATCAATTTTTCTGTTTCTGGAAGCGCAATATCAGCTTCCCATTTAGAAATAGATTGTCGGCTCACATTACAGATAGCTGCTAGTTCTTCCTGTGAGTAACTATTTTCTTTTCTAAGTAACTGGATTTTTTCAGACAGTTTCATAGAAACACCTCCTTGCGTTCTCGTAGATTATAACAAATATAAATAATTAAGACTATCAACTTTCTCGTTCTTTTTCGCAACCTATAAGTGCAACCCATAATTATAAATGATATATGCGAAAAATCGGTATGAGATGGATTCCGTAGTAGTCGGCATTGCTGGTAATGTGTATAACTGGCTGTCTTATGGAATTGTGGGTAACTCTGTTTGCAGGACGTGGGAAAGCTGCTCTTTAGCTTTTCCATGTGCTGTGAATAGAGTTATCCATGATTCCATAGCCTGTTATGCACATTTCCACAATGCGCCTTTTGTTTTTCAGTCCTTATGCGCTTCGTTCCGTTTCCTGTTTTTTCCTGTGGTATGCTTCCCTCCTTGTGGCAAGGTAATTCTCATAGCGTTCCACCGCTTCCGGGTTTCCAGTGGCGGCTTCCTCATACATTTTCTGCCGGGATTTCTTGGTGGCTTCGGATTGATACGCCCGTTTCTTTGCCAGTTCTGCCGCCGCTGCCGGGTCGGTTTCGGCTTGCTGTACCAGCTTTTCCCTTGCGATTTTCTTCCGGCTCTTGTGGGCTTCCAGACGTTCCGATTCCTCCGGCGTTAGGGCTTCCCCCTCTTTCTGGGCGGCAGCAAGCTCTTTGAGCGTCTTTGTCTTTGGCTGTCCGGCTTTCTGCCTTTCGCGCCACGCCTTATGCTGTGCGGCTTTTTTCCGGCGGTGTTCTGCAAGCCGTTCCGATTCCTCCGGCGTAAGCTCCGCCCCGGTCTTTTCCAGTTCCATAAGCTTCTTTATGGATTTTTTCTTAGGCGGCTTGGGCGGCTCTGCGGCTTTGCGTTTCTCCCGCCATTCCTTTTGTCGCTCCCGGTTGTGTGCAAGCCGCTTTTCCTCGGCTTCCAGTTCCTCCGGCGTGAGAAGCCCCGCTTTTTTCCTTGCGGTAAATTCCCGTTTCTCTGCCTTGCGCTTCTCATACCGCGCCTTTTTAAGCTCCTTTGACCGGGCTTCCTTTGCCGCCTGTTCCTCCTGCTGGCGGCGTTGTTCCTCCACCTCTGCCGGGGTGACGATATGGGCGGGTACTTCAAAAGCCCCGATAAAGTTTAGGTATATGTCTATCCGCTGGCGGCGGTCATTCCCCCGCCCCTCGCCCTCATGCACAATCACTTTCTCGATAAACTCGTTGAGCATGGGTGTTGTCAATTCAGAGAAATCAGTGTAGCGTTTCACAAGCTGGATAAACTGGTCTGTTTTCAGCTTGTCGGCGTTCCAGTTCTCAATCTGCCTCTGCCATTCCGCTATGGACGTTTCCAGCCCGGTCTGTTCCTCGTCATACTCATTCAACAGACGGGTAAAATGTTTGTCGGGTATCTTGCCCGTGGCGTTGCCCTCGTACAGCTTTTTCACAAGCCCGTCAAGCTCCTTGTGCCGCTTCTGTGCCTTGTTGATTTTCTGCTGACATTCCTTGACGGTCTTTTCTTGGTTCTGGTCGGATGCTTCCCGGACACGCTCTGTAAACTCCTTTTCGTTGTGCCGCACATACCAGCTCACGCGCTGGATAACGGCAAGGATAGTGGCTTCAATCTTCGCCGTGGGGATATGGTGCATGGTGCAGTCATGGACTAAGTGGCGGTAGCCGGAGCAGATAAAAGCGTCCTCTATCCATTTCCCTTGCACAAGGTTGTAGCGGTGTGTGAGTTTTGAGCCGCAGTCGGCGCAGTATAAAAGCCCGGTCAAACGGTTCGGGGCGTTCTGCCGCTTGGGGGCGCGGCGCACGGTTTCCCGTATCTTCTGTACGGTCTGCCACGTTTCCACGTCCACAATGGCGGGGATTGCGCCCTCAAAAATATACTGCTCCTCCGGCGCGGTCTTGCGGCTGCTCTTGGTCTTGTAGTTCTCGCATACAGTTTTCCCTAATACCTTGCGCCCTGTGTATTCCGGGCGTTTCAGTATGTAGCCAATAGTGGTCGCTGACCATGCGTAGGGGTCGGTGTATTTTGCCGCCCGGACTGGCTCGCCTGCCCGTTTCCAATGCTCGGACGGGATAGGGATTTTCTCGGCGCGGAGTGCCTTTGCTATGCTGGCTATGGTTTCCCCGGCAAGGACGCTCTGGAAGATACGGCGCACAACGGCGGCGGCTTCTTCATCAATCACCCATTCGCCTTTTTCTTCTTTGGAAGCGCGGTAGCCATAGCAGACACTACCAGAGCAGCGCAAGCCCTTTTCCATTCTGGACTTGAAAACAGCTTTGATTTTGCGGCTGGTGTCGGCAACGTACCACTCGTTTATCACATCACGGAAAATCGACATAATATCAAAGCCGTTGGCGGTGTCAAGATTGTCATTGGCGGCGATAAAACGCACATGGTATTCATCAAAGGTGCGCTTCAAAAGCCCCACTTCAACCACGTCACGCCCGATTCGGCTCTGGTCTTTGATGATAACAGTCGCCACGTTCCCCGCCCGGATTTCGTCTAACATAGCGTCAAGCCCCGGACGCTTGAACGTAGTCCCCCGGATTCCGTCATCAGTAAAATGCCGGATGTTGGTAAAACCGTTCTTTCTTGCGTAGTCCTCCAAAATCCGCTTCTGGTTCTCAATGCTTACGGATTCCCCGGCTCGCTCGTCGTCATGGGAGAGCCTTTCGTATAGGGCGGTGAGTTTGTCTTTCTCTGTCTGCTTCTTCATGGTGTGTAACCTCCTTTCTTTGAGGGTGCGCGCTTCCCTATAACCCTATTATACTTATCTGTTCGGATCAGTGACAACATACGATGAGTGCATCTGCATAAGGTTCGGTTTTACAAAAAACCTCGTCTTGCCCGAACCGGAGCCGCCGATGACAAGGATATTTTTATTCCTCGCATACTTCGGCTGTTTTGGTCTGCCGGACATCATCAGCCTTTCCGTTTCTGTGAGTAGCACATTGTTCTCAAATACCGGATCGACATAAGGCTCAATATCCTTTGCGTTCCCCCACCTTGCAGAACCGTACTCCATGCCATGCCGGAACTTCTTGGCGTTCTTGGCTTTGAAATACACTATAAGGCGGAGCGCAATGCCGCAGCCTGCCCCTATCAGCAAATCCTTTGGGTGAAAACTCGGTAACGGATTGGAAAATAAATCCTCCATCCCCGCCATGACCGCCATCATCTTTGCGGAAGCGTCCTGCCCCGGCGATACCCGCCACAGCCACGCTATTTTGTCACAGAAATACCCGGCAAGCGCATAGGGGAGGTTCATAAGGATAAGTTTCTTTTTGTCAATATTCCCCGTCTTTGCCTTTAGCTTTTCGGGAATTGATTTTAAGTCTTTGGCAATGCCCTCTACGATTTTACTCATAATGACTGCCCCCTGTCCTTTAAGTGTTCCCTTGCCCTCTCCCGGTTCTTGCCCTTGCCTAACTGCTCCCGGAACTCCGCCAGCTTCTCCTTTACAGAGATGCGGTTATGCTTTTTCTCATTAACTTTTACAAACTCCTTAAATGCCTGCGTTATTACGTCGGCATCTTTGCCCTTGAATAATACGATGTGCTTCGGCGGCTTTTCCGTCTTGTCCTTCTTCACAGCAAACTGCACATTATATTTCTTTGCCACTCTCTCAAAGGACTTGATATTGTTATCCGTCACCTCAATGCTCGAAGCACCCATACCCTGACCGACCAGCTCTTTCACTGATATTTTCCCATGCGGCATCTGCTTTCCCTGTTTCCGGTGTTCCAGATACATCTTCATAGCCTTTTTCAGCACGTCGGCAGTCAATCGGGAAGATTTGAACACAAGGGCAATGGTTTTCTGTGTCACTTCCTCCTGCATGGTTTTCCTCCTTCTTTCTTAGATTGCTATACCCCCGTCAGGGTGGGACGTACAGCCTGTGAATTAAATATTTCATAAGTTCTCCTTTCTGACCGGATTATGGCAGCTCCGGCTTCCACCCTTCTTTCAGTGCTTCGATTATCCTCGTAAACCCACTTTCCAAGTCAGCAAAGCAGATTGGAATATCCCCCGGATTTCTGATATAGGTATCCAGAAAGCGGTAAGAAAGCCGCCCGCCATCCTTTCCAATGCTGACGCAGTAAACAGAGGCAAACTCCCCGTTTTCCAGCATCCATATCTCATTTTCAAGGCACAGGACAAACCTGTCTGAAAACAGCTCTTTTATTTCGCAGCCTATCAGACAGGCTGGATAACAGAAAAGCTCATCCGTCATGTCAAACGGTTCATTTCCCGTACCATCATCCCCTTCCAGCATCATCACGTCTTTCATGTTCTCTTTGATATAAGGGAATAACTGGCTGGCATAGTTGTCCGCCGCATATTCCCCCGGTTCGCTTCCTTCGCCTGAAAACTCTGCAAAATCATCAAACTCACTATCCTCATACAAACGGAAAAGCCGAAGGAGATACTCACGCACCTCCCCCTCTGTTAATCTCTCCTTCTGTACGTCATTTTCCCTCTCCGCTTTGGGTTTCCTTTTCCCTGCCGCATAACGGATTCTTCCAAATACCGCTGCTCCCGCCACAGCCGCAGAGAGGGCTGCTGCTATTTTTTTGTGTTTCATTTCCCTGATTTCTCCTTTCCGCTTCTGGACAAAAAGTCCAAAAGTTTTATTAACGCAAAAAGACGGTTACAAATCTGCATAATCTGTAACCGCCCTAACGCTGTGCTATCTCCATTAATTTATTTCTGTAAAATGCCTTAAAAAATGCCCGGTTATTGTCATACTGGATAACCGCCTGTTTTTTTTCTTCTTCTGACAGGGAATCATACCATGCCACAAATTCATCCCGTATCTCCCTCATCTGCTTTCTTGCTGCTATGGCATCCTCTAAAGAATGGCACGTCTTGGAAACAAGCGAACCTTGAAACCGCATTGCGGCAACCCATACATTCCGGGTGCTGATAAAACTTACCCCCTGATAGCCGCTGGTGTTGTTTTTCATCGGGCTTGCATCTCCACGCCGGATACGCTCTATGTTTGTTCCCATGACATAATTTTTTTCAATGTTATGGTAATGCTGTTTTCCATGTTCAGAATTTCCGATATATCCGGTTTTACTGCATCCGCAGGAATGGGTAGGGTTATTCCTCTTGGTTATTTCCGGAGCCGGTCTTTCAATAATGTTCCCGCAGTCACATCGGAATCTCCAGATACATTGTCTGCGCTCTGACATATTTCCTGTCGGCTCTACCGCAACCAGTTTCCCAAACCTTTTCCCGGTTATGTCCTTCCTCTGCATTTTATGATGCTCCGCCGCATAGCACCCGCAGCTTGCAGTGCCAACCGTCCTAAGATATGCCGACGTCCTGTTTATCATTTTTCCACAATCGCACTGACACAGCCAGACCACATCATTCTTTTTTTGCTTCGGAAGTTCCTTCAGAACAGTCAGCCAGCCAACCTTTTTCCCTGTATAATCAGTCTTTTTCATCCTGACCTCCTTCCCACTTCTGGACAAAAAGTCCAAAAGTTTTATAAATGCAAAAAGAGCAGCTACAAACCGCTGTTTACGGTCTATAACTGCCCTTACGCTGTCTGCCATATTTCATTATCTGTACCGGATCACCGGACACTGCTTCGTCTTTTTCCCTATATTCCTACGTTCCAGAGCGAAAACCATATCCCCGGTACGCTCAAAATACCCTATGTCCTTCTTCCAGCTCATGCCGCATTTACAATGCTGCAAACCAATAAACTGCTGTTTCATTTTCCTTCCGCAGTTCGGGCATACCTTTTTGCTCCTGCCTTTCTGCTTTACTTTCGCTGTTTCCGGTTTCATTCAGACCATCTCCTGTACTTTTATACTGATGCCATTTTACCAGATTTATCGCCGGAATTGTAAATTATATGCAATTTAATCGAAAGCGTCTTTACACAGGGCTACAAAATATTTCTTTTTCTCCAGTATTTCCTCCTGCCTGTCTTTGGAAAGCGTCTGGAATATCTCGTCATAGTCAAGCTCCGCAAGCGGCGTACCAAGCACAGGCGTTAAGACTTCATGCTCATACCATATCCGCCAGAGTTCCTCAAACAGTTCTTTACTGTCTGAAAATGCCATCGCTGAATCAAAACCATCTCCCTCACTGAACCATTGCAGACGGACAAAGCCGAATCTCCCGGCATCCGCCACCATCACATCCGTCATCTCATACAGCTCCGCAAACGCATCCGCCACCTTCCGGCACTTCGCCTGCTGTTCTTCCGTAATAAATATTTCTGCCATAGCGCACCCTCCTGATCCACTTCTGGACAAAAAGTCCAAAAGTTATTTATTCTCTTTTAAACAGTAAATCGTGCAGAGGTCAGCATATAATACGCCCTCCCCGCATTTTATCGTGTCAAACAAAAGGCACTGGAACAGCACGTCACGCACACCCTCAAGGCTTGCAATCCCCTGTTCTTTTTCTGAAAAGCCTGTGCCGGGAATACCCACATCCGCCGATGCCGCCCGCCTTGCGGAGATACAGTGCGTGTAAAGTCCGAGTATATATTTATCCGACATAGGGAAAGCAAATGTTTCCTGCCCGTCATATGTTACCCTGTATTTATCCTGTTCCCCTTCCGGCAGTTCAAAGAAGCACTGCACTGTTTCCAGATAAGTATGCCCATCAAAATCCGGCTTTATTTTCTTTCCGTACCTGCGGATTGTGGAAAAGAGGGTATTCCGGTCAATAAAGGATCGGGTACGCTTAAAAGCTGGTTTCCTGCCTTTTAAGTCCATGTAAACATTATTCCCTGTCCCTTTCCCGGCAAACCTGCCATAATCGCCAATCCGCAGCAGATAGGACAGCACCTCCAGCAGCTTTTCCCTTGACGCAATCTCCTGATAAGGGGAACTGCCAAATTCTATCCTCACAAACCTTAACGGGCAGCTCCCCTTTGCAATCTCCCGTTCCATTACCCGGTCAATATCCCTCATGGATTCCATTTATCCATCTCCTTCCACTTTGGGCTGGAACATCCCTTTTTCTTCCCAACCGCCGCCATACATATCATGCTGCACCAACTGCTGGTAATAGTGGTTCATGGTGTTAGGCGCATTGTAGAGGGCAGTCACCATGTACGCCCTGATGTTGGCTATCTTGGTTGTGGTTTCCCTCATGCACCCGATAACATACTCCAAATGGGAGCTGTTCAGCTTCAGGAACTTTGATTTTACAAGCTCATAAGGGTAATCTTCCCCGTTGACCTTTACCGTCTTACGCTTCACGCACACAATCTCGCAGATAACCTCATACAGTTCCTCATACAGCCCCTTATCCTGCCAGTCCCCATATTTCATGTGATGCTCGTATTCAATATTGTCACGAATAATTTCCATGTAGGCAGTGGCATTATCCATCACATCAATCATACCATTATCCGGCTTGCCCGGTTCTTGTTTTTCTATTCCTCTATCCGATTGATTGATAGGATTGGTATAACTCAGATCAGTATAATTAGTATTGTTATAATTAGGGTTCGATTTTTGAACTTCCAGAGGTTCGTTTTCTGAACTTCCAGAAGTCTGCTTTTTGAAACTCTTGAAGTCTGTTTTTTGAACTTCCAGAAGTTCAATTTCTGAACTTCTGGAATCCTGATTCTTGTACTTCTTGAAGTTCAGTTTTTGAACTTCTGTGGAAACATCAGTGCCTGCGGGTTCTGCCGCTGTGCCTTCCCCACCTGCGGGCGGCTCTGAAAGGACGAAGTTCTTGACATATATGATGTCCGGCTTTCCCAATCCCTGCCTTTTCTTCTCAATCAGACCAATCCCTTTTTTGCTGTCAAGCTCCGCAAGCACCTTTGCACAGGTGGCTCTGGCGCACCCCAAATCTTCCATGATGTTCTCAACCGTATAATGGATATACGCCCTGTTCTCATCATCAAACCAGCCGTTTTTCATGGATAATGCCATCCTGTCAAGCATCAGACCGTAAAGGAGTTTCGCATCACTGGATAAGCCTTTGAAACGCCTGTCTTTAATCAGCAGCCTCGGCACTCTGTAAAAGGAAAACTGTTCCGCTTCCGCACCGTAATAGTAATCGAATTTCAAACCGCCATCCATTCTGCCCGACCTCCTTCCTATTGTCTTTTCTTCCATTCATCCAATAGCTGAATGATGATGCCCTCTATTTCCTCACTGCTGCAGTCCTCCGCAAAATATTCGCTGATTTTATCCGCTTTCAGTGTCACTTTCCGTTCCTTCGGCTTTTCCTCCGTCAGTATCAGGCGCACCATCGCAAGGGTAAGCTCCCCGGTCTTGCCATATTCCTTGATTTTTGCCGACTGCACCATGCTGACGTTACAGCCCTTTTCCTCAATAGTAACCTGTACCCACTGCTGCGCTTCTTCCGTCAGAAAGGAAATATCCACGCCCTGTGAGAAGCCGAGCTTTTTATTATCCACCATAACAAGGAGTTCATCGGACAGGCGGGAGAGCCAGATATACCGCTGAACCTTTTTGGCGTTCTCCCCGGCAGCTTCGCCCACTTCATCAAGGGTGTTCTTCCCTGACTTCTTCCCCTGATGCTTCATGGCTTCATATTTCATCTTGTAGGCTTTCGCCTTTTCGCTTGGCAAGATGTCCTCCCGCTGGATATTGGAATCCACCATGATAATTGTAGCTTCATCATCGGTGTAATTGCGGACAATCACAGGCATTTCCGTCTTTCCGGCAAGTTCCGAGCCACGTTTGCGGCGGTGTCCGGCTATGATTTCATAACCGCCGCCTGCCCTCGGTCTTGCAATCCCCGGCACAAGCACCCCGTACTGGCGGATACTCTCCGTTGTTTCCTCCATCTTCTCATCGTCCTCCACCCGGAAAGGGTGGTCTTTGAAGGTATAAAGCTCTGCCAGCGGCGCATTGATAATCTGCTCAACGCCGCTTTCCTGTGCAGCACTCCCGCCGAACAGATCATCAAAACTTTCCAGAGCAACCTTTGATGCGCTTCTTGGTTTTGCGTTACTGCCCATCTGCGCTCACCTCCTTGCTTTGCGGAGCAAAGTGCGAGTCATCCTGACGAGCAGAGGTGATTACCTCCTTTGTCAGAGAATCATAGGCTGACGCTACTTTCCCCTTTGGATCATGCTTGTAGATGCTGACACCCTCCGCTGAAATCTCCGCCGCCCGGACGGAAATAGGAATGACATTGGCAAATATCCTCACCCGGCTTCCGTATGCCTCCTTCAGCATGGCGCTGATGTCCTTTGCGTAATTCGTCCGGCTGTCTACCATTGTAAGCAGAATCCCCTCAATCTCCAGTTTCGGGTTAATCTGCCGCTTTACCTTGCCGACTGTCTTAATAAGCTGCTGCAAGCCTTTGACGGGCAGATATGCCGCCTGTACGGGTATCAAGATGCTGTCGGCGCTGGCAAAGGCGTTTATGGTAATCATGCCGAGGGAAGGCATACAATCAATTAAAATGTAATCGTAATTCTCCCTGACAATCTCTATGTATGACCTCAACACCGTTTCCCGGCTCATCACATTCACAAGGGAAACCTCCAGACCGGAAAGCTCAATGTTCCCCGGCATTAAGTCTATCCCTTCCTCATGGTGGAGAATGCCTTCTCCCGGCTCTACTTCCCCGTCATTGATTAAGTTCCCCATAATGGTTGCAAGCGTGACTTCCAGACTGTCCGGCTCTGTAAAGCCTAAACTTGCGGTCAGACTGCCCTGTGCGTCCGCATCAATCAAAAGCACTTTCTTTCCCTGTTTTGCCAGCCCGATTCCTAAATTGCTTGTGGTGGTGGTCTTGCCCACACCGCCTTTCTGGTTTGCGATTGCGATTATTTTACACATGATAATTCTCCTTTGCTTCTACTAATTTTCTTTTACGTTGCTTTTCCTGACTTCCACATAAGTCCTGTAATATTTCTTTGTCCCTTTGTTTGGGAACATATCGGAAAACTCCGTCACCTCGATTTTCGGGTTACGCTGTAAAATCTTCCCGAACCACTTAATATCGTTCTTCGTTCCCATAAGCCTGACTTTTAACATCAATCCCGTCCTCCAAGCATGGCGTACAAGTTGTGGTTATATGTTACATATTCCGGATAACGAATTTGTACCGCCTGCCAAAAATAAGGCGCATAGGCACAGCAGAACAGTTCTTCCACTGTGTACCGTCTGCACTCGTCCACCTGTTCCTCCGCATCATCATAGTCAAGGACACTCGGCGTACCATTGCAGTAAAGGTTAAACGCCATCCTGACTACTTTTAAGCTCCCGCTGGTCTGCCAGCCCTCATGCAGACACTCCGTTTTTACACAGCCTGTCTTAAAGTTATAAATGCTGTTGATATTTCTTCTTGTGTCATCGCTGATACCAAGACAATATACAAGCGCTTTGTGGTACACGTCCTGATACCTGACCTCTTTCAATTTCTCGTAGTAGAATTTTTCATGTGCATCGCTGATAAAAGTAATCGCTTTCTCTGCACTTAACGCTGTATTGTTCTTCATAAATTCATTCCTCCTATTATTTTGAATTTGTAAAAAGAAATAGGACTAAGCTAGTTTTAACAGCATTTCTGCCATTCACTAATTTAGTCCTATCTAAATCATCAATATGAAATTGTTTACCTTCTACCCTCCTTATGCTATACTAAAACCAGTAACTCATTGCTTTTAGGCACTTTGAGTTACACTACTGACATTTCTTCTCAATTTTCTTTTGAATCGGCGCCGCCCAAATGAAAAATCAGAAATGCTTTGATGCAAAACTACATTTTTTCATTAGGACTAAATCGGTGGAAACCCTTGATTTCTCAATAGATTTTTCAACCTGTCATTATAATAACTCAAAGCCCCGCCGGCGTGGCCGCCCATCCCAATCCCAGCACATTGGCGATCACATTGGTGGCAATGGCGTCCCCCGCCGGGTGGCCTTCCGGCAGATTGGGAAACAGAAATTTAAGGATCGGCTTCATCTTCCCCGCAATCTGTTCAATAAGTCCGGCCCTCTGTCCGATCTCCAAAATTCCGGTCCAGAGAGCCATAACCCCAAGCATGGTAATACACAGACTGACCGCTTCCCTCGCGGAATCAAGGGCCCCCTGGGTTACCTGATCCATAGTCCCATGAACGGCTCCCCACAGAATCCCCGCAAGCATCATAAAAGCCCACAGATAATTTAACATTGCGTCCCTCTGACCGCCCTTTTTTCCATCTTATGCAGAAATTGCGCTGCTCATACCTTTTATAAAACAGCATTGCCCTTGGCTTCGCATCCGCAATACTGTACTTACAGATTACTGTTCATTGGGCATCCATAAACAGCAGTGCTTACAGGCCAAATTGGCCAGAGAAATACCCGGTTGTGATTGTAACTAAGGCATGGTCAGTGGTATAATAATAGCGACAAAAACAAACTTATAGTATCCCGTTTTCCGGCTGTACCCGCCTGCGTGTTCTGGCGCTGGAACAGGGCGTCCGCCACATCCCTGATAAACTGGCTTATGGCTGCACTGCCTTAAAGCAGGTGATCCTGCCGGATACTCTGGAATCTGTAGGAAGAACGGTGTGGGAACATACGCCCTTTCTGACACAGTGGAAACAGAGCTGGAATCAGGATCGGGCCTGCCGCTTTAAAGGGATGTTCTCGGCTTTGCCGCGTATCCTGGCCTGCTGCCGTCACTATGGCTGCGCCGGAGGTATTCAGCGGATGCGCCTGTTTAAGCGATGTGAGTACCGGGGATTGGCCGGATGTGATGGAAGCGGCGGCGGAGTTAGTGCGGACATTTCAAGCTCAGGATTTGTCAAAACTTGATTGATTCTTGGCTCCGGATATTCTGCAAATAACTTAGACTGTACCTTTTGCGTATTTCTCCAAATGGCGTATTCTTTGGAAAAAATTTTATGATTTGGCATCGGTAACTGTTGAAACAGTTTTTCGTTCCATAAACAGGCGGCAAGCTGGTATCATCCGCCAAAGTCGAAATAGCATATTGGTGGCAGGTCTGTATGTAGGATAAATATGGGTTACCTGTTCTGTTTTGTGGGGACAAGCAAATCCAGTGTTTTCATCATTCATGGTAGTGCTTACGTCCGAATGTCCTAAAAGTTCCTGCATGTCTTTTGGCTGCGCCCCGTTTGATAACAGGTTTGTTATATAGGTGTGCCTTAATGTGTGAAAGTGGAAACCTTCTAACTCTGGTACTTTCCTTGCCGCTGTCCGACAGGCTGTTTCTACGGTGGCAGGAAGTTCAAGGAAGCCATCTTCTCTCAAGCATACAAAAGAGATTTCCCTGTAGAAATTCCTGTGGTAGAATTCGCCATACTGCATACGGTTTTTAAGCTGCTGTCTCCTTGCTTTCTTCAAGATGTCAGCGAGGGCATTGCCGTTGTCGGTGCCCGTTTCTTCCGCAAACAAGTCCATATCGTCCTTTTTATGCCTCATGACCACATACTGCATGGGATTGAACGTAATGTATTGTTTCGGGAACACTGCAAAACGGAATGACTGCTGTAAGGAGAAGATATTGCAGAAGAGAAAATATTAGGTGACATTTCATTTCAAGAGCAGTTTTTCTATGGGAAATTGTATAAATAATATTAAATTGCAATTGGTATTTATGGAATAGGAAAGGATGCGCCGTATGGTTAGAGAAATAGAAAAAGATGATTTAGAGGGTTTATTAAGATTGTATATGCAGCTACATAATAATCCCCTGCCGGAAAAGACCGCAGAACTATTGCAGATTTGGGATACCATTTTTCAGGATGAAAATCATCATGTGATTGTTGCAGAGGAAAATGGAAAAATCGTATCTTCCTGTGTCTGTGTTATTATTCCTAACCTGACGCACAACCAGCAACCGTATGCTTTTATTGAAAATGTGATAACCGATGAAAAGTTTAGAAAAAGAGGACTGGCAACGCAATGCTTAGACTACGCAAAAAAGATTGCCATAAAAGAAAACTGCTATAAAATGATGTTGCTCACAGGTTCTAAGAAAAAAAGTACATTGGATTTTTACAGAAAGGCAGGGTACAACAGTGACGATAAAACAGCATTTATTCAATGGGTATAACGTGGCAAAGGAAACGCGTGACTTGTATTTTGAAATGCAAAACCTAAATCGGGCAACAATAAAGTATGCTGCTGATATAATTAAAATCGGGATGAATCTATCGGATATTAAAACATTGTGTGAAAATTATTTGTTGGAACATGGTGCAGATTCATTTTGGTATTGGGATGTTGGTGCGTTTGTTTTTGCGGGAGATGAAACTGCTGTTTCCGTATCAGGCAAAGATTATCAGATGTTAAAATGTTTACCTTTAAACCGCACATTAGTATTCCTGATTCCCAATATGGATTTAAAAGAGAAGATATCTATTATTTTGATAACGGAAAGCTAATACAATTATAGACCACATAGATGAAAGGATTTTAATTGATAATGGGCCTTCTCTGATAGAAAAATGGTTACGCAACAAGAATACAATAGAATTTCTTGGTATATGGGAAGAAATGTATAATACAGACTTCAATGCTGCCGCTTATGAAGAAATCATGCTGGAGGCGGGATTAAATCGCTTTATTATGTCGGTTAAACAATGGGTAACCCGCACAAATTCAAGAGGCATTGCAGCAAAGGCAGGAAGGTATGGCGGTACATACGCATATAAAGATATTGCGTTTGAGTTTGCAAGCTGGGTTACTCCACAATTCAAATTATATCTTATCAAGGAATTTGAACGGTTAAAGAAAGAAGAACAAGCTCTGCTTGGCTGGAGCGCCAAAAGGGAATTGGCAAAAATCAATTATCGAATACACACCGATGCAATCAAAGTTAATCTCATTCCGCCAGAGCTTACACCACAGCAGACTTCTATCATTTACGCATCGGAAGCCGATGTGTTGAATATGGCATTATTCGGCATGACTGCAAAACAATGGCGGGATAAGAATCCTGACAAAAAAGGCAATATCCGGGATTATGCAAGCATAAATGAATTGATATGCCTGTCAAATATGGAAAACATCAATGCAGTGCTGATTGAAGATGAGCTGAATCAAAAAGAACGCTTAATAAAACTCAATAAAATTGCAATACATCAGATGTCCATTTTGGAAGAACAGACTACAAAGATTTTGAAGTGATTTAATTCCCCCGAATTCGGGGGAATTAAAATTTTTCTTACCATAGTTCAAGGCTATCTTCTGAGTCAATCCGTAGGAGATACCCGTCAAAGGTGGTCAATGAATCTCATATCTTATCAGTCCTTCCTTTGCTAATTGAATTTTGGGAGAAATTAAGAAAGCATTTAATCAGTTGTTACAGGTTTTTCTTTCCCTTATTTTTGCCCTTATGAGGGTTCGTAACATGAGGGAAAGGGATATAACACAAGGCAAAGTCTAAGGGCAAACTCACTTGCTATAAATTTAGCATTTTCAAGGGCTTGCGGACTTTTTGAAGATAAGATATAACAGTTAATAAGTGCTATAAAAAGTGTCTTATCAGAATTCCTGTTTATTGAATTGATTATAGCGCATATATTCATCGGAATTTAGACAACGCTTTAGCCCAAAGGTTACTATACGACTATTCTTTTTAACGGCTTTGAAGGATCTGACGACACACTTCTTCCAACCGCGGATAAGCGTACTCAAAAAACCCTTTATATGCGCTGCAAAAATAATTTTTCCCTGTACTGTCACAGCCAACCGGCTCCCGATTCCTCCGACAGCCGCCTCGGCACAGTGGATACCAGGGACAGTTCCTGCAGTCTTCATGTACCTGCCGGGACCACTGGACAAACCCCAGTTCTTCCCGTTTTGCGTTCATTTCTTTAAAACTGTCCTTCCTGATATTGCCCAGAAGCCACTGGTCAAGGGCATAAAAATCACAGGGGTAGGTACACCCGTCGGCCTCGATGACCCACTGATCTCCGCATACTCCCCGCATACTGCAGCTTTCCGGCATCTGCCTGTTCATGATCATCAGCAGGTTGTCAAAATACCGGTTATATACCGGCCGTCCTGCTTTCACATCCAGATACCAGGCGTCAAACAGACTTTTTAAGAATCCTTCATACCGCTTGGGCGTCAGGGAATACTCCTGGCCTCCCGGCGCGTCTCCCAAAGGATCCAGGCATTCGATGTACTGCTGATACTGGATCTTGTTCTTTTTGTAAAAATTATAGATCTTCTGGCCGCTTCTGGCCGCTGCGGACGTAACCACGGTAAGGACATTATAATCCACATGGTATTTTTCCAGAAGGCGGATGGAAGACATGATTCGGTTATAGGTCCCCTGCCCCATAGCGTCCTTTCGGTATCGGTCATGGATCTCTTTGGGACCGTCTAAGGAGATGCCCACAAGGTAGCGGTTTTCTGCCCAGAAACGAGCCCATTCTTCATTCACACCATAGCCGTTGGTCTGTATGGCGTACTGGAAACGTATCTTCTTTGGGTTGGCGGCATCAGCAATATACCGGGACAGATCCTGAAAAAAATCCAGCCCTGCCAAAGTGGGCTCCCCTCCCTGGAAGGCCAGCGTGCAAACTTGGGCGCCATATTCCATCACCTGATCTATGATCTTATGCATGGTATCCTTTGACATGATGCCCCGGGATGCTACACTGCGGTGCTCCTGTTCATCTGCGTAAAAACAATAGGTACACCTCATATTGCAATTACCGGACGCGGGTTTTATGAGTAAATTGATGGGCGGCATGGTATGCCTCCTTTCCTGGAGCTTTTGTGGTTTTTAGGTTTCTTTTTCTGTTGGGAATTGTAATTTTTCAATCACACAGCTGTGTGTCTTTGTTTTTCTGTTATAGTCAACACCTACGAGCAGAAGATTTCCCTGATAATCTTTTAGAGCATTTACATACCCTCGTTCTTTAACCTGCGCAATAGCCCCCAAAACGCCTTTATCCCATTTCAGTTCAATTATTACCGCTGGTTTATCTCCATGAAGCCTGCGGGGAAGAAAACAGATATCCGCAAAACCTTTGCCACTGGGAAATTCCCTGACAATGGTATAATATTCTCTGGCAAAATAAAACGCCAGGTGAATCGTACAGCTCAAAGAATTTTCATCATTGTATTGGAGAATGGATATTTCCTCATGGGCGCGGCTAATCCCTTCTGCCACAGCTTTGCCGTCCATGGCCCACAGCGATTCCAGAAGTTTTCTGGATGACTCCACAGCATCCATCACCTCATGCCAATCCATAGTGCTGATAACATTCACATATTCCTGTGAAACCTCCCTGTTTGGAATCGTGACTGTACCATGGATACTGTTATAAGTCAGGTATCCGAGATGCACTAAAAGCGTCAGAACATCATCTTTAGCGGCAAATGTTGTCATATCATTGCTGAATGTTCCGATATTAATCCTGACACTTTCTCCTGCCAGCATCCGGACTACCTCATTTTTTAGTCCGTCAATGTCCATCTGAATATAAATTTTAAGAGCTTCATATGTTTCTGTCTGATTCCAATAGGTTCCAAATCTATGCCGGAGCATAGCTTCCACCACAGATTTGGGACTGTACATAGAATGGCGCACATCCTTATCTTCTCCATGAGTAATCAACTGATACCCATCATACCATGCCTTTGCTTCCTCAAAACTCATCTTATAGGCTTCGCAGAGAATTTTTACCTCATTTTCCGTAAAGCCAAAGTCCTCCGCCAAATTGCCGGGATCTGCCATCGAATACTCTGTAAACATATTCAGCGCAGAATGAGTTCCATACTTTTTGATCGGCAAAATACCGGTCATATATGCCAGCGCCACATAATCTTTATCTTTCAGCCAGGCCCGAAGGAAATCCAGATACTGTTTTTGAGCATTCTGATCCTGCTGATATTCTCTGAAAAGACAGTCCCATTCATCGATCAGTATAATAAACGGACTTTTTGTTCTGGAAAAGATATCTTTCATCACCTGGATCAGATTCGTCTCATCCCGAAAATCCACGTCGGCAAAACGCTCTTTTAAATCAAATATGATATATTTGCTGAACATGGATAACATATCCCCTACATTTCGGGATACGCTCAAAAATTCCTGCATATTGATCTTGATCACATCATATTGATTTAGATACTTTCTATAAGATTCTGCCTTACTGACTGCCAGTTTATCAAAAAGGCTTGAAGAGTCTCCTTCACGCTCATAATATGCAGCCAGCATATCCGCAGCCATAGATTTTCCAAAGCGCCTTGGACGGCTGACACACACGTATTTCTGCCTTGTATCCACAACGGCGTTCATCTTCTCAATAAGCAGCGATTTATCCACATAGATGCTGGAATTAATGCTTTCACGAAATCCTTTGCTGCCAGGGTTTAAGTAACTTCCCATGTTCTCACCCCCTAATCTCTGTCAATGTTTCCCGGCAAAACCACATTGCCATCTCACCATAACTATATCCAAAAAAAAGAAAAATAGCAACCCGCTATTTTCCCTTATTTCAACGCTATTGACAGGTTAAAGCACCTTAAATATAATAATAACAGCTCTAATCCAATTTTAGAAAAGAGGACCTTTTTATGAATATACTGGAGCGTATCCAATCCTGTCTGCCTGCCCTGACCAACAGCGAACGCAAAGTCGCCGAATATATCATCCTTGCCCCCATTGACGTTGTGCGCTTTCCATCCGAATATCTGGCCCAGAGATCCGGCGGTTCAAGAGGCGCCATCATCCGTCTGTGCCAAAAATTAGGATATAAAGGGTATTCCGAATTTAAATATGACATGTCAAAATATATGACTGCCCAATCCACTCCGGCGGCAGATCCGGCATCCCATACCTTTGACGGCCAGTCATTGGACTGTACCGGCGGCTGTACGGTGCTGGACCGCTACTGCCGGCACATTATGGAAATGTCCCATCTGGCCGGCAGTTCCCAGCTAAAAGAACTGGCACGGGCTGTTCGTAAGTCCGCCAATGTCATTACGCTTGGCCAATACCATACCGGTTATTCTGCCATGCAGCTGGCGTTTCGTTTAAACCGCCACAGTATCAGCAGCCATTGCGTAACCGATCCAAGCATTATGGACAATTACGGATGCATTGTAACGAAAGAGGATACGGCAGTCATCATGTCCATCAGCGGAAACCCTTCCTATATCCCGGTCTGCCAGGCTTTTAAAAAAAGGGACACAAAGGTTTTCCTTGTCACCATGACGGCAAAAACGCCTTTGGGCAAATATGTGGACTCCTTAATCTTGCTTCCCTGCATCACCCTTTCCACAAATACCTCTTTTCTGGATGACCAGCCTGTATTTTTTATATTCACAGAACTTCTTCTGGAAGAGGTGCGGGCCCAAAGAGTTCTTCCGTGAACGCATTGCCTCCGCCGTGTCACCCCCTTAGCCCCAGCCGGATAAATTCCTCGTTCGGGGCTTCTATCCGGTCCATGGCTGCCATAAGTTTTCGGCACATAGCTTCCTTGATCTTATGGTCTTCAATGGGATGCTCCTGAACCGGGTCAGTTTCCATATCAAACAGCAGATCGCCGTACTTATAGGGTCTCAAATAAGTACCTGCAGGGTATTTCATAACCGGTATTCCGTTGGTAAACCGGCTTCCATTTACCAGTTCGCCCTGTTTAAGGACCTTGGATGGCATAAAACCTCTCATCTGCGTGGGCATTAACGTAAGATTTACCAGCGGTTCATTTGCTTCATTGGCACACCCTTTCATAAACAGGTACCTGCCGTCATAAATATTTCCCTGCCCTCCATGTATGCCGAAAAGAATAGAATCATGAATGGGTTCATCCCCTTTTAAGATCGGCATCATGCTTTTCCCATCCATTTCATGGCTGCATTCCACTCCAAAATATTCCAACAGCGTGGGGGCAATATCGATGGTCTGGGCCAGCGCGTTTCTGCGTCCCCGTTCACATCCCGGATAACTGATAAAAAACGGAATATGCACCATCTCATCATACATGGGAGGATAATTTTTTCCCAGATAGCCCTTTTCTCCCAGAAAGAATCCATGATCTGTATTGACAATGATCAGGGTGTTCTCCCACATGTTATGTTCATCAAGAAAATCCAGGATGCGTCCCAGATGATAATCGCACATCGTCAGCAACGCTCCATATTCCCGCCGAAGATTTTCCAAATCTTCCTCTGTGATCTTACTGTCAACAGGCTGATAGCAAGGCCAGTTATACGCTTCGCGGCAGTCCCGGCACTCATACATCCTGCGGTATTTCTCCGGCACATAAAACGGTTCATGAGGGTCAAAACATTCTATCTGCAAAAACCAATTATCTTCCGTTTCATATTGGCTCAAAAATTCCAGCCCTGCGTCAATGGTTCTGACGCTTGGCATCTTCGCCTCCTCCTCCATCCGGCTGCGGTTGGCCATATGCTGTTCCACAGAAAGCCCCTGCTTATTGTTCCTGTTTCCATTTAACTCCATATCCGCGGCTTTTCTTGGTACCCACCGGTCGCCTTCCTGCCCCCGAAATCCTTCCCAAGTGCAGTAACGATTGTGATAGGTACAGCCTCCGTCCTCAAAATAATGAGAATGGTCCGTTACCAAATGCGTATAGATCCCTTGACTGCTCATCCTCTCGATCACAGATTCGTCAAATGGCTCCAATGGCCCCCATGCTCTGTGGCAGTGATTGTATCTGCCTGTGTGCAGCTCCCTTCTGGCCGGCATACAAGGCATGCTCCCTCCGTAAAATCGGTCAAATACCTGCGTCCGCTCTGCCAGCCGCCGGAAATTCGGGGTCTGTACCCACGAATTTCCATAAGGCTCCAAATACCTCCTCGTCAATGTGTCAAACATTATCATGACCGCTCTCATAATCCTGATCCCTCCAAATCTGCTCTTGTCTTCTATTCCCCTGCCGATTCCTGATCCACCAGTTTTTTGTCATAAGCTTTGATAAACGGAAGATAGATCAGCACACAGACCGCAACAATAATACAGTAGGCCACGGCGGCTTTCCAGTCCAAAGTGGCGAAAAACATAGCCAAAGGTCCCGGCATAAAGGAAGGCGTGGCAATGAAGCATCTCCCCACAATATTCAGACTTTGCAAAAGATACCCGGCGCCGACGGCAAAGGAAAACGCTCCGATGTGGGGGATCAGCAGTTCCATATTAAAGATAAACGGCGTGCCAAATAAAATCGGTTCCGATATCATAAAGATGGACGGCACGATCCCCAGCCTTGATATGGATTTCAACTGGGCTGATTTGCACACCAGCAGCATAGCGATGGCCGCCGGCAGCATCCCAATCTGCCAGCTGATAAATCCCGTTGCCAGAACATGGGGCAGAGCCTGCCCTGCCTCATAAGCGGCCAGATTTTCTACCACATTGACAGCCATAACCGGCGACAGAACCGCCATTATGATTGAAGTTCCATGAACTCCGAAGAACCAAAGTACCCTGGACAACGCAAACATTACCACAATGGCAACCACATTTTCCGAAGCGCTTAACAAAGGCTTTAAAATGATGCCTACCAGCTGCGGCAGCATAAAACCAAATTGATCACACACCAAACGGATGGCGATACCCAGTACAAGCAAAACACAGGTGGAGATCAATGATTCAAAAGGCGCGGACACCATAGGCGGCACTGCCTCCGGAAGCTTGATCTTCGGTCCTTTCTTGTCCCACAATTTTAAAATCTCACAGAAAAATATCCCAACGAAAAACGCGCTGAACAATCCCTGTGAACCCAGATAAGAAAAGTCCAAAGTCGTACGATTGTCTGCGGTCACCAGATTAACAGACAATATCAAGTAGATAACCAAATTTATGATCACGGCGTTTTTTATATTAATATTGTTTTCCTCCGCCATGGTACACACTACTCCCAATAATGCCAACAGTCCATAAAGTCCCGTGGTCATCTGATAAACAAGATTCAGCCACCCTGCATTGGCTTTGGCGAAAGCCATCCATCCTAAACCAATCCCGTTGGTGGTATCAGCCGGAAACGGCGGAGTCTTTAGAAGCGTTATAACGCCCGCAAAAATAGTAATGCCGATCATAGCCATTACTCCGCTTTGAATCGCTTTGACATATCTGTGATTGGATAAATCTGTTATCCTGCCAATAATCTTATCTGACTGCATACCCATAGTCCTGCCTCCTGAACATCGTCATATTTTTATACCATCAACTCATTTGCGCATAATGTATTTGATATAATCATCATAACGGCTTTTTGATCATTTGTCTATTTATTTTTGTTCATTTTGTTCATTTCGGCGCTTGTAATAGTTTTAGCTCTGATTTTGATCATTATTCTTTATAATTTTGTTCAATTTGTCCAAAAAAAAACGATACTTACCACCTAAAAAGAAAAATGCCGTCACGCTTATGTCCTATCCCTTGCGCAACGGCATTTTTCCGTCAATCCCTAAAGTTCTGTTCCCCTGGATTCTATAACCTTCTTATACCAATAATAAGAGTCTTTCTTCCTCCTGTCATAGGTTCCGTTTCCTTCATCGTCTTTATCCACGTAGATAAATCCGTACCGCTTTCTCATCTCCCCTGTTCCGGCGCTGACCAAGTCGATGCAGCCCCATGTGGTATATCCGATCAGGTCCACGCCGTTATCAATGGCATTGGCCATCTCTTTTATGTGCTCTCTGTGGTAGTCGATCCGGTAGGAATCGTGGATACTTCCGTCCTCCTCAATCTTGTCATAAGCGCCCAATCCATTTTCCACCACCATAATGGGTTTCTCATAGCGGTCATAGATCATTTCCAGATAATACCTAAGCCCTTTCGGGTCAAACGCCCAGCCCCAGTCTGAATATTGCAGATACGGATTCTTAGCGCCTGCCGTAAAGTTGCCGGACACCGTCTCCTGAGCTTTGTGGGTTGATACGACTGAAGACATGTAATAGGAAAATGTGTACATATCCACGCATCCGTTTTTCAGTTCCTTTAAATCCTGCTCCGTAATATCCAGATTTACCTTATGTTCCGCCCACAGCCGTTTGGCGAAGGTGGGATATTTGCCTTTGCACTGAACATCGCCGCAGTAGAAAATGCCCCTCTCCCAGGAATGACGGTTTAAAAGGATATCTTCCGGGTCGCAGGTTCCCGGATAGAATGTAATGCCGCATATCATGCACCCGATCATGTTGTCCGGATCCGTCTCATGGCCGATCTGCACGGCTCTGGCGCTTGCCACAAACTGGTAATGCAGCTGCTGGTATCCGGCCTGGTACTCCGCGTCCCCGGCCTCATTGCCAAACAGATCCAGCATCATGACCGTATTGTTGATCTCGTTAAAGGTAAGCCAATACTTTACCAGCCCTTTGTATTCCGTGAAGCAGGTTCTTGCAAATCTTTCGTAAAACCCGATCAGCCTGCGGTTATTCCATCCGCCGTAATTCTCTTCCAGATACAGAGGCGTGTCAAAATGCCAGATCGTCACCAAGGGCTCAATGCCGTATTTTTGACACTCTTTAAATACATTCCGGTAAAACTCCACTCCCTTTTCATTGGGCGTCTCCTCATCCCCGTGGGGATACAGCCTCGACCATGAGATGGACATTCTGAACATCTTAAATCCCATTCCGGCAAATAACGCGATATCCTCTTTGTACCGATGATAGAAATCAATCCCGTCATGGTTGGGATAGTAGCAGTCTTCCAGGATGGCATAGCTTGCTCCCTCCGGCAAAGGTCTGCCGTGCGCCACTTTACCAGGATTGCCGTCTTTGTCCACGTAAGTCACATACCTGGGCTCCTTTACGGAACCTCCCGTTGTTACATCGGTCTTAGCCGGACCTCTTCCGTCCACATTCCACGCGCCCTCCGCCTGGTTGGCCGCAATGGCTCCGCCCCATAAAAAGCTTTCTGAAAACATGATGGAATACCTCCTCTTTCCTATATTATGAACCGGTCTCAAAACAGCGGGCCGGTATCATCAGCCTACCTGTCCCATGGATCACATAAATTGGATCATATTATATACGCAGATCATCATGATGGCGATCATCAGCCCGATAAACAGCCGGTTGACCATCCCTGCGTCCATCCGCCGGTTGATCATCCTTCCTGCTGCCCCTCCCAATATCCCGCAGCCTACCATGATAACCAAAAGCCCTATGGCAAACTCCGGCACACTGCCTGTTGCCAGTGTATTGACAAGGCTGGCGATCTGGGAAAACAAGATGATATACAGGGAATTTTGCGCCGCGGTTTTTGTATCCATGGAAAAGAAATAAAATAATACTACCAGGTTAATGGGACCTCCCCCAATACCCAGAAAGGATGAGAGAATGCCCAGCACCAGCCCTATAGCGATGCAGATGCCTGCATTGGTCACCTGCCGGGTTTTTATTTTGTCTTTTCTTACCGTATAGATCAGAGTCCCCAAGGTAATGAACAGCAGGCATCCGGCCTGCACGGCCCCCACCTGGTCCTTATTTTCCACCAGTCCGGACAGATACTGAAACATCATTTTTCCTGCGACTCCGCCCAGGGCTGCCCCTATGGCAAGAGGCGTGCCTGTCTTCATGTCCACCAGGGAGGAACCGCTCATCCTGGCTTTCACAACAGAATAGCAGGACATAGAAAGCACGGTGCAGCCGGACAGAAAGCTTATGCTGGCCACACTCAGCACACCGAAGGTATCCAGAAGCGGTTTTATCAGCACCCCTCCCCCGATGCCACATATGGCGCCTGCCACGGATGCCAGAAAACTGACTGCCGCAAAAATAACGTAAAGAAAAACACTCATTCTTTTGTATCCTCACTTTCCCGATTTTATCTTTGATCTCTCCTGTCAGCATTCTTTCAATACTTGTGTTGTCATAAAGCTCATGAGATAGTAACCATTCAGATAATCCTTAATTTATTATACGATTGCTCTGACCGATTCGTCAAGTTCTCCTTCTATATTAGGTAACGGCACGCGACGCTTTGCGTCACCTTGGAGATCCCCGCCTGTCAAGAGGCCGTTGGAAAACGATTGCACCCAATCTGCCACTGTAGGTCATAACCTGAATATATATGCACTTTTTCTCAAAATGTTAGACTTGATTTTATTGCTGTCCTGCTTTAAAATATTCATTATGGGGGATTAGGGAAATCCCAAAAATGTACTCTCGGAGTCTCTTTGTGCCTGATTTTATGAGATGATATTTTTGTCAGATGCGCATAAATTTATGAGGCGTACGTGGAACGTACGTTGATTAACTTTATGCACATCTGGCGAAAAATCAGCCATAAAGGCAGGTGCAAGAGAGATTCCGGGAGCACATAAAAGTATAAAGGAGGCTGCTGTATGCGCAAACGTATTTTAGTAGTGGATGATGATGAAATGAATTTGAAAAGGACAAGAATGATTCTGGAAAAGTACTACAATGTGCTTCTTGCAGAATCAGGGAGGGAGGCTCTTGAAAAGATCAAGGTTGAAAAAATTGACCTGATCCTTCTGGACATCGCGATGCCGAAGATGGATGGCCTGGAAACGTTTAAACGTATGAAAGATTCCTCTGTGGATATTCCGGTTATCTTT
The DNA here is from genome assembly GCA_910575585.1 of Clostridiaceae bacterium. Classification (GTDB taxonomy): domain Bacteria; phylum Bacillota; class Clostridia; order Lachnospirales; family Lachnospiraceae; genus UBA3402. The sequence continues at coordinate 30,330 of CAJTGF010000023.1, forward strand.
CTGACCGCGTCCGGCTATGAAGATGATGTGCGGACTGCCATCAGCCTGGGGGCCATTAATTATCTGAAAAAACCGTTTTTCCCGCTGGAACTGTTAAAACGAGTGGAATTGGGGCTTGAAAGTCAATGAGAGAGAAAGAACAGACCAGTATACACCTGCTTCTGGCCAGTATTGTCACCATGTTCGGCACAATACTGATTTTAACTATAGTAGCTTTGTCATGGGAACTGTGGATGGTTCCTGTTATCCTGATTGGCAACACGCTTATATGGTGCCTTCACATAGGAAGAGCTGGTTCAGAGACATTTTATGTAAACTTATGTGCCGGATTGCTGATGGTCGGATTTTTTTTCTTCGGAGTACACAGCATCACTCTTTTTGACATACCAGCCGTAGCCTGTATGATGATACTCGTTTATTCCATGTTTGACAAAAAGCGGCTGTTGTACATGACAGCCGCCCTTTATGTGCTGGTGCTGCTGTATCACTTCTTTATCCTGCGCACCATCACCAGCGACATGGGCACGCAGAATATGATCCGCATGGGCCTGGGGATCACGGTTGTAGCCGGTTCCATGCTGATCTCAAGATTTCGGATCAACCGCAGATTGGAATCACGGGCGATCTATGACAACACTCTTGCGGAGTTGAAAAAATCCGAGCGGCAGAACGCGGAATTTCTGTCCAATGTGTCCCATGAGATCCGGACTCCCATTAACATGGTGCTGGGGATCAGCGAAGTCATATTGGAAAAAAATATTTCCCCCGATATCCGGGCAGACATGCAGTCTATAAAACTGGCGGGCAAGCGTCTTTCCAATCAGATCGTCAATATGCTTGATTATACGGAGATTATGGAAGGAACCCTGATCCCGGCTAAAGAACCATATCGGATCATTTCCGTACTTAACGACCTGATCACCATGACCGCCATGCTGAGCGGCAAGCAGCAGCTGGAAATGGTATTTGATCTGGACCCAAAGATCCCGGCGGTTCTTATCGGAGATGTAGAAAAAATCTCTCATGTTCTGAAGATCATTGTAGAAAACTCCATTAAATTTACGGAAGAAGGCGGCATTAACGTGTATATCCACTTCCGGCGGGAAAGCTATGGAGTTAATCTGATGATTGACATCTATGATACCGGAATCGGCATGACCGCTTCTCAGCTGACCCAGATGTGCGATGATTTTTACCAGGCAGACTCCGGAAGCCGCCGATTTGCGGGAGGGCTTGGGCTTGGCCTTCCCATTGCGCGGGGCCTGCTCCACGCAATGGGCGGATTTATCCATTTTAGCAGCTCCGAACAGCAAGGTCTGCAGGTCCACATCACCATTCCCCAGGGAGTGGAAAAAGATACGCCGGCCATGATCGTAACCGACCCAAAACAGCTTTGCATCGCATGTTACTTCCGTCCTGAAAAATACAACAGCGATGAAGTGAAACGATACTATGACAAAATGATCTATCACATGATGGAGGGACTTAATCTTAACGGGTATCAGGCCCACAATTTTGAAGGTCTGGTGAAACTGCTGAATACCCGCCCTCTGACCCATGTATTTATCGCTCAGACAGAGTATGAGGAGAATCACTCCTATTATGAAGATCTGGCAAATAACCTTCAGGTGGTCATCATCGCGGACCGTGATTTTACCTTAAGCAGGCACAGTAAACTTTTAGTGATCCGCAAGCCGTTTTTCGCCCTCTCCGTGGTAAATCTGCTTAACGGCGAGGTACAAGAAAACGGATTTGGGGAAGCGCAGGCTGCGGGCCGCAAGCCTTTCTCCTGCGACAAAGTCCGGGTTCTTGCTGTCGATGATGAAGAGATGAACCTTGTGGTGGCCAAAGGTGTTCTGGGCAGCTACAACATACAGGTGGATACCTGCCTAAGCGGAAAGGAAGCGGTGGAGCGGTGTTCCACCACGGACTATGATATTATTTTCCTGGACCATATGATGCCTGGCTTTGACGGCGTGGAAACCATGAGACAGATCCGTACCATTCAGGACGGAAAATATAAAGACCTTCCTATAATTGCGCTTACCGCCAACACCATCAGCGGCGCAAGGGAAATGTTCCGCAACGAAGGCTTTACGGAATTTATACCAAAACCAATTGAACGCCCTGTTCTGGAACGGGTGCTGCGCAAGGTGCTGCCGGAGGATCAGATGCAGTATGAAGAGATGCCCGTAACCCCGGAGGAAGCTCCTTTGCCGGACCATGCCGGTTCTCCAAAGCCATCTGCTCAAACGGAACCTGAGGCAAAAAATTATATCCGTAAAAAAGGTTCCTCAAAAAAAGCCGCCCGCAAAAAGGGCTCGCCTATGAATATCTTTTCGAAACGCGGCAGATCACAGCAGCGGGTGTCAGAAGTTGACATACCAAAAGCCACTGCTCCGGAATACGACCTGCCCGAAACCGGCCAAACCAATGATAATGTTTCAAAACGCGGCAGATCACAGCAGCGCATCATGGAGATCGATATACCAAGAGCCACTGCTCCGGAGTACGAGCTGCCGGAAACTCCCATACCCAATGATCCCATCCCAAAAGACAGGATCTCAAAGGGCAGTATTTTGAAATACCGCATCCCGGTATACAGTATTCCAAGAGGCAGAGACTTTAAGGACTCGGTGGGAAGATACCGCAAAACGGAACGAGATCTGCTGGAGGATACTCTGACAGAATACGGATCCGCAGATCATAACGATCCACAAAAAGGCGGCTATACGGATCTCGACGGCTTAAGCGAAGACCCGGCAAATAATGATCCAGCGGATCAAAACATATGGGACGCAGACCTGAAGGAAGGCGCTTACGCAGACTTTGATAAGTCGCAGGAACCGGATGAAGACGATCTTACGGATTACGATGCCCCGGACGTTGCTCCGGAAGAAGACGGACTATGGGATGATGATACCCCGGACGACAGCTCCGGACTTTCCCTGTCCGCCGATGCCTCCCAGCCTTTCGCCCCTCTCTCCCGCGTAGGCATAAACGTACAGCTTGGGCTGGATTACTGCTGCGGGGAAGACGGATTTTACATGGAAATGCTCGACATGTTCTATACCCAGGCCGAGAAAAAGAAAAGCGAGATCGTTGCTCTGTACGACGCGGCTGATTGGGACGAATACACGGTCAAAGTCCATGCGTTAAAAAGTACATCCATGACCATCGGCGCGGAAGGTCTGGCAGAACAGGCCAGGCTGTTGGAGCAGGCCGGAAAGACCAAAGATATCGACTACATCCGGCACAACCATGACGCGCTGCTGCGCCTATACGATGAGATCTGCAAAACCATTGCGGAATTATAAAGGAGAAACAGGAGGAAAGATCGGTGTGTTGAAAAAGTGGTTTGAACTTATCTATGACCATAAGATCAATCTGCGGGAACGAATGTTCCGCGTAGTCACAGGTATCTGTATGATCGCATTGACGATCATACTGCCTATGGGAAGGACTCCTTTGAATCTGCTGATCCTGGCTGTAAGCCTTGGGCTTATATCCCTTATTGTAAAGATCAGTATTCGAAAAGAATGCGTCCATGCAGGAGCCACCGCCATTACCGTCCTGCTTCTGGTGCTTTTCCCCATAAGCTTTTTTACGGCAGGCGGTTTTTACAGCGGTATGCCGGAATGGTTTGTGCTCTGCTTTATTTACATCAGCCTGACTCTGGAAGGACGGCGGAAAGGCTTTTTTTTCCTGCTTTGTACGGCGGAGACTCTGCTGTGTTACTATATGTCCTTTTATTATCCGCAGTATATGGCGCAGAACACCCAGGCCAACTCCTTCTTTGATTCCGCCTTTTCTGTTGTGCTGGTGGGAATTCTGACCAGTGTGCTGCTGCTGTTCCTCACTAAGCTTTACGAACAGGAGAACGAGCTTTCCAAACAGCAGAAAAAGGAGATTGAGGAGTTAAACAAAGCGGAAAATCATTTCTTTTCCAGCATGAGCCATGAGATCCGAACGCCTATCAATACCATCATCGGATTAAATGAGATCATCCTGCGCAAAACGGATATTCCCGATGATGTGATCGAAAACGCAAGAAACATCCAAAGCGCCAGCAAAATACTGCTTACGCTTATCAATGATATCCTGGATCTGTCCAAGATCAAATCCGGAAAAATGGAGATCATTAACGTTTCCTACGAAACAGGCGCCCTTTTTTCCGAGATCGTCAATATGATCTGGATCAAGGCAAAGGAAAAAGGGCTGGAGTTCCGTCTCCATGTAGACTCCTCCATACCAAGCATGCTCTGCGGGGATGAGGTCCGCATCAAACAGATCCTCATCAACCTTTTGAATAACGCGGTAAAATACACACGCGAAGGCTCCATCACTCTTTCCGTGCGGTGTGAGCGGCTGACTCTGAACAGAGTCCGGGTCTGGTATACCGTCCGTGATACGGGCCAAGGTGTAAAAAAAGAAAATATCCCCTATATTTTCAATGCGTTTAAGCGGGTAAATGAAGAGCAAAACCGCCATATTGAGGGAACGGGGCTGGGTCTTAGCATCGTACACCAGTTAGTGGAGCTGATGGGCGGAGAGATCAGCGTTGACAGCGTTTACACAAAAGGTTCTACGTTCCTTGTGATGCTGGAACAGGATATTGTGGACGATAAGGAGTTGGGGACCTTTACGCTGACCTCCCGGGTAAGGTCCCGGGACGGGAAAGCCTACAAGCAGAGTTTTGAAGCGCCGGATGCCCATATTCTGGTGGTGGATGACAATGAGATGAATCTGATGGTGGTGAAAAAGCTGCTTTCAGAGACAAAGATCCAGCTGGATACGGCATTAAGCGCCGCCGAATGTCTAAAGATGACCCAAAACCAGCATTATGACGCCATCCTGATGGATCACCTGATGCCTGAGATGGACGGGATCCAATGTCTTCACGCCCTTCGGACACAGCCCGGCGGATTGTGCCAGGATGTTCCTGTGGTGGCGCTGACAGCCAACGCGGGAAGCGATAATCAGCTTCTTTACCGGAAAGAAGGATTCAGCGGCTATCTGGCCAAACCGGTCAGCGGCTCATTGCTGGAAGCCGCCGTGTTAAGTATCCTGCCAAAGGAACTGGTAAAGATCTACGAGGATCCCACCCAGTCAGAGATCGGAAAAGATATCCTGATCTTTGAAAAAGCCTTGCGGACATTTCTCGTCATTACAACGGACAGTGTCTGTGACCTTCCGGAATCCTTGATAAATGAGTTCGGCATCCGGGTATGTCCTTACTATGTCTCCACAGACCATGGACGGTTTATGGATGAGGTGGAACTGAAGGCGGATGAACTGCTTTCACACATAGCTCTAGGGAAAAACGGCACCTCCCAGCCTCCCAGTGTGGAAGACTATGAACATTTTTTTGCTCAGAGACTGACAGAGGCCCAGAACGTCATCCATATCACCATGGCAAAGCATACCAGCGGGGGATACGCCAACGCTATGGAAGCTGCCAAGTCCTTTGAAAACGTAACGGTGCTGGATTCCGGCCATCTGTCCAGCAGCATGGGCCTGGTAGTCCTTTATGCGGCTTCTATGGCAGAAAACCATGCTACAAAGACGGATATTGTCAATGCCGTAAAGAAATTGAGGCGTTATATTTCTTCCGCGTTTATCATTGACAGCACCCATATGATGTGTCAGGCAGGCCATATCCCCAAACATGTTCAGGTGGTTTGCGATGCCCTGCTTCTGCATCCCATTATTGCCCTCCGCAACAGTAAGATGGTGGTTGACGGTGTGGAGATGGGTAATTTTGCCCGCATTGCCAGACGTTATGTTCGAAAGGTGCTTCTTAACACCAGGAACATTGACCGCCGCGTACTGTTCATTACCTATGCGGGCATGGACTCCAAAAAGCTTAAGTATATCCAGAATCTGGTACAGCAGTATTGTCCTTTTGAGCGGGTGTATTTACAGAAAGCTTCTTCTGCCATTGCCAGCAACTGCGGCCCTGGTTCTTTTGGTCTTCTGTTTATGAAGAAGACGGATCTGGCTCTGTCTTTATCCGACGCGTCGAAGCCGGATACGCCGGTCTGATTCTTTGATAAAAGGTGCTGCTGCACGATTTTAGCGCAACAGCACTTTTTTGTAAACAACTTTCATTCATCATCTATCGCAGACACCCCAATGGTCACTTCCTCCAGTACATCTAAAAGCACCCTTACCGTATCCAGTGATGTAAGCATAGTAATATTGTTCTGTGTTGCCGCATTTCGGATTGCCGCGCCGTCTTCATAATGGATGCCGGAAAGAATTGCGCGGGTATTGATGACATAACTGACATATCCGGCACGTATTGCATTCAGGATTTCAGCGCTGCCTTCCGACGGTTTACCCAGTATGCGGGTACGGATTCCATGCTGTTTCAAATATTCTCCTGTGAGAGAGGTTGCTTCAATATTAAAACCCATATCATAGAAACGGCCAACCAAAGGAAGGGCTTCCTCTTTATCCTCATCCGCAAGTGTTACGATCACAGTCCCGTAATTCTGCACGCGAATGCCGGAAGCAATCATAGCTTTATACATTGCCCTGTGAAGTTTCCTGTCATATCCGACGGCTTCTCCCGTAGATTTCATCTCAGGCGAAAGGTATGTATCCATACCATTCAATTTGGAAAAAGAGAACGTCGGTACTTTTACGTACCACCGCTGCTTTTCTTTCGGATATCTCTCATTAATCCCCTGTTCTTTAAGGGTCTTTCCAAGAATGACTTTTGCTGCAATATCAGCCAGCGGATATCCGGTTGCCTTTGATAAAAACGGTACTGTCCGCGAAGAACGCGGATTCACCTCAATGACAGATACCTTCTGCTCCTTATCCACAATAAACTGAATATTGAACAGACCGACAATGCCGATGCCAATCCCCAATTTCTTCGCATAGTCCAGAATCGTTTCTTTTACCTTATCGGATATACTAAACGTGGGATATACACAGATGGAATCTCCGGAATGAACGCCGGTCCTTTCTACAAGCTCCATAATTCCGGGAACAAATACCTCCTTCCCGTCGCAGACGGCGTCAATTTCCACTTCCTTGCCGCAGATGTATTGATCTACCAGTACCGGTTTATCTTCATCAATCTCTACGGCTGTTTTTAAATAATGGCGCAGATGTTCTTCCTTGGCCACAATCTGCATGGCTCTTCCGCCAAGTACAAAGCTTGGACGTACGAATACCGGATAGCCGATTTCCTCTGCCGCTTTTACACCTTCTTCAATATTGGTCACAGCCCGTCCTTTTGGCTTGGGAATGGAAAGTTCTGACAGCAGTTTTTCAAACGCGTCTCTGTTTTCGGACTTCTCAATTGCCGCACAATCCGTGCCGATGAGCTTTACCCCTCTTTCTTCCAACACTTTAGCCAGATTGATCGCAGTCTGTCCGCCCAAAGATACGATAGTCCCATCCGGCTTTTCCATCTCGATCACATTCATAACATCTTCCGCACATAAGGGCTCAAAATACAGCTTGTCCGACGTGGTATAGTCCGTAGACACGGTTTCCGGATTGTTATTGATTATGATTGCCTCATATCCGGCCTCTTTGATCGTCTTAACCGCATGCACCGTGGAATAATCAAACTCCACGCCCTGACCGATACGGATTGGACCGGAGCCAAGCACGACGATCTTCTTTCGGTTTTCGATTATCGATTCATTTTCTTCCTCATAGGTGGAATAAAAATACGGAACATAACTTTCAAATTCTGACGCGCAGGTATCGATCATCTTATAAACCGGAAATATGCCGTATTTCCTGCGCAGTTCAAAAACTTCTGTTTCGGTCTTATTCCAGAGCCATGCCACAGCCTTATCGGAAAATCCTGCTTTCTTTGCCTGATACAGAGCTTCCCTGTCATCCACGTATGATTTCAATTCTGTTTCCATATCTATAATCTTTTTCATTTTGTTAAGGAAAAAAGAGTCAATTCCGGTCTGTCTGGAAATTTTTGAAACGGGGACTCCTGATCTTAACAGCTGTGCAATCGCAAAAATTCTGTCATTTGTACCGGTTTTTATATCATTCATCCATACATGAACGTCCTCTTTTTCAAATTTTTCCATGCGCAGATGATTTACACCCGTTTCCAGAGAACGGACTGCTTTTAACAGGCTTTCTTCAAACGTTCTGCCTACACTCATAACTTCCCCGGTAGCTTTCATCTGCGTACCCAGCTTCCGGTTTGCGTCAGTAAATTTATCGAATGGAAAACGCGGCATTTTTGTCACTACATAATCCAATGCCGGCTCAAAAGAAGCCGGCGTATTGACCAGCATAATCTCATCCAGCGTCATCCCCACGCTGATTTTTGCCGAAACTCTTGCAATCGGATACCCGCTTGCCTTCGACGCAAGGGCTGAGGAACGGGAGACCCGCGGATTTACCTCTATCAGGTAATACTGAAAAGAATCCGGGTCAAGCGCAAACTGCACATTGCATCCTCCCTCCACTTTCAATGCGCGGATGATTTTCAATGCGCTGTCCCGCAGCATCTGATACTCTTTATTGGTCAGTGTCTGGGATGGACATACCACAATAGAATCTCCTGTATGTATTCCCACCGGGTCTAAATTTTCCATATTGCAGACCGTAATTGCCGTATCATTGGCATCGCGGATCACTTCGTATTCGATTTCTTTGAAGCCTTTGATACTTTTTTCAATCAAGACCTGATGAACCGGAGAGAAGGCGATAGCGTTTTTGATCAGCTCCATAAATTCCTTCTCATCATCCGCAAAGCCTCCGCCGGTTCCTCCAAGAGTAAATGCAGGGCGCAGAACCACCGGATATCCAATTTTCTCCGCCGCCCTTACTGCTTCATCCATGGTATTCGCAATCACAGACGGCAGCACCGGCTCTCCCAGCTCTTCGCAAAGCTTTTTGAACTGTTCTCTGTCTTCTGCCCGTTCAATACTTTCACTGCAGGTTCCCAAAAGTTCCGCCTGACACTCTTTCAAAACGCCTTTTTTTTCAAGCTGCACTGCCAGATTCAGCCCGGTCTGTCCCCCAATCCCCGGCACAATGGCATCCGGGCGTTCATGGCGGATAATCTTCGCCACATATTCCAGCGTCAGCGGTTCCATATATACTTTATCTGCAACTGTCAGATCCGTCATAATGGTTGCAGGGTTGGAATTGCACAGCACAACCTGGTAGCCCTCCTCTTTCAAAGCAAGACATGCCTGTGTACCTGCATAATCAAATTCTGCCGCCTGGCCAATCACAATCGGGCCGGAACCGATGACAAGTATTTTATTTAAATCAGTTCTTTTCGCCATCTTTTGTTCCCTCCATCATTTTTATAAATTGGTCAAACAGATAGCCGCTGTCCTGCGGTCCGGGCGCGCTTTCCGGATGATACTGCACACCGAACACCTTGTCTTCCTCACAGGCCGCGCCTTCTACCGTATGATCCAGCAGATTTAGATGCGTTACCTTCAATCGGGTACTTGCAAGGCTTTCTCCATCTACAGCATAGGAGTGGTTCTGAGAAGTTATCTCTATCCTGCCGGTCTGCAGATTTTTTACCGGATGATTTCCTCCCCTGTGGCCAAACTTCAGCTTATAAATCCTGGCTCCATATGCAAGAGAAATTATCTGATGGCCAAGGCAGATACCAAATATCGGGTATTTGCCTTTTAGTTCTTTAACCAGTTCTGCGACTGTCTGTACATCTTCGGGATTTCCCGGTCCGTTGGATAAAAAGATTCCGTCCGGTCTCAGCTTTTCGATTTCCCCCACAGAAGTATTCCACGGAAAAACTGTCACGCTGCATCCTCTCCGGTTCAGAGACCTTACAATATTCTGTTTCATTCCACAGTCAACAGCGGCCACATGATACTTCTCATCAGGCACAAGGTATTGCTGAATTTCCTTCCGGCTCACCTGCGATACGGCATCCGCCGGAATATCATATAAATCCAGTTTATGGAGTCCGTCCTGCAGGGATGTGCCAATATCCGTGAGTAATACCTTTCGGCTTCCAAGATCACGTATGGAACGTACCAGTTTTCTTGTATCAATCCCATAGATACCCGGTATCTTATAGTTCTCCATGATTTCCGATAAGGTATATTTACTGCGGAAATTGGATGGTTCGTCGTTGTAGTCTCGTACCGCCAGTCCGCCGATGCTTGGAATATCCGTTTCAAAATCATCTTCTGCCATTCCGTAATTGCCAATCAAAGGATATGCCATTACTACTGTCTGATAAGTATAGGATGGATCAGAAAGGATTTCCTGATATCCGACCATAGAAGTATTGAATACTATTTCCGTAATTTTTTCAAGCCCGGAGCCAAAACCATATCCACAGTATTCGCTGCCATCGGACAAAATCAGTTTTCTGTCAAATTTTTTCATCGCACATACACCTCTTTATCTCAAACCCGTTCAGACAATTTCCTTTCAAAACGGTCCTTACGCAAATCTGCCGGAATTTTCGTGGGATAGTTTCCCTGAAAGCAGGCAGCGCAGTACTCCTCGCTGCCTATTAGTTTATTCAGCTTCTCGATTGGCAAATATCCCAGAGAATCTGCTCCGATCATACGCGCAATCTCGTCCACGCTGTGATGGCATGCAATCAGGTTTTCTTCCGAATCAATATCCGTTCCATAATAACAGGGATATAAAAACGGAGGCGCAGAAATTCTCATATGGATCTCTTTCGCTCCGGCATCACGCAAAAGCTTTACAATACGTTTGCTGGTCGTCCCTCTGACAATGGAATCATCAATCAGTACAACTCTTTTTCCATCAATTACATTCTTGACAGGACTCAGCTTAATTCGGACCTTATCCAAACGTTCATTTTGTCCGGGAGAAATGAATGTCCTTCCGATATATTTATTTTTTATCAGCCCAATGCCATAAGGAATTCCGGATTTTCCCGCATACCCCAATGCAGCATCCAATCCGCTGTCGGGAACACCAATCACAATATCCGCGCATTGGGGATAACTGTCTGCCAGTAATTCTCCGGCTTTCATACGTGATTCATGTACGGATATGCCGTCTATAACAGAATCCGGCCTTGCAAAATAAATGTATTCAAAAATACAGGTTCTTTTCCGCTGTTTTTTACAGTGTTCTCTCCTTGATTCCACACCGTTCTTTGTAAACACCAGAATCTCTCCAGGCAGCACATCACGGATAAATTCTGCTCCTACCGCTGACAATGCACAGCTTTCGGATGCGGCCACATATGCCCCGTCCGCCATCTTTCCATAGCAAAGCGGCCGAAACCCATATGGATCTCTTGCCGCAATCATCTTTGTAGAAGAAATCAACACCAACGAATAAGCGCCTTCCAGTAAATTCATCGTATTGCTGACCGCTTCCTCAATGCTTGGTGACACAAGCCTTTCTCTTGTAATCACATAAGCGATTGTTTCCGTATCACTGGTTGTATGGAAAATTGCTCCCGATAATTCCAGCTTATCGCGAAGTTCCAATGCATTGGTAAGATTTCCGTTATGGGCCAGCGCCATTTTTCCTTTCTGGTGATTGACTTCTATAGGCTGACAGTTATTCCTTGTATTTCCCCCGGTTGTTCCGTATCTTACATGTCCCACTGCCATATTTCCCATGGGTAAATGAGTTAATGTATCTTTCGAAAATACTTCACTGACAAGCCCCAGGTCTTTATAGGAAGAAAACGCGCCGTCGTCATTCACAACAATTCCGCAGCTCTCCTGTCCCCTGTGCTGCAGGGCGTATAACCCATAATAAACGACGCCTGCAGCATCTTCCCTTTTTGTACTCATCACTCCGAATACGCCGCACTCTTCATGAATCGCCATAACTGTATTCCCTCCCGCCATATACGCTCATAAATCGCAGCGGCAGCACCCTGCCTGCTCCAGAGCGGCCGCAATAAATCCGTTAAACAGCGGATGCGGCTGATTGGGGCGGCTTTTAAATTCCGGATGAAACTGCACGCCTACAAAAAAAGGATGCCCGCACAGTTCTATCGTTTCGACCAGACTGTCATCCGGAGATGTGCCGCTGATCACAAGTCCGGCTTCGGCCAGTTCGTTACGGTACTTATTATTAAATTCATAGCGATGGCGGTGACGCTCATATATCATCTCTGCGCCATAGCATTTTTCCATTTTTGTTCCCTTCTTAATCCGGCAGGGGCAGCTTCCAAGACGCAGAGTTCCGCCTTTGTCAATCGCCTCGCTCTGTCCCGGCATAAAATCAATCACTTTGTGATTGCACTGTTCATCAAATTCTCCGGAATGCGCATCCTCAATTCCAGATACATTTCTTGCAAATTCAATGACTGCAATCTGCATACCAAGGCAGATTCCCAAGTAAGGTATCTGATTTTCGCGGGCATATTTTGCCGATAAAATCATTCCTTCTATGCCGCGGTTTCCAAAACCGCCCGGAACAATAATCCCGTTCATTCCTTTTAATAAGTCTTTCACATTTTCTTTCGTGATATATTCCGAATCAATCCAGTGAATTTTTATGAATGTATTTTGTTCATATCCTGCATGGTTCATCGCCTCCGCCACTGACAGATATGCGTCATGGAGTTTTACATACTTTCCAACTAATCCAATATGTACTTCCTCTGAACGTAAACGGATACGTTCCACCATCTTTTCCCAATCTGTCAAATCCGGTTCCGGTGCTTTTATATTTAGTTCCCTGCACACAACGGAGGAAAAATTCCACTTTTCCAACATCAGGGGCGCCTCATAAAGGTTCTCCAAAGTCCGGTTTTCAATGACGCAATCCGGTTTTACATTGCAGAAGAGCGAAATCTTCTGAAAGATAGATTCCTCTAACGGCTTGTCGGAACGCAGAACAATGATATTCGGATGAATGCCCATCCCGCAGAGTTCTTTCACTGAGTGCTGCGTCGGTTTTGACTTATGCTCCTCGGAACCGCTTAAATACGGAACCAGTGTCACATGAATGAACAGGCTGTTCTCTCTGCCCGCTTCCAGAGAGATCTGACGTACCGCCTCTACAAAAGGCTGCGATTCAATATCGCCAATGGTTCCGCCTATCTCTGTAATCACCACATCCGCTTCTGTCTTTTTTCCCACACGATACACAAATTCCTTGATTTCATTGGTAATATGCGGAATTACCTGAACCGTAGAACCAAGGTATTCCCCTCTTCGCTCCTTATTCAATACATTCCAGTAGACCTTTCCTGTGGTCAGATTGGAATACTGATTCAAATCCTCATCTATAAACCTTTCATAATGACCCAAATCCAAATCTGTTTCAGCCCCATCCTCGGTCACATACACTTCACCATGCTGATAAGGACTCATGGTGCCGGGATCTACGTTAATATACGGATCTAACTTCTGAGCCGCTACCTTTAATCCTCTCGCTTTTAAAAGCCGTCCAAGAGAAGCTGCCGTTATCCCTTTTCCAAGGCCCGATACCACGCCTCCGGTCACAAATATATATTTTGTCATAATCATTTTGCTTCCTTTTATTCCTCATCCTGAAGGGCGTCAAATCCTTCTTCTCCGGTTCTTACTTTCACTACATTTTCCACATCATAGACAAAAATTTTTCCATCTCCGATATGCCCTGTGTAAAGTACCTTCTTCGCTGTTTCAATCACTTTGCGGACCGGAACCGCGCTGACTACAATTTCCACCTGTACTTTGGGAAGTAGATTCGCTTCTATCTGTACGCCGCGATAATACTCCGGTTTACCTTTCTGAATTCCACAGCCTAAGACATGGGATACTGTCATGCCGGTAATTCCCAGCTCCATCATCGCGTTTTTTAATACTTCAAATTTTGATTCCTTACAAATAATTTCGATTTTCGTAAATTTCGGAGTGCCTTCTTCAAACGTGGGAACACGCTTAACCGGAACAGCTTCGGCAACCGGAGTGTCACCGGATACAACCACAGGATCATTGCCTTCTTCAATATACTCCGGAAGCATTGCAAAGCCTGCATACGCGGAAGGAAGACCATGTTCTACCGCATCAAGACCAGCCATTTCTTCTTCCCTATTTACGCGAAGCCCCACAATCACCTTGATCACAAGGAATGTAATCGTTATCGTAACTACTGTCCATGCCGCAACACTGGCAAAGCCGATAATCTGAAGTTTTAATAATTTAAAACCACCGCCATAAAACAGACCGGTTAACGTTTCTCCTGAAGCATTTACAATACTGTAGCCCGGAGCCGTATCGGCAGCAAACAATCCAACCGCCAGTGTACCCCAGATTCCATTCATACAATGTACGGCAACCGCTCCGACCGGATCATCAACGCGAAGCACCTGGTCAAGAAGCCACACGCCAAACACGACTAAAAGGCCTGCAACCGCTCCAATCACAACCGCGCCGAAGGCATCTGTCACATCACACGATGCCGTGATTGCCACAAGTCCCGCTAACGATGCGTTCAGACACATGGAAACGTCCGGTTTTCCATATTTTACCCATGTAAAGACCATACAGGCAACCGTCGCGACAGCCGGCGCAACGGTTGTTGTCAGGAAAATGGAGCCAAGCTGCGCGATAGAAGTCGCGGCCGCGCCATTAAATCCATACCAGCCGAACCAGAGAATAAATACCCCAAGCGCTCCAAGCGCAATGCTGTGTCCCGGAAATGCGTTCACTTTCACAACGTTTCCACTCTTATCTCTGGTAAACTTTCCGATACGGGGACCAAGAATTTTCGCGCCAATCAACGCGGAAATACCACCTACCATATGAATCGCGCAGGAGCCGGCAAAATCATGGAATCCAAGCTGCGCCAGCCATCCTCCTCCCCATATCCAGTGTGCTTCGATTGGATAAATCAACGCGGAAATTACAGCAGAATATATACAATAGGAAAGAAATTTTGTACGTTCTGCCATTGCGCCGGATACAATAGTAGCCGTTGTCGCGCAAAATACAAGGTTAAATACAAAGCTTGAAAAGTCAAACTCCGCATATGCTGTAAATAAATCAAATCCCGGCTTTCCGATAAATCCAAACAAATCTTCTCCCATCAGCAACCCAAAACCGATCAATATAAATACTACGGTTCCAATACAAAAATCCATCAGGTTCTTCATAATGATATTTCCTGTGTTTTTTGCCCTGGTAAATCCTGCCTCTACCATCGCAAAACCTGCCTGCATCCAGAATACCAGTGCAGCGCCAATTAAAAACCAGACACCGAACACTTCGCCGGATACTGTTTCCTGCACAAATTCTTTCATAACTTCGTTCATTTTTTCTTCCTCCAATCCATTTAATTATCA
This sequence comes from Clostridiaceae bacterium, assembly GCA_910575585.1. Classification (GTDB taxonomy): domain Bacteria; phylum Bacillota; class Clostridia; order Lachnospirales; family Lachnospiraceae; genus UBA3402. The sequence continues at coordinate 45,595 of CAJTGF010000023.1, forward strand.
ACTTATTTTACGCCAAACAGTAAATCACCATAAGTCGGAAATGGCCAGTATTTCTTTGCCGTTATCGCCTCTGCCTCATCGCAGGCAGCTCTTAATTCTCCCATTTTTCCTAAAACAGCGTCCCGAATCATATAGGACTCTGTCTCAACATCTTCCGTATCCTGAAGTTTCATCACCGCTTCTTCCAATTCATCGGTCTTAACCGCAATCTGTTCTTCCAGTATTACAAGTTTTTTCACAAGCCTCGTCTCATAACTGCATGAAATTGATTCATCGACCGCCTTTTTTGCCGCCGCTGTATTTGCAAGCTCCAATACATACGCGCTTACTGCCGGAGCAATCTCTGTCTTGGCCATATCGATCATGGTGTTAGCCTCAATCAGAACGGTCTTACAATAGTTTTCCAGCATAATTTCACATCTGGACTTCAGCTCCGCTTCTGAAAAAACTTTGTGAGACGTCAGCATCCGTACGTTTTTTTCATCCAGCAGATGGGGCATGCAATCCGGTGTTGTACGATAGTTCAGAAGCCCTCTCTTTTCCACAGCTTCCTTAATCCACGTGTCGTCATAACCATTCCCGTTGAAAATAACATGTTTATGATCTTTGATGGTTTTGCGAATCATTTCGTGCAGTACATCTTCAAAATTCTCTGCTTTTTCCAGTCTGTCCGCATAGATTTTTAAACTTTCCGCCACCGCGCTGTTCAGCATGATATTGGCGCAGGCAATGCTGTTGGAAGAACCAAGCATACGGAATTCAAATTTGTTTCCGGTAAACGCAAAGGGCGATGTGCGGTTGCGGTCCGTGGTATCGCGGTTAAACTTTGGAAGTACATCTACGCCCAGCTTCATCTGTGTTTTTTCGGTTCCCGCATAGGGAGTACCGGTTTCAATCGCTTCCAGTACCCCATTTAATTCTTCTCCAAGGAAGATAGAGATGACTGCCGGAGGCGCTTCGTTTGCCCCAAGTCTGTGATCATTTCCTGCTGTCGCCACAGAAAGACGAAGCAGATCCTGATAATCGTCCACGGCTTTGATAACCGCGCATAGGAATAATAAAAACTGCGCGTTTTCATACGGCGTTTCGCCCGGCGACAACAGATTCACGCCTCCGTCCGCGGTTAATGACCAGTTGTTATGCTTTCCGCTTCCGTTTACTCCGGCAAACGGTTTTTCATGAAGCAGGCACACAAGCCCATGTTTTGCCGCTACCTTCTGCATAATTTCCATTGTCAGCTGGTTATGGTCTGTCGCAATGTTTGTTGTTGTATAGATAGGGGCAAGCTCATGCTGTGCCGGGGCAACTTCGTTATGCTCTGTCTTTGCCAGAATGCCCAGCTTCCAGAGTTCCTCATTGAGTTCTTCCATATAAGCGGCAACCCTCGGCTTGATCACTCCGAAATAATGATCGTCCATCTCCTGTCCCTTCGGCGGCTTCGCGCCAAAAAGAGTACGTCCCGTAAATCGAAGATCCCTCCTTTGTTCATACATTTCTTTTGTAATAAGAAAATATTCCTGTTCCGGCCCTACGGATGTGCGGACGCATTTCACATCGTCATTGCCGAACAGATGAAGGATACGGATTGCCTGCTTATTTAACGCTTCCATAGAACGGAGCAGCGGCGTTTTCTTATCCAGCGCTTCTCCGCCATAAGAGCAGAACGCGGTAGGAATACACAAGGTATTGCCCTTGATGAACGCATAGGATGTAGGATCCCATGCCGTGTATCCCCGCGCTTCAAAAGTAGCCCGAAGTCCGCCTGAGGGAAACGACGACGCATCCGGTTCTCCTTTTATCAGCTCCTTTCCGGAAAACTCCATAATCACACCGCCGTCGGGAGACGGAGAAATAAAACCGTCGTGCTTTTCTGCCGTGACGCCGGTAAGGGGCTGGAACCAATGGGTATAGTGGGTAGCGCCATGATCCACCGCCCAGTCTTTCATAGCCGCCGCTACCGCGTTTGCTACGCCAATATCAAGCTTTGCGCCTTCATCAATCGTCTTTCTCAAAGACCGATAAACCTTTGCCGATAAATTTGCTTTCATCACTCTGTCATCAAATACTTTACATCCAAAAAAATCCGATACATTCTTCATAATCCTGCTCCTTCCAAATTTAAAAATAAAAAAGACAAGGAAGACTTTCATGGCGCTTATCCCCGCGCCGCAAAAGACTCCCTTGCCTTTACGTGTTGGATGATACACCCTTAAAAATCATTTGTCAATCCTTTATTTCATTTTTCTATCGTATTTTTTTCGTTACCAAAAAAGATTGACAAAGCACATTATCCGCTGTATAAATATAAAATATGAGCAAAGGCGTTCATTTTTAGAGCAGGAATCACCTGCCCTTAAAACGGATGCTTTTGTTTTATATTTATCTGAAAGGAAGGTACAAGACTTATGAAAATTGAGGGTCAAGTAAGAATCCCCTCCGGATGCGCGATCTCAGCCGCAATTTCCAAAGACGGAAATAAGATGTCCGGTGAAATGATCATAAATTCCATAAAACCTATGCATGACCGGTCCAACGGATTAGGCGGTGGTTTTGCCGGTTATGGCATTTATCCGGAATATAAAGAATTTTATGCGTTACATATGTTTTTTGATTCCCGCGAAACGCGAAAGGAATGCGAAGCTTTCTTAAAGGAGCGCTTTGAAATAGTCCATTCAGAAGTCATTCCAACCCGAAAGATTCCGGCAATCACAGCTGAACCGATCATATGGAGATATTTTGCCGCGCCGTTAAAATCTGTGCTTGTATCTTTACAATTAGAAGAAAAAGAGTTTGTCGCAAAAACAGTTATGAAGATCAACGCCGAAATGCCCGGTGCTTACGTCTTTTCCAGCGGCAAAAACATGGGAGCGTTCAAAGCGGTCGGTTTTCCGGAGGATGTAGGCGTCTTTTATAAATTAGAAGAATATGAAGGATATTCCTGGACGGCACATGGACGTTATCCGACAAACACTCCCGGCTGGTGGGGAGGCGCGCATCCGTTTACACTGCTTGATTATTCCGTCGTGCATAACGGAGAAATTTCCTCCTATGACGCAAACCGACGATTTATTGAAATGTTTGGCTATAAATGTACCCTCCAGACCGATACGGAAGTTATTACCTACATTATGGATTATCTGCTCCGCGTACAGGAACTTACGCTCGGTGAAACCGCAAGTGTAATTGCCGCTCCGTTCTGGAGTACCATTGCGGCAAAAACAGATTTGAACGCCCAAAAGAAACATACTTACCTTAGAACTATGTTTCCAAGCCTTCTGATTACCGGCCCGTTCTCTATCGTTTTTGGATTTGAGGGCGGATTGATGGCGCTGAATGATCGTCTGAAGCTTCGTTCCATGGTTGTTGGAGAAAAGGATGACAAAATATTCATTGCCAGTGAAGAAGCCGCTATCCGAAGCATGGAACCAAATGCGGAAAATATATGGTCGCCCGCAGGCGGTGAGCCTGTGATCGTTAACGTAAAGGAAGGTGCGTTTTAATGAGTATAGAATTTATTTATCCGGAATTTGAAGTAATCAGAAATGAAAACAGATGCATTTCCTGCCGTGTATGTGAACAGCAATGTGCAAATGAAGTCCACAGCTACGATGAAAAACACAAAATTATGACATGTGACGACTCAAAATGCGTAAACTGCCAGCGCTGTGTTTCTTTTTGTCCTACCAGAGCCTTAAAGATTGTAAAAAGCGACTGCACCCTGCGCGAAAATGCTAACTGGTCAGCCCAGACAGTGAAAGAAATATACAAGCAGGCAAACAGCGGCGGTGTTCTTTTGTCATCCATGGGCAATCCAAAACCTTTGCCTGTTTACTGGGATAAAATCCTGATCAATGCTTCACAGGTAACCAACCCTTCCATTGATCCATTGCGGGAACCCATGGAAACCAGAGTTTTTCTCGGAAAGAAACCGTCAAAAATACAGCGCACAAAAGACGGAGCCTTAGACTGCAAGCTGCCTCCGCAGCTGGAACTGTCCATGCCGGTTATGTTCTCTGCCATGAGTTACGGCTCTATCAGCTACAACGCCCATAAGTCTCTGGCTCTCGCGGCAACAGAGCTTGGAATTTTATATAACACCGGAGAAGGCGGTCTTCATGAGGATTTTTACTGTTATGGAGAAAATACCGTCGTGCAGGTGGCTTCCGGCCGTTTTGGCGTCCATGCAGATTATCTGAAGGCCGGCGCGGCTATTGAAATCAAAATAGGACAAGGAGCAAAACCAGGTATTGGGGGACATCTTCCCGGCACAAAAATCGTAGGGGATATATCCCGCACCCGTATGATACCGGAAGGGTCTGATGCCATTTCCCCGGCGCCTCACCATGATATTTATTCCATTGAAGATTTACGCCAGCTTGTTTTCTCTCTAAAAGAAGCTACGGAATACAAAAAACCGGTTATTGTAAAAGTAGCCGCTGTACATAACATTGCGGCAATCGCAAGCGGTATTGCCCGAAGCGGAGCGGATATCATTGCCATTGACGGATTCCGCGGCGGTACCGGAGCTGCGCCTACCAGGATCAGAGATCATGTAGGTATCCCCATTGAGCTGGCGCTGGCAGCCGTTGATCAGAGACTTCGGGATGAAGGTATCCGCGGCAATGTATCTCTTGTAGTCGGCGGCAGTATCCGAAACGCGGCAGATGCAGTAAAAGCCGTTGCTCTCGGCGCGGATGCCTGTTATGTAGCTACTGCCGCTTTGCTTGCTCTTGGCTGCCATCTGTGCTCTACCTGCCAAAGCGGTAAATGTAACTGGGGAATCGCGACTCAGCGCCCGGAGCTTGTGAAAAGACTGAATCCGGAAGTGGGCAGCAAACGCCTGATCCATCTGATGACCGCATGGAAACACGAAATAAAAGAATTCATGGGCGGTATGGGAATTAATTCCATTGAGGCTTTACGCGGAAACCGGCTGATGCTTCGCGGCATCGGCTTAACGGAAAAAGAACTGGAGATACTCGGTATCTCTCACGCCGGAGAATGATAAAAAAACATAAACCATTCTAAGGAGGTATGATATAATATGCAAATCATAGATGCCGCAAATTTAGATTATAGAGCTGTAAATGAGGCGTTGCGCGGAACAGGAAGCGATTACTTAATCGAAGGATGCCTCGGTCAGAGATTTATTGCCGCCGGTATGTCTGACAAGAATCTTACAATTAACGGAATACCGGGCAATGCACTGGGCGCATACTTAAACAATGCCAATATTACGGTAAACGCCAATGCGCAGGACGCGGTAGGCGATACCATGAATGAAGGTAAGATCTTGATTCATGGCAATGTCGGCGACACTGCCGGCTATGGCATGCGCGGCGGCAAAATCTTTGTACAGGGCAACGCCGGATACCGGGCGGGAATCCATATGAAGGCTTACAAAGAAAAAATTCCTGTTATGATTATCGGCGGACACGCAGGAAGTTTCCTTGGAGAATATCAGGCAGGAGGCGTAATCATCATCCTTGGGCTTCATAAAGATTCCAAACCCATTGTAGGCAATTTTCCCTGTACCGGAATGCATGGAGGCAAAGTGTTCCTGCGCGGCACCTGTGAGGACATTCATTTCCCCAAACAGGTTACCGCAAGACACGCGGACACAAAGGAGTTAGAGGAAATCAGGAAGTATCTGGCTGAATACTGCTCAGACTTCGGTTATTCCGCGGACGAACTTTTATCCGAGCCTTTTACGGTCATCACGCCAGACAGTAAAAACCCATATAAACAGATGTATATAGCAAATTAAAAGAAAGCAGGTAAACTTATGAAGTATTCAAAAGAAGAGGTCATCCAATACGTTCGTGAAGAAGATGTGAAATTCATCCGTCTCGCTTTTTGCGATGTATTCGGCAAACAAAAAAACATATCCATTATGCCGCAGGAACTTTCCCGCGCTTTTGAATATGGCATTGCCATTGACGCGTCTGCCATCGCTGGTTTTGGCGATGAAAACCAATCCGATCTGTTTCTGCATCCTGAAGCAGACACTCTGGCGCCACTGCCGTGGAGACCGGAGCATGGACGTGTAGTAAGAATGTTCTGTAACATTACTTATCCCAATGGAAAAATATTTGAATGTGATACGCGTTCTATATTAAAAAACGCGATTGAAAAAGCGAAAAATTCCGGATATCAGTTTTTCTTTGGAGCGGAGCAGGAGTTTTACCTGTTCAAACTGGATGACAACGGAAATCCAACGAAAGAACCTTACGATAACGCGGCTTATATGGATATTGCCCCGGAAGACAAGGGTGAAAATATCCGCCGCGAAGTATGCTTAACCCTGGAGCAGATGGGGATACAGCCGGAAAGCTCACATCACGAAGAAGGACCGGGACAAAACGAAATTGATTTTCGCTATTCTGATCCTCTGACCGCCGCGGATAACACCATGACATTCCAAACGGTTGTAAAAACAACCGCCCAGCGAAATGGCCTTTACGCTGATTTCAGCCCAAAACCATTGGAAAACAAGCCTGGAAACGGCTTCCATATCAATATATCAGTCAAATCATCTTATGAAGCGGACAATACGAAATACTTGATTGCGGGTATTCTGGATAAAGTTGCTGATATGACAGCATTTTTTAATTCAGCCGAAAGCTCCTATCGCCGTTTTGGCAGCAGCAAAGCGCCAAAATATATTTCCTGGTCCAGAGAGAACCGTTCACAGCTTGTAAGAATTCCTGCCGCTATTGATGAATACCGCCGTGTTGAACTTCGTTCTCCTGATCCATCCGCAAATACTTATCTGGTTTTCGCCCTGATAATTTATGCCTTTCTTGATGGGATTGAGAATGAACTTGAACTGCCAGCCCCTGCGGATATCAATCTGTATAAAGCAGACCCAAATATCCTTGCCAATTTTAAACAGCTGCCCGACAATTTTAAATCCGCCTGCGCAGCAGCGGCAAACAGCAATTTTATCAAAAAATATATACCAGATGCTATATTAAACATCTACTGCAATCAATAATTCAAGCTAAAGAAGGAGGCGCGAAATGAGTTTAAGAGAACGAGTTTACAGTATACTCATTGTGTCCGCAACAGATAAATTCACCTCTGCGTTTGCCGACCTGCTCCTCGAAACAAGATATTCCCCGATTCATACTGCCGCCAGTGTCAGCGCCGCCAAACGGATGCTGGCTGAAAAAACGTTTGATTTTGTCATTATCAACGCGCCTTTGCCTGACGATATCGGTACTCGTTTCGCAATTGACACCTGTACCAGTAAACAATCCGCTGTGCTGCTTTTGGTAAAAAGCGATATCCATGCAGATATTCACGATAAGGTTGTAGAATATGGTGTGTTCACGCTGCCAAAGCCAACATCAAAACCAACCTTGATACATGCCCTTAGATGGATGGAAAGCTCCAGGGAGCGCCTGAGACAATTTGAACAGAAATCCCTGTCTATTAAAGAAAAAATGGCTGAAATCCGTCTTGTCAACAAAGCAAAATGGATTTTAATCAGCGAATTAAAGATGAACGAACCCGATGCTCACCGTTATATCGAAAAACAGGCAATGGATCGCTGCGTTACAAAACAAACAATTGCCGAAGAAATCATTAAGACTTATACATAAATGTTTCGCTCTAGAAAGACTATCCTAAAGCTTTCAGATTCCTGCGGTATTCTGCCATTTCCTCCTCACTTACCGTGTCTATGATGTGCTGCAGTTCACTTACCACAGACTCCCGTTTTTTTCCCTCTGGCAATATATACTCATGGAAAACAGGCAGATAAAAAAGAGGTTGAATGAAATGGCTGAGAACAAATTCAACAACAAGGAAACCATTGCCCGCTGCGTTCCCATGGGCAGGCCCCAGTCCGTGATTGGCGGCAAATGGGAAATTCTGATCTTATGGTATGTATCCTTTTATAAAGTCCAGCGGTTCGGCGAATTGTCCCGCCGCCTGGAGGGAATCACACAATCCACCCTGACCAAGCAGCTTCGGGAACTGGAAAATGATGGGTTTCTTCATCGGGGGATTTACAAGGAAATCCCGCCGAAGGTAGAATATTCACTAACTGAATTCGGAAAAAGCTTCATCCCCGTTCTGCAGACTATGATGGCATGGAGCGAGACATATCTCTGCCCTGATTGGCAGAATCCAAACTGCCGGTCAATCCTGCTCTGCACAAAAACCCTGTTATCTTTTCCCGTCTGTGGCGAAACAGAAAGCACTTTATCATCTATATTATGTAAATTACAGATATATTTCATATCCACCTTGTATAAGTTAAAATCTGTCTGCATATTTCTCATCGAAAAAATGGCTATGCGTTTTCACATAGCCATTTGTGTAGTAACTCCATGCTTCTGTGGCATCGAAAAAATTGCTGTGAAATGCTTACCTGCTGCTGTGGAATGTACAGCATTGCTTCATTGGATTTTTCATCACAGCTCATGAAATGACCAACATCCTTCCCTGCACCACTGGGAATTGTCAATCATCCACTTACCATCCATGAGACGCATCAAATAACGATAGTAGAAAATATCCTGTTCCGCATAAAGCCAAAATTTGCTTTTTGTAACCCGTTCGCCGGCAATCAGGTGACGATCCGTATAAGTTCCACCGGCTTTAAAGGAAAGATCAACAGGACGCCAGCCAGGACGGGGAGACCAGCTCACCCTCTTGGCAAACAGCTCATCAATCGCCGCCTGATCGCCGCAGCCTTTTTGTTCCGCCATCCGCTCCCAGCGGTTCATGTCCTCAAAAAATTCCTGCAGCGCCTGAACGGGAGCCTGCAGCTCAGGATCGTCCAATAAAATCTGATTTTTCATGATCTTATAAGCGCGGGCGTCTTCATATGCCTTTCGCTCCTTCTCTGTAAACAGACCTGCCATCCCTTCCTCATCATGATTGTCTTTATCTCTGATACGCAGCTTATCCCTCCAGGAAACTGCCATCAGCCCGTCAAAGGAAACATGATGGCAGGCAGCTATACAAATCGTTTTCAGTTTTTTAATTTGGACAGCCTGGGCCAGTCCCTCGTCGTCCAAAGCCGTCCGCTGCAAAAACAGCTCCTTCAAGGGAAGGTCTTTCAACAGTTCCAGTCCATGTCCGGTAATCTGCCTGCACCGCATCAGGATCAGCAAATTCCAACATAATCGTTTCTCCTCCATGCTCTTTTCCGGAATCTTCCAGAAAATTTCCCGTGTATCATCTATAACTTAGCAATTTTAAAAATATCTTTTAATACTCATTAGTTATCCTCGCAGTCTATCATTCGACTGCATTGAACTCAACATTTCATTTACTTTATCCTTAACCAACATCTCATATTCTTTCGTTGACGTTGCTCTATCAATTTGTGGCAATACTCCTTCTTCTCTTAAATAGTCAATTGCCGGCCACACAGAGTCAGGAGCCAAGTTCTTTATCCAATTTCCTAAAATTGCCGGATGGTGACACGTCAAAACATAACATCTGTTAAACTTAAACAATCCATATTTCCCATTAGTATTTTTTCTTAGGCAAACTGGTTTTTCTTCGTAGCTTTTTGACATTTTTTCAATAAAATTATTCTTCCCTCTTATTGACCATTCTCCCTGACATATAATTAAATCAGGCTCTAAAATATCAATTTCCTCAAACAAATATTTAATGCAATTATCTCGCATTATTTTTGTGTCACTTACAGATGATAAATTCTCTATTTTTGCTAAATCTTGAAATGCGCACCTTAGCGAATTACTTAATGCATAGCTTGAATATATGTATTCTGTATTAACTTGAAAAAGATACTGTAAAATCATCAACGTGCCTTTAATATGGTTATTTTTATGTTTCCAATTAATACAATTTAATACATTATTACAGTTCTCATAAAAATTTGGTGATGTTCCATATTTTTCATTTTTCATATATCCTGTTTCTTTTCCCACAATTAAAGTTCTCATAGGTATACCATTATAAGAAATATCGTAAAAAGGTGATATCGCTGCTGTCCCTCCCGCGTATTGTTTTCCCACACACTTCCCTTTCTGGGAAGACAAGCATTCCGAATAAAATTTACAATCAAACCTTTCAGCATTCAAGCCTTCTTTGTTATATAATTCATTTAATTTTGCTTTTCTATCCTGCGTTGCCGCTATGTCTATTTCCCACATAAATGTACTTCCCTATTCTAATAATGGCCCTTTCCACAACTGCGGTTCACGCCCTCTCAATATCCAAATATTTTCTTGCTGTTGTCATGAAAACCTTCCTGTTTCAAATATCAAACAGTGCTTCCAACCGCTCCTGTACTGATTCATTCTTTGTAACAAACCAAAAGGTGCATTCTTCGCTGTCATACAGCCCAACAGCCTGTCCGTCCATGGCCTGATAGAGTGTCCGGGTATTATCTGTAGCAATCTGGTCCGTAATGCCTGCGATGGGGGACAGGTATGGATGCAGTTTCCCGCCTTCATTTAACATTGCCGGCTCAAAATCCGGAAATTCCCAAAGAATCAGATTCAATCTATAATTGAGCAAATTTGAAATTATACCAAAGTTGTTTAAAATGCTTTAAAACTAAAAACATCAAGCCTTTTTAGGTGTATACTGTTTTTGTCCAGAAAACAATTACCTGTAAAGGATGATGTCTTATAGAAAACAGTATATACCATTCAACGTTACTTTACAACTGCTTTAAAAGGTTAAATTTATGCCGTCTCTTTCTACAGACAACTATGAAACATATTATGGCTATACTGATATCCGTCTTTTCCCTTGGATATCATGGTAAGACCATTGACTTTGGAAAATATAGCGCCTGCCACCGCACCACGGTTGCACACTTCCTCAATAAGGGGAAGTGGAATCATGCCAGGCTGGAAGACATACTTAAAAATACGGTCATCCAGGTCATCTATAAAGAACGGAAGGGCCGGATCCTGAGCCGCTGGCTATTTCAAGGACGGACGGTCTGAAGCCCAGTAATATCATGTATACGGGGGAAGACCCGCTATAAAACAGTGGAGAATGGGGTGAAATTGCCCCATCTCCACCATTTAACAGTGTAAGCATATAAAAACTATTCCCATGCAGGAAAAGCCCCACAGAGGGCAAAAGAGAGGGCATGAGGCAGGAGATAAAAGCCTGCTGCCCTGCTGGAAAGGAGATACGATAAATGGAGAATCTGAGTATTATTGAAAATGAGCTGGTGCCAGTATATACTACCAGTACCGGGGAGAAAGTCGTTTATGGAACGGAGCTGCATAGGGTATTGGAGGTGAAAAGCCATTACCGGGACTGGGTAAAGAACCGGCTGAATGATATTGGCACAATCGAAAATGAGGATTTTGAAGGCGCTGAAATTTTAGCACCTTCCGGGCAGACGGTCAGGGACCATATTATCAGTCTGGATACTGCCAAGGAAATGGCAATGCCGGAGCGGAATGAGAAGGGAAAGCAGGTCAGGCGGTATTTTATCCAGGTTGAAAAGAAATATAAAACTGGTGTTTCCGGTATGATGCTGACAGGTAAACAGCTGATGGCTCTGGCTGTGATGGAGGCTCAGAAAACCATTGCGGAGCAGGAGCAGGGGGCTGAGTAATGTGTCCCCTGCTTTTGCTTTCTGGAATCCGTTACATAGATGAAGCGCTGGCGACTGCTGGGAAAGCGAACGCTCGCTTTTGAAAAAACAAAAACGAAACAAATAGAACGTTGCAATCCTCCACGGTTCAAAACATATAGGCGGACGAAAGGCAGCGGAAACCATGTAATACCGTATTTTGAGGGCTTTACAACTGCTGCCATCTGCCAGGACCAAAGCGAGCGTTCGCTTTTCCACGAAACGAAAACGAATGGAACGTTAATTGCAACGTTTCAAAAGCCGGAGGGTGGTCCGTGGCACACACAGGGGCGCCATATTGCTGTTTTTTGGGCAGAGACGATTATTTTATGTCAAGCATGGAAACAGGGCAGTATGGGGCGATTAGAGGGCATGGCGGGCAGCAGGTCAACGGCTGGGCTGTCTGGCAATGGGCGAATATCTCGGTAACGCTGGAGGCTCATGCCGTATGGGAAAGCCCGGAGGGGATGCTGGCGGATATTACGCCCCATGACTGTGGTGAGAGGGAGATTCTTTTCCTGCGTGATGATAGGGTGGTATATTCAGGAAAGCCGATAGGGAGCATCAAACAGCCGCTTACCGCTTCGCCGCAGGTGGCAGAACTTATTGGATTGCTGAATGAGCGTGATCGGATTATGAGTGCCGCTCCGGGAAGATTATGTGAGATGCCAAAGAGCCTGCTGATCAGAATCATGCAGATTCAGGAGATGCTGCATAAGGAAGTGGGCCGGAATGATCCCTGCCCCTGCCAGTCGGGATTGAAGTACAAAAAATGCTGTGGCCGGAACTGATAGGCAGCAGGGAACAGGAGAAACTGCGGACAACGGCCAGGGAGATCGATGAATGGTTCTATTCTCTGAATGAATGGAGCCAGAGAACCATCCTGAGCCATATGATTGGGTACCTGGAGGCATCCAAAGATCTGATTTCATCAGGAAAGCAGGTGCGGCCTGATGAGATATTAAGGGCATTCAGTGTCATGGAAGATATGATAAACGAGGCATGGAAGGGATGCTGGAGGCACTTGCCAAAGGTGCCTATACTGGCACGAGGGTAGAATATATAGGGAACTCCCTGGAGATACTGAGGGATTATTTGGGGCAGAGGGCGGAGCGGCTTGATATGCTCTGCTCCCCTTTCCTTAAAATGTGGAAGGAAGGGGACCACTGCAGGGAAGTCCCTTTCAGATAAATGTAGCGGATGGGATAAATTTTGGCGGATGCCGGGAGCCTGGCATCTGGTAATACGTGGGATGGTACCCAGGGCATATTATGAGAAACAGAAAAAGGCCGGGTTCCTCCTGGATGAAACGGCGGTACCTGCTGTCAGGATCCCGCTGAATGAAAAGCGGCTGCTGAGCCTGGATGAGTTCTGCGGGTATGCCGGCGGCATCGGGATATGCACCACAAGGAAGCATGTCCGGGAGATTGGTGCAGAGGTACGGATCGGCGGCAGATGTCTTGTGGACAGGATAAAATTTGACCGCTGGTGTGATAGTTACCGCTCACAGAGGTGAGAAGATAGTGCTGTGGCTTCCAGATTGGCCCATATTTGGGCAAAAAGCGTTAAGACGGAATTTTATCATTGAAACGCTCAAAATAGCAGGGTGGGCAAATTAGAGGGCATAGGAGAAAAGAGGGGCAAGGGACAAACAGAAAGGCGGATCCGGATGCCTCTCTACGCATTTTAGAGAGAAGATGTTGGATGTGGCAGAGGATAAGAGGAAACAACTCCCTCCAGGGATTTCCGTGCGGAAAGATGGCCGGTACCAGGCAAGGTATACTTTTAATGGCAAGCGCCACACGATTTATGGCAAAGGCCTGAAAGAAATCCAGAAGAAATTAAGGGAGCTGCCGCTTCATTTTCTTCAAATGGGTGGATTACATGATAAGAAAGCTAAGCAGTGTATTGCGGCAGGCTGTTTCCAAGGGACAGGAGGGGCGATCTGAACGGCGAATTTTTAAAATACCCTGATCAAGAGATTTCCTCTCCTGTGATCGCGTTAAACCAACCCTTTCTGCACCAAACGACATTTTTGGCTTCCATTTGGTCATTTTTTCATTAAATTTATCTTATTCTTACTTTCTAATATCAACCCAAAATCCGGCAAAAACTGTCTTTTCATGCAATACGCTTTTATTTTACCGTCCCATACTGTATAATGTAATAAAATATACGGAGGTATAAAAATGCGAATACTCATCTGCGACGATGATGCGCTGATAATCGATCAGCTTCAGAAATATATAATGAATTTTTTTGAAAATATCGGTGTAAAATGTCCTGAACTGGTCTGCTTTTCTGACGGAGAATCCCTTCTGTCAGACAAAGGTGAAAAAGACATTCTTTTTCTTGATATAGAAATGCCCGGAATGAATGGCATCTATGTGGGAAATGAATTAAAAAGAGCAAACAACAATATCATCATTTTTATTGTAACTTCTTATTCCGAATATCTTGATGAGGCAATGCGGTTTCATGTATTCCGATACCTGTCAAAACCGCTGGATAAACAGCGTTTTTTCCGTAATATGAAAGATGCTGTTGACCTGTATAACGCTATAACAATAAAAATTCCTGTCGAAACAAAACAGGGTATGCATACCCTTCCAGCCTCCTCTGTCATAGCAATAGAAGCACAGGGCAGAAAAATAACAGTACATACAACTTTATGTGATTTTGAATCCATTCACAATATGCAGTACTGGCTGGAACTTCTCCCTAAAAATCGTTTTTTTCAGACTCACCGCAGCTTCATCATCAATTTTGAACATGTCACAGATTTTGACCGTAATCTTGTTCATATGTCAGATAATCAATCTGCTTATCTGACAAAAAGGAAATACAGCTCATTTAAACAAGCCTATCTCCTTTATTTAGAAAGTACGAGGTAAAATAAATGAGAAATACAGTCTGTTATTTTTTCAGTTTTCTTGTAGAAGCAATTATACTTTGGCAATACTCTTCCCATTTATTTTCCTCCAAACGCACTCCTTGGAAAAAGCTTTCCATACTTTGCATCTTATATTTTATCCTGTTTTTTGTTTCACTGTCTGAGTTTATATGGTTAAATGTAGCTTTATATTTTTTACTGAATTTCATTTTCTTAGTTACTCAGTATGACCTAAATTATTACTCCGGGCTATTTCATTCTTCTATACTGACGGCTGTTATGGCAATGAGTGAACTGATCGTATATGGAATTACCAAACGGTTTACCCCCCATTTCCTTGATAACGACAGGGAATTCTATCATTTTTTAGTTTTTGCAGTTTTCAGTAAGCTTATATTTTTTGCTGTTATCTATGTACTGATGCACCTGATGCAAAGACCGAAGAAAAACACAGGGCAGTATGATAAATCTGTTTTTCTTTTTATTTATATTCCCTTAACTTCTATCTTTATTATGTTTATTTTTATAAGTATTAGCGAATCTGTTCCTCTTTCATCATCGCTTGATTGGATGATTGCAGTGGGTGCTGTTTTTCTGTTAGCAGCTAATCTGCTTGTGTTTGGAATCAATCAATATAACCAGAAAAAAAACATGGAATTTACAGAAATGCAGTTATTGCTCCAACAAGAATCTGATTCAGCCCAGTATTATGAAATGCTGCGTCTGCAAAACGAAAACCAGCGCATCTTAATCCATGATATAAAAAAACATCTGCAATCCATTGATATGCTGAATGACCAAAAAGAACATGATAAAATAGGCACCTATATCCGACAGCTGATACTTTCCTCAGACCTGAAAGAATGTTCCAGACTATGTGATCATGAAATGCTTAATTCCATTCTATGCCGCTATATGCGGCAATGCACGGACAGTCACATAACTTTTCATGCCGACATCCGAAGCAGGACAATGGATTTCATTGCAGACAATGACCTGACATCTCTATTTTGTAATTTACTGGATAACGCCATAGCTGCTGCAGGCATCGTCCCTGATTCTTTTGTTGAAATCAATACAAGCAAACATGAGAAAACATCATTTGTCATAATAACCGTTATCAACTCCTGCAGGAAAAATCCCTTTTCCGGCAAAGGCAGACAGCTTAGTACCGATAAAACTGATAAAATCAGGCATGGATTTGGGTTAAAAAGTATTCATAAAACAATCAGCAAATATCATGGAAATATGCAGATGTATTACAATGATGATACACTGACTTTCCATACAATCATTACTTTGAAGCAACAGGAACTGTGAACCGGATGCAGCACCTGTTACCCAAAATTTAGAAAAGGCCCCAGCCAATCCTGATGTTTACATCAAAAAATGATAGCGCTTCATGGATGGCTGTTTTGAGATCATGGCAATTGTTGAGTAAATCACGCAAAAAATATGCGTGATTTACTCATTCTTTTTTACAGCCCCAAAATTACAATACTGTTATCAAAAAACAGCAAAGGAGAATAAAAGAAATGGCTACATTATTGGAAGCGAAAAACGTAACAAAAATTTATGCAAAATCACAGCACCCAAGCCTTAATAACGTATCGTTCCGCGTAACGGACGGCGAATTTATTGCCATTATGGGAGCTTCCGGATCAGGAAAGACTACATTGCTTAACGTTCTTTCTACGATTGATACACCCACAAGCGGGAGTATTACAATAAACGGTATCAATCTAAAAAATCTGACTGATTCCAAAGCAGCGGACTTCCGCAGGGATAATCTGGGTTTTATTTTCCAGGAATATCTGCTGTTAGACAGCCTTACTATTTTTGAGAATATCGCTGTTCCACTGACTTTACAGAAACTTCCGCCTCAAAAAATAGAAAATATGATAAGAAGCCTGGCAAAAAGCTTTGGTATTGACGCACAGTTAGAAAAATATCCAAGTGAGCTCTCAGGCGGGCAAAGGCAGCGCGCTTCCGCTCTAAGGGCTCTTGTGAAACATCCAAGCATTTTGTTTGCGGATGAACCGACCGGAGCATTGGATTCAAGTTCCGCAACAGATTTGCTGAACACGTTAAAGGAATCAAATGAGCGCCTCCATACTACGATACTAATGGTCACACATGATGTTTATGCCGCAAGTTTTGCTGACCGCATCCTGATTTTTAAAGACGGCTGCATCATTCAGGAATTATTCAAACAAAATGCTGACAGGCGTGCATTCTATGAATCCATTGCGCATGAAACAGCAAAATTAGACACAGAAAGGTAGGGAAGTACCCATGAACCATTTATCTACGGCACTTAAGAACCTAAAAAATAATTTTTCCTTTTATGCCCTCTATTTATTATCCGTTTCCTTTGTAATTACTATTTTTTTTGCTTTCACTTCGTTTTCCATGAATAACGTTATGCTTGAGAAAATATCAGGCGACGGGAGAGTGGAAACTATGTGCAACACGATTTCTGTGTTCCTTATGGCATTCGTTATTTTTTATATGTCATATTCAAACCGTTTCTTTCTGCGCCGACGCACAAAGGAATTAGGTATTTATGCATTATTAGGATATCGGAAATCCACAATACTGTCCTTGCTTACAGCAGAAAATCTGCTTTCCTGCTTCGGGGCTTTTGTAATCGGAATCCTTTTGGGCGGTCTGTTTCACAAAGGCATTGTGTTTGGCATTACAAAATTACTGGGATTGACAGTCAACAATTCAGAAATACCTTATTTTAACCTGAATGCCATAGTAAAGACGGCTTGTTTTGTTTTTGCTATTATTATCATGTTATCGCTGTCCAACAGCAGATTTCTTTTTAAATCCTCCCTTATGGATTTAGTGCGGTTTGAAAAAAGTGCGGAAAAGCGTACAAAGTTCCATGCTGTTCCTTCCATAATCGGGTTTGTATCTGTCATTTTGGGATACTGCATTGCCCTTGACATCCTGAGGGGCGAAAAATCTGTCTGGTTTTCAGTCGGGTTTTATGCTGTTGGAATGCTTACATTTGCACTCATTCTTTTTGGGACAGTGCTTTTTATTGCATCTTTTCTCCCTTATGCGGTACAGACCGGTAAAAAAAATAAGAAGAAATTTTATACGGAAACAAGAATCATTACTTCACCTGGTTTTATATACCGAATGTGTTCCAATTCAAAAACGCTGATCATGCTCACATTACTGTCAGCCGCAGCTTTGACTGTTTCAAGTGCTATGGCTCTCTCCCTGTATTATCCGATTGCAGCAGTATCCCGCATTGCGCCGTCAGAAATCGAGTGTCGTATTGAAAAGGAAAGCGATCTGTCCACAATCATGGAGATCGTGAACAACTATTCATCCGGAGATGATATTACATTCCTACAGACCGATATTTATAAAGTTACTTCTACCGCCGGGCAGCTTCCCATGGAATATAGTGTCGGAACTTCCAAGGGAGATGCTGACAACGAAAAAATCCCTCGGAATGCAGGTTTTGAATGTATCTCATATTCTGACTATACCGCCATTCTGAAGGCACAAGGGCGGCAAAAGGCTTTGGAGCAATTAACAGCATTAAACAGCAATGAGTGTATTTTTGTAAGATACCAGCCGGCTTCCGGCAAAGATGAAACAGGCAGCACCTATCCACTGCTCATAAACAATACAGAAATACCTGTCACTGTGACTATGACCACATTAGATAATCCTATTTCTTTTGCGAACAGTGTTGGTACTTTGATTATAAGTGACAGCTTATACAAAATAATATCTGATAATGCCGCCCCCGAAACGAAAGTCTTAAGTATAAACGGAAGTTCCATAACAGGCAGCGAGGATCTGTTTCAGGCTCTATCCGCATATTTGGATAAAAGCCCTTACCTGCAGGGCAGCTCCCACAGGATACATGAAGTGATTTCCCTAAGCAGTTCCACCTTCCTGCTGATAGGATTTCTTGTAGTATTATTTTTTATAGCAACAGGCAGCATTTTGTATTTTAATAATATTTCAGCGATAGCCGATTCAAAATCCGATTACGATATCCTCGTAAAAATGGGATATACGAACAGGAAGATTAAAAAAATCATCAGGAAACAGGCAATCACATTTTTCAGCATTCCGTTTCTGTTCGGATTGGCAGACTGTATCTTTGCCACATTCGTATACAAAACAGCGCTTATGCAGAACCTTTTGGCAAACAGCATTGTTTTATACGCCCCTGTGCTATTAGCCATTGCGCTGACACTGATCATTTATCTGATTTATTACTGTATGACTGTCCATACCTGCTGTAAAATAGTTTTGGGAAAATTTTAGTTGTATGCACACAGATAAATGATATAATTTATGCATGAATAAGGGGGCAACCATATGAAGCGTATGATCTTTAAGCTTTTGCTTTTTATAAATTCCATTCTGCTTATAATATATATGGGGCTGGAAATAAATATTCAGATGCCTTGCAGCATGAGCAAAACCGTATCCGTATTCCTGTCATCGCTGATGCTGATAGACGCTGCTTATGTGAGTTCCTGCAATATCAGAGATAATAAAGCTGTCTCTTTGTTTTGCGGTCTTCTGGCATTAGACAGTTGGTATATATCCCTTTCCGTTTCGGACCGCGCTACAATAAATATTGCTTTTTATGCCTTAAGCCCGGTTATATGGTGCATTTTCATAAATTTCATACTTATGTTTTTATTTCAGGGGAGCGGCTATAAATTTAAAAAAACAGCAAACCTCTGCCTGACTGGAACCTGTATCTGCTCCCTTATCGGCATTTTAATATCAGACAAAATGTTTGCTTTGTTGTATGGCATCCAGTTTTTGGCAAGCTGGCTTTGTTTCATTTTTATTATTGCTTACCATAGAAAAAGAGCTGCTTTTGTTCTTAAAGCAGAATGGAAGTCCATTCTGTTCTCTCTTATGGCAATAATCATCTTATTCATTGCATACTGTCTTACCACAATGGGCATAAAAGGAAATCTTTCAAACTTTGGCGTGTATATCCCTGTCCTGCTTTTCTCCATAAGCATTCATGGTATTATACTGAAAGAGCATCGCAGCTTTCCATTATCAGCCATATTTAGCAGTTTTCAGTTAATGTTGATCCTGCTTTTCGGTATTATCATTTGTGGATTGATAACAATCACTCTGGGTATCGGCTGGTTACCTTTCCTTCTTATGCTGGATGCTATGTTTGTGTTAATCTATGTCTGCAATATCATTCTGGATTTTAATTTAAGGCAGGGAGGAGGCAACATGGTTATGGAAAACAAATACAATGCCGCATTGGCACAGTTACAGCAGGAAGAGCAGATAAATCTTGAATTTTCAAACTTTCTTCATGACAATATACTTCAAGACCTGCTTTCCATAAAAAATATGATGCATAAATCAACAAGTCCTGATATACAGAAAATAATCACACAAACTCTTGATAATATGAATATCTATATCCGTGAGCAGATGCAGAATTACCATCCTGTATTGCTGTCAAAGCTTACTATAAAAGAAAATTATCAAAATTTGCTTGCATATATTGCGCAGTCATTTCCTGATCGCCACGTCAGCATTGTTTTTGACTGTTCAGACTCTTTATTTTTAGTTCCGCCATATGATATCTTCATATATCGGCTTTTGAAAGAACTCGTCACAAATGTTTATAAACACTCTACGGGCGAAAAAGCATGGATAACGCTTACACAGGACAATGGAATAATAGTATTATGCGTAAAGGATAATGGGAGTGCTGATATCGACAGCCTTACCTGTGTAGACTCATCAAAACACAGAGGTCTTGCATTAAGCGCTGACCGTGTGCATAGCATGGACGGCACTGTAAGTATAACCCAAAATTTCCCACATGGAATCTGCGTCTGTGTTCACTTGCCAATGAAAGGAGATGCTTCTTATCAATATTTTATTAGTCGATGATCACGTTCTATTTTCCAAAAGTCTGGAAATTGCATTATCAGACTACCCGGAAATAAAAACCTTTAAAAGTATCCATGATATTTCCCTGTTGGATAAATTCATTGAAGAAGATGCCCCGGACATCCTGCTCATGGATATCAATTTAAAAAATATAACATCTGAAGACGGTTTGGAATTAGCAAAGCAGATATTATCCAATTATCCAGACCAAAAAATTGTTATCCTGTCCGGATACGATCTTCCGGTATACCGCAACGAAGCCAAAAAAATCGGGGCAAAAGGATTTATCAACAAAAATACAGAACCGGAAAAGCTGATCGCTTTTCTTTCGCAGATCATGCAGGGAAAATTTATCTTCAACGGTTCCATTCCGTTTTTAGAAGAATTAACCGACTGTGAAAAACAGATTTTGCAGCTTATAGCAGACGGCAGAAAACGGAAAGAGATTGCAGGCACGCTTTATATCAGCGAACGTACCCTTTCTAATCATTTACAGCATATATTCGAAAAACTTGATGTTTCCTCCTCTGTCGAAGCTGTAACCAAAGCGATTCAATTAGGATACCTCCCGCCGCTTTGTTAATTTCGATTCCTGCCATAATCTTTTCCATCAAAACCGCAGTCAGGATTGTTATAGAGCGGAGGAGCTCAGATGGAAGCGCAATTTTCAGCTTCCAGCTTATTTGGGGGATTTCCATATAAATTTTTACCCTGTCCAGCGGCTTTGATATTGACAAGTATATCGCTAAATTTATAGATACGGACTTTGTGATCTCCACCGCAAGCTATTTCCAGTTCCAATTTAAAAAATGCGAAAGCGACCTTTCGGAGAGCTTTATTGAAGCTGTCAAGCCTTCTACTATTGACGGCAGTTATGACTTTATCATTGTGGGAACGGTGATCTCATCAGCTGTTCTCGGTGTGCTGTTTTCTGTGATAGTCGTAAAGAGAATTTCCAGTGGAATTTGGTTCTTCACCTATCAATTTGTTATGTAGCCCATGCCGGTGATTTATCCGTTCCTCATCTTCCTGACTGTGGCGATACCGACGCTGCTGTACCGCCAAATCGCCAGGGCCAGCATTATTGAGCGGCTGCGGCAGTGATGAAAACAGGTTTCTCTGGAAATTGAACCTTCTTTTCATAATTGCCGGGAAAAAGGAGAGGAATCCGCACTCAATCATAATTCATTGATTGTGGCCGTAATCGCCATATTACATACCCAGGGAGGGCTGGCAGTCTATGAGGATATGGGAATACTGCCCCTTTACGGTGTCCAGGTACTGCCGCAGAATCGTTTCCCGGCTCATAGCGTTTACCAGCGACACCTCCATGCCGGACAGCTGAATATCCGCCGGCATCAGGTCCACGCCCTCTGGGTGGCGCAGAATCCCCTCGCCGGGGCGGACCGGCTGATCGGTCAGGATGCGGCCCATTGCGTCAGAGAGGGTAAAGGGCAGTTTATCCGGCTGGGGATTGCCCAGGCTGATGGTCAGGCTCCCTTGCGGGTCCCCGTCAATGAGCAGCACTTTCTTTCCGGCCTGTGCCAGCCCTATCCCTAAGTTGGCACAGGCTGTGGTCTTGCCTACCTCCCTTTTGGTTGGCGATGGCGATGATTTGCGTGTTCAAGATAATCACCTCGTTTCTTGGTATGAAAAAAGGGAGAATGTGACAGGAATCAACATTCTCCCTTAGAAATGATATGTGATTGTGCAATAATCTGTCTTTTGTGAGGTTAGCTTTTGAGAGCCATCTCGCCGCAAACCCGCATGAATACTGGATTTTTGCCTGTTTGCTTTCCCTTTCCCCAATAACCTGTGTTCAACGATTTTTACGCCCACGATACCTCAAAGAAAATCCGGGCGGTCAAACAGGCAAAGGCGCAGAAAGGCGAGCGTGTCAACGGCGAAGCCCCTTACAGCTACCTTATCGACCCGGAGAACCGCAATCATCTGATACCCGACCCGGAAACGGCGCACATCGTAAAACAGATTTTTGCAATGTATGTACGGGGCGACCGTATGTGTGAAATCCAGAACTGGCTGCGGGACAATGAGATATTGACCGTCGGGGAACTGCGCTACCGCAGGACAGGAAGCAAACGCCACCCCCGCCCACAGCTCAACACATGGTACAACTGGCCCGACAAGACGCTGTACGACATTCTGACAAGGAAAGAGTATTTAGGGCATACCATAACCGGAAAAACCTACAAGGTATCTTATAAGTCGAAAAAGACAAAAAAGAACCCGGAGGAAAAACGGTATTTCTTCCCCAACACTCACGAGCCTTTGATTGATGAAGAAACCTTTGAACTTGCACAGAAGCGGATTGTCACCCGGCACCGCCCGACAAAGGTTGATGAAATCGACCTGTTTTCCGGGCTGCTCTTTTGCGGGGACTGCGGCTACAAAATGTATGCGGTACGCGGAGCCGGGTTAGCGAGCTGACCTACGAAAGCGTCCATGAATTTATTGACCGTATTCTTATTCACGAACTGGATAAGGAAACGAACACCCGCAAAATCGAAATCTTTTATAGCTTTGTCGGCAGAGTTGATACAGGCGACAAGCCTACCGAAAGTATCTCCTATTTCAGACAGATAGGAGCCGACGTAAAGGGTTATGCTATCTAACATACATCAAAAAAAGGTAAGATAACGCCCTCTGCAAAAAAGGTATCGTTATCATTTTCATATTTTGTACGATATATGAATTTGCAACAGCTTCCAATATTATATTAACCTGCGCTGATTCTGTCGGTTATAAAGAAACCTCCTCACTTCCATGATTGGGGAAAACTCCTCATCATCAATCACTACATAATAGATTATAAAATTATCAACATAGATGCGGTAATAGGCATATTTCCGCTTCCGGATGGAATGATATGGCTCAAAGGATTCTGCCACCGGAAGCCTTTCCAATATGGCTTTCTCAACTCTATCCAACAAGTCACTGGCAGCTTTGGGGTTTTTCAGTTTTTCAGCGATATACGTTATCTTTTCGTCAAGATCCTCATAAAAAAGTGGCAAGTAACGTAACTTGTATTTCTTATCATACATTTATTTTCCTCCGCAGGTTCCCAAACACTTCTTCATGGGTCATTCTCCTACTGTTCTCTGCGGCTGCCTGGTCTGCCTCGTCCAGTGCCGCCTCTACACCATCTGTAAGATGAGAATACATGTCCAGGCTGAGGACCACCATAGCGCCATAGCCGTTTTTTGTAAGATATACTGGTTCCCCTTCATTCACAAGCCTTTCAATGTCCGGGAATTTATTTCTAAGGTCTGAAACAGGTCTAATCTGTATCATACATCACTCCTCCTTATCTTAATTCTATCATAATTTTATCATTTCTTTTATTCTACCTGATTATACATCAAAATGCAATAAAAACAGGATATTTTGTTTTCCAAAAGGTCTGGCACGAAATTGGCACAATTCCGCACAAAATTGGCACGGTTCTGCTCTTTCCCCGTAAATAGGGATATGTTACACTAAATATGTTTAAAACTGTATCCAAAGCAATCCGGGCTGGCACGGCACCTTTCCAAAGAGGTGCTTTTTTTGCGCCTCTGACTGCAAATACGGTTTTTCCCGACTACCCGCCCGGAAGAAAGAGGACCATGCCCGTCCCGTGGCATGGTTTTTCTTTCTCACAACCAAATCTTATTTAAAGGAAGTCCACAAATTGAGACTGAAAAACAAACTGCAGACACCTGCCCCGGCAGGAAAGAAAACCGGGCGCAGGCGTGCCCCGGATAAAGACGTGATCTCTTACCTGATTATCCAGTCCTTTGAACCAGGAACCATTAATGTACTCTCGGAGTCTCTTTGTGATCAAGCCGCAATGCCTCCACGCCGCGAACAACGTCCTCTGCTGTTCCCCACTCACCAATGTGGGCTTTTAGGCAAAGCCCCTCTTCTTTTGCTCTCCTGTATATGGGGATAAAATTTTCAATCGGCTGTGCCAGTTC
>CAJTGF010000024.1 GCA_910575585.1 Clostridiaceae bacterium
TGTATAGTGGGGAGCCGTATACATCGAGAGGTGTACGTGCGGTTCCGGGGCGAGGGTTCGGAAACCTGCTGTCGTGAGACAGTAAGGCGCCGGATTCTTAGCCTACAACCAGAAGATTCCCAACTGGGAGCATTTGGTATCGGTAATCCGGTCAAGGAACATCTCGGCCCATATCGTGTTGCAGACCTTCAGCCAGTTAAAGGGAATGTACAAGGACAACGCCGAAACCGTGGCCGGGTGCTGCTCTACCATGCTGTTTTTAGGCGGTAAGGAGGAAAGCAGCTTAAAGATGGTGTCCGGCCTTTTAGGGAAGGAAACCATTGACACCATGAACGAGAGCGATTCCCGTGGGGCGCAGCGCACCTATGGATTAAACTACCAGCGTCTGGGAAAGGAGTTGATGAGCGTGGACGAACTGGCGGTTATGCCCTCCAGCCGCTGCATTGTCCAGGTGCAGGGGGTGCGCCCCTTCTACTCGAAAAAATACGACCTTACCCGCCACCCCCAGTACAAATACACGGCGGACGCCAACCCCAAGTACGCCTTTGACGTGAGGGCTTACTTGGAACACCGGCTGAAAGTAAAGCCGGAGGAGGAATATGAACTTTATGAGTTAGGAGAACTGCCGCCGGAAACGGCTGGGTAAAGGCTCCACCGATAGGATACCCGCTGCGGGTTTTCAAAATCGGTGGAGCCTTTTTCTTTTTGCCCAAATACAACGGATACCGGAGGAACCAATCGTAAAGGAGGCTGTTATGGAATTTTTCAATGAAGCGGTCAGGACGCTGGAAGCAATCGTGGAGGCACTAAATGGAGGGCGTGGAAAAGATGATCCGCCCCAGGTTTCCAGACACCGGATAAGAAGGACGGAGTGCCCGGAATTTACCAAAACCATGGTGCGGGTGAAAAAGCACGTCCGCCCGCCGGTGAGGGCTGACCCGGAAAAAGGCCGGCACTCAAATACCTTAAAACCAGCACAGATAACCAGCAGACAACACATTTTCAAAAACAGGAGGAAAATATATGGGTTTCTTTACTACTGCCGTTTCAACGATGTCAACCTTAGTGGTGGCCCTTGGCGGAGGCGTTGGGGTGTGGGGTGTGATCAACCTCATGGAAGGATACGGGTCGGACAACCCGGCCAGCAAGAGCCAGGGCGTTAAACAATTAATGGCCGGCGGTGGGATCATGCTCCTGGGCCTCAAGGTGGTTCCCATGCTGTCCACCCTGATCACGATCTAAGGGGAAGGTAGTGGCCTATGCAGAGTATCATTGACGCCATTGAGCAGTGGATCAGGGATTTCCTGGTCGGGGCTGTCACCGGCAACTTGTCGGATACGTTTCACGATGTCAACAGCAAAGTGGCCACAATCGCTTCGGAAGTGGGAAAGACGCCGGAAACCTGGAACTCCGGCGTCTTCTCAATCATTCTCTCCCTCTCCCGGAACGTGGTCGTCCCCATAGCGGGGCTTGTGATCGCCGCCGTGCTGACTTATGAGTTAATCTCCATGATTATTGACAAGAACAACCTCCACGACATAGACACGTTTATGTTTTTTAAGTGGGCGTTCAAGTCAGCGGCGGCGGCAATCATCGTGAACCATACCTTTGATTTTATCATCGCCATTTTTCAGGTAGCCCAGACCATGGTGCAGAGGAGCGCCGGGGTCATCAATACCAGCGCCGCCATTGACATCACGTCCGCCCTGGCCAACATCACCACCCAGCTGGAGGCCATGGAACTGGGGGAGCTGTTCGCCCTCATGCTGGAAACCTGGGTCATGACCTTTGCCATGAAAGTCATGGGGCTTGTGATCACGGTCATTTTGTATGGCCGTATGATTGAGATTTATATTTACGCCAGTGTCGGCCCGATTCCTTTCGCCACCTTGATGAACCGGGAATGGGGGAACATCGGCACCAACTATGTGCGGGGCCTTGCCGCCCTGGGGCTTCAGGGGTTTTTTATCATGGTCTGCGTGGGCATTTACGCCGTGCTGGTCAACGCCCTCACCCTGGGAGGCGATCTGCAGGCTGCCCTCTGGAGCTGCGCCGCCTACACGGTGCTTCTGTGCTTCAGCCTGTTTAAGACCGGCTCCGTGGCCAAGGGTATCTTGAATGCCCATTAAAAAGCCAGCGCAAAGAAAGGAGGATTTTATGGCTTACGTGACCATTACCAAGGACTTGACCGAGGTGAAGGACAAGGTGGCTTTCGGCCTTACCAGGCGGCAGATCATCTGTTTTTCCCTGGGCGGCCTTTTGGGGGCCGGGGGGTATTTTCTGACCCGGCACGCCCTGGGAAATGACGCCGCCCTGCTTCTTCTGATCGCCCTGGCAGCGCCTTTCATGCTGCTGGGGCTGTATGAGAAGAACGGGCAGCCCCTGGAAAAGATTTTAAAGAATATCATTCGTGTCCGGTTCCTGGCCCCAGCGGTCAGGCCGTACCAGACCAACAACCGCCTTGCCGCCCTGGAACGGCAGGAACACTACGAAAAGGAGGTCAAGCAGCTTGTTTCCATTCCGAACAAGACCACAAAAGACAAACGCCGTGGGCTGGGAACATCTTATCATTCGCCCCGGAACCAGGCTCTCCCCCGCCGACAAAAGGCGGGTGGAAAAGGCCGTAAGGCGGGCGAAGCGGGAAGGCAAAATTGCCCGCACCGCCCAGCAGACCATTCCCTATGAGGAGATGTACCAGGACGGCGTCTGCCGGATCACCAGCCGGCTTTTCAGTAAAAGCGTCATGTGCGAGGACATCAATTACGCCGAGGCTTCTGACGATGAGAAGGCGGTTCTCTTTGAGCTTTACTGCAAGCTGGTCAATTATTTCGGCCCCTCCGTGGGCTTTGAGTTATCCGTGGTCTGCTGCCCGGCGGACATGGCGGAATACCGGCAAATGTTAGCAATCGCTCCCCAGGGCGACGCTTTTGACGAGATCCGCAAAGAGTACAGCGATATGCTGGTGGGGCAGGTAGCAAAAAGCCGGTATGAGCGCCGGATCTGTCTGACCTATACCATTGAGGCGGACAATGTAAAGCAGGCACGCTCCCGGCTGGGGCAGATCGACAGTGACGTGGTGGGACATTTCCGTGCCCTTATGGTGACGGCCCGCCCCATGGACGGGTATGAACGGCTGGCCCTGCTCCACAAATGCCTGCACTTGGAGGAACGGAGGAAGTTCCGGTTTAACTGGGATTCCTTAAATGGCACCGGCCTTTCCAGCAAGGACTATATTGCCCCCAGTTCCTTCTTTTTTAAGGACGGGCGTTACTTTCGCACCGGCGCTTCTTTCGGCGCTGTTTCTTTTTTACAGATACGGGCTACCAAGTTATATGACACCCTGCTCAACAGCGTTTTAGAACTGGAGGGCAGCCAGATTGTCAGTATCCACGCCAAGGCTCTTGACCAGAACGCCGCCTTAAAAGCGGTAAAGCGGAAATTAAGCGATCTGGACAAGGCAAAGATTGACGAGCAGAAACGGGCCGTGCGCTCCGGGTTTGACATGGATATCCTGCCCCCTGACCTTGTGACCTTTGGCAGAGAGGCCCAGAAATTATTGGAGGACTTACAGAACCATGATGAAAAAATGTTTATGGTCACAATCCTCATTGTCCACATGGCCTCCAGCCGCCAGAAGCTGGAAAACCTGGTTTACTCGGCGGACGGGATTACCAACACTCAGAACTGTGACTTAATCCGTCTGGATTACCAGCAGGAGCAGGGCTTTCTTTCCGCCCTCCCTATCGGGATTAACCAGGTGGAGATCCAGCGGGGTCTGACCACCAGCGGCACGGCTATTTTCCTGCCATTTCGGGCCTGTGAGGTATTCCAGAAGGGCGGGGTTTATTACGGGTTAAACGCCACCACGGGGCGCATGATACTGGCTGACCGTAAGAAACTGAAATGCCCCAACGGGGTGGTGCTGGGAACCCCCGGTTCCGGCAAGTCCTTCAGTTGCAAGAGGGAGGCGGCGGACGTGTACCTGCACACCGATGACGACCTGCTGTTTTTAGACCCGGAGCATGAGTACCTTTCCCTCTGCCGGCAGCTTTCCGGCCAGATTATCCGGCTGGCCCCGGACAGCGGCGATTACATCAACCCCCTGGACGTGGACTTAACCGTGGATACAGGGGAGAATCCGCTGCTTATGAAGGCGGATTTTATTATGTCGTTCTGCGAGTTGATTTTATCCGCTTCCCAGGGCGGCTTAAAGCCCATAGAGAAATCGGTGATCGACCGGTGTATCCCCAAGGTTTACCGGGAGTATTTAAAAAAGCCCAGGCCGGAACGTATGCCGGTACTTGGGGATCTGTACCAGTGCCTGCGCTCCCAGGAGGAAGGCCAGGCCCAGGAGTTGGCCACGGCCCTGGAATTATATGTGTCTGGCTCCCTTTCTTATTTAAACCACCAGACCAATGTGAACATCAACAACCGGGTAGTCTGCTATGACATCAGCGCCCTGGGGCAGAACTTAAAAAAGCCGGGTATGCTGACGGTGCAGAACAACATCTGGCAGCGAACCACCGTAAACCGCTACGCCGGGAAAACCACCCGTATCTACTTGGACGAGTTCCACCTTTTATTAAAGGAACCCCAGACAGCGGCCTACACAGCGGAGATTTACAAGCGTTTCCGCAAGTGGAACGGTATCCCCACGGCTTTGACCCAGAACGTGAAAGACCTTCTGGACAGCCCGGAGATTGAGAATATCCTGGAAAACAGCGATTTTATTTTAATGCTGAACCAGGCGGCCAGCGACCGGAATATCCTTGCCCAGAGGCTGGGGATCTCGCCCCAGGAGCTGACCCACATTACCAACAGCGGGGCCGGTGAAGGGCTTTTGTTCTTCGGGGACAAGATCATTCCTTTTATTGACAAGTTCCCCACAGACACCAAACTGTACCAGGTCATGACCACCAAGCCCGCCGATCTTGCGGAGTAAGGGGGATTACATGAAACGAAAAGCGAACATCTATGACACGGACGATGTGGAGCGCAGCAAACGGCTTTTGTTCAGCCCGGAGGAACGGGCGGCCCGTGCCCAGCACAAGGCGGAAGTCCTGGGAACCAAGCTGGAACGGGCAAAAAAGAAAATCCCCAAAAAGAAAAAGCTGCGGCTGAAAAAGGAGTTTGACCCACAAAAAAGCAGGCTGAAGCACACACTCCGGTTTGAGGAAACGGAAAAGAGGCAGGGGAAGGAGGCCCTGCCCCAAAAGGCGGCAAGGCGCATGGCTCAGAGCGCCGGCGCTAATCTCCATGCCAAAGTCTACCAGGCGGAGGAGGAAAACGTGGGAACCAAGGCGGCCCACCGGACGGAACTGGCCGGGGAGGGAACCGCCGCCCTTGCCGCCCAAAGGGTGCGAAATTATCACCAAAACGCCCCTTATAAGCGGATGGAAAAGCTGGAAATCAAGGCGGATAAGGCCAATGTCAGCGCCGCCTACCGTGCCGCCTTCCGGGACAACCCAGAATTACGGAAAGGGGGAATCAAAGGGTTTGTCCAAAAACAGAAAATCAAGCGGCAGTATGCGAAAGATTACCGGAAGGCGAAAAAGGCCGAGAAGCGGGGCGTGTCCGCTGCCGGGAAAGCAAAGGACATCGCCGGCTCCATAGGGCGGGCAGCTTTAAACATCGCAAAAAAGCACAAGGGCGGCCTGGTGATCGTTGGCCTTGGGGCGACCCTGCTTGTTATGGTGGGTTCCTCCCTTTCCTCCTGCTCCATGATGATGGAGGGAGCCATAAGCGCCGCCCTGGGCACGTCCTACACGTCCGAAGACCCAGACATTATCCAGACGGAGGCGGATTTTGCCGCACTGGAAACCGGTCTGCAAGACCAGTTGTCGAATATTGAGGGCGCTTACCCCGGCTTTGACGAGTACCGCTATGACGTGGACAGTATCGGCCACAACCCCAATGAACTGATCTCCTACCTGACGGCCAGGTATGACGCTTTTACCCCTGGCCAGGTGGGGACGGAATTACAGAGGCTCTTTGATCTGCAGTACAGCCTTACCACCCGTGAGGTGGTTGAGATCCGAACACGCACCGTCACCCACACGGATTCGGAAACCGGGGACACCTGGGAGGAAGAGGAGGAATATGAGTACAAGATTCTCTATGTGACCCTGCGGAATAAAGGAACCGGCACGGCAGCTATGGGAGAACTGACGGCGGAACAAAAGGAACGGTACACGGCAATCCTCTCCTTAAAGGGCAACAAGCCGGATTTGTTTGGAAATGATATTTACGCCAATGAAAGCGCCGGGGAGGATTACGACATTCCGGGGGAGGCTCTGGCCGACCCGGAGTTCGCGGCCCTTATCCGGGAGGCGGAGAAATACCTGGGATTCCCTTACGTCTGGGGCGGTTCCAGCCCAGCGACCAGCTTTGATTGCAGCGGTTTCGTGTGCTACGTCTACACCCACAGCGGCGTCCACAACCTGCCACGCACCACGGCCCAGGGCATTTATAACCAGTGCGCCCATATCCCGAAATCCGAGGCCAGGCCGGGGGACATCATCTTCTTTACCGGCACGTACAACTCGCCGGGGCCGGTGAGCCATGTGGGGATCTATGTGGGGGAAAACCGCATGATCCACTGTGGGTCGCCAATCCAATACGCCCGGACGGACAGCCCGTACTGGTCTGGGCATTACTACGCCATGGGCAGGCTCAAGTGAGGGAAAGTGTCTGAAAATAATTAAGTTTGACAATATGAGAATCAAGTAAGACATTTTCATAAAAAGGCGTGGCAATATATTTTACCATAAAGGCACTTGTGAATGTAAGACTATTTTATGAAAGGACAGAAAGCAAAGGGGGAAGGAAAGATTCTATGAACAGTTTCATCAAATGGGTAGGGGGCAAACGGCTCCTGCGGAATCAGATCCTTGGGGAGTTTCCCACGGATTTTTCCTGTTATGTGGAGGTGTTCGGGGGTGCTGCGTGGCTTCTGTTCGCCAGGGAGAAACTTGCCCCCATGGAAGTTTACAACGATATTAACCATGACCTTGTCAACTTGTTTCGGTGCGTGAAATACCATGGAAAGGCTTTGCAGGAGGAACTGAGCTGGAGCCTGGTATCCCGTGAGATGTTTCAGGAATCGCTGGCTGGCTATCAGTCTTCCGGCCTTACCGACATACAGCGGGCGGCAAGGTTTTTTATGGTGGTAAAATGCAGCTTCGGCGCAAAGATGGAGGATTTCAGCGGTTCCAGGGTTTCCCTGGCCAATACGGTGGACAGCCTGGAAAAGTTCCAGAACCGGCTTCGGAACACCATTATTGAGCAGCTTGATTTTGAACGGCTGGTTAAGCGGTATGACCGGACGGGCACGTTATTTTACGCCGACCCGCCTTATTACCAGGTGGAGGGCTATTACGGGGGAGGATTTAAGGAAGCAGACCATATCCGGCTGCAAAAGACCCTGGAAGGGATAAAAGGGAAATTTGTGCTGACTTACAATGACTGCCCTTTCATCAGGGAACTTTACAAGGACTGCCCCCTGACCACCCTGGAACGGCAGAGCAATATCACTTCCATAAGCACGGAGAAAACATACAGGGAAATCCTCATAAAAAATTTTTAAACTGGGAAAAGGAAGGAGGAAGGATTGAGGATCGGATTGATTGATGTGGACGGCCACCGCTGGCCAAACCTATGCCTGATGAAACTCTCGGCCTACCACAAGGGCCGGGGCGACACCGTGGAATGGCATAGGGAAAGCCAGTGCTATGACCTGGTTTACATGAGCCGGGTCTTTACGGACAGTTACTCCAAGGATTTTACGGGGATAATCCACGCCGACCGCATTGTGCGGGGAGGCACGGGCTACGGCCTGGACAACCGGCTCCCGGAGGAGGTGGAACACACCTGCCCGGACTACGCCCTTTATCCCCAGTTTGCCCACACCGCCTACGGCTTTTTGTCACGGGGCTGCCCCCGTGGGTGCGGTTTCTGTATCGTGGGGAAGAAGGAGGGGTTGAGGAGCGTGGCGGTAGCCGACCTCTCGGAGTTCTGGCGTGGGCAGAAGGAGATCAAGCTGCTGGATGCCAACCTTCTGGCCTGCCCGGACTGGGAGCGGCTCCTTGCCCAGCTTGCGGACAGCCAGGCCACGGTGGACTTTACCCAGGGGCTGGACATACGGCTTGTGACCTCGGAGAAAGCGGCCATGCTCAACCGGGTCAGGACAAAAATGCTGCATTTCGCTTGGGACAACCCGGAGGACGACCTGACCCCGTATTTTAAACGGTTCGCCCAGATAACCGCCGTTAAGGACTGCCGGAAGCGCCGGGTATATGTGCTGACGAATTACGGGAGCAGCCATGAGCAGGATTTATACCGGATCTACACCCTGCGGGACATGGGGTACGACCCTTACGTGATGATCTATGAGAAGGCCACCGCCCCGCCCATTACCAGGCAGCTCCAGCGGTGGGTGAACAACAAGCGTCTGTTCTGGGCTATTGGGGATTTCAATGATTATGACCCGGACTGGCGGAAACACTGCGCCCCGGCAGCAGAGCGTTCTGGAAAGGAAAACAGAAAAAGGAGGATTTACGATTTGAATTCGAGCAATAAGCTTCAAAAAGTCCTGGCGGAAATCAGCAGGACAAAGGAAAAGATCGCCGCCCAGCAGACCCGGCTTCGGGAACTGGAACAGCAGAAAACAGAACTGGAAAACGTGGAGATCGTCGGCATGGTTCGTGGGCTTAGTGTGGCCCCAGAGGAACTGGCGGCGTTTATCAAGGCGTTCCGTGGCTCAAAAGCCGGGGCGCCTGTTTTCATGGAAAGGGAGGAGAATGATGGACTGGAACAGAAAACGGAATAAGAGGCTCACCAAAACGGCCTGCCTGCTGCTCTCTCTGTTTCTTTTCGCCGTGCCGCTTCTTGGCATGGCGGCGGAAAATACGGGTTCCGAGGACAGCGCCGCTGCCTGCGTTTGTGACAGCTTATGCACGGCGGAGGCTTTCAATCGGGAGTGTCCGGTATGCCGGAAAAACGCCGAAAGCTGCACAGGGCAGGCCGCAACGGAGGAGGAAACGTCACAAAAGCCGCCCTGCTTTTGTGAGAATCGCTGTACCAAGGACAGCCACAATACCCAGTGCCCGGCCTGCGCCGCCGACATGGATCTGTGTATTGCCCCGGCGGTTGAGGAAACGACCGCAGCCTGCTCCTGCGCTAAAGAATGCCGGGAGAGGTTCGTCAACCCGGAGTGCGCTCTTTGCCAGACTGACCGGGCACAGTGTACCGGTAAGGAGCCGGAACAGCCTACGGAATCGGAAAAGCCGTCAGAACCGGAGAAGCCGTCAGAATCAGAAAAGCCGTCAGAATCGGAGAATCCTTCGGAACCGGAAAAGCCGTCGGAATCGGAGAAACCGTCAGCGCCGTCCTCCGAGCCGGAGAAATGTGTTTGCAAAGAGAAATGCGCCGCCGGTGCGGTCAATACGGACTGCCCGCTCTGCAAAAACGACCGGACAAGATGTACCGGCCAGGAACCAGCAATCCCTAAGTTTACCATTTCCATTCTGTCCCCGGACGGCTGGCACACCAGGAAAGCCAAGGTGACAATCCGGGTCAGGGACGTAAACGGAACCGGCTGGGAAACCGTGGAGGCGAAGATCAACAGCGGCGGCAGCTGGGTGGACTTGACGGACGACCTGGCGGAGAAAGAGAAAACCGCCGTGGAGATTTCAGAGAACTGCGCCATTTATGTGACCGTCACAGACAAGAACGGGAAGGCCCACACCAAGAACCGGTACATAGAAGTTTTTGACCGGGAAGCCCCCACTGTCCGGGCTGGGATTGACGGGGAACTTCTGCGGGTGGAGGCCAGTGACGACCTCTCCGGTGTGGATCAGGTGTATGTGTGCGGAAACGCCTTTTCTGATTTGAACAATGGCACTCTGGACGTGCGGCTGAAGGATTACGCCGACAATTACCAGCAGATCACTATTCAGGCCACGGACAACGCCGGCAACAAAAGCAGCATGACCCAGATGAGAAACCCCTACTATGAGGAACCGGGAAAAGAAACCGGGGCAGGCTCCGGAAGCGCCACCAGCCCCACGGCCCAGGCCCCAGCCGCCCAGAACCCGGCGGCGTCACCGGCTGCTCCGGGGGCGGCTGCTTCCGGCGGCGGAACCGCTGCCCCTGGAGGTCAGAAAGGGAACGGTTCTGTGTCCGGGCAACCGGCAAAGCCCGGTGGTTCCGGCCAGACCTCCAAGGAAGATACGGAGGAAAAAGACCCTTCTGCGGTAAGTCCCACGGCTGTGGAGGAAAAGGGGGACAACCCGTTTACCCCGGAAGGCAGCGCCACGGTGGTGGATAACGCCACGGACAGCCAGGGCAAGGAGTTCTACACCATTATGACGCCGGACGAAAACGTGTTTTACCTGGTCATTGACAAGCAGCGTGACAGCGAGAACGTCTATTTCCTCAACGCCGTGACGGAAAGAGATCTCATGGCTCTGGCGCAAAAGGACACCCAGACCCAGGCCGCTGTCACCGCCACAGAACCGGAGAAACCGCCGGAGGAAACAGAGCCAGTGACCGAACCGCCGGCACAGCCGGAGGAGCCAAAGGAGGAACCGGAACCGCCCGCACCAAAAAGCAATAACGGCATTTTGTTCCTTGCCCTGGCGGCCGCCCTTGCCGCCGGCGGCCTTGGCTACTATTTTAAGGTTTACAAACCCAAGCATGAACTGGACGCCGCCGAGGACATTGACGAGTTTGATTTTGAGGGGCCGGAGGAGCCTATGGTCAATGAGGATATGGCACAGCCCTTTGGGGAGGAACCGGAAACACGGGATATTTCCCAGGAAGAAGAAGCCGAACAGCGCCGGCTTTATGAGGAAGATAACGAGGACATTCCCATAGAGGGTGACGATGACCTTGTTTTCTGACAACCCCGGACTGGAGCGCATGATGACGCAGAAGCCCACGGGTGGGCGCGTGAGAAGGGGAAACCCCTCCGCCGCCCAGGATTCCCCCTGCCATGACTGTAGTTACGGCAGGGGGCGGCGCTGTGTGGGATTCTGCTATCGGGAACTGATGAACGGAAGGAGGAGAAAAAATTGAGTGGAGTTCAACTGGTGATTGCCGAGAAGCCCAGCGTGGCCCAGAACCTAGCCGCCGTGCTGGGGGCCGGAAAACGGGGGCAGGGGTATCTGGAGGGGAACGGTTATCTCGTTTCCTGGTGCGTGGGGCATTTGGTGGGGCTGGCGTCGGCTGACGCTTACGACCCTAAGTATTCCAGGTGGTGTTATGAGGACTTGCCCATTATACCGGAGAAATGGAAATACGCTGTCGCCCCGGATAAAAAGGAACAGTATGAGGCGCTGGTTTCGCTGATGAACCGCCCGGACGTCACGAGCCTGGTCTGTGCCACGGATGTTGGATAGTGCGGAGGGGTGACAAACAAATACAAATAAGAAAGGGACTTCCTCAATCCTTAAAAGGCTATGACAGTATCGGTTATAGTCTTTTTTCATGCGGTAATTACCGTATGAAATGAACTCCTATTCCACTATGCGGAGAAATACAACAACAATATTCCGTAATCTAATCTCCCGACAATTAACGGAAGAAAACTATATATCAGCACCGAAACCAATCAATCATATCAATCCATATCACAGGAGGGCAAAGACCATGAACAAAAAGCAGGAACAGCAGATTTTAGATTATTACAGCACCACAGACAAATATATCCGTAGCAAGACACACTCCAATGCGCATCAGAGCATATTTACCAAAGAAAACGATAAATACCAGTGGCTTGTGTTGGAACAGAAAAGCCAGTGTGAAGTTGAGGTAAGGCAGACCGACAATCATGGAACAATCACAGCGAGGGATAATTACGAACTGACAAGAAATCTCCCTAAGTGCGTGGGTGTGGAGCGTTTATGTGAGGGAGCAAATATACAGATACCTTTTAACGCTGATGAAATCAATCTGATTTACCAGTTTGGAGAACAGGGCAAAGCGGAAACGTGCGCCAGTCTGTCTGCTATTCTTCCGCAGATAAAGGACAGTGACACAAAGCAGATAGTAAGCGGCACATTGAAGAAATTAAATGCCCTGTCTGAAAAAACGTGTGCGGAACTGACCGCCACCACCAAAAGACGGAAACTGACCGAGCGTGACCATTCCATAAAGACAAGGTTAGCCAAAGCAAAGGAACAGGCGAAACAGCCGACAGTTGCCGAGGGAAAACAGCACAGAACCCACAGCAAAGGAAAGGGGAATATGGAACTATGAAACTTTCACGATACGAGCAGGAAAGTATTCTCAATTACAACGCAGGAGAACAGACCGCTACCCTCTACACAAGAGATAAGGCAGTTATGCGAAAACTTGACACGCTTGTTGCCGATTATCCCGACACATACAAGCTGATAGGGCAGGACGAGGTATCTAAGACCTATTCCTTTCCGAAGTCATATATCAGCTACCGCAAGCCGAGAGCGGTCAGTACCGAGCAGAGGGAACGGGCAAGAAAAAACATTGCGCTAATAAACGGCAAAAAGTTATATGTATGTGCAGAAAAGACGATAAAATAAGTGAACGAAACGCAAAGTTGACAAGATGAAACCGCAGATTGGTTGTTTTCCTCTATTGCTTAGAAGTAGAATGTTTGCAGGAGGTGGATAAAAAATGACATTAGGACAGAAATTAAAAACGCTGTTGAAAGACAACGGTATGACACAAGAGGATTTAGCTGAAAGGTTAGAGGTGTCCCGACAGGCAGTAGGAAAATGGGTAAATGATAAAGGAATACCCGAAGTAGGAAAAATAGTACAAATCAGTAACCTATTCGGAGTATCAATGGACTATCTGCTGAAAGAGGATTGCGATGAAAAAGGTGCAACGGAAGAAAAAGCCATATCAAACAGTGGGTACTATGTCAGTCAAGAGATGTTGGACGGATATTTGTCATATAGCAGACAGAATGTAAAGCAGATTACGGGAGGAATAAGTCTTTTTATATTATCGAATGTCTTTGATTGTTTTGGTCACCATAGCATGATAATGTCTTTTCTTTATTGGCTTACAATGATAGCAGGGATAATCATTATCATTTGGCATTTCTTTCAGACCAAACAGTATCAGGAAATCAAAAATGAACACCTTGCATTTGATGATAAGGTATTCAGAGAGTTTAAGAAACAAAGGGAAAACAGAAGAAAGAAATATGCAGTCATAATTATTGTGGGAGTGGTTATTCTTTTGGCAAGTTCTGAAATTGGACATTTTTTAATGATTTATTTCGGACAGACAGCTTGCAACGTTTTTGAATGGGTAGCTGATACGGCATGGTTAGCACTTATTATATGGGCGGGAATGTCCATGCACATTGACAGCATTATCATTAAAAATACAGAACATATCCCTAAAAGCGGTCATATGAAAATGTATCGTTGGATATATGTGGCACTGCCGGTTACAGTGGTGGCAGTTTTGATTGGATTGATAACAAACGCATGGAGCCCTTATGCACCTATCATAATTTTGTTTTGCTGTTTATTAGTTACAACGTGTAAATTGCTTATAGAAAGTAGGGGGAACAATGAATAAGAAAATATATATAAAAATTAGTATTCTGCTTGTGTTCGTACTATGTATTTGTGCAGGGTGTTCCGCACAGCAGGGTAGAAAATATACCATAGAGGATTTAGATAATTTAGCTGAAATCAAAATATATTCAGCGGAAAATAATGAACTTGTAAAAACGATAAGTGATGAAGAACAGTTATATCAATATAACCAATATTCGCTTTTTGATGACTCGGATATAGAAGAACGCCAAGACGAGTTGGAAAAGAACTTAGAGGGAGCAAAAGAACAATATTATTTGATATCATACAAGTATCCTGTTGCACGTTTTGGCGAAAAGGAACTGGAAGAAAATACCACCATTACATTATATGAGAATACAAATATTATCAAAATGGCAGTGGCGGAAGAAAGTATTAAAGCATTTGCTATTCCAGAGGAATTTTTGACTTTCTATTACGAACTTTCCGAGGAGGAAATAAATTTTTATCATTCATTAGTTGAATGATATGCCTATTTATAAAATTAAATATTGTTTACCTTTAGGTAGCGATTATCTTAACAGACAATCCGCTACCTTTTTTATTTCCAGTAACTATCAACACAACACAGAAAGAATGAGGTATCAGAAATGATTGAGAGCAGGAATGACACAAGCAAAAACTTAGAAAAAGCATTGCAGGCATTGAAACAGGCGCAACAGCGTGTTGCCAACGAAAAGAAAAAACAGAACGAGAAGAAACGCAAAGCCGAGAACCACCACAAGTACATCATGGGCGGTATTATCGTGAAGTATTTTCCCGACTGCTACCGCTATGACGAGGGCGAGTTAAACCGTATCTTATCGGTTGCATTGCAGACAAGGGAGTGTCAGCAGATTATATCTAAAATCAAGTCGGAAAGCCGAGAAACCACTCCCCCACAATCCACTCTCCCCAATGCCGAAAATGAAAGCGAGGGCGGTACAGAATGATAAAGGCGAGGACACTGGAAAGCCGAGGTAACGTATTCACCCCGTTTACGGGGTGCGCACAGATATACCACCAGAGGTGGCATGTGCGCCCTTCGGGGAGCAAGTTTCACTTGCATGGACTCCTGCGGAGGGCGTTGTCTGCCTTGCGGCAGCCAAAAGGGGAAACGACAATTCCCCTTCGCAAGCTGCGCTTGCTACCCTTTAGTGAACTTTGCGTTCAGACAAAAGCCAAAGTGCGGCTTTTATCTGCCCACAAAGTCTATGAGTGCGCCCCTCTACTTTATCGGCAGAATGTAGGTGTTGCGTATGGCTAATGTCACAAAACAGGCAAGCACACGTTTCTCCATAGTCAAGCGGAGCAAAGGGCAGTCGGCAGTCGAGAAAGCATCATACATCAGCAGGAGTATTCTTGTCAGCGAGTTTGACGGGCAGACCTACCGCCCCAAATACCATGAGGATTTAGTGCATAGCGAAATCACTCTCCCACCAAATGCGCCCAAAGAATATGCAGACCGAGCCACCTTATGGAACGCTGTTGAACTGTCAGAGAAAGGGCAGAAATCACAGCTTGCGAGAATGTTAAAAGCGTCACTTCCCAACGAGTGGAGTTACGAGCTTGCAGAGGAAGTTGTGAGGGATTACGTTCAGAGGAATTTTGTTGATAAAGGAATGTGTGCTGATTGGGCAATCCATGACAGCGAGAATGATAAAGGACAGCGCAATCTCCATATCCATGTTTTACTCACAATGCGTCCTCTCACTGAAAACGGGGAATGGGGAGCGAA
This sequence comes from Clostridiaceae bacterium, assembly GCA_910575585.1. Classification (GTDB taxonomy): domain Bacteria; phylum Bacillota; class Clostridia; order Lachnospirales; family Lachnospiraceae; genus UBA3402. Next base: position 15,313 of record CAJTGF010000024.1, read on the forward strand.
ACAGAAGAAAATCTATGACCTTGACGAAAACGGGGAGCGTATTCCCGTCATTGACAAAAAGACAGGACAGCAGAAAGTTGACAAGCGGAACAGGAAACAGTGGAAATGCCACACCGCCGACAGCACAGACTGGAACAGCAAAGAAAACGCCAAAATGTGGCGCAAAGATTTAGCCGACACAATCAATGCCACCAATGAGCAGTTGGGGATTGCGCTACATTGGGAACACCGCTCTTTTAAGGAGCAAGGCATTGACAGAGAGCCGACAATCCATATCGGGGCGGTTGCAAACGCCTTAGAACGCAAAGGCATACAGACCGAGAGGGGCAATATCAATCGGGAAATCATCAAGAACAATCTGCTGTTGGAACAGGCGAAAGAAATGCTCATACTTGCCAAGCAGGAACTTCACAGCGCACAGTACGCCAAGATTAAGAGTACAGCGGTCAGCGTGAAGAATGAAGTCATGGAGATGATTGCAAAAGTGAGGGAGCGCAAAGGCAGACTTGACTTGCCGATTGTCAGCGGAAAGCACCTAAGAAGAATATCTGACCGAACTGCCTTGCAGTCAGCCGACAATGCGGAGAAATTCACCACGACAAGGAAGATAGACAGCTTTGAGAGCCTTGCGAAATTCACAGCGGACAGGGAGCAGAAATACCAGCAGTTGGAAACGGTACATCTTTCAAAGGGGCAGAAACTAAAACGATTAAAGGAACTGTCAAAAATGTATGCCTTCTATGCGCCAATCCAAACCACCTATAAGGAGAGCCAGTCACTCAAAGGACTTGCGAAAATGAAATACGATAAGGAGCATAAGGACAGCTTATCAAAGTACCCCGAATTAAAGGAACGTATGCAGAGCCTTTTACAGAACGGCGAAAAGATAACACCGAAACGGTGGAAAGCCGAGATACAGTCCTTGCAATCCGAATATGACAGTATCGGCAAGGAGCAGACCAAGACCGCCACAGAATTAGCGTATGCGGAAGTTATCAGCTACAACAAAAAGAACCTTGAAAGGGAACTTCAGAACGAGAGCCGACAGCATAACAGACAGCAAAACAAAACTAAGCGGAGGGAGGAAGAAATTTAATGGAAATTTGATGGAAATATGGGCGTGATTGTGGTATTCTGTTAAAGGTACAAATCAGAATTTGAAAGTGAGTTAAAATATTATGGATTTAAGGAAAATAGAAAATTTTATTGATAAACAAAAAGTTAGTTTTATATGCTCTATTGATGATGAAAATTGTCCTAATATGAAAGCAATGCTAAAACCCCGTAAAAGAATAGGGCTAAAAGAGTTTTACTTTTCTACTAATACTTCATCTATGAGAGTAAAACAATATAAAGATAATTCAAGTGCTAGTATTTACTTCTATCACAAAGGATTAATTAAATATGTTGGTGTTATGTTAAAAGGTAAAATGGAAGTCTTAACAGACCAAGAAACTAAAAACATGATTTGGAAAAAGGGCGATACAATGTTTTACAAAAAAGGTGTAACTGACCCAGATTATTGTGTTTTAAAGTTTACTGCTACAAGTGGTAGATATTATTGTGATTTGAAAACAGAAAATTTTGATATTAAGTAGTTACTAAATTCCAGTTTGTCGAAACAACCATTACCACAATCACAACTGAATAAGTAATATAACACAGCGTCAGAGCGTATAGAAAAATCTATGCGCTCTATTTTATTGTAAAGGAGCAGATTTATGAGCAAAGACAGCAAGGCACAGCACAGAGCCACCCGACAGCACCCACCCACAAAAATTATCGTGGAAAGGCACTATGTAGGCACTGAAAAAATGGAAACGGTATTCAAGCGGATAGCCGAGGAACAGATAACAAAAAAGGTCAGGGAGATAGCGGAAAACAACGCAAATTAGAACTGGAAACGGAAAAGGGAATATAGTATAATAGGAGTTGAGAGGAAGTCCCTTTTCATCAAGGAGGACAAAATGAAAAGGGCAAAACTGAATAACGACAAAATCACTGCTTTATATTGCAGGCTTTCCAAAGATGACGGCACGAACAACGAGAGCATGAGCATCAGCACACAGAAAACCATGCTGAAAGATTATGCAAAGCGCAACGGTTTTCTGAACTGCCAGTTCTACGTTGATGACGGTTACAGCGGTACAAACTACGACCGCCCCGCATTCCGACAGCTTATCGAGGACATACAGGACGGGGAAGTGTCAACGCTCATCACAAAAGACCTGTCACGTCTGGGGAGGAATTACCTTGAAACGGGTACATATATCGAGGTGTTTTTCCCCAACCATAATGTACGTTACATTGCGGTCAATGACGGCGTGGACTCCATAGACAACGCACAAATGGACATTACGCCGTTCCGCAACATCATCAATGAAATGTACGCAAAAGATACGTCAAGGAAAATCAAAAGCGCACTCCACGCAAGGAAAATGCAGGGCAAGTATATGGCTACCACCGCCCCTTTCGGCTATAAGAAAGACGAGAAAGACCATAACCACCTTGTCATTGATGAAGTGACCGCCCCCGTTGTGGAACTGATTTTCTCAATCGCCGAGGAGGGTGTGGGGCTTCACACTATCTGTAACCGCTTGCGCAAGGCAAAGGTCATAAAGCCGAGTTTCCACAAAAAGGAAATGTTTGAGAGGTATATTGACGAGGAAAAAATGTATGACTGGGACACCGCTTATGTCAGCAAGATATTGCATGACCCCGTTTATGCAGGAAACCTTACCGTAGCGGAAAGACCGACCAAGACCATGCGTTCCAAGAAAAGACAGTATATCCCGTATGCGGAGCGTGAAGTTATCTATGGCACACATGAACCGATTATCGAGCAGAGCCGTTGGAACACCGTACAGAAGATTTTGGAGAGCAGACCGCCCGTTATCGGGGAAAGTTCAAGCGGATATGACAACATTTTCCGAGGGATTATCAAATGCGCCGATTGTGGGAGTGCCATGCTTGCCAAAGTCGAGCAGAAAAGAAAGCGTAACAATGTATTAGACAAGACTTTCTACTGCTGTACCAAATACCGCAAGTTTGGGAAAGAGGGTTGTTCATCACACACCATTGAGGCGAGGACGGTTCACGAAGTTGTGCTTGCGGACATTCAGAAACACGCAGGACAGGCACTGGCGGACAGGAAAGCAATGGTAACGGAGATTGCCGAACGTCTTAATCTCCAAATGTCAGCGGACAAGGAACAGCAGAAAAAGGAACTAAGGCAATGTAAACAGCGAGTGTCGGAAATAGAAAACCTGTATGCCAAGCTGTATGAGGATTTGACAAGGGAACTGCTGACCGAAAAGCGTTTCCAAATGCTGTCGGCACGATTTGACAGCGAGCAGGAAGAACTGACAGCCAAGATAAAGGAACTTGAAAAAAGTGCCATAGCGGACAAAGAGCAGTTATCTTCTATTGAGCAGTTTGCGGAGCAGATAAGCGGTTATGCAGGAATAACAGAACTCAATTTTAAGATAATCAATCAACTTATAGAAAAAATTCTTGTTTCTGAACCCGTAGAGATAGACGGGCAGAAAATTCAACGACTTACTATCCATTACAAGTTCATAGGGGCACTGGAAACCCTTGAATAATGGATATTTTCTAAGTCACCTATTCCAACTATCCAACAGACGCAGGCCGGGAGGGGGAACTGATCTTCCGGCTGGTCTATGACCAGGCAGGCTGTAAAAAGCCTTTTGCCCGGTTATGGATCAGCAGCATGGAGGATACCGCTATCCGGGAGGGGTTTGCCGCACTGCGCCCTGGAAAGGACTATGACCGGCTGTATGAGGCCGCCCTCTGCCGTGCCAAGGCGGACTGGCTGGTGGGGATCTCCGGCACACGGCTGTTTTCTTCCCTTTACCAGAAAACCCTGAACGTGGGCCGGGTCATGACGCCGACCCTGGCCCTGGTGGTGGAACGGGAGGCGGCGATTTCTGGGTTTAAAAAGGAAAAATTTTATACCGTTGTGCTGGATTGCGGGAAGTTTACCGCTGTCAGCGGGCGGTGTGAAAGCCGCAAAGCCGCCGACCATTTGGCCGCCGCCTGCGCTGTCCAGACCGCTGTTGTAAACAAGGTGGAGAAGAAACAAAAATCCGCACAGCCCCCAAAGCTGTATGACCTGACCTCCCTGCAGAGGGACGGGAACCGGCTCTTTGGCTATACAGCCCAGCAAGTCCTGGATTACGCCCAGGCGTTATATGAGAAGAAACTGCTGACCTATCCCCGCACGGATTCCAATTATCTGACGGAGGACATGAGGGATACTCTCCCCGGACTGTGTGAGGCGGTCATTTCTGCCCTGCCCTTTCCGGTGACGGTTTCCGGCGTGGACGCCGCCCGTGTGACAGACAACGCCAAAGTGAGTGACCACCATGCCCTGCTCCCCACAAACCAGATGGCCGGGGCTGAACTTTCGGCGCTGCCTGCGGGGGAACGGAACCTCCTGACCCTGGTGACGGTACGGCTTTTATGCGCCGTGGGAGAAAAGCAGGTTTATGAGGATACGGAGGCGGAGATCACCTGCGGCGGCGGTCTGTTTACGGCAAAGGGACGGGTGATTGTTTCCCCCGGATTTACAGAAGTCGAGCAGGCGTTTCTTTCCACCCTGAAAAAGAAACCGGAAAGCGATTCTAAAGAACAACTGGGAGCCTTGCCGCCTCTCTCCCAGGGGCAGACCTTTGAGAAGGTGAAAGCGTCCGCAAAGGAGAGAACCACAAGCCCGCCCCGGCATTTCACGGAAGACCTGCTTCTCTCGGCCATGGAACACGCCAGCGCCCAGGAGTTCGCCCAGATTGGGGACGTGGAGCGCACGGGCCTTGGAACCCCGGCCACCCGTGCCGGCGTGCTGGAGAAGCTGGTGCGTGGGGGATTTTTGGAGCGCAAAGGCAGGCAGTTACTCCCCACGAAAAAGGGAACTGACCTGATCGCTGTCCTGCCGGACACGGTGAAATCCGCCAGCCTCACCGCCCGGTGGGAATCGGGTTTAAAAGACGTGGAGCGTGGGGAACAGTCCGCCGCCGCTTTCATGGAGGGGATCGAGGGCATGGTTTCTGACCTGGTGGCCCAATACCGTGGCGTTTCCGTGGACACGTCCATGTTTCGGTCAAGGGAAGTGATCGGAGCCTGCCCCCGCTGCGGGAGTGACGTGGTGGAGGGCAAGAAGAATTTTTACTGTGCCAGCCGGGAATGTCAGTTTTCCATGTGGAAAGACGACCGTTTTTTTACTTCCAAGCGCAAGGAACTGACCAAGCCCATGGCGGCGGCTCTTTTAAAGAGCGGGCGTATTAAGGTAAAGGGGCTGTTCAGCGAGAAAAAGGGCGTCCTCTATGACGCTTTCGTGGCGCTGGCGGATACGGGCGGAAAGTATGTCAATTATAAAATTGAACTGCCGCCCAGACCGAAAAATACCCAGGGAAAGGAGTAAGGCATGGGGGATTATAACCAGAAAAACACAGAACGGGAACCAAACACATTTACCATTTACCAGCTAAAAGACAGGGAGGCGCTCCACTATCACCGGTTTGAGCCTTTGGAACGGCTGGAAAAGTCCGGGCTTTCCGTGGAGCCGGATAATTACAGCCAGGTTTACACCGCCCCGCTGCCGGAGGGCGGCTCTGCCCAGGATAAGCTGAACCAAATTTATGAGAGGTTCAATCTCAACCACCCGGCGGATTTTAAGGGGCACAGCCTTTCCGTGTCCGATATTGTGGTATTCCATGAAAATGGCAGGGATACGGCCCACTATGTAGACCGGTTCGGGTTTCAGGAAGTACCCCAGTTCATCGCCCAGGAGCCGGGCCGGTTTCGCTATTACATTACCCAGGAAGCCATGAATATCGGCACTTACCCCTACATGGGGCCAACGGACGTGACCAGGTTCACCGCCAGACCCCACAAGTATGAGCAGGGCACGGTGGAGGCTTTTGGCTATGTGGAATATTCCGGCCCTCTGTCACCGGAACAGTCCCGGTCATACGCTCTTATCCCAGCTGCCGCCAATGAGAATTATCTAAAAAACGCCGAGATGTCGATGGAAGCCAACACCAACATGATCGACGGAATCCTCAACAACCTGCCGGAAGAAAAGCAGGAGCCGGAAGTCTTTCCCGTGGAGCCAGTGAGCCGGTTTAAACGCCACATCGAACCGGGAGAGATCACCCCGGAGCAGCTGATTATTAAGGGCGGCATTGTCCTCACCCCCTGCGCCTCCAACCCGGAGTATTACGAATCCACCAACCGCAACGTGGCGGGCCGGTACATTGACGCCCGGATCTATGAAGTGGCCGGGCGGAACAAAAGGGGAAAGCCTGCGGCCTTTCGTGTGGCCGAGGGCGCAGCCGTGGAGAATCCCCTGGAACCGGCTGGCAAGATGGTCGGGATCGCCCAGTCCGGCGGGATCGTCTGCGGCCTGGTGGAGAAATATGAGATGGAAGGCTTTGTCCTGGCGGACAAAACGGTACTGCTTGAAAAGGAACGTGACGCCCACGGAAACTACTATGCCGGTATCAGTCTGGACGGCATGATGTTAAAGCTGCCGAAGATGTACGCCGCTGTCACCGATGAAAAGGGGAAAGTCCTGGCTTTCCGGGAAATGCGGGAGAAGGATTTTTCCAGGGAGGAGCCTCCTAAGAAGGCGGAGAAAAAGCCCTCTATCCGGGAACAGCTTGGGAAAAAAGTAAGCGAAAAACCGGAGTTAAAGCCGCCCGCCAAAAAGAAAAGCCATGAGAGGTGAGGCCATGAACGTGACAAAGTATGAGCAGGAAACCATTATCCTCTTTAATGAGCAGGAGGCCGCCGCCACAATCTACACCTACAATACCGGCTTGCGGCGCACGCTCATCTCCTTGTGCGAAAACCACCCGGCCCAGGTACGGCAGACCGAGGACAACGGGATCGGGGCGCTGACCTTTGAGCTTCCCAAGAAGTGGGTCAAAGTATCCCCGCCCAGGGCGCTGTCGGAGGCCCAGAAGAAGGTGCTGGAAGATATGAACCGGAAGAACCGGGAACGCCGGCAAAAATAACCCACGGAAAAAACATTGGTCACCCCACAACCACATATCCACAAACCACCCGGAATTTGCCCGCCCAGCAGGTTCCGGGTTTTTTCGTCTGAAAGGAGGTCAATTATGGCAGACAGATGGTTTACGCACATCTCCGAACTGGCAAAGCAGGCCCAGCAGGAAGTCACCAGATCGCCGGAACAATGGCAGAAATTTTTAACTACCGCTTCCCGCTTTTACAAAAGCTACAGCTTTGACGACCAGCTTTTAATCTATATCCAGCGCCCGGACGCCACGGCCTGTGCCGACATGGAAACCTGGAACGGCAAAATGCGTCGCTGGGTCAACGCCGGCTCCAACGCTATCGGCTTAATCCGCAAGGGAACCGGCGGCAGGCCCTATATCCAGAACGTCCATGACGTTTCCGACACCCACCGGGTCAAGGGAGGCAAAGACCCCTGGCTCTGGAACATGGAGGAATCCTACCACGCCCCGGTAGTGGAGCGCCTGGCGAAAGCCTTTGACATTCCCGGAACCGGCAGCCTGGGCGACATGGTCATGGAGGCCGCCGCCCGTGTGGTGGAGGACAGCTACGGGGAATACCTCCGTGACCTGCACTATGAGGTGGAGGACAGCTTCCTGGAGGAACTGGACGACCAGAACATCGACCTTATCTTCCGTGACACCCTAAAAGCCAGCGTCCAGTACGCCGCCCTGACCCGCTGCGGCCTGGACGCCTCCCTTTACCTGGACACGGAGGACTTAGGCGGCGTGGTGAATTTCAACAACGTGGGAACCCTGGCCTGCCTGGGAACCGTCACCGCCGAGGCCAGCCGTGCCGTCTTAATGGAGGTGGGGGAAGCGGTCAGGCTCGCCCAGCTTGAGCAGGCAAGGCAGGGGCAGAAAGGGCTTGCCAAAACCCAGGGGATCGCCTATAATGAAAGTGTAAACTTTAACACTTTAAATCATGAAAGGAGAAAGGAACATGAACAATCTGACATACACCAACTGGAACGGATACCAGATACCCAATCTCGTGATGGACAGCAGGGAAGGAGAACCGGAAACCCTGACCAGGTTCGGCAGGGCCAGGGAGAAATACCTGATGGAACACCGGAAAGCCCTTTACACCAGCCTGCTCTTAAAGGGAACCCTGTGGAGCCATTTGACGGAGATCGACCAGGCGGCCAACGAGCAGATGGACAGCCTGACGGCGGAACTGGCAGCCAGCGAGGGCGTGACGGAGAGGCTGAAAGCGGAGAACCAAATGGCCTGGGTGGGACAGATGAACAATATCCGCCAGCGGGCCGAGGAGATCATCATGGCGGAACTGATCTACAGCTGAATACGGAGCCGGAAACGGCCAGACCAGAAGCGGCGGGCATTGGGCCTGCCGTTTCTGCGTCCCTGGAAATGGCTGTGGAGATGGGCGGGCCGTTTTCCGGCACGCCTTACTCCCAGCTTTCCCTATTCCCTACGGTAGAGGAACAGATCGGGCGTATCGCCCAGGCCGGAAGGGAGGAACCTGCCCCTGGAAGTTCCCTCACGGGGGTCGTACCGGAGCAGGCGGTGGAGAGAATCTTATCCGCCGGAACCAATGACCCGTCCAGCGCGTTGCGGATCTATGCCCAATACCAGGCCGGCGCAAAGGCCGGGGAAATGGCGGTTTCTTTACGGCGGGAGTTTGGCCGAGGGGGGCGTGGCTTTTCCATTGACGGCGCTTCCTACGCTGTGTGGTTTGACGGGAACGGGCTTGCCATAAACAGCGGAAAAAGCGCCCGGTATGACCGGGAGAGCCTGCGCTTATCCTGGCCAGAGGCAGAGAGCCGTATCCGCCGCCTGGTGGAAAGCGGCGGATACCTCTCCCCGGAGCGTGCCGCAAAGACCTGGGACAATGAGGCCCACGAACTGGCGGAGAGCCTCTGGTATCTCCGCCAGGATTTTGGCGAGCCGGCACGCCAAGCCGGGCTGCTCCCCCTGGTGAGTGAGGTCTACATGGAACGGGGCGGATTCCCGGAGGCGACAGAGAAGCTGGAAGCCATGCTGCAATCCCCGGAAAAGACAGCCGCCCTTGCGGGAGAAATGCGGGAACTTTGCGCCGCATACACCGAAAACCCGGATATCCTCCGGTTCCACTTCCACCGTCCCCTTGCGGTAATGAGGCGGCTGGAACGGCTCCAGACTTCCGTGAACGTATTCCCGCTGGCAGAGGGATTTAAGGAGGGGCGTCCCGCTTTTATTACCGAGGACGAGATCAATGAGGCCGTTGCCCCAGGAGGCAGCTTTTCAGACAGCAGGCTGGCGGCTTATGTATTTTTTCAGAACCACCCTGACCGGAAAGAACGTCAGGAATATTTACAGGAATCTTTTGGCACTGGCGGGGCCGGCAGGCTTACCCAGGACACCTGGCATGATGCCAAGGGGTTCAAACTGAAAAGAATCTTTGAGGAGCCATACGCAGAGATCGCTTTAAACTGGAACCAGGTGGAGCGCCGCATAGACAAACTGATGGGAGCCGGACGTTTCCTGACACCGGACGATCAGGCACGCTTCCCGGAATATGAGAAGTTTATCCTCTCCCGTGATGTTAACGCTTTCTTTTACTATGGGGCAAAGGAACAGCGGCCTTATGAGGAACCGGACTTTGGAAAGGGCTGGGAAACCGTCCGCAAGTTGATTGACGACCCGGCCCAGGTGGATACCCTTCTTTCCGTGATGAGGGACGGTTTACAGTCCATGGCTGTGGGGCAGCGTGGCTATGAGGTATGCGCCAACGCTTATGACAGCCTTTCCGCTTACAAAGACGGCACATACTCTCTCCTTGGCCGCCCCGTGCCTGCTCCCGCAAAGGAAACCATGAAGGGGGCGGGACAAACGGAACCCGGCAAGAACCGGGAGAAACAAGGGCCGGCAAACCGTGAAAAACGCCCCCAGGACGCCGCCAAGTCCACCCTTAACCGGTTAAAAAGCCAGAGCCGGAAACAGACGAGGGAAGAACAAACCGGCCAGCTTGCCTTTGATTTCTCCGGCGGGACGGTTTCCATGGAGGAAAAAACGGTCACAGAAACCACGGCGGAGCCGGAAGCGACCCACCCTACCCTCCGTGACCTTTATCACCAGTACCAGCCTGTGGTGCTGTCCCAGGTATTTGGGGACAGCGCTTTTTTTAACGCCCTTAAAAACTCTGACGAGGAGAATCTCCTCCTGGAATGTGACGCCGCTATCCAGAGGGTCGTCCTTTCCCTGGGGAAAACCGAACTGACCAAAGCCTATTTTGACACGCCCCAGTTCCATGACCGCCTGCACCTGGAGATTCTGGCGGAGGCAAAGGAGAGCCTTTCCCGGAACCCAAGGCGGCTTTATGAGGCAGCCCTGCCGGAACTGGTGGAAATGGTGAAACAGAGTGAGATCTATCCCTTCCTCCGTGACCGGGATACGGATGTGGTGGAGGCGCAAAGGGAACTTTATGCAGAAGTTGATAACCTGCTGGCAGGCTTAAAGGACAAAAGCCCTGCCCTCTATGAAGCCTACACCACCCTGCCGGATTTCCGGGAATATCTGGTGGAGGATATTTTACAGCGCACCTACCAGGACGTGGCAGCGGACAGCCATACCAGCGTGGAGCAGCATGAAAAGGAAGCAAACGCCCCGGCATGGGTGAGGGGCGGCGCAAAGACGGAGGAATCACCGGAACCGGGAACAATGGAAACAGAGAATGCCATAGAACCGGAAGCCTCCGGGGAAACCCGTCTTGTCCCCCATATCCATGCTTACAATGCCTTAAAAGAGGCCCACCCGGAGGAACTGGTGGGAATCCAGAACGGCGGTTATTGCCTGTTTTATGGTGAGGACGCAAAGACGGCCTTTGAGAAAATGCCCGTATCCTGGCTGCTCCCCGCCGACCTTCCAGGTATTGGGCAAGTGACCGTGGCGGGAATCCGGGAGGGCTGGCAGGAGGCCGCCGTCCGGTTAAGGGAGGCCGGACAGAACGCTGTTTTCTTTCAGGATAACGGCGAGGACTATACCGCCCTGGGCCGCACCCTGGCACTGAAAGAGCCTGACCAGACCGATGTACCACGCTTGCCCCAGGAGCCGGAAAATCCTGCCCGTGGCGGCGTGCCGGAAGAGAAAAAACAGCCCAATCCAGAGCCGAACATGGTTCCTCTTACAGAGGAATATTTACAGTTAAAGGCACAGTACCCCGGCCATGTGGTCGGCGTCCGTGTGGATGACCTCTATTTATACTATGGCAAAGACGCTGAAACCGCCGCAAACGCTCTGGGGAAAAAGACAATCACCAGGGAGATACCGGGGCTTGGCAAAACCCTTGTCACCGGTTCCCGCACAAGCTGGCAGGCCCAGGGGGAAAAATTGTTACAGCACGGCAGCAGCGCCGTTTTTGTCCGCCCGGAGGGGAATACCTACACCGTTGTAAAAGAACTGGAAATATCCGATTATCTCCCCATTGGACTTCAAGTGACGGACGATGAGCGCACTTTTATTATTGAGAGCGTGGACTACGATTTCGGCACGGTCAGCCTCCGTGACGAAACCTTCGCAGGCAGCGCCGGCTTTCCCATTTTTCGGAATGAGCCGGTTCCTTATGTGCGGGAACTGGTAAAGCAGGCGCTGGAGCAGGAACGGGAAGCCCTGCCTTCCGCCGGCCTGACACCAAATATTACCCACCAGGAGCAAGAACCACTCGCGCAAAAACCTTTGGCACCGGAGTCATTGACGCCAGAGCCGTTCATGCCAGAGCCAGCAGCGGCAGCACCACCGGAACCGCCCAAGGCGGAAAATTTCCGTATCACTGACCCCGACCTTGGGGTGGGCGGGCCGAAAACAAAGTACCAGGCGAATGTGACCGCTATCCGGCTCTTAAAGGAACTGGAAGCCGCCGGGCAAAACGCCACCCCGGAGGAGCAAACGACCTTATCCCGGTATGTGGGTTGGGGAGGAATCCCCCAGGCGTTTGACGCCAATGATGAAAAGTGGACAGCGGAATATGCCGAACTGAAGGGGCTTTTAACCCAGGCGGAATATGAAGCCGCCAGAGGCTCCACCCTAAACGCCCACTACACCGCCCCGGCCATTATTGAGGGAATCTACAAGGCCGTGGAGCAGATGGGCCTGAATCCCAAGACCTTGCTGGAGTCTTCCATGGGCACGGGGAATTTCCTGGGTATGCTGCCGGATTCCATGAAGGATACCGCCCTTTACGGCGTGGAACTGGATTCGATCACCGGCAGGATCGCCAGGCAGCTTTATCCCCAGGCCCACATCACGGTAGACGGCTTTGAACGGGTGCGTTTCCCTGACAATTCCTTTGACCTGGCGGTGGGCAACGTGCCGTTTGGCAATTACCAGGTGGCAGACCCCCGATATGACAAGGAGCATTTTTTTATCCACGATTATTTCTTTGGGAAAACCCTGGACAAAGTGCGCCCTGGAGGTATCGTGGCTTTTATCACCTCCAAAGGAACCCTGGACAAGCCAAACAGCGCCGTCCGGGAATACTTAGCAGAGCGGGCCGACCTTCTGGGGGCTGTCCGGCTGCCCAACAACGCCTTTTTGCGCAACGCCGGCACGGAAGTCACCAGCGACATTCTGTTTTTGCAGAAACGGGAGAACCCGCCGGAACATCTGCCGGACTGGGTGGAGGTTTCCCAGACCGGGGACAAAATCCCCATAAACAAGTATTTCCTGCGGCACCCGGAAATGGTCTTAGGAACCATGGTTTGGGAAAGCGGCCCCTACGGGCAGGAAACCGCTTGTAAGCCCCTGCCGGATACGGATTTAAAGGAACAGCTTGCCCAGGCGATTACCCACCTGGAAGCCCCAGATCACTCCCTGCTCATGCGGGAAATCGAAGCGTCTGGGCAGCCAGAAACACCGGAATCTCCCACGGAGGCCCGCAATTTCAGCTACACCCAGGTGGAGGGCAGACTTTACTACAAGGAAGATGGCAGCCTGCTTCCGGTGACGGTTCCGGCAGCCACAGAGGAACGTATCCGGGGAATGATCGTGCTGCGTGACATCACCCGGAACCTGATTGAAGCCCAGTTAAACAGCGGATTGGAGGAAGAGATCAAGAACCTGCAACAGAAGCTGAACACCGCCTATGACCAGTTCACCGGCAAATACGGCCTGCTGAACAGCACCGGCAACAAGCGTGCCTTTGAGCAGGACAGTTCCTACTGCCTGCTCTGCTCCCTGGAAGTCTTGGACGAGGACAGGAAACTGGAACGGAAGGCGGATATGTTTTCCAGGCGCACCATTAACCAGGCGAAACGCATTGACCATGTGGACACTCCCACGGAGGCCCTGGCGGTTTCTATCGGGGAGCGTGCCGGGGTAGACCTTCCCTTTATGGCGGGGCTGTTAGACCGGCCTGGGGAGGAGGAAGGGATTGCCGGGGAACTCTCCGGGGTGATCTTTAAAAACCCGGAGAAAAGCTGCCATGACCCGCTGTCGGGCTGGGAAACCGCCGATGAATACCTTTCCGGAAACGTGCGGAAAAAGCTGGCGGCGGCCAGGGCCGCCGCGGAGCATGACCCCGCTTATGAGGCCAACGTGTCAGCGCTGGAAAAATCCCAGCCAAAGGACTTGTCGGCTGCGGAGATTGACGTGCGGATCGGGGCCACCTGGATTGACCCGGAGTATTATACCCAGTTTACCTATGAACTGCTGAAGACCCCAGGCTATTTAAGAGGGGACACCATTGCCGCCCGCTATTCCTCCGCCACCGGCGAGTGGAATGTCAGCGGCAAGGCCCGTGACAGCGCAAACAACACCCTGGCCTATGTGACCTACGGAACCAAGAGAAAGAACGCCTACGCCATTATCGAGGACAGCTTAAACTTACGTGACTGCCGGGTGTATGACACAATCCATGAGGCGGACGGCACGGAAAAACGGGTACTGAACACCAAAGAAACCATGTTGGCCCAGCAGAAGCAGGAAATGGTGCGGGAAGCCTTCAAGTCCTGGGTGTGGAAAGACCCCCAGAGGCGGGAGTCGCTCTGTGGGAAGTACAATGAGATTTTCAACAGTATCAAGCCCCGTGAGTACGATGGCAGCCATATCCGGTTTACGGGCATGACCCCGGAGATCCACCTGCGGCCCCACCAGTTGAACGCCGTGGCCCGTATGCTCTATGGCGGCAACAGCCTTTTAGCCCACTGTGTGGGAGCCGGCAAGACCTTTGAGATTATAGCGGCGGCCATGGAGGGGAAACGGCTGGGGCTTTGCCGGAAAAACCTGGTGGTGGTTCCCAACCATTTGACGGAACAATGGGGCGCTGATTTCCTGCGCCTTTATCCGGGAGCCAACATCTTAGTGGCTACCAAGAAGGATTTTGAACCCCAGAACCGGAAAAAATTCTGTTCCCGTATCGCCACCGGGGATTATGACGCCGTGGTGATCGGCCACTCCCAGTTTGAAAAGATTCCTTTATCCCCGGAGCGCCAGAAGGAAATCCTGCGGGATCAGATTGACCAGATCTTAGACGGGATTGCCGAGGCCAAGGAGCAGAACGGGGAACGCTACACCATTAAGCAGCTGGAGAAATCCCGCAAAAGCCTGGAGGCCAAGCTGCAAAAGCTGAACGACCAGAGCCGCAAAGATGACGTAGTGACTTTTGAGGAACTGGGGGGTGACAAGCTGTTTGTGGACGAGGCCCACGGCTTTAAGAACCTTTTCCTCACAACGAAAATGCGGAATGTGGGAGGGATTGGCCAGTCCGAGGCCCAGAAGTCCAGCGATATGTTCGCCAAGTGCCGGTATCTGGACAGCATTACGGGAGGAAAGGGCGTGGTGTTCGCCACGGGAACCCCGGTGAGCAACTCCATGGTGGAACTTTATACCATGATGAGGTATCTCCAATATGACCTTTTAAAAAGCACCGGCATGGAACACTTTGACAGTTGGGCGGCGGCTTTCGGGGAAACGGTGACAGCCCTGGAACTGGCTCCGGAGGGCGGGGGCTTCCGGGCAAAGACGAGATTCGCCAAGTTCTTCAACCTGCCGGAACTGATGGCCATGTGGAAGGAATCGGCGGATATCCAGACGGCGGATATGTTAAAACTCCCCGTGCCGGAATCGGAAAACCTGACTATCGTCACCAAGCCCAGTGAGTTTCAAAAGGAGTTAGTGGCCGAACTGGGGGAACGGGCGGAGGACGTAAGGAACCGCCTGGTAGAACCCAGGGACGACAATATGCTCAAGATTACGTCAGACGGGCGGAAGCTGGCCTTAGACCAGCGGCTGGCCTACCCGGAACTGCCGGACGACCCGGAGAGCAAGGTCAACGCCTGTGTGAAGAACGTGTTAAATGTCTGGCATGACACCGCTTCCCAGAAAGGGGCGCAGCTGGTGTTCTGCGACCTCTCCACGCCCCACGGGGACGGCTCCTTCAATGTGTATGACGACATCAAGCAGAAGCTCATGGCCCAGGGTGTGCCGCCGGAGCAGATGGCTTTTATCCATGACGCAAAGACGGACGCCCAGAAAGCGGAGTTATTCTCGAAAGTCAGGAAGGGCCAGGTGCGTGTCCTCTTAGGCTCCACCTCCAAAATGGGGGCAGGCACCAACGTCCAGAAAAAACTTGCGGCCCTCCACCATTTGGACTGCCCCTGGCGGCCCGCTGATGTAGGACGGATTTTGCGGACATTCAAAATAAAAACGAATGTGGAGGTAAAAGACAATGGCAAAGACGATTTTTGAGGAATTGGGCGGCAAATACGAGCGGCAAGGAGATTATTTATTACCGTGCTTGACCGTACCTGCCGAAGAAGAACAGCCGATAGGCACATGGGGGCAGCGGCATCTGGACTATTTGAAGCAGTACCGCAAGGTTACATACACCAATCTTCTCACAAGCGGCAAACTCAACGCTTATCTTGCCGATATTGATAGGCAGGCGCAGGAACGCTTTGAAAGGCTCATAGAGGGCATGAAACAGGCGCAAGGCATAACGGAACGCCTAAAGGAAGAAAACTCCTTAGAATGGATAGGACGGCTCAATAACATAAGGGCTTGTGCGAGGGAGATTGTGAACGAGGAAATCATTTTCGCATAATTCAAGTGAAAGGTGCTTTTACTTTGGGGATAAAGTGCCTTTCACTGATTTGTCATAAAAGGCGGTTCATTATTCTGTTTGAAGTTATGAGCGATACATAGTATAATATTCAGATAAAAGAAAAAGGTGGTATATCCATGAAAAATAAAATGCTCTCCCAAAGTGTTGCTGATAGTATTCTATCTATGATAACTATAGAAAAGCGTTTTTCTGTTGGGGACAAACTTCCAAACGAAATAGAATTGTCAGAGGAACTTAATGTGAGCCGTACCACGTTGCGGGAAGCAATAAGAATATTGGTTGCTTATAATATACTGGAAATTAGACGTGGAAAAGGTACTTATGTTACAGAAAAGGTGCTTGAACAACCGCAGGATTTGGAACAGCTCTCTACGGTCAAAGTAAATGCAAAAGACCTTTATGAAATGCGGCTGATTTTCGAGCCAGAAGCTGCTTATCTTGCGGCTGTCAGAGGAACAGATGCGGAAATAAAAAGGATACTTGATTACGGAAAGCGTATTGAAGATGAAATTAGAAATGGAAAGGATAGAACCAAAGACGAACATTCTTTTCATAAAGCGATTGCACAGGCAACGCATAATGAATTTATGAATAAACTCATGCCAATATTATATCAAGCTATTTCAAAGGGAGTTGTATTATCTACGCAGAGCGAAAAAGCAATTAACGACACGATAGGCGACCATAGGATGATAATGGAATTTCTGGAACAACGAAATGCGGAAGGGGCAAAAAACGCCATGAGAATTCATATTATGCACGCAATAAAAGAATTAAATATTGAATGAATATTTAGCACTTGCAATAAAAGCAGGTGCTTTTCTTTTAGATATAGACATAATACAACGTATTGACATTAGACAACATTAGGAGTATAATAATAAAAAATTTTATATAAGGAGGACGGCTTATGAAGTATATTGATGTATCTACATGGAAAAGAGCCATGCATTGCGAGGCGTTTAGGAACAGTGTTCAACCGCAGTATTGCGTTACTTTTAATGTAGACATAACAAATTTTCTCTCCCAAGTAAAGAAACGGCGATTTTCATTCACATTTTCTTTTGTGTATGCGGTAACGAAATGTGCAAACGAAATTGAGGAGTTCCGTTGTCGATTTGTGGACGGGAAACCCGCTATTTTTGAAACAATCAATACGTCATTTACATATTTTAATGAAACCACAGAACTTTTTAAGGTGGTTAATGTTCCGATGCAGGAAACGATTGAAGATTATGTTGTTTTAGCGAAAAAGACAGAGGAAAATCAGACAGACTATTTCGTTGCACCAATGGCAAATGATATTTATCAGTTTTCTCCTTTTCCGTGGGTATCTTATACTCATATTTCTCATACTGAATCGGGGAAAAAGGATAATGCTATCCCATTATTTGACTGGGGGAAATTCTATGAAAAGGATGGAAAAATCTATCTGCCTTTTTCCGTACAAGTGCATCATTCATTTATTGATGGCGTACATATTGGAAAACTTGCGGAAAAGTTGCAGTGTTATTTGGATAGCTTTGAGTAGGTGTATATATGTTACGGAAACAAGCTTTTTCACCAGAAAAATATGATAAGAACATAGTGGCTACTCTCCCATATTATGAAGAATACTTCAAACAAATAATAGAGATTGTCCATACGGCTTTTCACATATCGATAGCATGGTTAGATATAGGTTGTGGGACTGGAAAAATGGCAGATATGGCGATTAGAAATCTTCAAGTAGAGAATATAGTTTGTTGTGACAATTCGCCGCAAATGCTAAAGATAGCGAAAGAACGTGTCTGTTCTTCGAAAGTTGATTTTCGGAAAGTTCTGATACAAAACCTGCAATATAATTCAGACTTTGACATCATAACGGCAATTTTAATTACTCATTATCTTGAATATGAGGAAAAAATTGCAAGTATCAGAAATTGTTATAACGCTCTAAAAAAGAATGGTCTGTTTTTTACAGTAGAAAATTTTGCACCTAATAACGATGTGTTTAAAAGATTATATCTGGAACGGTGGAAAAAGTATCAGTATGAAAATGGAAAAAGCGAAGAAGAATGTCAAAGCCATATACTTAGATATAATACAGAATACTTTCCAGTCACCATTATGGAGCAAATTCATGTATTGCAGGAATGTGGATTTAAAAATGTAGAAATTTTTTGGTGTTCTTATATGCAAGTTGGAATCTTAGGAATTAAATGAATCAAAAATCAATAGATGGAGGGATATAGATAACAAAATGAAGAAAACAGAATGGATATATTGTCCTGTTTGTGGCAGTAAAACCCGTGATAGAATCAGAGAAGATACATTTTTGAAAAACTATCCTCTTTACTGTCCGAAATGTAAGCAGGAAACATTGATTGAAGCAAAAAATTTCAACATAACAGTCATCACAGAGCCAGACACTTTAGATGCAGAGCCGATGAATTTGTGAAATAAAATCACAGTTCGTCGGTTCTATTTTATTTCATAAGGTTTTAAGGCAAACGCCCACCATATAAAAAAACAGCGTTATGGTGGGCGGTATTGCTATGCCCGAAAAGACTTAACAGACACTCTCCAGACCTGTTTTAAAGTTTGGAGGGATTTTTTATGTTCTTTTTTCGGGCAGTTATCCATCTGCTCATGCAACGCAGATTTGACTTATACATAGCATATCGGGGAATGGCAAGAAGCCAGTTAAAAAAATCCCTGCCCTTGCAACGCTACTTCTCACCATGAAACCAGAAGTAGAATCTCCATTCAACAGAACATGTATCTCCTATAACCGTAGAGGTCACAGAACCTTTGCGGTTTTTCTTTTGTCGTTTTTTATCGGAATGTGCCGCAGGGCTGTTTCCGCTGTTGGCTGTCGTTCGCCGCCTTTCCAATCTGGATTTTTACATTTTCAAAAATTCGGATTGGAGGAAATAAGGAATGGCATACAACCACGGACGGGAGGACAGGAAATGGCGTATCTGGAAAGAAGCCGAGGAAAAAGTGCTGCGTGAGCATGGCGTTGATGAAGCGGTCATTGAGCAAATCCGCATGGAGGACAGGGCGAATTTTAATTCCAACAGGCGGTTTTACCGATGGACGAGCGACTTCGGCGAATACCTTGAAGGAATGGCGGACGCTGAACAGCAGGCAGAGCCGAATACCGTTGCGGACTTGCTGGACGAGATTGAGGACGAGAAGCTGTATCAGGCACTTCTTACGGTGGACAAGCATACCCTGCTCATTCTCCTGCTGAAAATGCAGGGGTATTCCACAAGGGAGATTGCGGCAATGGCAGGGCTTACTGAAAGGGCGGTTTACAAACGCATTGAACGGCTCCGCAAAAAATTAAAGCCTATTTTTTATCCTTTCGGGGAAATTTAACCATTTCCACGGGCTATTGGGTGGGAGGGCAATCCTCCCGCTCAATTTTTTTCGGGAGGAAAGGAAATGGCATACGGGGCAAAGACATACACGCTTCGGGAGGAATCCACGGAAAGCGGCAAAAGGTATTTTATCAGCTTTAAGGACGGGCAGGGGGAACACCACGAACTGGAAGTGTCCGAGCAGTTATTCATTGAATTTCGGCAGATGGAGCGCAGGAACAGAAACCTTCAGCAATGGAACCAGCGGCACAGGGAGTTTAACGAGGTGTGGGACGAAACGCTTTACAGACGGGCGTTGCGAGTGCCTAAGACGCTTGATGAAAGCATGATTGAAAAAGAACGGAATGAATTGTTTTACAAATCGGTTGCCCGACTGCCAGAGATACAAAGGCGGCGTTTCCTGCTTTATTACGAGTATGATTTCAACTTTTACCAAATCGGTGAGATGGAGCATTGCACCGCTTCCGCTGTCCAGAAGTCTGTTTCGGTTGCAAGGGAAAAGGTCAAGGCAGAAATGAGGAAGTATCTCAAACCTTGACGATTACCGCCCAAAAAAGGAATCCGCTTTTTAGCGGCGTGGGGATGGCGGCATTACATACTCTCACTTTTTTTCGTGGGAGTAAATCTATTTAAAGGAGGTCACGTCTATGTGCAACAAAACCAAAGACACCGCCCGAAAGGAGGAATCCCATGCAGAAGCTTCAGACGGTCAACGCCGACACGCTCCTCTATGAGCCGCTTGAGAAGCCGTCTTTTGTGGTGGATGGTCTGATACCCACGGGTTTAATTCTGTTCTGCGGCTCACAGAAAATCGGCAAGAGCTGGCTTATGTTAAAGCTCTGCCTTTGCGTGTCGCAGGGAATCCCCTTGTGGGATATGCCCACACAGGAGGGCGATGTGCTTTATCTCTGCCTTGAGGACACGTTCTGCCGCATACAAGACAGGCTGTTCCGCTTGACGGACGAAGCGAGCGGGCGGCTCCATTTTGCGGTGGCAAGCGATAAGCTGTCGGACGGTCTTATCGTGCAGTTGGAGGACTATCTGAAAGAATACCCTGACAGCAGGCTCATTGTGATTGACACCTTGCAGAAAGTCCGCACCGCATCCAAAGACAACGCCTATGCAAGCGACTACGGGGACATCTCCCTTATCAAAGACTTTGCCGACAGGCACTCTCTGGCAGTCATTGTCGTACACCACATCCGAAAGCAGAACGACAGCGACGTGTTCAACAAAGTGTCTGGCACAACGGGGTTGACGGGGAGTGCGGACGCAACCTTTGTCCTGCAACAGGAAAGCCGTGCGTCCAATGCCGCAAAGCTGTATGTGACGGGCAGGGACACGCCCTATCAGGAGTTCACGCTCCGCTTCCATGATTGCAGTTGGGAACTGGTGGAGCGGAAAGAGCAGGAACAGCTTGCAAAAGAAGCGATACCAGACGTCCTTTTTCGGTTAGTGGATTTCATGCAGGGCAGGGAGGAATGGACTGGAACTGCAATGGAGCTTCTGGACGCTCTGGGGGAAACAGGGACAGCGGCGAATGTCTTGACAAAATGGATGAACGAGTACCGCCTTGACCTCCTGCTTGAAAACCATATCCGCTATGACTTCTGCCGCAAGAACAGCCACAGGCTGATTTCCCTTGCAAGGCAGGAGGATACGGACGGTGACGGTCGTGACGATGGTGACGGTGTTTTTGGGATACCCCCTGCCGCTGTCACTGTCACCTAAGAAGAATGTGAAAACGGCGGCTCTGGCTTATGCGTGACGGTCAGTGACGGTCGTGACGGTGTTTTTGGGATACCCCCTGTTGCTGCCGCTGTCATAGCAAATGTATGTAAAATCGGCGGTTCTGCCCTTCGGGAGAACACCCCGTAAACGCAAGATGCAGGCGTGGGCTTTGCTCGCCCTTTTCGGCTCGTAAAGCCACCCCTGCGGTCAGAAAAATCCCCCGATTTTTCCGACTGCGTTTACAGGGTGTAACACACTACACTTTGCCCTGCAAAGTCGTGTGCCAGACGTTCCCTCTGGACTCCCTTAAAGCAGGGCTTACGCCCTGCCCATCCTGCGCCTTGCGGCTTCGGATGGAAGAATGTGCGGTGACAGTCGGCGGCTCCCGTGGGGGTATCCCAAAAACACCGTCACCACCGTCACCAACCGTCACCCTCTGGAAGATTACCCGCCGAAGAAAGGAAGATTGACTATGCCCTATGCAATCCTGCGTTTCCAGAAACGCAAGGCAGGCGGCGTTGCGGCTTGCGAACGCCACAACGAGCGGAAGAAAGAAGCCTATAAAAGCAACCCAGACATTAACGTGGGACGCTCCAAAGATAACTACCACCTTGTGAAGCCGCCCCGTTACACTTACAAGAAAGAGATAAACCAAATGGTAAAAGAAGCGGGCTGTAAGGTAAGAAAAGACAGCGTGATGATGGTGGAAACGCTCATCACCGCTTCGCCAGAATTTATGAACCAGTTACCGCCCGAAGAACAAAAAGCCTATTTCCAGACGGCTCTTGACTTCATTTCGGAGCGTGTGGGAAAGAAAAATATCCTCTCCGCAGTCGTCCACATGGACGAGAGGACGCCCCATATGCACCTATGCTTTGTGCCGCTTACGCCCGACAACAAGCTGTCAGCGAAGTCTATCTTAGGCAACCAAAAGAGCTTATCCGAGTGGCAGACCGCCTACCATGAGCGGATGTCCGCACGGTGGAACGTGTTGGAAAGAGGTCAGTCCTCAATGGAAACGAAGCGGAAACACATCCCCACATGGCTCTACAAGTTGGGCGGCAGGCTTGATAAACAGTATGCGGAAATCGTGTCTGCCCTCTCCGACATCAACGCCTTTAATGCGGGAAAGAAGCGTGACAAGGCTCTGGAAATGATTGCGGAATGGCTTCCAGACGTGGAGAAATTCTCTAAGGAAATCGGGAAACAGCAGGCGTATATTGACAGCTTGAAAGAGAGAATCGGGCAGGAATCCGACTATGCGGGGCGTATGCGTGATGAGAAATACGAGCAGGAACTAAAGGTACAGAAAGCCAACCAGAGGATATTTGAGTTGCAGAGAACCAACGAGCGGATGGGGCGGCTACTCTCAAAAATACCGCCAGAAGTATTGGAAGAATTGCAGAAAAGCAATCGGAACAGAGCAAGAGAAAGGTAGGAATTTGAATGAAGAAACAGGATTTTAAGGTATTAAAGACCGCAGATTTGTACCCGTTTCCCGACAATCCGTTTCATGTGGTGGAGGATGAAATGCTGTCAGAGTTGGCTGAAAGCATTAAGGAGTTTGGAATTGTGACACCGATAATCACACGCCCGAAAGAGGACGGGAACGGCTATGAAATCATTGCGGGACAGCGGCGTGTCCGTGCTTCCGAGCTTGCAGGGATAAACACAATCCCCGCTTTTGTCCTGCCCTTAGACCGTGACCGAGCCATCATCACCCTTGTGGACAGCAATCTCCAAAGAGAAAATATCCTACCGAGTGAGCGGGCGTTCGCCTACAAGATGAAATCCGAAGCCATGAAGCGGCAGGGCTTCCGCACGGATTTAACCTCGTCACAAGTTGGGACGAAGTTGCGGACGGACGATAAGGTGGCGCAGGGCTTCGGCGTTGGCAGGATGACCGTGCAGAGGTTTATCCGTTTGACGGAGCTGATACCGCCGATTTTGCAGATGGTGGATGAGGGAAAAATCGCCCTCACGCCTGCGGTGGAACTGTCCTTTTTGAAGAAAGACGAGCAGGAAAATCTATTTGTCACAATGGAAAGCGAGGAAGCAACGCCCTCACTCTCACAGGCACAGCGGATGAAAAGCCTAAGCCAGAGCGGGCGGCTTGACATGGATACCATCTTTACGATTATGACCGAGGAAAAAGGAAACCAGAAAGAAACCGTGAAAATCGGCATGGAGAGGTTAAAGAAATACTTCCCGAAAGGAACAACGCCGAAGCAGATGGAGGACACCATCATCAAGCTTTTGGAGCGTGAATTGCAGAGGAAACAGGGCAGGGAAAGCCGCTAATCTTCTCTTTTCGGGAGGTAAATAGAAAACATTGCGAGAAAAAAGCCAGTCAAATAAGACAGAGAGTTGAGGTAGTAAATGAAAGAAATCCAGTATGAGATTGTAAAGGAAATCGCCGTGTTGTCGGCGAGCGACAGCGGCTATACAAAGGAAATCAATTTAATCTCATGGAACGGGAAAGAGCCGAAGTATGACATCCGCAGCTTTTCCCCCAACCGTGAGAAGTGCGGAAAGGGAATCACGTTGACCGCCGATGAAGCGGCGGCACTCTTTAAAGCATTGCAGAAAGAATTAAAAAGCGGGGATTGATTGTGTGTGATTGGCAGGGCGGGGGCATTTTTATATACTCCCCTATCCTGTCTGGAAAGGAAGATTTGAGTATGGGCGAGGATAAGAAAGCGAACAAAAAGGGAAAGCGCATTGTGGCAAGACAGCCAGTGCAGATGATTGTCAGCCGTGAATATGTCGGCACACAGACCGTTGCGGAGGCGTTCATCCCGATTATCTCCGAGGACATCCGCAGGAAGATTGCCGAGAGTGACACCTTCGACAATGAGGGTATATCCGCTTAGAATGTACGCAATGGAACATGAAACCTATTAGAGCAAGGACGGAGGTTTAACAGTATGACAGGGACAAGAACGGGGAATCAGATTTATGAAGTCGGCATTTACTGCCGCTTGTCTAAAGACGATGGTACGGAAAATGAGAGTGCGAGCATTGCCACACAGAAATCCATCCTCACGGATTATGTGAAAAAGCAGGGCTGGCACTTAGCAAAAACGTATGTGGACGACGGTTATTCTGGTACGAATTTTCAAAGACCGAGCTTCCAGAACATGATTAAGGACATTGAAAACGGGTTGATAAACTGCGTGATTACGAAAGATTTATCCCGTCTGGGGAGGAATTATCTTGACTGCGGATTATATCTGGAAGTCTTTTTCCCAGAAAACAATGTGCGGTATATAGCGGTCAATGACGGCGTTGACACCTTGAATAAATCGGCGATGGACATCACGCCGTTCCGCAACATCCTTAACGAAATGTATTCAGCCGATGTGTCGGTCAAGATAAAATCGGCGTACCGTGCGAGGTTTCAGCAAGGGAAATTCATGGGGACGTATGCGCCCTATGGCTATATCAAAGACCCTGCCGATCATAACCATCTGCTGATAGATGATAAGGTGGCTCATGTAGTAAGGGAGATATTCGACCTTGCGCTTGCGGGAAACGGAATATCCAAAATCCGCAAGCATATCAACAAACAGCACGTCTTACGCCCTGCCGCATATGCGGCGGAGCAGGGGGCGGCAGGCTATGAGCGGTACTTTGAGGGTAACGAAGAAAACCGCTATATCTGGAGCGAGAACAGCGTGAGGGGCATTTTAAGAAGCCCGATATATGCGGGAAACCTTGCAGGCTACAAGCGGATTGACGCCAACATGAAAAGCAAGAAACGCCCCTCTAAGCTGCCCGAAGAATGGGAAGTGATACCAGACACCCATGAGGGGATAGTCACGCAGGAGGAATTTGACACTGTCCAACAGCTTATCACAAGCCGCAGACTTCCAGAGAACAAGGGCGGATTTGAGAATATCTTTGCAGGCGTTATCAAATGTGCGGACTGCGGCTATGCCCTGCGGGCTATGAGCGCAAACAGGAGGAAACGCCCCGACATCATCGACTGCGTACAATATACTTGTAATAATTACGGCAGGTACGGCAACGTCATGTGTACCGCACATGCCATTGAAGCAAGGGATTTATTCAATGCCGTCCTTGCCGACATCAACCGCTTTGCAGATATGGCGGTGAATGACGAGCGGGCGGTAAGGGCG
Organism: Clostridiaceae bacterium; assembly: GCA_910575585.1. Classification (GTDB taxonomy): domain Bacteria; phylum Bacillota; class Clostridia; order Lachnospirales; family Lachnospiraceae; genus UBA3402. The sequence goes on from CAJTGF010000024.1 coordinate 40,670, forward strand.
ATTGAGAAGCGGCTCACGGAAACAGACCAGAGCAAGGCAAAGGCAATGGAGAAAGAACGGAAGAAGCTGAATAAACGTCTTATGGAGCTTGACAGGCTGTTTTCCTCTCTCTATGAGGATAAGGTCATGGAGCGTATCACCGAGCGGAATTTTGAGATGATGTCGGGGAAATACCAGAAAGAACAGCTTGAAATCGAAGCGAGATTAAAAGAGGTAACGGAAACGCTCAACGAAAGCTACGAGAAGTCGCAGGGAATCCGAGACTTCCTCTCCCTTGTCCGCAACTATCAAGGCTTAAAAGAACTGGACGCAACCGTTGTAAATGCACTGATAGACAAGATACTTGTTTCGGAGCGTGAGAAGTCAGCAGACGGGACGGTTAGGCAGGAAATCAAGATTTACTATAAATTCATCGGCTTTGTCGGTGAATTACATATCACACCCACGAAGCGGTGGACGGCATTACCCGCCAAACACTGTACGGTGTGCGGCATTGAATACGTCCCCGGCTCTGGCATATCAAAGTATTGCCCTGCTTGCGCTAAGAAGATACAGAGGGAACGTGGGATTGAAGGAAAACGCAGGAGTAGGGAGAGAAATTTAAAGAGATAAATTGTAAAAACATGTATTTTATTGTATTAATTGCTTGTATAATATGAGGAAATTTATTATAATTATTATGTTGAATTAAGTAGGCGAATCTTGATTTGATAAACATTTTGCTTGGGGGGATATGGAAAATGAAAATGAAAGTTATTGCAAAAATTCAAGATAAACATATTCGTTGTGAGGTATTACATTCTTTTCGACATAAAGTAACTAATAAATCTTATATCATAATTTTTGACCCATTTTCTGCTGAAAATGATGTTGTAATCCCATTATTATTTATTCCAGATAAAGATATTCAAGAAGCTGTTTTTTTAAATGATGAGCAAGATATATCGGTAATAGAAGATATAATTAATAAAGATGCTTGTGAAATAAATTATAAATGTCCCGATGGTATGATTTTTGAGGTTCATATTAGTGAATCAACAAACAATGATTTAGAGGAGTTTGCGCGCAGACTTGCAGAAATTAATAGACTGGGTCGATTTGCACCTCAAAATATAGATGATGAGATAAAACATATAGATGCCAAAATTATTCGTCTTGTTGGCGAAGAATACTTTTCAGAATTGGAACAAAAGGAAGATAATCAATATAGTCTTGCCTCAGGATTAATTTTATCTATTGTTAAAGAAGATATTTCTCTTACTCATTATCCTTTAGATATTATAGATAATTTATTAGATTTAAAACCAGTAGAAATTTCTGCCCAAGATATGATTTTATTAAAAATGTTTCAAGGAGTCATTGTGGCCTTTGGAAAAAGTGAAATTGTTCGGCAGGATATTGAAAATGCACTTGTTGCTTTTGTGGAGTGTGAGAATTGTACTAAAGAACTATTTGATGCAATAGTTAATCATAAAACATTTTCAGAGATTTTTTCACGAGATATTATACAAAGCGTTCGAAGTAATATTGTGCTTCGAGTGCCTAGTTTTTTTGATTTAACTGCAATAAAAACAGCAGCAAATTATTATTATGCAAAAAGGGAGTATGAAAATTCTTTAGTTTTATTTGAGAAAATGTATATGATTATTAAAAAGGATGAGACGGAATCAAAGGAAATTTTGGATGTACTCAATTCGATTGGTTGCTGTTATGTTAGTATTATGCAGTTTGAAAAAGCGTACAAGGCCTTTAAAGAGGCTACTGAAATGGATAATAATTATGCAATAGCATATAATAATTGGGCATATACAATAGCAGTTGAATGCGACACTTTGCCTAAAGGAGATATTCGACAGCAGAAATTACAGGAAGCATTAGCATATATTAATGATGCTATTCAATTAAATAATGATGTTTCCTTTATTTCTAATAGGGCTTTTATAGAATACGAACTTGGACAATACAAACAAGTTATAAGGGATTTTAAGCGGGCAAAAGACATATCTAGAAAATATGCAGATATTAGTACAATTCTGAAATTAACAATAGATTCTCGAATTATGTTGAGTATTGATTCGACAGAGACATACCATGTTGAATTTGGCGACCTGTATGATGATTTGTGCCTTATTTACAATAACGAAACAGGAGGTAACAGATTTTATTTTGAAGCATTGGATGTTTATGACAAAATAAGTTCCTATGAAAGTACTGAGAATGTTAGAGCAATTACATCTGAATTAATGTTGCTGGAATTTTATATTAAGGAACTAATGTCATCAATTGCGGTAAAAAATCCTTATCAAAAAATTTATTATTATACCAGCATGAATAGCTTGCAAAAATTATTATGTGATGAGGATGCAACTGTTAAATATAGATTGCCTATATTTAGTGCTAACCATATGAATGACCCAAGTGAGGGGCAGGAATTAGAGAAGGCATTTTTTCAATTTGTCGGAAATGAATCTATGGTACAGGATTTGTTTAATCATTCTGATAAATTTTCTGATACAAAACGTAGGCATTTAGAGGCTGAATTCACCTTCCTTAAAGCATTTACTAAAAGCGATGATTCGTTGCCAATGTGGGTTCATTATGCGAATGAAGGAAAGGGGTGTTGTGTCAGAGTTAATTCTCGGTTTTTTACAAACTTTGATAGTGATTTGTCAGATAATGAGAAAACACTTACAAGCAACCCGTTTGATTATGGGTATTGTCTATATGAAATTCTCTATATACAAAATGGGGAAATTGCTAACAAAGTGCCAAACAGGGTTAAAGAATTATATACAAATATATTTGATAAGGTTTCTTTATTAAGTTCATTATATGCTAATTTATGCCAAGATACACGTAATGCAGTTGTTTTTGCATTATCTAAGATGATTAATAAATTGCGATATCTCTTTAAATCGGTTGATTATATTTATGAACAAGAGATGCGAATTGTTCTGAATCGTCCATTATCAGATTTAAAACGAGATGATATTGATATTCAGATGACACCTGTTACGATTCAAAATCCGATTCCAAAAGTATTTATATATACGGATAAAAGCCTTTCAATAGAAGAAATTATACTTGGACCAAAAGTAAATGAAACGGATGATATAATACCATTTTTGGCGATGAAATTGTTAAAGATAAATGATTATGAAGCAGATAAAGTGCTTATAACAAAATCTGCGATTGAGTACCGATGAATAGTGCCATTCTTTTTTAGATGTTTTTTGTGATACAAACAATTAATACCACATAGTAAAATATCACATGAGAGTGTGGTATTTTACTATTATATAATATATGTAAAGAAATCTAGATATATAAATTTAATGCTTTATGTTAGTGTTGCAATATTGATACACCGTTTTGTTTATGTTAATAGTTACAATGATAAGGAAATTAAACGAAAGAGACAGACAGGTATGTATTGAACTGTCCGCAAAAAATGACCGACTGACATCGAACAGCGTGAGGGGCGGATTTTGCGCCAGGGGAACCAGTTTAAGAGGGTGAAGATTTTTAAGTATGTGACGGAAGGAACCTTTGACGCTTACAACTGGGGGCTGATCGAGAACAAGCAGAAATTCATCGGCCAGCTGATGAGCGGCAAGAACCCCTCCCGTTCCTGCGAGGACGTGGACGAGGCCGCCCTCTCCTATGCGGAGGTGAAAGCCCTGGCCTCCGGCGACCCCCGGATTATGGAAAAGACCGACTTAGACAGCCAGGTGACAAAACTGAAGCTGCTGAAGGCGAACCATGAGAGCCAGCGGTACGCCCTGGAGGACAAGCTGATCAAGTTCTTCCCCCAGGCGATCAAGAGGGAGAAAGAAATGATCGCTGACCTGGAAAAAGACATCGCCTACCTGGATTCCCATACGCCAATGGATAAAGAACATTTCTCTATGACCGTTCTGGGAACTGCCTTCACGGAGAAAAAGGAGGCGGGTCAGGCGCTGATCGCCGCTTTTGACAGCCTGAAGGATTTAAACGACAAGGTGGAACTGGGCGAGTACCGGGGATTCCCCATGACCCTCTGGGTGTCGGACACTGGCTTTAACCAGAAGTTACAGATCACCTTAAAGCATGAACGCTCTCACACCATAGAGCCGGGCAGCGACCCCTTTGGAAACATCACCCGTCTGGACAATCTGTTAGACGGTATCCGAGAGAACTTAGGACAGCACAAGGAAGAACTGGAAAACCTGCTTCAGCAGACGGAGGAGGCCAAGGTGGAGGTAAAGCGCCCCTTCCCCCAGGAGGCGGAACTTGCGGAGAAATCGGAACGGTTGAGTGTCCTCAATGTTGCGCTGAATATCGGCGGCAAAGATAAGCCCAGGGACAAGGGGGAACGGCAGGCCCGTGACGGAAAGACTTCTATTAAGCGGCTCCTGCGCCGCATGGGAGTGGAATCCGCCGCCAGCGCCGCTGCTCCCAGAAAAGAAAAGGATATGGAGGTGACAATCGGATGAAACCAAAAAGCGAGCGCACCATTCCCTTATATTTCAAGGTGTCGCCGGAGGAAAAGGCGGTGATCGACAAGAAGATGGAGCAGCTGGGAACCCACAACCAGCGGGCATACCTGCGGAAAATGGCGGTGGACGGCTATATTGTCCGGGTGGATATGACGGATGTGAAGGAGTTGGCGGTGCTGCTGCGTAACTGTGCCAATAACCTGAACCAGATCGCAAGGAGGGTGAATGGAACCGGGAATCTGTATGAGGAAGATGTGGTGGATCTGAAGGTGAGGTATGGGGAGTTGTGGGGGGCGTTTAGTTTACTGTTATCCAAGTTGGAAGGTTTGTAAACTCTATCTCATTCTCGATAATTATTGAGAGCAAGTAGTATTGAAACCGGACATAGTAGTATATTATCTGCTCTATGTTCGGTTTTACTATACAAAAGTTATCCATAGCAGTATAATAAAATGTATGTAGCAAATGATAATTATTAGAATCATTGCCTATTAGGAGTGAGAAGATGCCATATATCGTTAAATCAAGCGAAAAAACAAGAAAATCAGGTGCCGATGGAGAAACAAAAGCATTATTATACCTTATGAATTTCCGCGATGACAGTGATGAAATTCATTATTTTGTTGTGGATTTTTTTAATGATTTGACGGGAATGGATCGCTTTACTACAAAATTATGGGATGTACAATCTAAATCAGCAAAAAATAATTCCCCCAAGGCTATTGGGAAAGAACTTGTTACATTATTTAAAAATTATATGAGTGAGATTGAATTTACACATTATATCTTATTCTTTGGAGGTGTTACAAATTCTTTTAGGATAAATAATGATCTAAATAAATTTGATATTGGTAATATAACACAAGCGGCAAAAGATAAATTAATTCTTGGTTTAAAAGAAGAAGCACTTTCTAAAGAGTACATAAATAATGCTGACATCACAGATGAAAATATTGATAGCTTTTTAAAAAAGGTACTTTTCGTTATAGACGACAAAAAACCAAGTGAATATGTAAAGGCAATTATAAAAAACCACCCTAACATAGTACCTGAAGAAAAATTATTAAATGCAATCTTTAATGAAATAAGAGAGGAACAATCGGGAAAGAAAAATTCTAATGTTGAAGGAATAATTATTCAAACAACAGATGAAGTTCTTAACTATTGTAGACATTTAACAAATAGTGAAATTCGTTTATTGACCTTACAAAGAATAATAAATCGAAATCCAGTAGAGAAAGGAATCCCAAGATCTTTTATATCAATATATAATACTTGGGCACCTGAAAAACAGTTAGAAATGGTTGATAATTGCAAACAATCATTATGTCGAGCATTGTTTAATAAAAATTCTGCAAATGCATTTTGGACATTGTTTGAAAATATCTATACGATTATTACCCAAAATCCCTTATTCGATGTACAAAAGATATATCTAAATATTAGCAATGATATAAAAAATGCCACTCCAGATTTTGACGCGCTCTCTCTTAAATATTTTATTTCAGTAATAAAGGATGGTATACAAGATGATAATTAAGAAAATGGCTGTAGGTAATAAGGATGAAGCTTTTATTGAGGAAAAGTTCAGTAAAAACTTAAATATTATTTCTAGTGATGATAACAATAAAGGAAAGACTATTGTAATTCAATCAATGATGTTCGCATTGGGAAATGAACCAACATTTCCAGCTTCATTTGATTATAAAGCATATTATCATTATATTGAGTTTGAGGAAAAAGAGATTTCTTATTGTCTGTGCCGTTACAATAATAATTTTATTTTAAAGCATGGCTCAATTTTGATGATATTCGATAATGTATCAGAATTAAAACGTTATTGGACTAAACATATTTTTAAATTACCACAAATTATAAAAAATCAAATTGCAAAAATAGTCGATCCTGTTTTGTTCCTTCAATTATTTTTTGTCGGTCAAGACAAAAAGAATACTTCAAATATTTTTCATTCCGGATTTTATAATAAACAAGACTATTTTAATATGCTATTTGATATTTGCGATATAAGTGGCATTGATTTAGATGAAGCTGATATTCAAAAATTCAAAATAAAGATTAAGGATTTGAAAAATGAACGTTCCATATTGTTAAAACAACATCAAATACTTAAATCGCTAAAAACACCTATCAGCTATCTTAGTAGTACAAATGACAAGGCTTCCTTTGGCAAAAAAATTGATGAGATGGAAAAAATCCATTATAGAATAGCTGAATTAAAAAAAGCAAGAAATATGGTGGCAACTCGTAAAGCAAAATGGGAAACAACGCTTAAAGAACTTCGTTCTTTAAATAGTACTATTGACTGTGGGCAATTAAGATGTATGGATTGTAATTCGACTAATATTTCGTTTAGTACTTCAAAGAAAAATGGTTATGCTTTTGACGTTTCTTCAGTTGAAATGCGAACAGAAATAATTACATCTATCAATGAAAAAATTGCTGCTTATAATGAAGAAATCGAAAAATATGGGATTCAAATATGTGAAGCGCAAACAGAATTACAAGAAATAATGGATGACGAAGATGTTTCATTAGAATCAATTGTTGCTTATAAACAAGAAGTATTTAGTGCTTCAGATGCTGAAATTAAAATAAGTGAAATTGACGAAAAACTAAATGAACTTAAGTCGCAATTATTAGCTAGTTCAAATACATCACAGTCCAAAAAAGGAAAGCAAAATATTCTTATAACTGCATTAGTAGAAAAATTAAATACTATTTTTCATATAATTGATCCTACCGGAAATCTTTATTTTGATGATATATTTACAAAACGTGATGAGGTTTGTTCTGGAAGTGAAGGAACCGTATTTTATCTCTCCAAAATGCTTGCTTTACAAGAAATTCTGAATCATAACTATCCAATTGTAATAGATTCATTTAGAGCAGAAGATTTATCAACTACAAAAGAAAGAATTGTTTTAGATTTATATAAGAAAATTTCAAATCAAATTATATTTACTACAACACTTAAAATACCTGAATTGGGAAAATATGATAAAGAAAAGGGTATAAACCATATTGATTATATGGATCACGTTCCAAGCAAAATGTTATCAAAAGACTATGTAAAATCTTTCATTCAGTTATTGACTAATTTATCTATGCAAATATAATTAATTAAAATAGGGAGTAATGATTATGGAAATACATTCTGTACAAGAACTTATTAATACAATTGAAAAATTAGAATCTAATTATACTTATTCATGTTCGATAGCACCAAATACTGTATTTGGTAATATGGAGTATGCTCCACACTTTATATACAGAGGACATAGTAACCATGAAAAATATACATTTTTGCCTGGAGTTTTACGAGAAGAAACTACTAGTTCTGGAACTACCACTAAATATTCTCAATTAGAATATAATATTTTGAGTGATTTTATATCTGAGGCTTGTAGATATGTAAAAGATATTCCTATAACTGATATACCTTCTTGGTTAGAAATTGCCCAGCATTTTGGAGTGCCAACACGACTAATGGATTTTACACAAAATCCATTGGTTGCATTATATTTTGCGTGTACAGATACAAAAGATGTGGATGGGTCGATTTGGATTATAAATGAACCCACATATAATAAAACATTTTTTCAAAAGAATTATTTGTCTTTATCTATTGATTCAGAACATATAGTTTCAAAAATTATTTCAGATGAAATTGTAAATGCATTTAATATACCGGGTTGTCGTCAAAACCGTATTCCATATCCTTGGATATACAAACCAAATTATAAAGAAGAAAGAATGAATTTACAATCAAGTATATTTATGATTTGGGGTGCTAAACGTGGAGAATTAACAAGTTTTGTAGAAGCTAAGCACTACATGACTACAGATGATAATGTAACAAACAAAGAAGACGGTATTCTATGCTACATAAAAATACCCGCAGATTTTAAAGAAAAAATACTTAACCAACTCAATTTGTGCGGCATTAACCAAAAATTTGTGTATCCTGGATTAGAGGGTGTTGGACGGTTTATCAGCACAAAATATTCGGCAAAAATTAAATAACTGAGGTATTTCTCGATTTCCAAAAAGTCAGAAAGTCATTTAAATATTAAATAGGACAAGCTATAATTCACAGCATATTGAATTATAGCTTGTTCATTTTTGAAAGGAGCCGCCACCCATGGCAATCTCAAAACTAAAACCCCGCCATGCCAGCGAGGGACGCAGTATTGCCGCTGTGCTGGCAGAGCGTATTGATTACGGCAAAAACCCGGAGAAAACAGACGGCGGCCTGCTGGTCACTGGCTACCAGTGTTCCCCGGAAACGGCCTGGCAGGAATTTACCGTTTCCAAACAGATCTACACCGCCACCACCGGGCGCAGGCGTGCCCCGGATATAGACGTGATCTCCTACCTGATTATCCAGTCCTTTGAGCCTGGAACCATAACGCCGGAGGACGCCAACAAGCTGGGCCACAAGTTAGCTTTAGAATTTACCGGCGGCGAACACCAATTTATTGTAGCCACCCACATTGACAAGAAACATATCCATAATCACATCGAATTTAACAGCACCGCCCTGGACTGTTCCCACAAGTTTAATAATATCAAAAACAGCTTTATTCCCCTGCGGAAAGCCAATGACCGGATATGTCAGGAATTTGGCCTTTCAATTATTGAGAATCCAGAGGAAAAAGGAAAACACTATGGCGAGTGGGTAGCGGAAAAGAACGGCCAGAGTTGGAAGTCACTGCTGCGGCAGACCATTGACCGGGTATTGCCAACAGTCAGTACCTTTGATGAATTTTTAGAAGCTATGCGGCGGGAGGGCTATGAAGTTGTCCAGGGCAGCAAACTCTTAAAATTTCGTGCCCAGGGCCAGGAGCGTTTCACCCGATCTAAAACACTGGGAGCCGATTACAGCCTGGAGGCTCTCCGTGACCGTGTAGGCAAAGCAAAACAGCCCCGACACAAGAAAAAAATCCGTCTGGAGAAAGATCCCCGTATCAATCTCCTTATGGACATTCAGGCCCGCCTGCAGGGACGTGGCCCCGGCATGGAGCGATGGATGAAGATTCACAATCTGAAAGAGGCCGCCAAGACCTTAAACTATCTTACAGAGCATGGCATAACCGACTATGACCTGCTGGCAGAGAAAGCAGAAAAGGCTGCGGCAGACTTTGAAGCTATCTCCACTTCCATAAAGCAGGCAGAACACCGTATGGAGCAGATCGCCGCCTTAAAGACCCACATCATCAATTACGCCAAAACACGGGACACTTACGTTGCCTACCGGAAGAAAAAAGCCGCTGATAAGTCGGCTTTCCGGGCTGCCCATGAAGCGGACTTGCTCCTCCATGAAGCGGCGAAACGTGCCTTTGACGCCCAGGGTGTGAAGAAGCTGCCTACAGTCAAAACGCTTCAAGCGGAGTATTCCGCCCTGCTGGATAAAAAGAAAGCGGCCTACCAGGATTACAAGCGGCTGCGCCAGGAGAACCAGGAACTGCAAGCGGTCAAGTCCAACGTGGACAGCCTGCTCAACATTCAGAAAGAGGAACATCAGGAGAAAGAGAAAAACCAAGAACAAGACCGCTGAAAAAGTGAGGGCCGGAAACCGTGGACAAAGGTTCATGGTTCCCGGCTTTTCTCACGAAATCAGGCTGCTGTGAGTAAATAAAAAAGGAATCTTCTCCCCCTTTTGTTTTTCAGATATAGGAAGGAATGGGCTGGATTCCGTAGCCGCCGGCGGGTGGGAAATGTGTATAACTGGCCATGCTGCGAAGCTGTGGGAAATGCTGTTTGCAGAATGTGGGAAAGCTGTCCTTGCTTTTCCATAGGCTGTGAACAGTATTTTCCATGGCGAAGCGGTCAGTTATGCACATTTTCCACTCGCTTTTTTAGCGCAATACGCTCTCTTTTGCTTTTCAAGCGTAGCGTAGCCACCACAATCTTGTGGTGTTCGGACAGACGTGCGCCAGCACTCTGCCGGGGGTTTGGGGAACTCCCCAACAAGCGAGGAAAGCGATAGGCTTTTAGACCAACGGGCACGAAGTGTTGGGGCTAAAAGAATATCGCTTTCCATTGCTTGCACAGTTTATCGGAAATTTCCGATAAACGTGGCAAGCAATGCCCCAGGATAGCCATTCGGCTCCTGGCGCTGCTTGTTGGGGATTCCCCAAGCCCCTTTTGAACACAGAATTTCATTCTGTGGCTGCGCGTTCCTGCGGAACGCTTTTCACCTGCCTGCGGCGGTGAGAAAATGCGAAAAAACAGGCGCGTCAGCGGTCCTGCCCCTGTTCCTTTTCCCGGTCATTCTGGCGTTCCTCCCCGTATCCCATTAGCCGGTCTACGTTGGCTTTTGCGGCCAGCAGTTCCCGCATTTCCTCGCGGGAGCGCCGGTACTCGGCATAGTCTTTTTTCTTTCCTTCCAACAGCTGGGCATACTCGGCCTGCAAGCTCTTGACGGTAGGCAGCTTCTTGATACCCAAATCGTCAAATGCCTGCTTTGCCGCCTTGTGGAGCAGAATATCCGCTTCATGTTCCGCTAAAAATTTCTTGGAATATCCCGCCTTGCGGTAGGCCGCATAGACCTCGCGGGTTTTCACATAATTGATGATGTGGGTCCGCAGTACGGCTATCTCCGCCATGCGGGTTTCCGCCGCCTTGATCTGCGCCGACAGCTCATTGTGGCGGGTAGTAGCAGCCGCCGCTTTTTCTTCCAAGACTGCGTATTCCAGCAGGCCATGCTCAGTGAGATAGTTCATTGTCTGCGCCATCTGTTTGAGGTTAAATACCTTTGCCCAGCGCGCGTAGCCAGCGCCTTTTCCGGCCTGCAATTTCTCCTGAATATCCACCAGCAGATTGACATTCGGAGTGGGAGTTGAAACCGTGTCTTTTCTGCGGGGCGTATGCTGCTTTTCCCCAGCCAGTACCGCCCGGATTTCATCTTCGCTGTACCCTTGTCCCAGCTTTTCATCCATGCGGGCAACATTCTTCCAGCCGGGGGCTTTGAGCCGGATTGCCTGTCCCCGGCGTGACACCTCACAACCCATTTCCGCAAGCAGCTTTAACAGCCCGTCAAAGTCTGCCGGTTTCTGTTCTAATGCCTGGTCAATCATCACGCGGAGCTGTTCCCGGTGGGAGGGCTTCGCCTGATTCCCCAGCCACTTGTTATAGCTTTTCCCATGCGGTTTTGGGTCCTCTACAATGGAATAGCCGTTCTCAACGCAGATGGTATCATTCAGCCGCCGGACCGCGCGGGTGCTGCCCCAGAAGTTTCGGAATTTCCGGTCGCAGTTCAGATTGACCGCGTTCCAGATGATGTGATTATGGATATGGGATTTGTCGATATGGGTGCAGACCACAAAAGCGTGATTTCCCCTGGTGAACCGCTTTGCAAACTCCACGCCCAGCCGGTTGGCTTCTTCCGGGGTAATCTCGCCGGGGACAAAGGACTGCCGGACATGGTAGGCAACTACATCGTCCGCGCCCCGTACCCGGCCAGTGGTGGAAATGTACTCCCGTTTCGCCAGCAGAAACTCGGCGTCGGCTACCCGGCTGTCACACGCAAAGCCGGTGACGAGCCTGCCGTTGTCTGTCTTTTGTGGGTTGGATACATAGTCGATAATGTCACTGACCGCTTGGCTTTCGGTGCGGCCCTTACCGGTGTGCAGCGGCATGATGCGTGTGGTTGCCATGATGGAATCCTCCCTTCATAACAAAACGGCCTGCATACGCAGACCGCTTGTTTCTTTTATTCACCATTTTTATATCGGATGACCGGAATCTGTCTGACCTTTTTTCCAATGGTCCGGCGTTCTAACGCAAAGACCATATCGCTGGTGCGCTCAAAAAATCCGATGTCCTTTTTCCAGCTTATCCCGCATTTACAATGCTGTAAGCCGATAAACTGCTGTTTCATTTTCCTGCCGCAGCCGGGGCAGACTTTATTACTGGCTCCCATATTTATTCTTCCATCTTATAAAAGCTGTCCAGGTTCAGCTCCCGTTTCAGTTCTTCTTCGGATGGCAAATAAGTAAAATACTTCGACGCGAATATCTGGCGGTTATCTTCCGGCAGCGTATATTTTACAATGGAATCTCCTTTGTCCGCGCAAAGGACAATGCCAATCGGCGGCGTATCACCGTCATTCATCATCTCACGAGTATAATAATTCACATACATCTGCATCTGGCCCAAATCCTGATGGGTCAGCTTGCCCATTTTCAAATCTATGAGGACAAAGCATTTCAGAATATAATTATAAAAAACCAGGTCGATGAAAAAGTCCTGCCCATCCAGTGTAAACCGTTTTTGGCGCGCCACAAATGAAAAACCGCGTCCAAGCTCTAAAAGGAAGTGCTGAAGATGGTCAATCAGGGCTTGCTCCAGTTCGCCCTCATACACATGAGTGTCCGGCTGAATCTGCAAAAATTCCATTACATAAGGGTCCTTGATTATTTTTTCATATTCCGGTTTTGGCTCGGTAGCCTGGATTTCTTTTGCCACAAGCCATTTATCCTGACTCGCTAAAATGCGCTGGTAGTACATGGTGTTAATCTGCCGTTCCAGCTGCCGGACACTCCACGCAGATTTTGCACATTCTTCTGCATAAAAAGTCCTTGCCTGTTCATCCTGGACTCGCATTAAAAGCCGATAATGCGACCAGCTCAATTCGCTCCACAGTGTGGAGCGAATTGGAAAGGTACAATAAAATTGCCGCATATTGCGTAATCCCTGAACACTAAAACCCTTTCCAAATTCAGCAGTCAGCTTCAGACAAATATTGTAGCAGCTTCTTTCCATACTCGGCCCGGTCATTTTCTCCACACGCTTTATAAATTTGTTCGCCTATTTCCCAATAGGTGATTACCATTGTGGAATTTACCGCCGCACTTAAACGGTGCTGCGCGGAAACAATCGAATTGCGGATAGAATGATAGGTCTGTTCCGCATTTTGGTTGATCTGCAAATCGTGATTCAATTTTGCTCCCTCCTTGCCTATGGACGATTATACCACGAAATCACAAAAAAACAAATGCCCCAAATATCTTGCTGTCTTTTTCACAAAAGCTGCTCTTTCTCTCATCGGAGATTGTCAAAAGCTCGAAATAATGTGACCACGCCAATTTAACAGACGGCGTCTGGCAATTTTCATAAGCCAGATAGAACGCCTTCATAACTGATGGGGAACATCCCCCATTAACTTACCCCACTAACTTACCCCATTAACTTACCTCTTTATTGTGTCAGATATTCTGGTAAACGCCCCTCTGTTCCGCATTTACGAGCGGCAACGCAGATTAAATCTTTCAGCTGTCTTGCTGTCTTTATCATAATAGCACCTCCAAATACTGCCGCAAAATTTTTTCAACCCGGAACAGCCCTGCATACTGCATCAGCCTCCGCAGGTTTTTCTCTTTCCTGCGGGCGTACATTTTGAGCGCCCCTTGAAATGTCTGCATCTCAATGCTGCTCCGGCAGCGAAGCAGGTCGCAGATGGTCCGCTCCATATCATAAGCCGGAACCGTATGCCCGAAAGGGGTTCGAGCCGTACTCTTTCCGACGTCATGCAGCTCCGGTTTTATAGTGTAGACCAAAATCCCGTCCGCTTTCAATCTGGTCGTGCTGTATCCCCGTCTGACGGTAATGGAATAGGGGGAAGGCTCCCGGTCGGTCAGATCATGGAAAAACAGCGCCGTTTCATGAGAAAAAATCCCCTGGCTGCATCGTAAATGGAGCAGGTACATCCCATCGACCCAGGCATCCGGCGATACATAAACCCCATGTGCCGCCTGTTCCAATTCTTTTTCCTTCACATAGTTGTAAAAAACGGATTTTGGAATTCCCCGTTTCACCACCTCTGATGTTTGGAGTATACCGTGTTGTCCCTCTAAAATCGTGTCCAGCTGTTCAAACTGTGTCATGCCCTCACTTCCTTTCGTGCTACTATTATACATGATTGTAGCACGAAAGTAAATAGCGACAAAAAGAAAAAGCGGAGGAAGGCGCGGCGAAGAACGCCGTTCCTCCCTCCGCAGATGGAGCAAACTATCCGGTCAGGAGAGCTTGGAAAGCTGGGACAGTATCTTCTGCACACCCTCCCAAAGCTGTTCCTGCCGCTGGGATATATCTTCCAAATCAGCGTCATAAACCCGCCCGGTTTCATGCACTTTACGGGTCAGCTGGTTTAAGTTGTTGCTGGAATAGCGCATCAGGGACACCAGCTCCTTCAGTTCCGGCAAATCCAGCTTTACCACATACCCGTCCAGCGCCATTTTCCGCAGGTAGGCTTCCCGGTTGACGGTTCCAAGCTGGGACATTTTCTGCCCAATCAGAGCCAGCTCCTCCGGGGAAACCCGGAAATTCACCTGTACCTCCCGTTTCCGCTTTGCCGCGCTCATCGTTCCGGTTCCCGTTTCTTAGGGGCGGCAGGTTTGCGTTCCGGCGGCTCCTGTTTGAGTTTTTCCAGGACGGAGCCTTTCTCCGGGGCTTGAAGGACTTTCCGCGCCTGCTTCAAAAACAGGTCGGTCAGGCCGGGGTTGACCTTATCCACCACCAGGACATAACTGTGGCGGGGATCGCCGCCATCCTCCGGCATGGGGATTGTTTTCGCCCAGGCTATGTTATCGCGGGAGATACGCCCGTCATGCTCCTTTTTCAGCACCGTATTGGCAAGGATGTACTGCATACGCTCCGGCCCGAACTGTTCCAGCACTTCTTTGACAGCGGCCTCGGTATTCAGACGGTTATCCCCATAGTGGGCGCTGATGGCCTGCTCAATGGCTTCTTTGCAGGCAAGACTGGCTTGCAGGGAGGCGCGGTACTGTGCCATCTCCCCATGCTCGGACGCATAGGCGGCGGAGTGGGGATAGATCGGGGCGGCTCTCTGTTCCTCTTTTGCCTTGTGCATCTCATTGGCCCGTTCCTCAATGCTTTCCCGGATCACATCCATATAGCCGGTTTCCAGCTTTTCAAAATGCCGGTACACATCAGCCAGCGGGGAGGGGGAATCCAGCAGCGCCTGGGCCTGCTTATCGGAAAGTTCCAGTTCCTCCATCGCCATCACAATGTCCTCCCGGACGGTGTACTCATAGGCGTGGTTTAAGACCTCCTCCGGGGACTGGCTTTTCAGCCAATCCCGGAAGGTATCCTGTTCAGCGGCCATTTTCTCATAAAGGGCCGTATTCTTTTCGTTGCTGTTCATATTATCTTGCCTCCTGTTCCTGTTGTCTGGGTTTCTTTTCCATGCTGCGGGGCGGGATGGGGCGTTTCAGCCCTTCCAGCACCGAGGGCCTTGCGCGCTTGGCAATCGCCGCTTCTGGACGGGACTGCCCCTTGCTGTCCATGTTCAGCTCCATATCCAGCTCCACCAGACGGGCGTTCTTGACCCGCAATTCCTCCTCATAGGAGAAGGCTTTGCCCACTTCCTCCTTCGCGGCGGCCTGCTGCTGGTAAAGGTTATCCAGCTGGACTTTGACGCTTTCCAACCGCTGGGGCATCTGGGAAAGCGCGTTGTCAATCCGGGTCAGGTTGCATAGCGGGTCCGCGCCCAGGGCGGTACGGTGGGTCATCCTGCCTTTCAGTTGGAGCATATATTCCTTCTGGAAAGCGTCAAAGGTTACAAACATAGCAAATCCCCGGTAGCTGCCGACCTGCACCGGCTCGGAGCCTTTACCCTCCTTGCAGGCGTCCAGAAGGGCGGCTCCGGCGTTCTCTTTGTCGGTGAGCGTATCGCCCCGGACTTCCATGCCGGTAAATCCGTCTGCCGGGTGGGGGGTGCGCCGCCAGGGTTTCCATATCTGTTTCCAAGCCCTGGATAAAGCCTTTGTGTTTCTCGATTTCCTCCGGGAAGTGCTTTAACAGCTGATCTTCCAGCCGGTACTGCTTGCTCTGGTGGTCGGCCTTCATCAGCTTTAAGCGGGATACCTCCACATCCAAATCCATACGCTCCTTGATGCGGGGGTCCCCGGCGCACAGGGCCTTGATCTCCGCAAAGGACAGGGCGGTTTCGTCCACATCGTCACAGCTGCGGACCGGTGATTTTGAGGTCATAATCTGGGAGATGAATTTCTGCTTGTTCTCCACCGTCTGCCAGAGGTATTCAGCGAATGAGGTGACGAAACTTCTTGATTCGATTGACCTTGGGAATCCCTGCGGAATCCGTGATTATGCAATCATTCTTCTGATTACAAGACTTGGACTGCGCAGCAGCGATGTCGCAAATTTAAGGTTTTCCAATATCGACTGGGAAAGAGAAGTAATCCATTTAAACCAGGTAAAAACAGGAAATCCGTTAGAACTTCCTCTTTTAAAAGATGTTGGCGAAGCGATCATTAACTATCTGAAGAACGCAAGGCCTAAAACCGATTCGGATCACGTTTTTGTGAGGCAGGTTCCTCCTTATACGGATTTCAATCCGGGTGCGGTCGGCGCCCTTGTAAGGGTACGTCTCCAGAGATCGGGAATCCATCTTGAAGGGAAAAAGAAAGGCTCCCACACACTCCGCCATTATGGGGAGTGAAGTAAAATGGGGAGTCCTTTAAAAAAATCCCATATTTTCGTATGTTTCTGATAAAATAACTCCCCATTTTACTTTGATGATATACTGGCTCCGAAAGGAGGATGTAACTTATGAATAATGACATCCATGAAGCAATCCAGTTTATCATCTCGTCCCTTGAAAAACAGGGACAAGCTCCCGGCACGCTGAAGAACTATATTAATTCATTTCATGTTTTTGAACAGTATTTAGAGGAGAACTCTATCTGTGAGGTAAATGAGAGAATCTGCCTTGAGTATATACAGTTCAAAACAGGTAAAAAAATCAACAGCTTTCGGGGAACAACCCTTGACCCCAACCTGAACCGTCGTATGAAGCCCCTCCATCTGCTTTTGATGTATCTCGAAACAGGAACATTCCACTATGAGCCAAGAAAGCAGGTACAGCTTTTCCAATGCCCATCCGATTATCTTGAGATTTACCAGTCCTTTGAGGAATACTGTAATGCCAGGGGATATGCTGAAGCAACAAAGGATCTGAACATCCGCCATGTACGGAACCTTCTGCTATATCTGGAATCCCAGGATATCAAGGAACTCGGGCAGATAACGGCGTCATGTCTGGAAACGTTCCTGCACACGTATGATAAAGTTTCTGTTAAATATGTAGGCACTGTGCTGTATGTCCTGCGCAACTTCGGGCATTTTTTGTTCTTCCAGGGCTTTACCAGCCACGACCTTTCCGATCTGCTTCCCAAAATCAGGATACCAAGGAATGGGACGGTCCCCTATTCCTGGAAAAAAGATGAGGTCAAAAAACTCCTGGCGGCTGTTGACCGAGAAGACCCAAAAGGGAAACGGGATTATGCGATCCTGCTGATGGTCACCCGGCTGGGACTGCGGGTCAGTGACATACGCAGTCTCCGGCTTAAGGATATCAACTGGGTACGCAAGACGATTCATATCATAATGAAGAAAACCGGGCAGCCCCTGGAACTCCCATTGCTGGAGGACATCGGCTGGGCAGTCATCGATTACCTGAAAAACGGCAGGCCATCTACCGGATGCGACCGGCTGTTTGTCAGACACAGGCCTCCATTCAGTGCGTTTGGTGAACAGGAATCCCTGCACAAGGAACTCCATCGGTACATGGTCAAGGCAGGACTGGACATGGCACTCCCAGGACACCATGGAATGCATTCCCTCAGAAGCACCCTTGCCAAGAACATGTTGGATTCCGGCGCTCCGCTCCCGGTCATCTCAGAAACGCTTGGGCACCAGAACATCAATACAACCGCAATCTATCTGAAAATAGATCTGGAAGGCCTGCGCAGATGTGCGCTTGATCCGGAGGAGGTGTTCCATCCATGAGAGATTATCAGTGGAAAAGCACCCTTTCCGGATTGATACAATCCTATATCCATACAAAACACATGACTGGATTCCGGTTTCAATGTCAGGAACGTTATCTTCAGCATTTTGACCATTTCCACTATTATAATGGATACCAGGGGCAGGAACTTACAAAAACCATGATGGATGACTTTATCTACACGGAGCATGAACGGCCTTCTTCCCATTATAATAAAGAAGTAGTGATGAACCGGTTCGCTTTCTATCTCCAAAAACAAGGAATACCTACTTACATACCAGAAATAAAAACCGTACTCCCACGCAGCAGATATATACCACATATCTATACGGCCGATGAAATCAAACGTTTTTTTCTTGCCGTGGATCATTACCCTGTTGCGCAAAACTCGAAACGCAATACTGTAGATCCGCTTCTGTTCCGGTTCCTTTATGGAACCGGGGTACGGCTTTCCGAATCTTTGAACCTTCGTATCTGCGATATCCGGACGGATGAGGCGTATGCCTTGATTAGAGGCGCCAAAAATAACAAAGACAGGATTGTCCCACTAGCCCCTTCGTTAATGGAAAGACTGTCTGTTTATATGCAGGGATTCCACCGCTTTAGCGAACCAGATGCATACCTCTTTCCAGGGAAAAACGGCAGAATGGACTGCAGTACCACATACAACCATTTCAGGGACTACCTCCTTATGGCGGATATCCCGCACACCGGAAACGGTCCGAGAATCCATGACTTCCGGCATGGCCTGGCCGTTGCCTGCCTGAAAAAATGGTCTTTGGCTGGGGAAGACCTCACCAACCTGCTTCCTTACCTTGCGGCTTATATGGGGCATTCGGATTTCAGGGCGACACAGTACTATCTCCGTCTTACCGCAGAGCTTTATCCGGAGATCGTCAGGATGACGGAAACAGTATTTCATGACGTAATACCAGAAGGGGATTTTACATATGAAGAAACCTGATTTTCCCTATTACCTGACCTCATTCCTGGGGAAGTATCTTCCTGGACAGAAAAATGTCAGCAGAAATACCATTGAATCCTATGCGGTTACATTTAAACTCTTTTTCTTCTTCTGTGAGTCCGAGAAGAACCTGAAAACGGAAAAGATTACGATCCACACCATTACCTGCCAGCTTATTCTGGAATACCTGGATTGGCTTGAAACCCAAAGGGGATGCGCCATAAGTACAAGAAACCAGAGGCTGGTTGCCTTGCACTCCTTTTTCCGGTATGTACAGAAGCAAAAACCGGAATGTATGGAAGAAATCAGCAGAATTCTGGATATCCCTTATAAGAAAACGGCAAAGGCAATGGTTCCCTATCTAACCAGCGATGAAATGCGTATACTTCTAAGCCAGCCGGACAGTTCAACAAGGGAGGGATTCCGTGATCTTGTCCTGTTGTCTGTCCTGTATGACACAGCCGCCAGGGTGCAGGAACTGGCGGATCTGGAGATAAAGGATGTAAGGATTGAAAAGCCGTCTGTTATTACTTTGCATGGAAAAGGAAATAAGACCAGACAGGTACCTATCATGGATAAGACCCAAAACCTCCTCCAGCATTATCTTGACAGACATATGGGAAATACATACATAAGCCAAGGAAGCAGGCCGCTGTTTATAAACCAGAAAAAGCAGAAACTCTCCCGGTGGGGGATTTCTTATATCATTAACAAATATGTAGATAAGGCAAAAAAGGATCCGGCCTTTCGTGTAGATTTCCCAATCACTCCCCATGTTTTTCGCCACAGCAAAAGTATGCATATGCTGCAGGCAGGGGTCAACCTTATCTATATCCGGGATTTTCTGGGGCATGTAGACTGCTCCACCACAGAGATTTATGCAAGGGCGGATACCGAAATGAAGAGGAAAGCAATTGAAGCAGCTTATAATGATGTGCTTCCTGCTTCAAATGAACCTTCCTGGCAGGAAGATCCGGATCTTATGAATTTTTTAAATTCCTTGTGCCAGAGGGATTCATAAAACAGGATAAGTTTCCCGACAGGATTAGTGGTTTATAACCACCAGTGTAAAATGGGGAGTGATTTTATCAGAAACATACGAAAATATGGGATTTTTTTAAAGGACTCCCCATTTTACTTCACTCCCCATAATGCCTCAGCCAATGCGGTGTGATTTCATCGGAGATATCCTTTATTCCCATTGCCTGAGCCTGTGCAGCATATTTTTTCAAAATATATGTCACTCCGGCTCTCGTCAGGGGTTTATTGCTGCGGTTGGTAAATAACGGATTGCGACCATATACAGGCGAAGCCAGACCAGAACCTTCCATATACTGCTTCAACAATTCCCCGGTTGGTCTCATGACTGGAACAATGCGGCTTTTACCGCCTTTGCCTGTCAGTACGATGGTGACCGTATCATTTAAAGCAACATCACAAACTTTTAGATCCACAAGTTCCTGAACCCTTGCTCCGGTATCATATAAAAGTGACAGCAGAACAGCATCCCTTTTCCCCTGGATCGTTGTCCTGTCGGGTTGTTCTAACAGGCCCTTGATGCTATCCAATGGAAGATCTGCTCATGCGTAAATATATATGGTACAAATGAACTGTGATTCAAACCCTTCACTTCTGGCACGATATAAGCGTCATAACCAAGGTTATTAAGGTATATGGCAAACTGTCTTATGCAGGTAATGCGGTGTGACCGGCTTTTTTCGGATTCACCTGCCCGGGGCGCTGTCCATTTTTCTGCAAGGGAGCGGGATATTTTTATTTCTGTGACACCCTGTTCTTCACTGAAACGGCAAAACCGGGATAAACATTTCGGTTCATCTGCATATTTAAAACCTGTGCTTCTTTTGTACTGAATGATATCCGGGATTGGAACGAAAAGTGGTTTTCCCATCAAAAAGAAAATCCTGTTACACAAAAGAAAGAGCATCAGCTCCCTGACTTCCTGAAATAGTTCTTACATTATCCGAGGCAACTTCTCTGAAAGCCTTTTATGCTGGCGGTTTTGAGAGTTTCCTCGGATAATTGATTATCTCGGATAATGCGCCCTCTTTCAGAGGGGAGTTTTTCGGCTTTCCGTTTTTCTGCCTTTTTCACCGTTTCTGCTGTCTGGGCTTTTTGTCAGGATAGAGTTTCCCGGCAACAACGGCGGCATGGCTCTTTCTCCTGATTTCCCCCTCCTGTTCACTGTGCTTTGCGTTCCGATAGCCCTCATCGGAGAGATAGAAACGGAACCGCTCCCCCTTAAAGCCGACAAAGCAATCTTTCTGTACTTCCAGTGTAATCATGTGGCGGGTTTCCGGGTGAAAGCGTTCCTTTCCTGACAGGTCATGCCCTGCATGATTGGCTCCTGTGCCTTTGCCGCCGCAAGCCGCTGGCGGATGGAATTGTCACGCTCTGCAAGGAACCGTGCTTTTGTTGCGGCAACAAATTGGCTGCACTCCGGCTCCGGTATCTTTTCCAGTTTCCGGATGGCGTTCTCCACGATTGCCTTTATCAATAAGTCTTTTATCACCGGCACGATTTCATTCATGCCCGCAAGGGTTTCCTCCTTGGTTGGTGCGGCATATTGGTAGATAATATCCAGCTCGCTTTTTGAAAATTTCATTCTGCGTCCTCCTTCCAGTTTTCTGCAAGAACCTGTTCCACAAGACGTTTGGTGTCGCTCCGGCAGAACAGGACTTTTAAGATGGTGCTGACCTGCCCATCCGTCACGGATTCCGGGTGGGGGAGATGGCTTTCCAGCATTGCCCCTCTGGTGCAGAGCCGGTGCGTCCGTTCCTTCCGGTTCAGGGTCTTTATCTGGTGTTCCAGCATTTTCTCTTTATGCTGCACCCTCCGCAGCCTTGCTTCGGTCTTTTCAATCTCCTGATTCAGTTTTTCCAGCTTCTCATTCATGGGCAGCGTCCTCCTTGGGGAGCAGGATATAGATGTGGCTGACCTCCCCGATTCCCTGACGGACACGCATAATCATCCCGGCCTGTTCCAGCTCGTCCAGGGAACGCTTGCAGGTCTGGGAGCTTCGGGAGAGCGCCGCCGCTATCTCCCTGACAGGGAAGCGGATAAACAGAATCCCGTTGCTGTCCTCGGTTCCCCTTGTCAGGATTTCATCCAGCAGGCGGGCATACATGACTTTTGCCGTATTACTGACTGGAAGCCGGAGCATTGCCTTTGGGAACGGCATACAGGGCGGCAGGGGCGTGCTGGCTATCATAAATTCACAATTCATTAGGTGGTGTCCTCCTTTTGGCTCGTTTGGATTGGTAACGGGGGCAGTCGATAATGACAGCCCGGAAACTCTGCTTACATTCATGCTGGCATTTCCGGCAGAGTCCATTGTAGCTTCTGCGCCCCCGGTCGTTTAGGAAGAAAGCAAGTTCTTTCTTCCGCTTTTTTGACATTCTCGGCATAGTGCCTCCTTCATAGAAAAACCGCCCGATTCAGCAGTAACAGCCGGAATGGGTGGGTAGTGGTTTTTGTGTATCGTTTCGGGGCGATTTTCAGGGGAAATACAGCCGCAGAGCCGCCCCAAAATTCCCCTTGGTATTACGGGCAGGGCAGACTATGCCCTGTGAAATTGTTGTGTTTCGGTATCGTTTCGGTGTTCATTTTTGCCGGTTCTCTCTGCTGTCGTTCCTGCCCCCGTTTTTGGCGGCGTTTCCCTCCGCTTGGTACGCTCGTTGCGGTCAGGGGGTCCTCCGTTTCCCTGCCGGAAGTCGTTGCGCTACATCGCCGGGGAGCATATCCCATACAGGCCGGTCATTCGATTGGAATAATCCATCGATGAACTTACCTGTATCATAGAACATTTTTGAGCCTTGTGCCGTATGTCCACAAAAAAGGAATTAAGGGCAAATATCGGAAATTTCCACGATTGTGGAAAGTATGGTATAATCCAGTCAGGCGGCAGGGAAGCAGCCGCCGGAAAGGAGCGTGCGCCCATGAAAGGAGCGTCTACCATACAGGAACGCCTTTGGGAACTACGCAAGGACAAAGGGCTGAATCTGGAAGAACTGGCACGACTGACGCAGATTTCAAAATCCGCCCTTGCCAGCTATGAATCCAAAGATAATAAAGAAATCAATCATGGCAACCTTATCACGCTGGCAGATTTTTATGGGGTGTCCGTTGATTACCTGTTATGCCGGACAGAAAACAGGGAACAGGCCAACACGCCTTTAACAGAACTGCATTTGAATGATGAAATGGTTGCGCTTCTGAAAAGTGGCCGGATTAACAACCGCCTGCTGTGCGAACTTGCCACTCACAAGGATTTTATAAAGTTTCTGGCTGATATTGAGGTTTATGTGGATGGGATTGCTTCCATGCAGATTCAAAACCTCAATTCCCTTGTCGATACCGTCCGGCACGAAATTATGGAACGCTACCGCCCTGGGGAAGATGACCCGCACCTCCGGATTTTACAGGCTGCACACATTGAGGATGACGAATATTTCAGCCACATGATACAGGACGATATAAGCGTGATTATCCGTGATATTCGTGCTGCACACAAGTCTGACAGTGAGAGCGCACCGCCAACTACCATTGCCGAAGAATTGAAGCATGATTTAGAGGATGTCGCAAATTTCAAAGGAAGCCCTCTTGAAAAACAGGCTGCGCTTTACTGCAAGCGGCTGGGTATCAATTATAACAAGCTGTCTGATGCGGAGTTCCGGCAGCTTGTACATATCCTTGAAAAGTCCAAATTCTTCAAAAGCTATGTCGGCCAGAGAAAGAAACGGAAATAAGAAAACCGCTGTTGCATGGTGTATGTTTCCATGCAGCAGCGGTTTTGTGCTGGCGGTATTTAGTTGAGAGCGTGGCTTGAGAAACAGGAAATGGTTGAGAAAGACGCTATATTGAAATCCAAAATCTTTGAATAATGCCACTTTTACTTAATCCTACTGTATCAGCAATTTCGTTTTCTATCACCCCACCGTTTTTAATAATCGTCCTTTGCGATGCTACATTTTCCTTATCGCAGGTCAATAAAACCTTGCTTTCTCCAAACTCACGACAAAAGAGTAAAACCAATCCCAGCATTTCAGACGCATAACCTTTTCTTCTTTCTGACGGACGAACACTATATCCAATATTACCTCCAAAATTTTTGAGAAAATCCGATAATGGGTGTCGAAAATCAATTATACCAACAACGAAATCATCTTTTCGCCTTACCGCTAAAAACACTTCTGATGGAACATATCCACTTTTATATTTTTCTCTTAATCTTCTTTCAAAATCAATCCATTCATCAAATGATTGGACATCTTCAAGACCTGCACAACCATCAAAGCTATCTCCACATTGTAACATTTCTTCTTTATATGACATAACCTGTTCTGCATATTGTTTAGATGGTCTAACCAACATCAATTCACACATCACATTCATCCTCACAAATTTATGGTAAACTTATAACCACATAACCCATTACAATTTCTTTACAATTTCGATTGCAGAGATAATTAAATCATATCGGATATTCTTTTGCATATTCCAATTTCGGGAATCCCACTCCTCACCGCTTACATCATCACCGGCATATAATAACTGGGCAAGCGGAATATTGTAATACTGGGACACCGCAAAAAAGGCTGCCGCTTCCATTTCTACAGTTATACATCCCTCGTTTCGCCTTAATTCAACCATATCAGGAGTTTCTCTGTATATAGCATCGCTTGTCCATGTTTTCCCGGTTGTAAATGGAATCCCCATTTGCTCCAAACACGAAACAACAGTCTTAACCGTTTCTTTATGGCATTCCACTTCACGGGATGGCTCCAAATAATGATAGGATGTCCCCTCATCTCTAACCGCAGAAATAGGGATAATGATTTCTCCCACTTTACTATCCTTTGTCAATGCCCCTGCGCCCCCGCAGATTATAAATTTCTCACATCCCATAGCATGAAGTTCTTCAATCGCTACAGCTGCACCCGGCGCACCACAAAATGCCATTGTAATACAAAGCTTATCTGTACCATATTTATATTCATAAATCGGTATATCAAGCACTTCTGAATTAAGATAGCCAATAACAGGAAGATTGTTTTCCGAAACAAACTGTTCCAATTCCTTTCTGAAAAAAGTAACCACACATTTTTCAGGAAGGCTTTTAGCCAGAAAATTCGCTGCCTGAATAATCGGATTTTTACCAGTGTCAAATTCACATATAGGATATTTATTCTTCAATACCACGTCTTTTACCTCCATTTCGACTTGTCAATGGCTCCATTATACCGCAATCACTTTCCAGAGGGAATAGACTTTGCAAAAAATCCATTTCAATGTAATGGACACTATTCCCCTAGGTCTATTTTTGTTCCGTCTTTTGTGATGATAAGCCGCCCCTGTTGGCATTTCACGGTGATTTTGTCCCCTGCGGAGAATCCGGCCTGTTCCAGCCAGTTCCCCTGTAAAAGAATCTGCGGCGGCGATTTTTTGAAAGCTCCTCGCCCGTTATAAACAGTCAGTTTGCGGTCGTCCAACCGTCCTCCTTCCCCGCTGCCTGTCGGCACACGATTTCAAATACATTCCCGTCCCCTGTCCTGACAGTGAGCAGGCTGTTCCGCTCGTCTGCGTTCAGGTCGGCAATCCCCATCCCCTCGCTGTCGTTCAGTAAATCAAAAAGCCTGTCCCTAAAATAGTTCAGTTCCATTCTGTTGTTCCCCTTTCATGATTTATAGTCTATTAGCTAATATTATATAGCCTTTTAGAATCTATTGCAATCCCTATGTGTGATGTAGTCTAAAAGTGAACAAAATAAATGCTAATAGCTTATGAAATGGGTGGGCATTATGGAAGGAAAAGGATTAGGCAGACGTATCAACATGGTGAGGAAAGACCGGGGATTCACGGCGGACAGGCTCTCGGAACTTTGCAATATTAACGCAACTTACCTCCGGCAGATTGAGGGCGGGACAAAGGTTCCCAGCCTGCCCGTATTTATCAACATCTGCAATGCGCTGAAAATCTCCCCTGATTATCTGCTGCGGGATGCGCTGGAAGATAATGAGGTCAGCAAAATACGGGAACTGGCGGAACTGTGGGAAAGCACATCGCCCAGCCAGCAGGAAATCGCCGTTGCCATGATTCGGGCAGTCTTGGAGCGCAGGGAAGATTAGAAAGTCCAGCCGGGTAGTCGGCTGGACTTTCCATATCCAATCAAATGTAAATCAGTTCGCTGTTTATGATTTCCCCCGCCCGGTTGCGGATATTGTTCATCCGGCCTACCCATTCAAGCTGGTTTTGGGCTTTCAGTTCCTCCGTCACTCCCTCGGCAGCTTTCATCTGCTCAATGATTAAGTCCAGCCGTTCCTCCGCCTGCTCGTTCAGGTCGACAAGGTATGTCCATAATTTCCCGGTCAGGATAAGGGAGCTGAACCGTGCCGGATGCTCCTGTTTGAGATAGTCCCTGTGCAGCCGCCCATAGCGTCCGATGGGGCGGTTCTCCTCCGGCAGCTTCAAGTCCGGTATATAGTAGTCGCCTACCAGAATATAATCAATGCCGTTCTCTGTGATTCTTTCTTTCAGTTTTTCCATTGTCGTTCCCTCCTGTAGTGGAAGGCTCGTCACTGGCCAGCTCAATCACGTCCATAATGCCACAATCCAGTGTTTCACAGATACGGGCAAGTGTGTCCATGCTGATGTGTTTTCCCTCTTTGCCCATATTGGCAATCATATTTGTGGTCAGTCCAGCGGCAAGCCTTAAATCCTCTTTCCTCATGTTGCGCTCTATCAGTGTGTGCCAGAGCGGTTTGTAACTGATGTGCATTTTTCTCCCTGCCTTTCTGCCCCGGATGGGCGTTTGTACCCATTATATCAGGATTCTTGCTAACTCACAAATATTTCTTGACGGCATCGCCGGTTCCGTCTGGATTGTGCTTTTCCTTTCCTCTTTTGATTACCTCTAATTAGCCGTGACCTGTTTCATGCCCTGGCTTTTTGCTCATGTGAGATAAAGAAGTAAAAGAAGTGTAAAAGATTTTGCCGTTCCCTGTCCGGCTGACTGCCGGACGGGTCGGGCTTTAGTCGGGCAATTCTACCTTGCCGACAAAAGAGTAATAGATTTCGATTTCCTGTCTGCGGAGCTTCCCCCGGCGTTTCCCGTCAAGGGCTTCCGATTCGTGGATTACGATTTTTTCCACAAACTCCCGTAACAGGGTAGGGGTAAGTTCCTCAAAGCTGGTGTACTTGCGTACCACTTTCATAAACTTTTCAGCGTTTGCCGTGGCTTCCAGCGTCTTAGAAAGCTCGCTCTGCAAGGAGGCGGCTTTCTCTTTCAGTTCCTTTTGCTCGGCTTCATAGTCTGCCGAAAGCTCCGTGAAACGCTCGTCCGATATGCGCCCCGCCACACTGTCCTCATACAGCCGCTTGAAGATAGCGGAGAGTTCCGCAATCCGTTTTTCTGCTGCTTCCAGCTCTTTCTTCCTTGCGGCGTTCCGGCGTTTGCTCCCGTCCTCGGTCTGCTCGGTCAACAGCTTCATAAACCGGGTTTCGTGCTTGGTGGCGTAGCTGGTGACTTTCCGTAGGTTCTCGGTCACTCCGGCGGTCAAGAGGTCGGTACGGATAAAGTGCGCCGTACAGTCTGCCGTGCGTTTCTTGTAGCTGCCGCATATGTAGCAGTCCTGCCGCCGTTTGTCCGTCTGGTATCTCTGCTGGTACATGACGCTGCCGCAATCCGCACAAAACAGTATGCCGGAAAACAAGCCCACTTCATCGTAGCGGTTAGGGCGTTTGCGCTGCTTGCGTAGCTCCTGCACACGCTCCCATGTGTCCTTGTCGATTATCTGCTCGTGGTGGTTCTCGAAGATTGCCTGTTTGTCCTCGCTGTTGTAGATAATCTTGCTGCACTTGTAGGATTGTGTGGTGGTCTTGAAGTTCACAAGGCAGCCCGTGTATTCCCGGTTTTCAAGGATATGTACCACGGTATTCGCCGCCCATTTGCACTCATAGCCGGGGTGGTAGCGGCGGGTTCTCCCTGTCCGGCGGTATTCCAGCGTTCCCGGCGTGGGGATTTCCTGCTCCGTGAGCATACGGGCTATCTTGGTCGGACCGTTCCCGGCAAGGCAAAGGCTGTAAATCTGCTTCACCACGGGGGCGGCTTCTTCGTCAATGATGAAATTTTCGTCCTCGTCCATGAGGTAGCCGTACACGGGCTTGCTTGTGACAGGCTTCCCACTCATGCCTTTTGAGCGTTTTACCGCCCGGATTTTCTTGCTCGTATCTCTCACCAGCCATTCGTTAAAAATGTTACGCAAGGGCGCAAAATCGTTGTCGCCCTGTGCGCTGTCAACGCCGTCATTGATAGCAATGAAGCGGACGCCGTTCTGTGGGAAAATCATTTCCGTGTACATTCCCACTTGTAAGTAATTTCGCCCTAACCTTGACATATCCTTTACGATAACCGTTCCCACAAGCCCCGCTTCAATGTCGGCAAGCATGGACTGGAAGCCGGGTCTTTGGAAATTTGCCCCGGAGAATCCGTCGTCCGTGTACCATTTGAGGTTGGAAAAGCCGTTCTGTTTTGCGTAGGCTTCAAGGATTCGCTTCTGGTTGCTTATGGAGTTGGATTCGCCTTGAAGCGTGTCCTCGTGCGACAATCTCGGATATAGGGCGGTAATCAGTTTTTGGGTGGTCTGTCTTGTCATGGTTTCCTCCATTTCCGACAGCCAGCCCCACTATTCCGTAGGTTTATTATACCATAGGGCGGGGCTTGCTGTACAGTCTTTTTGCTACTTTATGTCGAAAAATATCACGTTTTTTTAACAAGGTTTATCACAATAAATGCGTGGTGGAAAATTGGGGCTTTATGTGCTATACTTTACTAAAATCAAAAACCAATTTACAGACAGAGAGGGTCAACATGGACGAAAAAAACAATGTAACAGAGCAGTTAAAGGAACTTATTACCATACACGGTTTTAACAAAAACACGCTTTCCCAATATTTGGGATTACCGCTGGACAGCATAGAGGA
>CAJTGF010000025.1 GCA_910575585.1 Clostridiaceae bacterium
AGCAGAAGAATCGTCTCCAGAATGGGACTCTGGTAGTAATTGTAGCAGCGGTAGCCGTTGACCGGGTTGACGGCTGCCGGTTTAAACAGCCCAATCTCATCGTACCACATCAGTGTTTTTTTGTTGATGCCGTGGAGCGCGGCGAATTGCCCGATTGTCAGCAGTTTGCTTTTTTCATCCATGTTTCCTTCTCCTGTTTTGATTTTGGTATTGACTGTACTGTTACTGTACGGTTTATGATACTATATGCAGACAGGAAATGCAACAGGAAAGGAGAACAAATCTATGGAACAGGAACATGCATACTTAAAACCGGTGACATTGAAAAATATCTTGAAATTTGCCGTGCCCACCATTGCCATGACGGTATTTATGTCGTTTTACACAATGGTTGACGGCCTGTTTGTGTCAAACCTTATGGGAACCGGCGCCCTTTCGGCGATTAATCTGACGGCGCCGGTAATCCAGCTTGTCACGGCCATCTCCACCATGCTGGCCACCGGAGGCAGCGCGGTTATTATGAGAAAAACAGGGGAACACAGGACGGAGGAGGCAAAGGAGGATTTTACGTCCCTGATTCTGGTAAATGTGCTGGTGGGTATCATTATGTGCGTCCTGGGATACGTGACTATGGACCGCGTCTTTTCGTCCATGAACCTTTCGCCGGAGGTGGAAGGGTACTGCGTGGAGTATTTAAGCCGCTATCTGGTGTTTACGGTACCGATTCTTCTGATGAATAATTTTACCCTCTACATGATTGCCAGTGAGAAGGCTGCCCTTTCCCTGGTGTGCTCCGTGGCAGGCGGTGTCCTGAATATGGTGCTTGACTATGTGTTTATCGCGGGATTGGACATGGGCATCGGGGGCGCGGCCATGGCCACAGGCATGGGATATTCCGTCACCGCCGTTGTTGGTCTGTTTGTTTTTGCCGACAGGAAGAATCTGCTCCATTTTAAGAAGCCGGTGTTCCGGCTCCGGGTCCTTGTAAACGCGGCTTCCAACGGGTGTTCGGAGATGGCCACGGCCCTTGTGACGGGCATTGTCACCATGATGTTCAACTGGACCATGCTTCGGTATGTGGGGGAGGACGGCGTTGCCGCGGTTACCATCATCATGTATGTTCTGATGTTTGCAAGCTCCCTGTACACAGGGTACTCCTACGGGGTGGCTCCTATGGTGAGCTATTATTACGGGGAACAGAACCGTGAGAAGCTGAAAAAGCTGGTTGCAGTGAGCCTGAAGGTGATTGGGGTTATTTCTGTGGTTACCATGGCAGGTTCTCTGGCGTTTACTAAGCCGCTGGTCTCCGTCTTCACACGCCCGGATAACCCGGTGTTCGGCCTGGCGGTGACGGGAAACCGGATTTGTTCCGCGGCGCTGCTTTTTATCGGGTTCAATATATTTGCCAGCGGAATGTTTACGGCGCTGTCCAACGGGTTTGTGTCGGCGGTGCTGGCATTTTCCAGGTCCTTTGTCTTTATGGTGGCTGCGATGCTGATACTGCCTGCGGTCCTGGGAGTCAGCGGGATTTGGCTGGCAACGCCTGTGGCTGAACTGATGGCGCTGGCGCTGAGCGGGGGGATGTTTGTAAAATACAGGAAGAGGTACGGGTATTAAACGGCGTGTAACGGAGGCGGACGGGTGACGGGTAAAAAAGATAGACAAAGGCCGCGGCTGTGGTATAATAAAAGCAATAGCATGCCGACAGACGGAGGAAAATTTTAAAATGATTGAAACGGAAAGCCTTATTCTGGATAAGGCAAAGTTTTCGGACTGGAAGGAAATGTGGGATAATGTCTGGTCGCATCCAGAAAGCGCAAGATATATGGCCTGGGATATTACTGAAAGTGAGGAGAAGGCCAGGATAAGAATCATGAAAACCATTGATTTTCAGAAAGAGCACGATACCTATTTGGTTTATGAAAAGGCAAGCGGTAAGGCCATCGGGTTTGCCGGTGTGGAACAGAGAGAGGCTTATGTATATCAGGAAGCAGGGATATGTCTGGGGCCGGATTATGTGGGGAAAGGGTTGGGCAAGCAGATTCTTCAGGGATTGATTCGATATTGCAGGGAAGAATTTGGCGCGAAAGAGTTTATTTATTTAACAAGAGAGGAAAATATAGCTTCCTGCCGATTGGCAGAGTCATCAGGTTTTACAAGGCTTTCTTCAGTGATTAAAACAGACAGTAAAGACGGGCATAGTTATAATCTTTTAGAATACAGATTGAAATTATAAATGGAACAGAGGAACCTACAAAAAATCAAGCCAACTATTTACAAGAAAATGAAATCTTTCTAAATTCTATTCCACCTGAAATGTTATTGTTGTATAATTAAATAATGCTCCCATTCTGCCTGAACATATCAACTGCCTGGGCTGCCGTGAGGACGGGATTAAAACGGTATTTTGCAATAATCTTTGCGGTATTCGTCAATGTGCGGTGAAAAAGGATGTAACGACATGCGGCGATTGTCCGGACCTGGAAACATGTCAGCTTGTTGAAACGATTATCTCCGATAATCCCGAAGCTCTGAAGAATTTAAAAGGATAAACGAAAGGCCAAGAGTGATAAAATGAACAGACCTGTTACAACCTTGTTTATGCTGATGTCGGTGGACGGAAAAATAAGCACCGGCGCAGCGGACGATTTAGACGTAGACAAAGACTTTCCCCAAATTGCAGGGGTTAGAGAAGGCTTGCACCAATATTATGAAATAGAGCAGACGACCGATTTGTGGAGTCTCAATTCCGGCCGGGTTCAAGCCAAAATCGGTGTCAATACAAAGGAAATGCCAAACCGGGTGCCCGTATCCTTTGCCATAATTGATAACAGGCATTTGAATGAGAATGGTATACGGTATCTTTGCGCGTTATCAAAAACGTTTGTGCTGATTACGTCAAATGCAGACCACCCGGCATTTAACATAGAGGAAGATAATTTCCATATCATATATCAAAAAGAATTATCCCTGCCAAACGCGCTTACAAAGCTCAAATCAGAATATGGATGTGAGAGAATAACCATACAAAGCGGCGGAACTTTAAATGGCTTATTTCTCCGTGAAAAACTATTTGATTATGTCGATATTGTGGTCGCTCCGGTTTTGATTGGCGGCAGAGATACATCTACGCTAATCGACGGCAAATCTTTGCTTTCACAGACCGAACTGTCGAAATTAGGCGTTCTGAAACTGCAGGAATGTGTGGTTTTGGAGAACTCATATTTACGGCTGCGTTATAAGGTGATTCACTGATACATTTGGGTTTTTCTTTTGTGTGGTTCGGGGGATGCGTTAAAGGAGTGGTGATAGGAACGACGCAATAATTATAGCAGAAACGGAAAGGTAATTTTAAGGAGATACAAAAAATGAAAAGAGAACTTGGAATTGCAAGATGCGGATTAGCCTGTTGTTTATGTCATGAAAACAGTACATGTAATGGCTGTTACTCTGATGAGTGCATGGATAGTGAATGGTGTGAAAACCGAAAGTGTTCTATGGAAAAAGACATATCAAACTGTTTTTTATGTGAAAGTGACTGCCATAAAGGGCTGTTATCAAAAATGAAGCCCTATGGATTTACCGTATTTGCTAAAAGGTATGGGCTGGAAGCATTGCTTGATTGTCTTGAAAGGAATGAAAAAAACGGGGTTATTTACCATCGGGAAGGGTTGATTGGAGATTACGATAATTTTGATGATGTAGAAAAATTGATTGCGTTCATAAAAAATGGCGTGTGATAATCCGTATTTGCCTGACCGGAACATGGAAAATCAAGGGGATGCCATATTATGCAGGAGTATATAAAGAACAGGGTACATGAATTGTATTGCCGGATATACAGCCGGAAATCCTGATTCGCATGGCAAATGCGTTCCGTCAGCTAAAGGAGGATGGGAAACTCCATCATGGCAGCGGCACCTATCAGTATGGGGATTGGGGAGTGTGGCTGTAGAACGGATTTGCTGCGGTAATAACCATATTTCCGAAAATCTTCGTCCTTTTTACCTTTTGCGGCCTGCGCCTCTTGAAAAAATCAGACACCTCTGGCTGAATATCCGTAATCACCATTTCCGGCATTCTGGATTTAAAATAAAAAGCAAGGCGCATGGACACACACTCCCCGCGCCTTGCCGTAAACTCTATGCCAAACAATCGCCTACTTTATAGTTATCCTTCCCTGCCCATGTGGATTGCTGTACTCTTCCCCAACCACGCCGCCAAGATGATCCTGGATATAAGTGGTAATCGTATCCACATCTACCATAACATCATCTCTGACAACGGGGCAATCAACAAACATACTCATTCCGTCGCCGCCGGATTTGAGCCAGTAATTGTGGCTTGCCACTGTGTAAGTCTTTTCCAGATCAATGGGTTCTCCGTTTACAGAAATATCTTTCACGCGGTATTCCCCGTCCACCCCTGTAAAATTGCGTCTCTCATCAGTCCTGACGCTGGAAGGAACAGAACTGTCTATGGTGTATGTAAGGCCGGAAGCATGGATAAATCCGCCGCTCTCCTCCGGATACAGGCTGGCGCCCATCTCCAGGGCATCCTTAATCTGCTGCCCCGTAGCCTCAACCGCGCAGATCATATTGCCGAAGGGGTAAACGTTCAGCGCGTCCTCATACGTAATATCGCCTGCGTCGATGCTGCCGCGGATCCCGCCGCCATTCATGATCCCAATGTCCGTTCCCAGCAAAACTCTAAAAGCGTCCGAACAGAAATCTCCCAGGTTAGTCTCGGAATTTCTCACCGCGCGCTGGTCTGTATCAGGGTTGGTGGATGTCAGCTTCACATTTGTGCGGCCAAGCACGGTCTTTAAAGAAGCTTCATACTGAGATTTGATCTTTGCGATAAGGTCCTTCATGTCAGCATCTGACGCGGCACCGCCGTCCTGGGCAGTCACCGTGTCCACCAGCTCCATCCGGATCTCCTTTGACGGCGTGATGGTTATTTTGCCGATATTGGCAAATTTCGTGCCGGTCTGTGCCACAGGGATCAAAACTCCGTCCTTATTGGGAGCCTGCTCCGTAAAAGTCTCGTGTGAATGGCCGTCGATCACTGCGTTAATACCGTTGGTGTTGGCGATTATGCTCTTTGACGTCCACTTTTCCGTCACGCCCTCATTGCCAAGGTGGCCCACCAGGATGACAAAGTCTGCGCCCTCGGCCCTTGCGGCGTCAACGGCTTCCTGCACCTGCCTGTAGAGCATCTGACCGTCCGTATCCTCGCACAGGCTGTAGATATAGCCGCCTGTCGTATTTTGGAAATTCGTGGGATTGGATTTCGTGATGCTCTCCGGTGTGGTCACGCCCACGTAAGCTACGGCCACATCATCATAATTGATGATCTTGTATGGTTTAAATACCTGCTGCATTGACGGCCCTTTGACCAGATTGCAGGAATAGTAGCCACAGTCCAGCCCTGTGGAAAGCTTTAAAAAACGGCTCATCCCGTAGTCAAATTCATGGTTGCCCGGAATGGCAAAGTCATAGCCTGCCTGATTCATAAGGCTTATGATGTATCCGCCCTCTGACAAAGTCCCCACCGGCGCTCCCTGGATCGCGTCGCCTGCGTCCACTAAAGTCACGTAGGGAGTCAAAGCTTTCATTTGCTTCTCGTAAGCCGCCACACCCTCAAAGCCAAGATTCTCCTCAATCCCGCAGTGGGTATCGTTGGTGTGGATGATAACGATATCGCTGTCAATGGCAAATACAGGCATCGTCATCATCACCGCCGCCGCTGTACCTAGGAACGCGGACATCATTGCGTTTCGGAATCTTCTCATAGTTTCTCATTCCCCTTTCACATTCGTATTGGAATTGCTGTTTTCATTATACCACTGTATGTAAAATTAAGAAAGAAATATTTATTATATTTCCCGATCAAATAAAAATCCCATTACAGTTCACGGGGCGGGGGAAACCGGACGAAGGCAGATGTCAAGCTGGCTTGTAAGACTGTTTTCGTCCAGTTTTTCACATCGGGCGAACGCCCGATGCTTCTTGTCCGGCATAGTCGGGCAAGAAGATGCCCCCATGAACCCTGCAGGGTAACAAAAGAGCCACTCCCCGGAATGGCTCCTCAAATCTTATTCGTCCTCCTTGCTGCAGATCGCCAGCCTGTGCTGATATTTCTCCCGGGTAGCAAGACCGCCCCGGATGTGGCGCTCGGATTTGTTCACGTCCAGCACGATCCGGGCTCTGGCAGCCAGGGATGGGTTGATATCCTCCAGACGCTCCGTCACGTCTTTATGCACTGTGGACTTGGAAATCCCAAACTTTTTCGCCGTCTGCCGTACCGTGGCATTGTGGTCTATGATGTAATTGGCAATGGCCACCGCGCGTTCCTCGATATATTCCTTCAAGGTTTTCCCCCTGAAAATGTTTTTTACATCTTATGCAGGGGGTTGATGGAATATGTTTGGATACCTGTTTTCCGCAAAATATCCCTATCCCATCTTTCTGGCTTTCAGATAATCATCAATCCTCCTCTTAATCTCCGTAGATTTCAGATATTTCAACAGATAGCCCTCGGGTTTCAAGGACAATATCTTGGTAACGATCTCCCCTTCGTCTTTGCTGGTCAGGAAAATAATGGGGATATCCGCAAACTCCTCCTCGGACCGCAGCATCTCAAACACATGCTTCCCGTCGCACACCGGCATCTCATAGTCCAGCAACACCAGATCCGGCCTGTTTAACGTGATCGCCCGAATCGCCGATGTGCCGGAACTGGCCACAGAGACATCGTAGTTGACGCATAAAAGCTGCTTTATGCCCTGGCGGATGGTTATGGAATCATCCACCACAAGCACCTTCTGTCTGGAATCCTCCCTCTTCTTAAGATACTTTTCAATCTCCGACAGTTCGTTGTGGACCTTTAAGGGAGTTCCCCCTTCCTCCAAAAGCCAGTGGGGCGCAATGACACAGAAAGCAAAATATCCCTGATCCGTGTTAAACAGCAGGCTGATTTCGGGATTCTCCTTTTCCAGCAATTTTTGGAACTGTTCATAAGTCAGGAAACTTTCCTCAGTCATCTCATAGGTACTTATAGCCGGAACATAATCCATTACATGGCCCACAAACTGGCTCGCCGTATACCGCACCGCGTTCATAAACAGCACATCCAGCTTGCCGGAGCGAAGGCCCATCAGTTTTCCCATCGTATTGATCAGCACCTTTTCCTCAAAGACCAGGATGACCTCCCATTTCTCCTCATCCTGCGGTCTGCTGTACACCAACCGGTAGTAGATGCCTTTTCCGAATTTCTCTCCTCCGTAAGCCTGGCTGATGACCTTGGCTTTCAGCTGGAACATATTGCGCAGAAGTTCCTGGATCACCTGCTCCATAGCCTCCAGCTCCTCCTCCGGCAGAAGATTTCCCCACTTGCTGACCGTCTGCCCTGTAATGGCCCTGTCCTCCGTCAGGGTATGCCCGATGAGCCACCCGGCGCAGACCGCCAGAAAGTGGCTGATTGCCTCTGGGGAATAATCCGTCCGCCGCAGCTCCTGTTCCAGGGCCGGAAGCGTATTTTCCCGAAATCCTTTGTGAACCCGCCTGTGCGTTTCAAGCTCCTTGCAGCCGATCAGCTCCATGTATTTTTCTTCGTCCTCAAAGTGCTTTAAGGCGTGTTCCTTAAAATACTTTATCCCCTCCTGGCATGCCCGCATGCTTCTTTTCTCCTGGCCCCCAAGAGAAAAAAGCTTATTAATGATCCTAAAAAGTTTCTCATGGGCCTCGTCGATGATCTTTACTCCAATCTTAAACTCCTCTTTCCATATCAGCTGACTGTCCATAGATAGTCCCCCTTTGCTCTAACCTCGCCCGTACCTCCGTATAGTCGAAATCTTTTATTCCATTATACGCAAAGGATGTCCTCTATGTGATAGGAGTCGGAACCTGCCCTTATGGCCGCAGGCCCATGCCGCCCTCAAGAGTAAGGGTCTCGCCGGACATATACTTAAAATCCGGAGAGCCTAAATGTACGCATACCCGTCCGATATCCGTCTCCGGATCCCCGAACCGCCCCATGGGCACGGCCTTTAAATTCTTCTCATACGCTTCCGGGTAGGAAGCCTTAAAATTCTCCAGCTGGGACGTCATAGCCAGAGGACAGACTACATTGACATTGATGTTGTCCTTGCCCCACTCCGTAGCCGCCACCCTGGAAAGCCCACGGATGCCCTCCTTAGCCGCCGCATAGGAACACTGTCCCGCATTGCCGAACAGCCCGGCTCCGGAAGCGAAATTGATCACGGATCCCTGGGTCTCTTTCAGATAAGGATAGCACTCCCTCATATAATAAAATGTGGCGTACAGGCCGGAATAGATCCCCAGATCAAAATGATCCTTGGTCTGTATGGACAGCGGGATACCCGATGCCGATGCCTGAGCGTTGTTGATCAGCACGTCGATGCGTCCAAACGTCTCTACGGTCTTTTTCACCACTTCCTTTACCTTGTCCTCCGCCTCGTCGTCCGGAGTCACCTCTGCCTGCATCACCAGCACCTTTACGCCGTAAAGCCGCTCCAGCTCCTCCTTGGCATCCAGAAGCTTCTGCTCATTGCGCCCGGTCAGCACCAGATTGGCGCCCTCCTTGGCATAGGCTGTGGCAATGCCGTAGCCTATGGATTTGGCCTTCCCTCCTCCGGTGATGATCGCCACCTTACCGTCAAAAATTCCCATATCCATTCATCTCCTTATATTGATAATATTTTAACATGACCTTACCCACAGCATAGCAGTATGACGCCTGTTTGTCAAGGATCTTCCTCCTTTTGCGCGCTCTTTCGAATATACTGCCGATAATCAGCCGGGGAAAAACCTACCTTCTCCTTAAACACCCTGGAAAAATAATGCTGGCTGGCAAAGCCTGTCCTCTCCGCGATCTCCACCAGCTTCATGTCCGGGCTCTGGACCAGCAAAGACACGGCCCTGTCGATCCGCATCCTGGTCAGAAGCTCCGAAAAAGAACTTCCTGTCTCCTGTTTAATAAGCCTTGTAACATACGACTGGGACAGATGAAACGCATCTGCCAGCTCGCCCAGAGAAAACTGCTGCTTTGTAAAATTCTCCTGGATATACCCCAAGATCTTCTCCTTGGTGGTGTCCTCTTTCTCCACAAAAACCTTCTGGGTCAGCTGCTCTTTGCGGATCTGCTCCAGCACCTTTTTCAGCAGTTCCATCAGCTCCCCCCGGTCAATGGGTTTCAGCAGATAATCCACCACATTGAGGTGGCAGGCCCTTCTGGCATACTGGAACTCGTCATGGCCGGAAATAATGATGAAACGGGTCCCGATCCCCCTCTTTTGAACCTCCTCGATCACATCCAACCCTGGCATTCCCGGCATATTGATGTCCATAAGAGCGATAAAAGGTTTCTGCTGGGCGATCAGCTCCAAAGCCTGGAGACCGTTGCCCGCCGTCCCGCTGACATGGAGCGGAAGCCCTGATCTCTCCACCCAGGACTTAAGTCCGTTTCGCAGTATTACCTCGTCATCACAGATCACAATATCAACCATAAAGCTCCTCCTCGTTCTCCTGGGGCAGTTCTGTGAGAACGACCCTTACACAGGTGCCTTTTCCCGCCTGGGATCTTACTGTCACCCCCGCGCCCTCTCCATAGAGAAGCCGGATACGGTTATTTACGTTAATAAGGCCGTAACTCTTTCCGGTCGTTCCCTCCCGCAGCTCTTTTTTCAGTTCCTCCAGCCGTTTTGTCTCTATCCCTACGCCGTCATCTTCCACCTCAATTACCAGCCGTCTCTCATTTTTCCCGCCTCCGGCTCCTTCCTGCCTGGTCCCCTCCTGCTGCGTCACCCGTATATAGATGGCGCCCGGCGCCATTTTCGGCTTGATCCCGTGTTGGATGGCATTTTCCACCAAAGGCTGCAAAATCAGCTTAAGTACCGGTAACGGCTCCCTGACTTCCACCTGAAACTCGTAGGCAAGCACGTCCTGAAACCGGATCTTCTGGATCTTCAGATAGCTTTTTACATGTTCCAGCTCCTTCTCCAGAGGGATGATCTCCCTGCCCCTGCTTAACGAAATCCGGAAAAATGTAGACAAGGCGCTTATCATAGTCACCATCTCCTCATCTTCCGTATCGTAGGCTTTGTACTGCAAGGTGTCCAGCGTATTATAGAGAAAATGAGGATTGATCTGGGCCTGGAGGACCCGCAGTTCCGCGTTCCGCTTCTCCCTTTCATTTTCCGCCGTCCGCAGCACCAGGCTGTGGACCCGCCTTACCATCTGGTCAAACGAGCGGGACAGCCGGGCGATCTCGTCCTGTCCTTTCATCTGCAGGCTTACCTGCCAGTCCCCTGTCTCCACCCTTTTCATAGCCTCGGTCAGCCTGCCGATGGGATTGGTGACGCTTCGGGCCACCAGAACGCTGCATAAAAATAAGAGGATCATCACGATCAGAAGGACCATGGAAAGCTTCCATTTAAGCTGCCTGGTATCCTCCATAAGCCGGGAATTTTCAATAGAAGTGCAGAGATACCATTGCTCCGTGTAAGGGATCCGGGTGTAAAATACAGTGGCCGCCCCGTTTTCCATGTCCAAAAAGCCCTTTTCCTCCTTGCTAAGGTGGGGCAAAAGCGTTTCCACGGCCTTTTCGTCCGCTCCGGACCTGGTATAAATATTTCCCTTAGGGTCCATGATCCAGGACTGACCGTTGTAGAAATCCAGCTCCGCCACAATATCATGAAGCTTTTTTAAGGAAATAGCCGCATTGAGAAAGCCGTACACCTTGCCATCCCGGTTCCTCAAAGGGTAGCAGATCAGGGAGATTTCCGCCTGATCTGTCCTGGAGATCACCGGAGCCGACAGCACATACTCCCGCTCCCCTTTCATGGCTTCATGAAAATACTCCCGCTCCGAAATGTCAATATACCGCTCCGGGCTGACCCAGCCAATGCCGTCTTTGTACCCCACGGCAAACGTCCCCCACTCATTGCCGTACTGAGTCCCCAGGTTCTCGTTAAGGCGGCCGATATATGAGACCGCCTCCTGGATCATTCCCTCCTCCAAGGCACTGTTCATGGCAATGACCCGCAGCTCCGTCAGACGCTGCCCCAGCCACTGGCCCACCTCCTGGGATTTAAATTCAAAAGACTGGGTGGAAAAGGAATCTACCATGTTGCTGTTGGTCCTCTCAACGGCATTGGCGGAGAAAAACATCAAAAACAGAAATCCCCCTGTAAACAGCAGGGAAAACAATATCAGAATCTTGTTTTGCAGTCTCATGATCACACCTCAAATAGGGTTCGGTTCGTAAAAGTGCAAATTCCCGAAAAATACTCCAAATACATTTTTCCAATATTATACTATACTATTTGTGTTAAATGAATCACAATCTCAAAAAAAATGGAGGGAACATTATGAAAAGATTGACAGGCATCCTTTTAAGCTCTGCTCTGGTCCTTTCTCTGACCGCATGCTCCGGTTCCGCCCCCAGCGAAACCACTGCTCCGGCTCCTGAAACGACCACTGCCGCCCAGACCGAAGCGCCGGAGACGGAAACGGAAGCCGCAGGTATTCCAGACGGCACCTATGAGGGCGAAGGAACCGGTAAAGGCGGGGCCATCAAGGTTGAGCTGACTATGAAGGATTCCCAGATCGCGGATATCAAAGTGGTGGAGCACCAGGAAACTCCCGGATACGCCGACGCCATGGACAAGCTTCGCGAGACCATGATACTTACCAACCAGATCGATGTGGATATGGTTTCCGGAGCCACCCTTTCTTCTACAGGCTTTCTTGAGGCTGTAAATAACGCCTTCGAGAAGACAGGGGCGGCTTCTGATCTGCTGGTGGCAAAGGCTGCGGCGGCTTCTGTGGAAAAAGCCGACCACTATGACGCGGACGTTATTATCGTAGGCGCAGGCGGAGCCGGACTTTCCGCTGCCATCACGGCTGCCGAGGACGGAGCCAGCGTTATTGTAGTTGAGAAGATGAACAACACAGGCGGAAACACCCTGATCTCCGGCGGCGAGATGGCTGCTCCCGGCAACTGGCTCCAGGAGGGCGAGGGCATCGACGACAGCGCCGACCAGTTTTATCAGGATATTTTAACAGGCGGCGACAATGAGAACGACCCGGAGCTGGTCCGCGTTCTTGCTGACAACGCAATGGATGCCGCTATCTGGCTGAGGGACGACGTAAAAGTCCAGTTTGAGGATTATATGCTGTTCTTCGGCGGCCATTCCGTAAAGCGCTCCCTTGTTCCCTTAAATGCCAGCGGCGTGGAGCTGATCGAGAAGCTTCAGGCAAAGGCCGAGTCCCTGGGCGTGGAGATCCACACCAACACCGCGGCTGTGGAGCTGGTACAGACAGACGGAAAAGTGACTGCCGTAAAAGCCCAGTCCGACGGACAGGATATTACTTACAACGCGGCCAAAGGCGTGATCCTGGCTACCGGCGGTTTCGGCTCCAACCTGGAGATGCGCATTGCCAACAACCCGGATATGGATGAAAAGATCCTGTCCACCAACTCCGTAGGAAGCACCGGCGACGGCATTGTCATGGCAGAGGCATTGGGCGCTCAGACCGTTGACATGCAGTATATCCAGACCTATCCTACCTGCGACCCGGAGACGGGAACTCTTCTCTATGTAGGCGATGTCCGTCTGGAGGGACGCGCCATCCTGGTAAATCTGGAAGGAAAACGTTTTGTGGAGGAACTGGAGCGGCGCGATGTGATCTCCATGGCTGTGAAGGCTCAGACCGGCGGCGTATCCTACATGTTCTGGGATGAGGCCAGCATGCAGGCGTCCGGCGTAAATGCCAGCCACAAGAAAGAGTATGATAATCTGATCGAAAGAGGGATCCTTGTGAAAGCGGACACAGTGGAAGAAGCTGCCGCTCATTTCGGAATCGACGCCAAAGAACTGCAGGCTACCATTGACCGGTATAATCAGTACTGCGCCGACGGGAAAGATCTGGAATTTAATAAGAGAGGCGAACTGACCGCGTTTACCGACGGGCCTTACTACATCATGAAGACCACGCCTGCCATCCACCACACCATGGGCGGATTGAAGATTAACACCAAGGCGCAGGTTCTCACTAAGGAAAATGAAGTGATCCCCGGCCTTTATGCTGCCGGAGAGGTAACGGGAGATATCCACGGAACCAACCGCCTGGGCTCTGACGCCATTGCCGATATAACCGTATTTGGCCGGATTGCCGGACATAACGCGGCGGCTGGAGAATAATGTCAAGACACCATTGATCAAATTGATCCAAGGGGATGCTGTTATGTTACACAGCATCCCCTTGCATTTGCACAACGATTTATTGGTTTCGGCCATAAGCCTCCATAATTTGATCCGCCAGCTCCCTGGCAGATATGAGTTCCCGGTTTGGATAACCGCAGATATATTTGGGGTAACCGCTGTTTTTCAGCCCTTCTATAAGGATAATATCCGCCTCCCCAAATGCCTCTATCAGCATTTTTTCATCCGGTTCCTCATATTCTTTTGTGATCATCAGCCGTTTGGAAGAGTAAACGGCTGTCCCGTAAGCCCCTGCCTTCTGAAAACGGTAACTGTCGGTCCCCGGAACATCGCTTTCAAAATCGTGGCCGTCGTGTTTAATAACCGCCACCTTGAACCCTCTGCTTTTTAATTCCGGGATCAGTTTGGTAAGCAATGTGGTCTTTCCTGAATTTTTATACCCGCTGATGGCAAATACCAATGGCTTTGGCTTCTTTCCCAACAACTGACAATATTCCTCAGGGGTATTAATGTTGATGCTGCTTCTGCTGTCCCTTTCCAGTCCAACCGTTCGGCAGCCTGCTTTTTCTATGGCTTCCATCATCTTCCATCTTCCTTCCAAAAGCCGCTCCAAAAATACAGGCAGAACCTCTTTCGGGTAAATACCGGGAAACGGAAAACACCTACCGTCTTTCTCTGTTATGACGATCTCCCCGTATTTCCGGTATTCTTCTGTAAGCCGTTCCACCAGCTTTCCGTCTAAAAACGGCATATCGCAGGCAGCCGCCAAAAGGGC
This sequence comes from Clostridiaceae bacterium, assembly GCA_910575585.1. Classification (GTDB taxonomy): domain Bacteria; phylum Bacillota; class Clostridia; order Lachnospirales; family Lachnospiraceae; genus UBA3402. Next base: position 14,025 of record CAJTGF010000025.1, read on the forward strand.
TTCCTGCGGGCAAAGCTCCAGTCCCGTGCAAATTGCCCCTAATGGCCCCGTCCTGGGATACTTGTCCGCAATGAGAGGCAGCCCCGCCCCTATGTACGGCTCCGGGATGTCCACGGAAAGATATACCGCGGTCAGAGCAGACATGCCTGTAAGGATACGGCGGTAAAACGGCGCCCCTTCGTATTCCAAAAACAGTTTCTTTTTGCCTCCCATTCTCCGGTTTTCGCCGCCGGACAGAAGGTAGCCTGCTATCACCGGATGCGGGAGTCGGTTTTCTTTCTGTTCCATATCCGTTACCTGTTCTGTCATAAATCTTTATCTAATTCATCTGCCTTCTCCACCTGAACCAGATTCGTATGCTGGGGATTCCCTCTTGCGTACGGGGTAGGTCTCAAAGACGTGAGCACATTGATAGAACCGCCGGTATCCGTTCCATCTTTATCCGGGCGATACCAAGCTCCCTGGGACAGAGCCGTCACCCCTGCCATGATCCTGTCCGTCACTTTCACGGGAATCTTCATGCGCCCCCTGTCATTCCAGACCAATGCCCTATCCCCGTCTTTCAGTCCTCTCTCCCCGGCATCCTTCGGATGCATCCAAAGCATCTGAGGATCCAGCTTTTCCATGGCCCGGTTGTTGTCGTGGATGCTGTGACATCTGCGCTTTGTGTGCCATCCGATAAGCTGCAGCGGATATTTTTCCGCCAGCCCGTCGCCCGCTCCCTCCGGCGGTTCTACATACCTGGGGATAGCCGGAAAAAAGTCTCTGTATTGGGTTCGGTACACTTTCTCGGAAAAAATCTCAATCTTGCCGCTTTTCGTAGGAAAGGGATAGCGGTCCGGGTCGCTGCGCTCCTTCTCAAAGGCGATAACTGCAGGGTTATTTTTATAACGATAGATCCCTGCCTCCTTAAACTCCCCATATTCCGGAAGTTCCCGTTCCCTGGTCCGCAGTTCATTATAGATAAATTCCAGCCACTGTTCCTTGGTCCTGCCCTGGGAAAATTCCCGGCCAAGCCCAATCTTTTCCGCCACCTCACACAGCCAGTCATACTCAAACCGGCACTCGTATAAAGGCTGGATCACCTGATTGCCGAATCCGAGAAAATCTCCGTACTGCCAGGGCATCGTAATATTTTCGCACTCAAACATGGACACCCCCGGAAGAAGGATATCCGCGTATTTAGCGCTGGCAGTCATAAAAATGTCGCTGCACACAATAAACTCGCATTTGGATGTGTCTTTTAGGATCTGGGACGTGCGGTTTATGTGGCTGTGCTGATTTATGAGGCAGTTGCCCGCCAGGTTCAGGATCATCTTAATATCGCTGGCCAGGCAAAGGGGCCGGTTTTCCCGGTCCCCGCCGCTTCCGCTGCCATCTGCCCTCACCCCGTCCAGCTCTGTCATCTCATGGCCCCGCACCACCGCCTCGGTCCACAGGAACACCGGGATCTTCATGCCGTAAGGATTGACCGGCTGGGGAAAAGATGGGTTCTGGTGCCTGTTACAATCCGCGGCTCCGCTGGCCCAGCCGCCGCTAAGCCCCACATTTCCCGTAAGGCACGCCAGCATAATACCGCCTCTGGCAATCTGCTCTCCGCAGGCGTGACGCTGGGGGCCGTAGCCCTGGATCAGCGCCCCCGGCTTTGCCCTGCCGTATTGCACCGCCAAACGGCAGATCTGCTCTGCGCTTACTCCTGTGATCCTTTCCGCCCACTGGGGAGTCTTGGGGATCTGGTCCTTCTCCCCCAGAAGATAAGACAGATAGCACTCCGAACCGTCAATCCCCTCTGGCATGTGTTCCCTGTCAAACCCAAGACAGCACCGGTCCGTAAACGCTTTGTCCCACAGACCTTCTTTTACGATCACATAGGCCATGGCATCCATCATGGCGCTGTCCGAAGCCGGGCGTATGGGGATCCACTCCGCTTCCAGCTGAAGGACCGTGTCGTTTTTTCTGGGGTCCACCACAACAATGGGGATACCTTTTTCCTTGGCCTTCTTCAGATAATACATGGTGCCGCAGTCAAATTTCGTCTCTGCCGGATTGTGTCCCCACAAAATGATCAGGTTGGCGTTAAGCCAGTCCTCCAGGCTGTTTCCCGTCTCGCAGGTCCCGTACATCAGCTGGGTGGCCTGGCGGATACAGGCGGTGCTGTAGGAATTATAGTAATCCAGAAAACCCCCGTCCAAACTTAAAAGCCGCTTAGCCAGGCTGTTTCCCCTCATAAGGGCGCTGACTCCCGTGGCATAATTAACAAACCGGGAACCTGGACCGTAAGCGTCCCGAATCCGTGTCCATTCCGATGCGATGGTATCCACAGCCTCCTCCCAGGTGATCCGCTGAAATTTCCCCTGTCCCCTTTCGCCTGCCCGCTTCATAGGCCAGCGAAGCCTGTCCTCGCCCAGAAACGTTTTGTGATAATTAAGCCCGCGGGCACAGGCAGTCAGCGGGATGCTTCCCCCTGCCTCCGCCCACGTGTCGGTTGTCAACTTTTCTATCTTGCCGTTCCGCACATGGGCGAGGATGACGCAGCGGCCTCCGCAGTTATTGCGGCCTGTAGTGCGGATGATCTTCACTTCTTCCTGACAATCCATGTTCTGCCTCCTGACTGATCTGTCCCCGTTTTCTTTATAGTGTCTTTCTGGCAGCCAGCAAAAACCGGTGTATGCTCCCCTCTATCACTCCCTTCTCCTCCAGAATCTCCTGGGCATGATAGAGATTTTCCAAACAATCACTGACGCTGAATCCAGGAAATTCCCACTCAATGATCCGCGCGAACCACACAAGAGCTCCCACATCCCAAAATTTTATGGGTCTAAACGCCTCCTGGGCCTCCTCTGCCTCAAACCCCGCATCCTCAAACGCCGCCTGGGCGATCTTTAAATACTGGTCCGGAAACGGAAGCTTAGGCACATCATTCAGCAATAACTCCACTAACTCCCTGTCATTTTCAGCTCCGACCTGTTCCGTAATAAAGACACCGCCTGTCTTTAATACCCGCCCCGCTTCGCCGGGATGAAAGTTCCCATGGCGGTTTATCACAAGATCAAAGCTGCGGTCAGGAAAAGGCAGCGCGCCTCCTCCGTCCGCCGCCCGAAAATCGATTCCCATAGGGAGCAGCCTCTCCTCACACAGCCGGACATTGGGCGGGTAATTTTCCGTTGCCGCCAGAAGACCGCAGGGATGGCCAAGGGAAAGGAGAAATTCCCCTCCCCCGGTGTCAATGTCCAGAACCCTCATATCCGGACGCAGATAACGCCTGACAATCTCCTCATAGTTCCACGGCAGGTCCCGCTCCTCGTCGTATTTTCCGCGGATATGGGAAAAATCCCATCCCCGGATGTGGGCGATCTCCTCTTCATGGAGCCATACCCTGGCCAGTTTTTTTCGATCCATATGTTCACATCCTTTTATTTTTTATCTCCCACAGAAGTTACAACCCCATCCTTATCCGTAGAATAGTACACCCCGTCAGCATCTTTTACATTCTTTTTATTCTTCTGGATCTTTCCCGACTGATTTACCAGGTAATCCTTGCCCTGATACTGAATAATTCCATACCTCATCCCATAGTCAAGGGTCTTAAGCCGCCCTTGTTCGTAGATGCCGCCGTCATAGATGCCATCAACTCCCGCTCCTCTGTCACTGCCTGATGTCCTGAAACTATACATAAATTTCTCTCCATCCAAATCAACGGTACACCTTCCGGTTTTCATAACCCCTTCCTTAGGCGTATCCCCAAAATAGTAAACTTTTTCCGTATCTCCTGCCGACGGCAGCTGGGATTCATTTTCAATCTTCTCATAGGAGAGGATCTTTTTATCCTGCACCTTCATTTTATAAAGGCCGTGGAGCATCATGCCGCCTTCATTAAATCCGTAGGTATATCCATTGATGGTCTTTAGCTGGCTCGTCACCACGCCTCCGCCGGAAAGACCGTAGAACCAGTATTCCTCCTCGTCTTCATGGGCCTGGACGTCTATCTCTTCACTTGGCACTGTCTTAAACCATCCTACGGCCAGCCAGCACTGATCGGGACGTTTATAATAAGAGCTGGCCGAAGACGGCGTAGCTGTGCTGCCGGTAGCGACCGGTGTTGACTGCCACTGATATTTCGCGTTTCCGTCTTCCCCAAACAGGTATTTATAGCCGTTTATGGTTTTTTTCGTACCAGCCGCTTTCTTTCCGTTGGCATTAAAATAAAACCAGTACTCATCATTATAAAAGCTGTCTTCATTCCCGTCATCCAGCGCCTCCAGCTGTTTCCACATCCCCTGTACCATGGCCCCGTCATCTTCATCCCCGCAGTAGTAAGTCCCCTCTCTCCAGGCGTCATCCCCGGTTACCCGCTGGGAATCTTCATCCACCCATCCGAAAAGCATACGGCCGCTGCTGTCAAACGCGTACTTTTTCTTCTCCCCGCTGGCCGTCACGATGGTCTTAAACGAAGTCCTTCCGGAATCGGGGGCTTTGTATGCCTTTCCGTTAGACTGAAAGTAATACCACACATTATCCGGCTCGTCGCCGCCGGTTTCCGGATTGGGAAGTTTTCGCCATTCATTGGCTACCCTGGCTCCGGTTGAGTTTACATAATAATAATCATCTCCGTACTCCACCAGTTGGCTGCGGACCATGCGTCCGTCGCCGCCCAGATAAAACCAATGACTCCCCGATCTCTTCCAGGTATCCGTCACCGTCTCATTGTTGCTCTGAACATACCGCCACTCATTGCCGTCCCACTGCCATCCGGCAGCCGCGTATGATGGAAAGCTGATCCCAAAAGCCAATATAAGCCCTGCTCCCACAGTATAAACGGTTTTTTGTCTCATATTTTCGTCCTCCAAAGTCATAGTCTGCCACTGCTTATGCGGCAACTATACGCCTTGGAGTTACTCCAGGGTCAATGAAGGGATTCTTTCGGTTTTTTTACTAATATTTCCGGCTTTCCGCTGCTGCTGTCTCCTTATGCCCTTTATGAAGAGATTACAGGGATATAAATTTCCTGATAATAGGAGTATCCCTTGTCCGAAACCCCGGCAAAATTGGATGTGACAAAAACCTCCGGCGAAGCCACAAGTCCCTGCTTTGCCGCCCACTGACGCATGGCGCCGATGACCGAAAGCGACGGCTTTGCCTCCGGGCCGTCTGCTACAGTGCAGATACAGGGAGCGGATTCCTCCAAAATCTCGCATCCAAAAAAGTCATACTCCGGCTCCATACACTGCACCACATCCTCATAGATCAGAAGCTGGGAACATTCATAAGTAAGCTGCGCATCCTGCAGCGAAAATCCTGACTGATACTGGTAGCAGTCATACACATACACCATATCCAGCCCGGAATACTTCTGCGACAATGAAAACCACTGTTTCAAACCGTCAACCGCCGAATCCATCCTATACAGAATACGGCATGGAGGAAATGATCGCAGACTGAAACAATCCCGCCGCTCTTCCAGTTCCTCATAAATCTTTTTTATGGAGATCAGACGCGACAAGGTCTGCTGGTGAAAACGGATGGCCTTTATCTCCGCTTCCATCTGCCGCGAAAGCGCATTTTTGTGTTCACCGTCCAGCGGCGCGGAGACCATCAGATCTTCGATGGCATCCAATCCCAGATTCAGTTTTTTGGAAAATAAAATCCGCACCAAAAGATAAAGGTCATCCTCTGTAAAATACCGGTATCCGTTAGACTTTTTTCTTGCTGTGAGAATCCCTTTTTTTTCGTAAAAACGAAGTGTGTCCCGGCTAAGACCGGTGATGGAAGCGATGTCTCCGATCAAATATTCCTGTTTTTCCAATGTATTCACACCCTTACTGTTTAAACTTTAAACAGAGTGTAACGTAAGCGGGTTTGGGAATCAATGGTTCTTCCAAAATTGGAAGAATTTGAAATAAAATGGTAATAACTGTCAGAAAAAAGTCAGGAACTTACGCCCTTTTTATTGAAGGACCCCCACCTTGCAAAACTGTATATACTGCTATTGTAACATAAGCATTTTCCGTAAGCAACCCGTTACTACACGGCCACCTGACGGATCAACCCGCTGATTTCGCTGATTTTTTCACATATGTTACATTTCCTCCCACACATCTGACAAAAATCTATTTACAACCCACCTTTCCTATTATATGATTGCCTCAAAACACGGAGCAAGGAGGACGCTTTATGATAGCAGCAAGACCGCCTATGGGGTGGAATTCATGGAACACCTTTGGCAAAGACATTGACGAGGAACTGATCTTCCAGATTGCGGATGTTATGGTTCAGGAGGGATACAAAGAGGCAGGGTATGAATATCTGGTCATCGACGACTGCTGGTCATTAAAAGAGCGGGACCAGGACGGCAACCTTGTTCCGGACCCGGCAAAATTCCCCCACGGAATGAAGGCAGTAGCCGACTACGTTCACAACGCAGGGCTGAAATTCGGCATGTACTCCTGCGCCGGGATCCGCACCTGTGCCGGATACCCTTCCAGTTATGACCACGAATTTCAGGACGCCCGGCTGTTTGCCCAATGGGGTGTAGACTATCTCAAATACGACTACTGCAATTTCCCGGAAAATGCCGACGGCATCAACCGCTACCACATCATGAGCATGGCCTTAAAAGCCACCGGACGGGAAATCTGCTTTGCGGCCTGCAACTGGGGACACCACGATGCCTGGAACTGGATGCGCTCCATCGGCGCCCACATGTACCGCTCTACAGGAGATATCTTCGACAACTTCCGCTCCTTTATGGCAATTTTCCAATCCCAGCTGGAACACTTATGCCAATCCGGCCCTTACTGCTTCAACGACATGGACATGCTGACCGTAGGCATGTACAACCAGGGCAATGTAGCCATCGGAAAGCCCTGCACAGACGGAGAATACCGGATGCAGTTTTCTTTGTGGTGTCTTTCCGGCGTTCCGCTTATGCTCGGCGCGGACATCCGGAAACTAAATCCCCAGATGAAGGAACTTCTCCTGAATAAGCAGCTGATCCGCATTGACCAGGACACAGAGTGCCGTCCCCCCTATCTGGTTGGAAAGAAACACATCATGGTTTTGGAAGAAGACCGTGAAAACGCGGTGGAACCCTTGAGAGCCGTAAAGGACCAGCTGTACACGTTCATCAAACATTTGTCAGACAATGAATTTGTCATTGCCTATTATAATTTGTTTGATGAGGAGCGGGAAGTCAGCTGCATTTTCGCGGACGCCGGAGTCCCCTACACCTCCGGGTACGGATTTGCCATGAAGGATATCTTTACCGGGGAAGATCTGGGAGTCAAGAAAGACTATTATATCGTCTCCGTTCCCGGACATGACTGCAAATTGTTCCTGTGCCGCCTGGCAAAATAACAGCCCCTGCATAAAATGTGTCTGCCTGATCGCTTTGAATCTGACATGGAACATATGAAAAAACAAGAATACTGTAAAAAATGCCAAAAACCATTGACCTCTGACGAGATCGGAGCCACAAAAAAACTGATAAACCGGGGCAGCCAGGTGTTTTTCTGCCTGGACTGCCTGGCCCAAGCATTTGACATTACCAGAGAAGATATCGAGAAAAAGATTGTGTATTTTAAAGAAACGGGATGTACGCTGTTTCAATAAATGTTTAAAACCCGGGGAAACCAAAAAGGGGAGCCGCAGCATGACAAGATCCTGCGACATCCCCTTTTTATGCGCCCAAAGGATAATCCGTCATCCGCCTTAGCGTCTGCCCGCTGCCTGGTCCACAAAGGTTTTCAGCTGCGTATCCCTGCACCCTGCATAGAAACAATCCAAAAATCTAGGAATCATGCAGCCCTTCACCAGTTCCGGGTCAACAGCTTTAAGCGCCTCGGTCAGAGGTTTTGCCACCTGCTTTTTCACTTCAAATAAAAGGTCCGCATTGCGGTTCTGGGCCTCCTTGCGACCATCCGGATATCCCATGCCTTTTGGCGAGCCAAAGGCCCTTGTAAAAATATTGTTCAGGTTCAGTTCCGCTCCCCATCCGAACCCTTTGGCGTATGGAATGGACAGCGCATTGCCGTTGTTGATCTGCAAAAACAGATACGCGTCTGTAGGTTCAATACAGTATCCGCAGACAACGCCGGGATACATGTTTAAAGACATCAGAGCTCCTTGTCCTGTACCGCAGCCAGTGACCACAAAATCCACGGCTTTGGAATTAAGGAGGAGGGCTGCCTGAATGCCTAAGTGCAGGTAGGTAAGCCTTGGATTGTCTTTCGTATAAGCCTCTGGAACATCCTCTTCTTTAAGAGGCGCCTCCATGGCCGCGTTGAACACCTGATGCCCCATAGGTTCCACAACTGCTTTTAACTCTCTCACAATAATCCCGTTTTTCGGCGCTTGGCTGAATTCATTCAATACCGCTATTTTCATTGGCGTTCTCTCCTTTTCCTTTGACTGCCATGTCCTCAAACTGTTCCTTCTCTTTTCTCTTTTTTCAGCATAGTTGCGATAAAAAGGCCAATGGGAGGAGTCATGCCGCCGATGATCTTGGCGCACATAGGTCCGTTGATGCCGTCCGCCCCCAGGGCATTGGCTGCCATGGACGCCGTCTTGTTTACCGGACCGCCCATATCAAATCCCATGCAGGCTCCGATCACACCGCCGATCACCGCCTTCGCGCCTCCGTTTAAGGAGATGATCCACTGCTGGAACACATCCATGATCCAGGCCAGGGGGATGGAGAATATGCACAAGAAGATCATGCCGCACAAAAATGTGGAACACACGGGGATGATCATAACCGGTTTCAATCCCTCGCACCACTTAGGCAGTTTCCAGCCTTTCATCCAGTTCACCACCGCGCCGATGATAAACGCCATCAAAAGGCCCCCTAAAAACCCTGCCTTTGACTGGGCGGAACAGTAGCCGATGACCATACCAGGAACGATTCCAGGCCGTCCGGCGATGGAGTACGCGGCGCCTGCCGTCATGACCGCCACCGCGAAATCCATGGCATAGGAGCTTAACTTATTAACGCCCCACCAGAATCCGACCCATGTAAACGGGTTCAGATTGGAAAACGGCGTCGCCCCTGCCTCAATGGCGCTGCCGATATTCCAGCCGCCAAATGCCTTTGCAAGCGCTCCCAGGATACCTCCGGCTACAACAATGGGTATCATGTAGGAAATACCGGTCATAATGTGTTTCATAAAATTTTTCTGTTGTTTTGCCATACCTGTTTCCCCTCTTTTCTAAAAAATTTCCCGCGCTGGTTTCTCTTACTTGCCCAGTTTCTCATGGATCTTGTTAATGACCCCTTTCGGTGACTTCATCACCATGCCGATGGGGATATCCACCACCGGTTTTCCTTTAAAACGGTCCTTGTTCACCCTGATGTCCGCTGAGATGAGAATGACATCTGCCTCCTTGATCTCTTCCGGTGTAAATTCGTTTTCCACACCGATGGAACCCTGGGTTTCCACTTTAATGGCATCCCCCAGCTCCTTTGCCGCGTTTTCCAGTTTCTCCTTTGCGATGTAGGTATGGGCAAGGCCCGCTGTACATGCTGTAATAGCTAAAATCTTCATGCGCAGCCTCCTCTCTTTTTTATTTACATAAAATTTACCATACGCGCCGGGAACATGGTAAATTTGTTCAGGCATATCGTTACGGTAATTTTTCTATTATTTAACCATTAAGTGTTGCAGTCTCTCCCACTTATCTGGTACAATAGCAATGATAATCCACTCTAAGATAAATCCTGTATCCCATGGCCTCTGCCATGAGGGTCTTAAAGATCATATTTCCATACACTCCCGAAAAAAATACATAGTGATCGATCGAATATGAGAGGAGACAAGACATGTTATGACTCTGGCGAAACAAATTGATAAGTGGTATCGGGCCGGAGCGCACGAAGAAACGGTCAAGGCCATTCTCAATCTGGCGCAAGCCGATGTGACCGACGCCCTGACCGAGGATCTGGCTGTTGCCTACAATAATCTGGGCCAATATCAAAAAGCTATGGGGGCGCTGAAACATATGGACTTTCAAAACCGCAGCTCCCCTCACTGGCACTACTGCATGGGGTACGCCCTTTACTATGCCGCTGCTGATTCCCCCACCCGCGAAAAACAAAGGGCGCTGCTTGAAGGAGCGTTTCATTCCTTCTTTCGCGCCTTAAAACTGAAACCGGAAAAAGGGCTGGAATCAGAATGCAAGGAGTTCCTGGCATGGATCACCGAAGACCTAAACAGCACGGAGCTTTCCGATCCTTCTCCCCGCAAAGAGCGGGAGGGGGCTTTTTGCTGCTCCATACTGCTGTCCGGCGCCTGGTTTGACAAAGAAAAATTTATCCGGGATTTTTATACGGACTGGTCCGTGCATATCACTTTGTCTGATGATGATGACAATGTCCTGACGCCCCACAGCCCCTGTCTGATATTTACGGCGGATAACATTACGGCTGCCATTACCATGATCCCCTCCCCGGCGCCTGAAAAAGAGGCCCTCAAGGCTGCTGCCTGCAATTACCTGTGGCCCAATGCGGTGAAAGTAACGCAAAAGCACAAAGCCCATCTTCTGATCACGGTGCTGGATGCCAAGGCGCCGCTTATGGAACAGGGGCTGCTTCTTGTAAAAATAGCCTCCACCTGCTGTCTCCAGCTTTCCGCCACAGGCGTTTTTACCGGCGCAGCGGTCTATCAGCTGGGACTTTACCGCAATCTGTCCTCTGTCATAAGAGATGGACGGCTTCCTGTCTTCAACTGGATCTGGTTTGGTCTTTACCGGACGCCCCGGGGGGTCAGCGGTTATACCTATGGGCTGGAAGTGTTTGGAAAAGATGAGATAGAAATATCCGATACGGATATGGAACCTGACAGACTGCGCGGCATCCTTGTGGATCTGGCCTCCTGTGTGCTGGAAGACTGCGCTGTTTTTCAGGACGGGGACACGGTGGAAGTGGCCGGGTACAAAAAACTTCCCGTTGCCCGCAGTAAGGGGATCGCTCTTCCGGGCGCAACATTGAAGATATCGTTTTTAAGCCCCCGTCTTACCGTCCTATAACGAAAAATCACCTTTCCTTTCCTGCCGGCATGGGGCCAATCAGAAAAAGAAAGGTGATATCTTGTGCTGCTTCTACTCTACGGACCAGGCATTCCCCCCTACCGGGCGGTACTCTCCCTGGGGAATCATATCCTCTATGATCCAGGTCTCCGGATCATCCTTGGTGGCGTCCGGTCCCACCATCACATAGATCCCGTACTGCGCCAGATAGCCGCCGTAGGATTCCGTGTCAGATTGGGCATAGGCGCTGTTCTGCAAGGCGATCAGGTCATTAAAGCCTTTCACCACCTTGGTAGCGTAATCGGACGCCTCCTTGCCGGAGATCTCTTCATTTACCAGGAGATAAAACTTTACTACATTCTCCTCCGGATACACCCCTGCGTTGACCGATGCGGCAAACGGATACATGTCCGTGTCCGCGTAAATGGAAGAGAAATCCTCCCAAACCTGCTCCCACACAATGCCGTTCACCGGCTGATACTGATCGTCATACTTCTGTTTGTTTCCATATACAATGTTGCTTTTCGTACATCCGCATAATAACAGGCAGACGCTTGCCATCAATACGATCCAGCGTTTCATGATTTTGCGTTCCTCCTTCTTTCGATCGTTTGTATTATAAAGGATAACTCCGCATTTTTACAGGGGTTTTCACAAAAAGTCAGAAAAACTTCATATTTTTCTCCTTGCCATTTCCTGGTATCGGTGGTATTATGTTCAATATGATTTATTTTTTCTTATTTTTGAACACAAGGAGGACTTACCATGAAACGCAAACCTCTCGCTCCTGTCTCCAAGGCTCCTGCCGGGCTGGACTGGATCACCACTTTGATCCCTTTTGTCTCCATCCTGCTTTTGTGCGCCGTATTTTTCACCGTTCCCCAAGAATCCGGGCGCGTGGTGGCATCCATCCGCTATTTTTTAGGGGATGAACTGGGAAGCTGCTATCTTCTCATGGGACTTGGGATCTTCCTGTGTTCCCTGTATATAGCCTTTTCCCCTTATGGGACTATCCGCTTAGGCGCTGACCAAAAGCCCCGGTACTCTTCCTTCCAGTGGGGCTCCATGATGTTTACCGCCGGGCTGGCGGCTGATATCCTGTTCTATTCGCTGTGCGAGTGGATCTTGTACGCAGGGGAACCCCGTATCTTACAGATGGGGCAGATGCAGGACTGGGCTTCCACATATCCCCTGTTCCACTGGGGGCCTATCCCATGGAGTTTCTATATGGTGCTGGCTGTGTCGTTTGGCTTTATGCTCCATGTGCGAAAACGCAGCAAGCAGAAATACTCCGAAGCCTGCCGTCCTCTCCTGGGCTCCCATGTAGACCGGCTCCCTGGCAGGCTGATTGATCTGACCGCCGTATTTGCTCTCCTTGCCGGAACCGCCACCACCTTCTCTCTGGCCACGCCTCTTCTGTCAGCCGCCGTCAGCCGCCTGTTTGGTCTGCCCCAGAATCACCTGCTGACCATCGCCATCCTGGTGATCATCTGCATTACCTACACCGTTACCGTATATTTCGGCATGAAAGGCATCGCGAAACTGGCCGCTTCCTGTTCCTATTTGTTCTTTGCCCTTTTGGCCTATGTGCTCATAGGCGGGGGGAAGCCCCGGTACATTATCGAGACCGGCATTACGGCCCTTGGCAGCCTGACCCAGAACTTTATCACCCTGTCCACCTGGACCGATTCCTTGCGGACCTCCTCCTTTCCCCAGAACTGGACCATCTTCTACTGGGCTTACTGGATGGTATGGTGCGTGGCCACGCCGTTTTTCATAGGCTCCATCAGCAGAGGACGGACCATCCGCCAGACCATACTGGGAGGCTACTTATACGGGTTGTCCGGAACCTTTACCTCCTTCATTATCCTGGGCAATTACGGCCTGGGGCTGCAGGTGACCGGAACCCTGGATCTGATGGATCTGTACGCCAGGACCGGCGATCTCTACCAAGTGATCCTCTCCCTCATGGAAACGCTCCCTCTCCCAAAGGCGGGCCTGGGGCTTCTGGCAGTATCCATGATCGCCTTTTACGCTACCTCCTTTGACGCCCTGACCATGGTTGCCTCCACCTATTCCTACAAGGAACTTCCCGAAGGGGCCGAGCCTGACAAACAAGTGCGGCTGTTCTGGGCAGCGCTCCTTATGCTGCTGCCCATTACCCTTATTTTCTCCGACAGCTCCATGGCCAGCCTGCAGTCCGTGTCCATTATCGCGGCTTTTCCCATTGGCATTATCATCCTGCTGATTGTGGCCAGCTTCTTTAAAGATGCCAAATCTTACCTGAAAGAGCAGGAAAAAGGCTGAAACATAGACTCCATCAGATACACATCAGGCGGCGCGGACCATAATTTTTTGGTCCGTGCCGCCTGAAAGCGCCATCTATTCTTCTGAAAACTCGTCTTCTTTCTCCGTGATCGTAAATACCTGTCTCTTGCGGGCCATCTCATCATTTTCCAGATACTCGTCATAGGTAGTGATCTTGTCAATCAGCTGGCCGCCTACGATCTCCATAATGCGGTTTGCCGTGGTCTGCACGATCTGATGGTCACGGGAGGAGAAGATCAACACTCCCGAAAACTTCATCAATCCGTTGTTCAGCGCCGTGATAGCCTCCATATCCAGATGGTCCGTAGGCTCATCCAACATAAGGACATTGGCCCCGGAGATCATCAGTTTAGACAGCATGCACCTCACTTTCTCCCCTCCGGAAAGGACTTTCACTTTCTTTACTCCGTCCTCCCCCGCAAACAGCATACGCCCCAAAAAGCCGCGGACATAGGTAGCGTCCTTCTCCGGGGAATACTGGGTCAGCCAGTCCACAATGGTATCGTCATTGGCAAACTCCGCCGAATTGTCCTTGGGGAAATAGGACTGGGTGGTCGTAAGGCCCCATTTGTAGCTTCCCTCGTCCGGCTCCATCTCCCCGGCAAGGATCTTAAACAGCACGGTCTTGGCCTGCTCGTTAGGCCCCACCAGGGCAACCTTGTCCTCCCTGTTAAGGATAAAGGAAATATTGTCCAGAACCTTGACCCCGTCAATGGTCTTGGATAAATTCTCCACCGTCAGCACCTCGTTGCCGATCTCCCGAAACGGCCGGAAATCAATATACGGATACTTTCTGCTGGAGGGCTTGATATCATCCAGCTCAATCTTCTCCAGCGCCCTCTTCCTGGACGTGGCCTGTTTGGATTTGGAGGCATTGGCGGAGAATCTTTGGATAAATTCCTGGAGTTCTTTGATCTTCTCCTCCTTCTTCCGGTTGGCCTCCTTCATTTGGCGGACCATCAGCTGGCTGGACTCATACCAGAAATCATAATTTCCCGCGTACAGCTGGATCTTGCCATAGTCAATATCCGCCGTGTGGGTACATACTTTATTAAGGAAATAACGGTCATGGGACACCACAATAACGGTGTTTCCAAAGCCGATCAAAAACTCCTCCAGCCACGCGATGGCGTCCAGATCCAGATGGTTGGTAGGCTCGTCCAAAAGCAGGATATCCGGGTTGCCGAAAAGGGCCTGGGCCAGCAGCACCTTAACCTTTAAAGAACCTACCAGATCCTTCATCAGCGTGTAGTGGTGCTCCGTCTCCACTCCAAGGCCGTTAAGGAGATTGGCTGCGTCCGACTCTGCTTCCCAGCCGTTCATCTCCGCAAATTCCGCTTCCAGATCCGCCGCGCGGATCCCGTCCTCGTCGCTGAAATCTTCCTTCATGTAGATGGCGTCTTTTTCTTTCATCACTTCATACAGGCGGGGATTGCCCATAATCACCGTATCCAGCACCGGATACTGATCATATTTAAAATGGTCCTGCTGCAGGAAGGAAAGACGCTGTCCGGGAGTAATAACCACGTCCCCGGTGGTGGACTCCAGCTGTCCCGACAAAATTTTTAAAAACGTAGATTTTCCGGCTCCGTTGGCGCCGATAAGGCCATAACAGTTGCCCTCTGTAAATTTGATATTTACATCCTCAAATAACGCTTTCTTGCCAACCCGCAGGGTTACATTGTTTGCACTGATCATCTCATTCACCTTTCTGACAATTCTTTGCGAAGTTTCTCCGCCATAGCTTCATATTCCTCATCGGTCAGATAGACCTTGTCCGGATTCATCTGGAAGGTGCCGCCCCACTCGTCGCCCCCCTTATACTTGGGCACAATATGCATGTGAAGATGGCATCCCGTATCCCCATAAGCCCCGTAATTCACCTTATCGGGATGGAACAGTTTATGGACAGCCCTTGCTACCTTGGCCACGTCGGCAAAAAACGCGCTGCGCTCCTCATCGCTGATATCGATCATCTCGCTTACATGGTCCTTATAGGCCAGGATCACCCGTCCCGGCTTGCTCTGCTCTTTGAAAATATAGACATACCCGGTATCCATGGCGCAGACCGGATACCCAAACTTGGCCACCAGTTCCCCTTGCATACAATATGCGCAATTCTGATCTTTCATGATGATTCTCCTTCTATTAGATTAATTTTGGAATACAACTTTTCCCTCACAGAGAGTATAATAGACCTTTCCCTTCAGCGTCCACCCCTGGAACGGGGAATTGTCTGCTTTTGAGCAAAACCGGTCCACCGTAAAACATTGGCAGGGATCAAAAATAACCAGATCCGCCGGCGCCCCCACTGCCATGCGCCCGCACTCCAGACCATAAAGCCGCGCCGGGTTCAGGCTCATCTTGGCCATCAGTTCCGCCATGGTCAGATATCCCTTGTCCACCAGCTCCGTGATGCCAAGCGCCAGGGCAGTCTCCAGCCCTATGATACCGCTTGGCGCCTGGGTAAAGGCTTGCCCTTTTTCCTGCCTGCTGTGGGGAGCGTGGTCCGTGGCTATGATGTCAATGGTCCCGTCCTGCAGGCCCCCGATCAGCGCCCGGCGGTCTTTCTCGGTCCTTAAAGGAGGGTTCATCTTTGCCAGGGTTCCGTATTTTAATACGGCCTCTTCGGTCAGCGTAAAATGATGGGGTGTTACTTCCGCCGTTACCTTTGCCCCCATCTTCTTTGCGGCCCGCACCATCTCCAATCCGCCTGCAGAGCTGATATGCTGAATATTGACTTTTGCTTTGGTGTGTAAGGCGATCATGCAGTCCCGGGCTATGAGGCTGTCCTCAGCCACGGCCGGGGAGCCGTAAATCCCCATCTGCCGGGACGCCTCCCCGTGATTGACGCCGTTTTCTTTTATGAATCCCGGGTCCTCCTCATGAAGGCTCACCGGCGCGTCCAGCGCTGCCGCCTGCTTCAGGGCCTGCCGTAGCAATTCTCCGTCCATCAGAGGGATACCATCATCGGTAAAGCCGCAGGCCCCTGCCTTTTTCAGCTCTTCCATATCCGTAAGCTCTTTTCCTTTCAACCCTACGGATACCGCCGCCGCCGCCAGCACATGGATCTTTGTCTTTTTTCCCTCTTCTATAACATACTCCAAAATTTCCCTGCTGTCCACCACAGGTTTTGTGTTAGCCATACACACTACGGTGGTAAATCCGCCTGCCGCCGCCGCCGCCGCTCCGGTACGGATATTCTCCTTGTGTGTAAATCCCGGATCCCTGAAATGAACATGGATATCCACCAGCCCGGGCGCCACCATAAGCCCCGCAGCGTTGATCACCTGCTCATAGCTTCCGTCGTCGGCAAAATCACCGATCCCTGCGATCCTGCCGTCTTTTATGATCACGTCCGCCTGCTTCTCTTCTCCCTTTTCCGGGTCAACGACCCTTCCGCCCCGAATCAACACCATACCATTTATCCCTCCTGTCATTTCCCGTTTCCTGCCTTTTTCCACCTGACCCGGAACAGCCTTTGTGGAAGCTGGAATACAAACACAATAGCCAGTACAATGGCCACAGCCACCTTGACAGCCGTAAAGCCTTTTTGCGCCGCCATCTCCATCTCCCCGGTCACGATGTAGTAGGCAGTCCAGTATATCCCGCCTCCTGGTACAAGAGGAAAGATGCCGCTGATCAGAAAGATGGTCACCGGACACCGCTCCTTCACCGCAAACAGCCTTGACAGCAGCACAACCAGGATCGCCGCGAAAAGCGTGGCCTCCGGCGGCGAACAGCCCGGCAGCAGCAGACAATACAAAAGCCACCCCGCGCCTCCGATAAACCCGCAGTACGGATAATACGCCCTGGGTACGCTGTACAGCACGGAAAATCCGATGGTCCCCGTCACAGCCGCCAACACCTGCCCTATCATCTTCCTCCCACCTCCATACACACCTTTGTTACAGCACCATCAGTCTTTGTCTGACTGTGTACACCAGCCCTACCCCCATGGCGATACAGAAAAACACCAGCAAAGCATCGATCAGACGCACGGTTCCAGCAATATAATTTTCGTCGGCAATATCCCGGATCGCATTGGTAAACGCCACCCCGGGTACCAGAGGGATGATGGATCCGATGACGATCTGATCCAGATTCTGCCCGATTCCCAGTTTATAAAACACCATTGAGGCTACTGTGGCCACGGCTCCTCCGGCAATGTTGGACACCATTTTGTTAAGGTAAGGGCTGCTTATGTACAGCACAAATATATATAGAAAGAACCCGGCCAAAAATGCCGCCAGACAGTCTCTTACGGTCCCGCCGTAAAGATAGCAGAACGCCCCGCTTCCGATGCCGGAGCTTAAAATCTGCATGTGTTTTGATTTTCCCGGCATGCGCCGTATCTCCTCCAGGCGCTGCCGAACCTCCTCGATGGTATAGCGGCCCTCCTCCACCTCTCTGGACAGCTGGTTCACTGCCGCCACCCGGTTTAGATGGGAACCGCTTACAGGGATATGCTGCACCTTTGCGAACGCCTCCTCCTCCCGGTTTCCTGACGTCACAAAGATCCCGTTACTTAAAATAAAGGCACTACCGGACTTGATCCCGTAATGCCTGCAAATTCGGTTTATGGTTTCCTCCACCCGAAATATTTCGGCGCCATTTTCCAGCAGAATATGTCCTGCCTCTATGGCAACCTCCATGATTTCCCTTTCCTCCTCTACCATGCCCGACTCCTTTATCTTTAATCCTCCGGCTCCAGTTCGTCGAAGATGTCTGAGTCATAAAATTCTCTCATAGTTACTCCGAGACCTTCCGCGATTTTTTTAATATTCACAATGCCGGGATTTTGACTTTTTCCGTGCAGGATACTCTTTACGGTTGACGGCGGCATACCGGTCTGATAGATCAGCGCGTATTCTGTCAGCCGTCTCTGTTTTCGAAGCTCATTGATCCTTAAATTAGTAGCTTCACAAATTCTCATGACACACCCTCCTGTTTTTTTAGGATAGTGTATCCGAAATTTGTAGGGAAATAGGTCACCTTGTCGACTTTTGGGTTTCCTCTTTACTTGATTTGCTCTAATTTCTCTGAATCTTCAGCCATATTTTGCGTCTTTGCCACAATATAAATGGGCCTGTCTTTCAATTCCGCAAATAAGATCGACATGTACTCGCCCATAATTCCCACGATCAAAAATAAGATGGCAAACATAAAACAGTTCAGTATTACAATGGTTGCGTACCCGCTGGGCGCTCCTCCTCTGGTAAACAGCGTATAAACCATCACCACCACTCCCAAAAACGCCGCCATGATCCCGGCGTAGATCCCCAACTTCAAAGGCAGGTTGGAAAAGCACACAATGGTGTTGACTGAAAACTGAAACAATTTGCGGATGCTGTATTTGCTCTCCCCCGCCGCCCGGACGCCCGCCTCGTAGGAGATGGTGGTCTTGGCAAACCCTACGTTCTGCACATACCCCCTTAAAAACCGCACCTTTTCCCGGTAATTGTCCTTTAAGACCTCTGCCACCTTTCTGCTGACCGCAAAAAAGTCAGATGCGTTATTCTCAAATTTCACGTCGGACAGCACGTTGATCAGCTTATAAAACGCCGACGACGCCAGATTCTTAAACCAACCGGCAGACTCGTTTTTTGTCCTGACCATATTGATCACATCATAGTCCTGCTGAAACTTTTCAAGAATCAGGGGAATGCACTGGGGGGGATGCTGCAGATCCGCGTCCATGCAGATGATGCCGTCGCCTCTGCTGTAGTCGATCCCTGCGATCATGGCAGCCTCATGGCCGAAATTTCTGGAAAAGCTGACTACTTTTACATGGGGATCCCGGTCTGCCAGGCTTGTAAGGATCTCTAAACTTCGGTCGCGGCTTCCGTCATTGACAAATAATAGTTCGTAATCCCAGGCAGCATCTTTTAAAACCTGCGCCGCCGCTTTGTAAAACTGTTCCAGCACCGCCTCCTCATTGTAGACTGACACCACAACCGACAATAACCTTCTCATGTATCTGATTCCTTTCCATGGCCTTATCCTATCCCGTCACCTGGATCTTGATGGCGGAATGGGTGGGAACCCGCTCCTTTTCGGGAGGGAGCTGCATATAATCCCCGTAAATCTGTTTCAGCACCTGATCCCAATTTTCCGGAGCCATTAAAACCGTGTCCTCAAAAGGCAGATCCACGGTCCTGTCATTCCACTGCTTTTCAATGGTCACATGCAGATAATCGGGCTGATAATTGCTGTAATACCTAAGCCTGCTGTTTTTGCCGTTACCGCACACCGCAAGCCTGCGCTGCAGCCTGCGGATGGTCTTCATGGGAATCCGCTTTCCCGCCCCGGCCAGTATTTTTACGGCGATCTTAGCCAGAGGGCCGTATTTGGAGTGATCCAGCTCATACCGGTGGCCCATGGCCAGTCCGTAGATCAGGGTGTGAACGGCTCGGATGCCGGCAGCCTTAACCTTGCATTGGGGCAGATCATCCTGTATGAACAGATCCACCCACAGATGGTTCAGACGCCCTTCATAGTACTGCATCTCGGGACTATCCTCATGGGTCTTGCTGTTCAGATACAGGATCCTTGGGGTGAAATCGTAAAATGCCTCTCCCCCTGCCAGCTGGTGAGGTTCCAGAAGCTTCATGTCTTTTGGCAGTTCCTTCCTGACCACTTTCGCGAATCTTTCATAGTTCTCCCTGGTAAAGGCCACATCCGCGTCGTCATCCCAGGGAATAAACCCCTGATGCCGCACCGCCCCCAGGAGAGTCCCGGAATCTATCATGTAGGCGATCTCGTATTTTCTGCATATCCTGTCGATCTCTTTGAGGATCTTCAGATTAGCCCCATGGACCGGAGCAAGGTCGTAGGGAGCCAAGGGAGTCTTTAAGGCGTCACTTTCCATCTTTCCTGTCCTCCCTGCCTGCTTCTGCCGCTTCCCTGATCACCTTTGCCATCTGGTCGATCATGGCATCCGTCATGCCGGGATACAGGCCCACCCAGAAAGTATCCCTCATGATCCTGTCCGTTACCGACAGATCGCCTACGATCCGGAATCCCTCACCGCTTTGCCGCATCTGGTCAAAACACGGGTGTTTTGTCAGATTGCCCGCAAACAGCATCCTGGTCTGAATGCCTTTGCTCTCAATATACGATACCACACGACTGCGCTCTGTGCCTTCCTGGCAGGTTATGAGAAATCCGAACCAGCTGGGTCTGGAATTGGGGGCAGCCTGGGGAAGGATCAGGGTATCTTCGGTCCCCTTAAGTCTTTCATAAAGCCTGTCAAAATTGTGCCGCCTTCTCTCCACAAATGACGGGAACTTTTCCAGCTGCGCGCACCCGATGGCCGCCTGCATATCCGTGGCCTTTAGGTTGTACCCGAAATGGGAGTACACATATTTATGATCGTATCCCAACGGCAGCTCCCCATACTGGCGGTCAAATCTGCGGCCGCACATATTGTCCCGGCCTGACGGACATATGCAGTCGCGGCCCCAGTCGCGGAAGGAGCGGACGATCTTGTGCAGCAGAGGATCATTGGTGTACACCGCGCCTCCCTCACCCATGGTCATATGGTGGGGAGGATAGAAGCTGGAAGTTCCGATATCCCCTATGGTCCCGGAAAATCTCTCCTCACCGCCTATGGTGTACCGGGTCCCCAGGGCGTCGCAGTTATCCTCCACCAGCCACAGTTGATGCTTCTGGCAGAACCCTTTCACAGCTTCCAGATCAAACGGATTGCCCAAGGTGTGAGCCAGCATCACGGCCTTGGTCTTTTCGGAATAAGCCTGCTCCAGCATGGCGGTATCAATATTGTACTGAGGTATGGTCACATCCACAAACACCGGGACAGCCCCGTATTGGATCATGGGGGTCACCGTTGTGGGGAAGCCAGCCGCCACAGTGATCACCTCGTCCCCCCGTTTGATCTGACGGTCTCCCAAAAGAGGGGACGTCAGCGCCATAAACGCCGCCAGGTTGGCCGAAGAACCGGAGTTTACCACAGAACAGTATTTCACATTCAGGTACTCGGCCAGCTTTTTTTCAAACGCGTCCGTGTACCTGCCGGAAGTGAGCCAAAATTCCAGAGAACTGTCCACCAGGTTCATCATCTCATGCCTGTCATAGACTCTGGAGGCATAGGGGATCCGGTCCCCCTCCTTGTACTGCTTCTTTTGATGGAACCGGTCACAGTATTCTCCCACCAGCTCCAGGATCTCCTGGCGCGACTGTACCTCTGTCTTATTTTCAAACATAGCAACATGTCCTTTCTTATTTCTATGGATCAAGCTTTGTCACAGTGAAAAAACCTGTATATCTGGGAGTCGGTCACCGTTAAGATGTCCTCCCCGGCAAGATAGGCTTTTGTCCACTCCACGGTCCATTCCACTGCCTTTTGGATGTTCATGCGGGGCTGCCAGCCAAATACCTGCTTGATCTTGGAGCAGTCCAGTTTCAGGAAATTAGCTTCATGGGGACCTCCGTCATATTGATCGATCCACGCGGCATCCTTCCCCCATGCCTGACAGAACAAATCCGCCAGCGCTCCCGTGGTCACGCAGTCCCTGTCATCCGGCCCTACATTATAATATCCCGCAAAAGCCTGATCCTCATACTGCTTCATGGCGATCGTCAGATAGATAAACAGCGGTTCCAGCACGTGCTGATACGGCCTGATGGAATGCGGGTTGCGGACAATGATCTCTCTCCCCGCCGATACTGCCCGGATACAGTCCGGAATAATGCGGTCGTTGGCAAAATCTCCGCCTCCGATCACATTGCCGGCCCTGGACGTGGACACCCTGCATCGGTTGTCCCCGAAAAACGATCTGATGTAGCTGTGGGTCACCAGCTCGGAACAGGACTTGCTGTTGGAGTAGGGATCATACCCGTCCAGATTATCACATTCCCGATACCCGTATTCCCACTCTCTGTTTTCATAGACCTTGTCCGTGGTCACATTGACGCAGGATATCACCGACGGAGTCAGCCGGACGCACTCCAGCATATTGACCGTCCCCATAACATTGGTCTCATAGGTGTAAACCGGATCTTTGTAGGAATCCCGCACAATGGGCTGGGCTGCCAGATGAAACACGATCTGGGGGCATACCCGGTCAAACACCTGTTTCAGATGAGCCAGATCCCGGATATCGCCTATAACGCTGTCCATGTTATGGGCCAGTCCGGCCCCGTCAAACAGGCTGGGACTTGTAGGCGGCTCCTTGGCATACCCGGTCACCTGCGCCCCCATATCCGTCAAAATCCGGCACAGCCAGGAACCTTTAAATCCCGTATGGCCTGTGACCAGCACTTTCTTTCCTTTATAAAAACCGCAAAACTCGCTCCAGATATCCCTCATGCTTCTATCCTTTCCATCCTCTCTGCCATTGGTATTAATTCTTCCATATTTTCCAGGGCGCTTTCCCGCTCTGCCACAGATCTTCCAGCCTCTTCATCTCCCGCTGCGTATCCATACACTGCCAAAAACCGTCGTGGTGATAGCCCATCAGCTGGCCTTCTGCCGCCAGTTTCTGAAGGGGCTCCTGCTCAAACACTGTAGAATCATCTATGAGATAAGTAAACACCTCCGGATTCAGGACCATAAACCCTCCGTTAATAAGACTGGCATCCGCCTCCTTCTTCTCCCTGAAAGACCGCACCACTTGGTCTGCCCCGATATCCAGGACGCCTTTCATCTGGGCGATGCTTACTGTGGTTATGGTGGCTGTCTTTTTGTGCTCCTTATGGAACTTTAACAGCGCCTTTAGATCCACGTTGCACACTCCGTCCCCGTAGGTGAGCATAAAGGGTTCTCTGCCCACAAAAGGCTGGATCCTTTTCACTCTTCCTCCGGTCATGGTGTTAAGACCGGTATCCACCAGCGTTACCTTCCAGGGCTCCGCGTAATTGTTGTGGACCTCCATCTTATTGTTGGCCAGATCAAAGGTCACATCCGACGTGTGGAGAAAATAGTCCGCGAAAAACTCCTTCACCACATACTGTTTATACCCCAGACAGATCACAAACTCGTGAAACCCAAACTCCGAGTAATACTTCATAATGTGCCAAAGAATGGGCTTTTCCCCGATCTCGATCATAGGCTTAGGTTTCAGATGGCTCTCTTCGCTGATTCTGGTGCCGAATCCTCCGGCTAAGATAACTACTTTCATTGGTCTTTTCTCCTTTAGTTTGGCTGCCTGAAAATATTCCACTGCTGTTTCTTTAAGATCTCCAGAGCTTCCCGAACTTCCGCCCCTCCCTCAGGTCTGCTCATATGGTACTCAAAATTAGCCTTAAGCTCCTCGTCCGTCCTGTTTTCAAAATCCAGGGCCAGCCGGGCCCGCGCCGCGCAGTACTCTTTCCGGATAGGCGCTTTTTTTACTTCCTGCGCTGTAGTATACCCATTTCCCGCCAGCAGCAAAACCGTGACAGCAGCCATAAAGCACCGGCTCAGTCCCTTTGCCCAAGTCCCTCTTTTTTCCGCCGCCATCTTCCGCCCCGCCAGCCCGAATGTCAGAAGCATCCCCAGGATGCCCACCTGAAACTGCAGCGCGTACCTGGAAGACATGCCGTAATCCTCTCTTAAAAATACCCATCGCGACACCATGATCAATATATGGTTCAACCCCCCGGAACACAAAAGCATCAGAGGAAAGACGGTCTCCTTATACAGGCCGTACCGCCACTGCTGCCACAGCGCCAGCCCATAGCCTCCCATGACCGCGATCCCCAAAACAAAGTAAGGCGTATTGGTGGCAAACACGGCCTGGGCGCATTCCACCCCCATGACCATGGAGGAAAATGATTTGATAAAAAACCGAAGGAAAAATCCTGGCGTATCCAGAAACTGGGTCATAAGGGAAACCTCTGCCACCCCCAGCTTCTCCGGCTCCGCCAAAGAACTGCTCCACATATACAGAAGAAGGGGGACCATCGCCGAGGCGGCGTACAGCAGATACCGTTTTTCCCACTGTCCCCCGCCGGCCTTTTTAAGACCCATGGCAAGACCATAAGCCAGCACAAGGGTCACCGTATAAACAGCGCAGTAGGGGCCTGCCATGCCAATGGTCACGATCCACGGCAAAGTCAGAAGCCAGAGACGGTCGTTTTTCTTCTCCCCGCCCTGCCACACCCGCTCCAGCACCAGATAGTGGCAGTAAAACCCCGCAAAAGCCAGAAAATGGATCCATCCGCTGCCGTTTATCATCATCTCCCATTTGTTCAGGCTGAAGATCACTGCCATAAGGCTTATGATCCACACCGCGCCGATGTTTTGTCTCACACCGTACGCCGTGATCTGCAATGCCGATACGCCTAAAAAAATAATCCCCAAAGTCTGGTCAAACCGTATGCTGTAGCCGAAAAATGTTACATTGACGATCCTGGCCGCGTAATTCAGCGGTATGCGGGTCAGGATGTCCCCCACAAAAAACTTGCTGGGATCCCACACATCCGGCAGATAACTGTTCACCAGGCGGATATAGTCGGAATAGACCACATCCACAAATGCCGATCGCACATACCACAGGCCGAATACTACGCCTATGACCGGCAGCAAATAGCACCACTTTCCAGTCTTCATAAAACTCCTCTTTGCTTAAACCACAATGTTAGTCTGCCGTAATCTCCACCATCATGGAAAATCGCTTTTCCCCCCGCTGTTCCTGGGCATCCTCCAGATAAAAGTTGTTCTCGAATTCCAGCTCCACAATATCATAAGGTCTGGCCTTTAATTCCACCTGAGTAATGTTCTGCTTAATTTCCACCTGGGCCGCCGGCTGGCCGTTTTGATAGATCACGGCCTTTTCATGGCCGTCCATGGCTCCCGGATACATCAGCTGCAGCTGGATAACGCCGCTGCTGCCTGCCATCACTCGAAGCTTGGCGCTTTCGTCCATCCATCCGTCCCGGTAATAGCCGTAGATGGGTTCGCATTTTAAGATCCTCACCGCCTCCGTAATATCCTGGTAAGCATGGAAAGACGGATCCTCCCGAATGACCAGCATGTTGTTGTTCACCTGGCCGAAATCCCGGATATTGTCAACAAATATCACCTCTGTCCCCTCCGCCTTCCTGTCCTTGTCAAAAACCTTAAAGAAGGTGTCGGCATAGAACTTGCTGACGTCATAAGTATTTTTCAAAATATAGATCTTTTTTCCAAAAACAGCTTCGCCGTATTTTTCATAAGTCTGTTCCGCCAGGGAATTGTACTGCTGCTGGCTGTTCCAGTAATACAGATTAGAATAACGGTTCCGGTAATACGTCTCCGCAGGGATCATAAGCCCTGTATACATAACTGCCAGCCCGGTGCAGATAAGCGCCCACCGGTAATCCGGCACCCGCCGCGCCGCCTCCGGCTTCTGGGCCAACGGCCTTGCGATCACGCCGCACATGTACGCCAGCCACAGCCAGGCCGCGGCCATGGACACATAGACCCACCGCACCTCCACCCGGATCGTCACGCTGGAACAGGCGATGCAGGCTCCGATAAACAAAAAAAACAGCAGACAGTTCCGGCAAATAGCCATCCTCTCCCATTTGCTTCGGACAACCTTTATGATAAAGATGATCATGACGGCCAGGATCATCATATCAGCCAGGATCACAAGCACCTTTATCCACCGGGAGGACTCGCGCCAGCTTAAGGCGCAGAGATAACTTCCCCCCGTATTGATCCCGAAAAGATACAAAACCTGCTGAACGGCAAACAGGATCACCTGTTTGATATTCAGGGTATCCGCCACATCCGTGCCTCCGGTCCCCGCAGGCATCACCGTTCCGATGGCTGCCAGACGGATCAGCTGCACCAGGGCAAACACTGCCAGGGGAATGGCCCACTCCCTCCACTTTTTGTTGCGCTTCATCAAAAGCACAAGAAAGAGCAGCGGCAGAAAGACCATGTAGCGCTCATGGATAAAGCATACCGCAAAATACAGGCCATTGGCCATCCGAAACCATATCAGCTCCTGCCCGGGCTCATTGATATACCGGTACAGGCAGTACAAGATCCCTATGGAAGCCCACAGGGCAAGGGACTCCATAAGCCCGTACACCTGGGATATCTGATAGTAAGACATCCTGGATAACAGATATAAAAATCCCGTTAGGAACCCGATTATAGTATTGCCGGAAAGTGTTCTGGCAAACCGGCATATGGTATAGGCGATGGCGCTGTTAAGGATTATATTAATAGGGACAAACCAAGTCACATGGCTCCCTACAAGCCCCAACTGCACGTAAGCTGCCAGATTATAAAGAAACCGGAACCGTGTACTGCCCAAGGGAAACACAAACTCCCGAAACGTCTGCTCGCCATAGCAGGACCACAGATACAGATCGTCCATAAACAAGCCGCGAATCTGGATCCCCGCGTTAATGATAAACCCAAAGGCCAGCAGCAGGCCGGCTATAATCACCTCTTCCTTCCATCGGTACTGCCACACACCGGCGCGTTTTTTCTCCATGCAGTCATTTCCTCCAACATCTTTTACGGAGCGCTCCGATGTATCCGCGCTTCCTTCACTGGTAATTTCTGTAAGCCAGACGGTACAAGACCATGATCGCCTTCGCCGCCCATCCAGGCCATATTTTCTCAAACATCTGCCGCTCTTCCCGCTCTCTTCGGTGGTCCTCAATACAGGCTTTGGTGGTAGCCCCGTCATGGACCCGATAGCAGAGAAGCGGTTTCTCCACGCAGATAAACCGACCTGGTTCTTTGGCCAGCTTTCTCATACATTCCCAGTCCAGAACAAAATCATATGTTCCCGAAAACAGGGGCATGGAAAGCTTCCTTTTTCGGTAGCTTACGGAAGGACACATAACGGGATTGCCCAACATAAGCCCGCTAACCTTCACGGCAGTGATATGGCAGAGAAAGCTCAGCCGCCAGGGCAGCCGCAGCGCCTTCTTAACCGCCTCCACAGCTCCGCCCCATGTCAGCTTCCCCTGCTTTATCAACACAGCGTCGCTCATGAACACGGTCATGTCCGGCCAACGCTTACAGGCTTTTTGCAGTTCTTCCACATAATGCCTGCTGTAAAGATCATCCTGATGGGCAATGGTCACAAACTGCCCGCCGGCTTTTTCCACAGCAAAATTCCAGTCGTCCCGAATATTGCTCTTTCCCTCTCTCACATAGAGAGGGATCCGGTACTTTCCCACCATGGCCTCAAGCCACGGACTGGGGGTGGAAGTGGCGCAGATGATCTGGGTGGGAACGGTCTGGGCCTTTACAGAGCGGATACATGCCTCCAGATAAGGCGACCGCCCGTAAGCACAAATAACAAATGTATGAAACGCCATAGGATATCCTCATCTCTGTCTGCGGTAACATTTACAGATGCCAAACCTGCCTCTGGGGCAGCGTTTCCCGCCGGATGCGGGAATTGTCAGAAAAAGCAGTCTTCCAGCATCAAACACAGGGTATGATACACCGGCAGATGCAGTTCCTGGATCTTATACGTCTCCTGCTCCGGGACAATGATCGCCGTATCCGCGTATTTGCCCAGTTTGCCGCCGTCTTTTCCCGTCAGTCCTATGACCTTCATGCCTTTTGCTCTGGCTGCCACCAGGGCATAGTGGATATTGGCCGCATTGCCGGAGGTGGAGATCCCCAGGAACACATCCCCCTCCTGCCCATAGCCATAGACCTGCTGGGCATACGTCATCAGACCGTCTACATCGTTTAAAAATGCCGTGGACAGGCCCGGATGTCCCGTAAGGGCAATGGCCGGAAGACCTGCCTGGAGTTTTTCCGCCAGTTCTTTTCCTGCCTGCCGGTCAACGGCTTCCATCCTGCGGGCCATATCCTGCGAAATCCGGCGGCGCTTTACAAAGCCCTTCATCAGCTCCCCCACGATATGTTCCGAGTCCGCCGCGCTGCCTCCATTGCCTGCCACCAAAAGCTTATGACCGGATGAAAAACATTCTTTTAAGATCTCGTATCCTTCTATGATGGCGCCTTTAACCGGTTCCAGTTTCGGATATCGGTTTACCAGCTCTTCCATATAAGCCATATTATCCATGCCTTTTACGTTCCTTTCCAATAATAAATTCTGCTGCGCCCATAAGAGTTTCCGCGTAAAAATCATAAAATGGCTCCTCCCCTAAGCTTTCGCCTGCCTGCCTCTCTTCCCTGCCGTATCCTGTGCCTACCAGAATACCCTGGATCCCGTAATTATGTCCTGCCTGGACATCAATGCGCTTGTCTCCCACCATGTAAGAGCGGCTTTTGTCAATGTCGTACTCTTTCTGTGCCATCTCGAACATGCCGATATCCGGTTTTCTGCAATGACACGCCTTTTTGTACGCCCCGATCCCATGATCCGGGTGGTGGGGACAGTAATAAAACCGGTCGATCCACGCGCCGTCTTTCTTTAACTGCCGGTTGAGATGCTGATGGAGCACGTGCATCTGTTCCTCCGTATAATACCCCCTTGCGATGCCGGCCTGATTGGTCACCACCAGAATGAGAAATCCGTGATCCCGGAGTTTTTTTATGGCCTGGGCCGCTCCCGGAAGAATGACCAGATCCTCCGGCCGGAATAAATATGTCACTTCCTCATTGATGGTTCCGTCCCGGTCTAAAAACACTGCTTTTTCCATGTTCCAAAACCTTTCTGTCCGAATCTGCAAATCCTGCCCTATGGGGTCCTGGCATATTATACATGAAACTCATAATTTCCGTTGGGCATCTGGACCTGGACCTGCTTGTATGCCCACCGGCTCTCATCCGCAGTCCATGCCTGGGCTCCCCGAAGCTCAAAATTCCAGTCTGCCAGCTGGCCGCCTGCAGCCTCCATCCGGGCCGCCACTTTATGCCTTACATTGTAGGGGCAGTATACTAACAGGTATCCGCCGCCGCCTGCGCCCAAAAGCTTTCCGCCTAACGCCCCTGCCTTTTTTGCTTCTTCATAGAGTTCATCGATCTGCGGATTGGTGATCTTGCTGCTCATGCGCTTCTTGCTCTGCCATCCGTAATCCAGAAGCCTCCCAAAGCTGTGGAGATTCCCTTTCAGCAGTTCATCCTTCATGGCATAGGCCAAAGCTTTTACCTCGCACATGGCCTCAAAGGGGTCTTTCTTTTTGTAATTGCTGACCTGATCCTTGATAATATTGGCCGAAACATGGATCTTTCCTGTGTAGCACAGCAAAAGATTGTACTGCAGTTCGTGGATAATATCCTTTTTTATCCGCAGCGGATTCACCACCACATTGTTCCGTCCGTGGAACTCAATAAAATTAAACCCTCCGAAGGTGGACGCGTACTGGTCCTGATAACCGCCGTCAATCTTTAAGTCCTCCCGCTCCACCTTATAAGCCAGATCCGCCATGGCATACCCGTCCAGTTCCACTCCCTTCCAGCGGGCCATAGCCGTAAGAAGAGCCACCATCACCGTGGATGATGTGCCAAGTCCTGACCCCGGCGGCGCGTCGCACTGTAAGTATACCTCGCATCCTTTTTTTATCTCCATGGCGTTTAACGCCGCCGTCACCAGGTCCAGCCTGCCGTCATAGACATAGTTTTCCCTGACATTGTATTTGACAGTCATGTCAAAATCCAGGGAATGGACGATGATCTGATCATCCTCCCTGGGTACAATGGAACAATAGGCGTATTTGTTGATGGTACTCCCTATGATGGCGCCGCCCTGTTCCTGACAAAACGGAGCCACGTCCGTTCCGCCGCCGCCGAAGCTGACCCGCAAAGGCGCTCTTCCTCTTATGACCATGTCAGCACCCCTTTCTCCACATCCTCCATAAACCGGTAGTAATCCTGGGGAATGCCGATATCGATAAAGTATCCGTCATTGACAAAACCTCCAAGACGCCTGCCCTCTGCCAGCCACCGGGGGATCATATCCTGCTCCAAAGATACTTTTCCCTCCGGAATCCCATCAATCAGATCCCGCGACAAAAGATATACGCCGCCGTTGATGGTCCCCCTGACCGGTTGGTCTGCTTTCTCGTTAAAGCCTGTCAGCCTGTTGTTGGTAAGCACTGCCTGGCCGTACCGGGACACATCCTCCACTTCCCTTAATACCAGCGTCATATCCAGATCCATGGCTTTCTTTAGCTCTGTAAGGCGGTGATAGTCGATTTTGTAGAAGGTATCGGCGTTAAGCACGAAGACCTCCTGGTCTGTCATCAATTTGGCGGCGTTCTTTATGGCCCCGGCAGTGCCTAAAAGCGATTCCTCATACGCATAGGAAGCATGCACCCCAAAAGCTTGTCCGTCTCCAAAATATTCTTCCACCATGGAGCCTTTATATCCTACGGCAAAAATAATATGATCAATGCCCTGAGCCGCCAGTTCCCGTATGACGTATTCCATAAACGGCTGTTCCCGGATCAGCGCCATAGGCTTGGGACGGTCATTTACCACGCTGCGGAGCCTGGTGCCAAGGCCGCCCGCCAGTAATATTGCCTGCATAGTCTTGTCCTCATTTTTTCAGTTTTGCATAAGTATACCATGTTTTATGGGATTTTACCAGATGATTGGCAAGAAAAACGCCCCTGTCAGCTTTCTCCTGACAAAGAGCGCAATCCGTTCGTGCTTTATAAACTTTTTAAAACTTCCTGCTCCCGCCCCCATGGCTCCTTCCACTGGACGACATATGGGTGGAACTGCGCCCTGACGAGGAATGTCCGCCGCCGGTTCCTCCCCCTGTATTTCTGGGGATCACCCTGCTGGTGACAAATTTATTGACAAGCCGGTCGCTTTCCTGATCATAGGCAAACCGGGACGAGCCCCGATAGGCCATGGTCAGATTCTGGATCTGCCTTTCATCATCCTCCATGGCGTACTGCTTTTTTACTGTCAGGCAGGCCGTTCCCGCCACAAAAGCGGAGACCGCTATAGCAAGCAGGGCTTCATACCACCGGATGCTTCTGTATACGCTGATCTCTCCGGTCTCTGTATCATAATTATATTGGCCCCCCGGAATCCCGGCTTTGCAGTACTTCTCCACATCCCGCAAAAACGACTCCACGCTGGCATTATAATCTTCCCGGGAAGCGCCTTCATATACCCCGTCCAGCATATCCTCAATCCTTTGATCCGTAAAGATCCGAATAGCCGCGCCCTCTGTGGAAAATACCAGTTCCCGGTTATCCATGTCTATGAGAAAAAGGATCCCGTTCTTTCCCTTTCCCTGCCCGAAACCGCCTTCCTCATAAAAATCATCCCCATAGGCTGTGGCCGTCTTCCCCTGGGCGTCATCGGTGGTGACCACCACAATATCCAGGTGGTAGCGATCCTGGCACTCCCTGATTTGCTCCCTGGCTTCCTGTACACAGGCGCTGTCTAAAAGACCTGCCATATCGAAGATCCGTTTTCCGTCCGAAGCCTCTATGGCTATATCGCTGCTTCCATAGACGGTCTGGATAAAGGCCAGGCACCATGCCATGGTCAAAAGCCAGGCCAGAAGTCTTTTTCTCATCCTCATCCCTGTTCTCATATCAAATACCCCACTGCCAGAAGCGCAGCCAAAAGCGGTACAAATATCTGGGCAAAAAATATCCACAGCTTCTTTGTGTCCACCGGAAGTTTCCCGCAGACCTTTCCGCTCTGTCCGTTGCAGGCAAAATAGTAGATGGTTCCCGTCTTTGCCTCTTTGTAAGTCAGGGTCCACACGGGAAGCAGGGCATACTCCCACTTAGGCCCCCGGATCTTTGCCTCCTGGCTCCTGATGTTCATGGTGTTGTAGCTGCCGATACTGCTTTTTAAGCTGTCTGCCGCAAAGCCTCTGACTTCCTGCTCCACCTCCGCCTGAAACTGTTCCCGCTCCATATCCCGCTTTTCCGCAAAAAATCCCGACAGAAATCCCATGGAAAAGGGCTTCATGGTCCTGGTGTCAAAGGGCATGACCCGTTCCACCAGCTTTTTATCCGCCTTTTTCAGGGCATTGCGGGGTACATGGTCGATATCCATGGTCCCTGACCGGGACACGTCATATTTCTGCGTCTCCGTGTACTGCATGTTTCCCGCCTGCCACACCCGAAGCCTGGTCCCTTCCCCGTCAAGCCTGCCGTCCACCTGGCAGCTGTAAAGCCAGTAGGGAAAATACACGCCTGTCATCTTCTCAATCTGCTCCGGCCCGTAAAAATCCGAGGGTACAAACCGTTTCTTTTTCAGCCATCCGAAAAAGATCTCCGTCGCCTGTTCCCTGTCTATGGCAAAGGGCAGCACATAGTCGGGGTGATACTTGCCTTCAAGCCGCCCCTGAAGAATCACCGGATTATGGCAGTAGAAGCAAAAGGAGGCCGCCGTAGTGTCATCCGTAACGATCTCCGCCCCACAGCTGGGGCAGGTGTAAACCTTGGCCTGCTCTGTATCTGACGACTCTCCATCTTCCTGGAAAGACTCCTGCTGCTGTGCCGTTTTGCCGGCCTGGGCATCCGCTCCATTTGATTCTGCCGGCTCTGCCCCCGCTTTTGGAGCGATCCGCTCTAACTCTTCCTGGGTAAACCGGGAAAGACAGTACTCACATTCGTAGTCCTGCCCGGCGGGGTCAAACTGGAGCCCGCCGCCGCAGTTGGGACATTTTATACTTACTGTTGCCATTGATCCGGCCTCCGTTTCCCTATTATGTACGCTCGGAATCTCTCTTGCGCCTGCCTTTGCGGATGATTCTCCGTCATATGCACATCTGACAAAAAATCATCTCACAAAATCAGGCACAAAGAGACTCCAAACGTACATTATTGTCTCGGTTTCCCGCATTCGCTGCAGAACTTCCCTGTGTTCACGGCCCCGCAGCTGCAGGTCCACGGTCCGCTTACAGGTCTGGGGCTTCCGCACTCGCTGCAGAATTTTCCCGTGTTTACGCTGCCGCAGCTGCAGGTCCATGCCCCCGGCCTGGCCTGTTCCTGTCCTGCCGGGCCTGCCTGCTGGCCATAGCCGCCTCCTGCCCCTGCCGGCTGCTGGCCGTAACCGCCTCCCGCCTGGCCCGGCTGCTGACCGTACCCCGGCCCTGCCTGGGGCTGTCCCTGATTCATCTGTTGGCCGTACCCCATGGCGCCCTGGTTCATCTGCATCTGCTGGAAATTCATATTGGACGCCCCTGCCATGTAACTGCCTGCCGTGTTCATGCCCACTCCCATGCCCATAAACCCTGCCATGGCTCCGTTGGCGTTGGATCCTGCCGCTTCCATTCCTCTGGCGATAGCGCCCTGCACATACCCTTCCCTGACAGAAGGATCGCTTAACATGGCGCCCTGGTTGCGCATGTTTATAAGCTTCTGGGATTCCTCGTCATAGGAAATACTGGCGATGCCCACAGACTGGATCTCCATGCCGCGCATCTGTTTCCAGTCCTCATCCAGCACATTGGACATGTATCTTCCCAGTTCTCTTCCCTTGGAAGCCACATAGGAGATACGGATGCCGTCTGCGGACATCTGGTTAATGGAAGACTGAAGCGCCTCCAAAAACTCGCTTAAATACTGTTCATTAATACTCTGGATGTCCACCTTGCCCCGGTTTTTGGGAATGGCTTCCGCATAGAACTTCAGCGGGTCCGTTACCTTTATGGAGTAAGTGCCGTGGGCTCTCAAAAAAAGCTCCGCGTTATAAAACAAGTCAAAGTAATTGATCGGATTGCGGGTGCCGAATTTGATCCCCTTGATCTCCTGAAGATTAATAAAGAATACCTTCTGTACCGTAGGAGTGCTCCCCCCGTATTTTACACGCTGATAAGACTCTTTCAGCGTCTCTCCGAACTGTCCGTTAAACAGAGACGGCAGTGAAGAATTATTGACCGTATAATAGCCTTCTTCCGCCGTGTAATCCACCACTTTGCCGCCGTCTACCAGCATCATGAACTGATTGGGGTACACATGGATCACGGAACCGTTGGACACCGTGTCCACAGTCCCTTTTGTATTGGAGCCTTTCCGGATCTTAACTCCGTTTGTAAAGACTGTCTGGTCCCCCATCTCCCCGGCTTCGATGACCTCCAGCCACTGATCCGCCAATGAACCGCTGATCGCCGCGCCTATGGCCTTAATGATTCCCATATAAAAATCCCTCCTCCACTTTGTCTTCTTTTCTTAAAGTATACCTTTTTAAGAATGCGAAATCAATGATTTTCGCCCTGAACACGATGCAGTTTCCACACTCTCACATCAACCGGCGTAATGCCTGTGCCGCAGTACTCGCAAAACTTGCTTCCCAAGCGGGTAATCGGCGCTCCGCAGTTGGGGCAGGTAACGCCTACGGCAGTTGCCAGGTCCTTAACTTTTGTAAGATCCTGTATGTACACAAGCTCCATATCATATCTGGTCTGAGTTTTGCGGTTATCCGGCTGGGATTGGCCGGTATCCTCATAATAATACTCCACCGCGGACTGCAGTTTTATGATACACATGCCGGCTTCCTTCTGATACCTGGAGATCTCCGTCTGGTGGATCTTTACCTGCCGGTAGTTCTCCCGGATACCCCTGCGCCTCTGATCCTCAATCCGAAGCTCCACCTGTTTTTTTAATTCCTCTGATACTGCCCTTTCATTGCCCCCGCCTGCCCCGGTCAATACTTCTATATCCTGGCAGCTGAACGCCGCCAGGTAGGCTTTCAGCATATTCTCGCACATCTGCCGCCACTGAGGCCAGTGAAATTCCGGAAAATCCGCCTCAATCTGCGGCAGACACAGTTTCGTCATTCCTGACACGGATTTGGGCGTCTCTGCCAGGATATCGGCCTGACGCTCCAGCCCCTCGGAAAGGGAAGGCGTCCCAAACATGGCCTTTGAGATCATCCGCACTTGTCTGCGGATCCGAAACCAGGCATAGGTTCCCCCTGCCAAAACCACGATAAATGCCACCAGACCCGGCGACGCGGCAAGCATGCTTAATATCTCCATCTTCGTTTCCTCCTGGGATTCACCCGGCGGATGGCCATATGCAGACAAAAAACGGCAAACAAAAGCTGCGCCATAAGACTGATCCACAGCCAGTCCCCGGCCGTAAATCTTCGAAACGAACTTCCCGCCCAGCTCTCCAGCACAGTGATCCGCCACACATTGCCCAGCTGCTCCTCCATGGCCGCGCTGAATGGCACTGCCGGATTCATCAGCAGCGGCCACGCCAAAAAGGAGGAACCGGAGGCGCCGGAAGCTTTTCCCAAAGCCATAGTCCCCAACACCAGAGCCACCATAACACAGTAGCTGACCACCGTGGCAATGGTGGATTTTTTGAACACCGAGGAACAGCAGATGCCTACGCTTCCTGACAGCACTGCCGTTGACACAAACGCGATCAGCAAAAGCACAATATCCTTCACTGTAACTCCGCCGTAGATAAACACCAGCGCCAGCACGGGAAAGCTGGACACAATAAGCAGGATCATGGTGGAAAGGCTTGCCATCAGCTTTCCGATGACAATGTCCGCAGGTGTCATGCGGGTGGTCAAAAGCAGGTTCAGAGTCTGCCTTTCCCGTTCCCCGCTGATGCTGCCCGACGTAAGCGCCGGCACGATCACCAGGATCATCACAAATTCGATGCACGCCACCAAAACATACAGATTAAGGAAACTGGAATACTGGATCTCCGCAGTGGCTTTTGCCTGGGTGACCATGGAGTACATATTCAGGAGAGCCGCCAGGGCCAGGATCGTATTGCACAGAAAGATAATAAGAGGGAGCCTGAACGATCTGGAGCTTACTCTCGTCTCCTGCCAGTAGATCGGATTAACTTTCACTGATCAGCACCATCCCTTCCTCGTGATTGATGATCTGTAAGAATACGGATTCCAGGTTGCCCCGTTCCCGCACAAAGCCGCCTACCATGACCCCTGCGTCGATCAGCTGTTTCAGCAGCATAGCCTCATCCTCCTGTTCCCCCGTAAATCCCACCATGATATCATTCTGCCGTATGGTGATCGTCTCCACATAAGGGTGGCTGCGAAGAAGGTTTAACGCCTGTTCCTTGTTGCGGCACACCGTTATCAGCAGAGGGCTCCTGACATTGATCTGGTCCAAAATATCATCTATGGAGCCTTCCACCACCATTTTCCCCTGTTCCACGATCCCGATATCCGTGCAGACCTCCGCCAGCTCCGACAAAATGTGGGAACTGATGACCACGGTTTTTCCCTGCTCCCGAAGCTCCTTTAAGATCTCTTTAAACTCGTAGCGGGTCCCCGGGTCCAGACCGGATGTGGGCTCATCCATCACAAGGATCGGCGGATTGTGGATAAGAGCCCTTGCAAGGCAAAGCCGCTGCTTCATGCCCCGGGACAATCCGTCCACATAGTACTGGGCCTTTTCCCCAAGCCCCACCTGTTCAAGCAGATCCCCGGACCTTCTCCTGGCCTTTAACCCATAAAGACCGCCGCAGGCAGAGAACAGTTCCATATATTCCCACACCTTAAGATTGTCATAGACGCCGAAAAAATCCGGCACATACCCTATTTTTTCCATGACCTTTCCAGGCTCCTTCATAGCATCCATGCCGTCTACGGTCACGGTACCCTCATCAGGCAGCAGCAGCCCTGTCAGGATCTTAATGGTGGTGGTCTTTCCCGCTCCGTTGGGTCCCACAAATCCGTAAAGGGCTCCCTCCCTTACATGCATGCACAACCCGTCAAGAGCCGCCATGCGTCCGTACATTTTTTTCAGACCTTCAACCTTCAGCATCAGTATTCCCTCCCCACAATCTCCACCATAGGAAGCAGCACATTTAAATTATAGTCCGTCATATTCTCATACACGTATTTCACCGTAATGGCATTGACCGGGGACAAATAGGGCGTCAGTTCATATCCCTCGTACACGATCTTCGTGGAATCCATCAGATCAAATTTGCCTGTGCTGTGGTTGTAAAAATAAATGTCTCCCTTAAACAGGTTCAGGTTGTGGACCGAGTCGTCCTTTACAAACACCGGGGACACCTGCCGAAACATCACTTTCTCTATACGCGCGTCATTGCCCAGGAAGTACTCTAACGTCACCGGTTCTCCGCCGTAAAGCATATTGCTGGCAAAATCATAGCTTCCTCCCAACACCTGCGGCTTCTTTATGAGCCCGGAACGGTACAGCGCCTCATCCTCGCTGGAGTAAACGCTGATATCAGCGGCCGCCACCGTCTTTCCCACTGCTGTCTCGTTTTTTAAAAGGTAGGTTTCGCTCTCCCCCTTATGGCTGAATACGCCTATGATCTTGGCGTTGGGAGAGTAGTCCGGCATAAAATTCTCCAGATAAAAGGTCAGTACATTGGTTTTGGCCACGGCTTCCAGGTAGGCGTCGTCGTTGATGTCCGCTTTCTCAAACCCGTCCTGGCCGGACAGATAAGCCGCCACCTGATAGGAATGATTCAGGGGATAGGTCAAGACTTCCCGGCCTTCTAAGGAACAGGGAACTCCCGGCTCCATGTCTCCCAGATAGATCAGCTTCCCATACAAAAGCACGGCGCAGTTTTCCAGCGTTTCCTTAAAATGGCTGGTGATGGTGCCTGTATAGTTTCCCTGGTCAACCTCGATATCGCCCTCAAACCCTATGCCGTCTGTGTTGACACTTACTTTATTCATCTGAAAATACCGGGCGTCAAAGGCCGGAACTTCCTGGATCTCCACCACGGTCTCCTCCGGAAAGTAACCGGCTCGTATGGTGTAACCCTCCATTCCCGTAAACTTCCGCCTGGCGCCCTCCTCCCCGGAACCGTAATAATTCTGGGTCACCGGTTTTATCCAGTATCCCGAAGCCAGATGGGACTGGTGGGATCTGTTGTAAGGAGCCTGGATATTCATGTAAGCCGTATCGCTGACGGTATCGCTGGTAACCTCCAAAAACCGGGCATAAGAGTAAAAGGTATCCTTAAACCGGGTCCTGCTGCCCATAAGCCAGATGATCACTGTAAATAAGACGGACAGCCCTATGACCCCGCCCATATAATACTCGGTCAGATCCCTCTGTTTCAAAAAAACATATAAGCCAACCCCTGCAAGGAACACGTAAATAACGATCTCCATAGTGTAAAGCCCCATATTGGGAAGCCACTTTACATTGCCTGTGTTCAGCATGTCTCTTACAGACCAGTACTGGCCGGAATTGCCGCTGTAGACGGACTCTGCTAAAGACGCGATCCTCTTTTCCCCCAACACTCCTGTAAGGAGTTTGTCAAGATAAGAGGGATTCTCCTGACAAAAGGTTCCCACATCCACAAAATCGTAGGCAGCCACAGCCACGATCCCCCTTCGATAAGTCACTGCCGCCAAAAGGGTCCGGAATTCGTCCTCCAATATGATATTGCCTCCGGACAGAGAAAATTCCACACAGGGGATTTCAAAAACCGTAGGCCCCGGCGCTTCCTGGGTGTAATGCCCTCTCATATCAATGCGGCAAAGCTGCGGCTCTTCATACATCTCCTCCAAAAGCTCCGGAGCGAATCGGCCCAAGGTATCATCTGCCCTGGCTCCGGTCCCCAGGATCATCACGCCTCCGCTGCGCACCCACTCGATCAGCACCTGGCTCTGCTCCTCGGACAGATCCCGGATTCGGAAATCCGTAATGAGCATCACGTCTATC
Organism: Clostridiaceae bacterium; assembly: GCA_910575585.1. Lineage (GTDB taxonomy): Bacteria > Bacillota > Clostridia > Lachnospirales > Lachnospiraceae > UBA3402. The sequence goes on from CAJTGF010000025.1 coordinate 52,865, forward strand.
ATGTCAAGCCCCAGCTTATCCTCCGGAAAATCCAGCGCGTCAAAGAACATGGTCCTGGTGCGCAGCATACCGTAATTGACGCCTACCCGGTCCCAGCCGGAAAGAGCTTCCGGCGCGTCGCTTAAAATCCCCACAAACAGTTCCGGCACATCCAGGCTGAAATCCAGCTGCAGCCGCTTTTGGGCTACCTGCTGCCCCTGGCCGTTGGCAACGGTGACAAACATCTGATCCGACCGGTTTCCCATAGGGATGTAAAGGTGCGTCTCCTGCTGGCCGCCTGCCTCCACAATAAGGGGATAATCATAGCGATACACCTCATAGTCCGACTCCATCACCAGAATCTGAAGGCTGCCATTCAGCGTGTTTTTTTCCAGGTTCTGCACACTGACATCCAGAGGCACGTACCGTCCGCCCTTGGCCGCCCCCTGATATCCGTATTGCGCCTCCAGGATCACACCCGTTCCCTCCTGGTTTGCTGTCTCGCCGTAGCCGTCTTCCGCCCACGACGCCACAACGGCCAAAAGGGCCAGCAAAATTACCAGCGGCCCAATAAGCAATCTCTTTTTACTATTCATGTCTGTCCCCCGGGTTTCCGAAATTTTCTTTGTTAATATCAAAATCCACCTGAAGCCTGACAGTAAACACGGTCCCGTTGAGATCACTGGTGACCCCTATGGTCCCCCCGTGCATCTCTACGATGTTCCGGGCAATGGCCAGTCCCAATCCGGTCCCTCCTGTGTTGGAGGAGCGGGACTGCTCCACCCTGTAAAATTTCTCAAACAAAAGAGGCAGCTCTTCTTTGGGTATCACATACCCGTAGTTTGTCACCGAAACCGTCACCGTACTCTCCGCGGCATGGATCTTGACTACGATGCGCTTTCCCTCCGCCCCGTATTTGATCGCGTTATTGATCAGATTGTCAAATAATCTGGCAAGCAGATTCCCGTCAGCATTAATAATCTTTGCCGGAACATTGCTCTGCAATTCATAAGCCAGATCTTTATCCATAAAATTGGGGTAAAATTCTTCCAAAAGCTGGCTTAGCAGCTTTACGATATCCACTTTTGTCACCTTCATGGACACCTTGCCGTAGTTCAGCTTGGTAAATCCAAACAGATCCTCGATGAGCTTTTCCAGCCTCTTTGCCTTTGTGTAGGTGATATTGATATACTTTTTTTCCATCTCCGCCGACATATTGCTGTTGGGGCCGGACAGCAGCTCCAGGTATCCGATGATGGATGTCAGAGGCGTCCGCAGATCATGGGCGATGTTGGTGATCAGCTCATTCTTGGTCCGCTCCGACTCCCGCTCTTTATCCATCAGTCTGCGGATATCTTCCACCATCTTGTTTAAGTTGGCGGCCATGGCGGAAAACTCGTCGTCCCCCACCACATCCACCGTGGTATTAAGATCTCCCTCGGAAATATTCTGAATGGCTGTGGAAAGTCTGGTAATGTAATCCATAGATTTCTTCTGCAGTACGAGAAATGCCACGGAAAACGTGGCGATCCCGGCCAGCACATACAGAAGCGTTATGACAGGACCCGGCTGATAGAAAACCGCCTCAAGAGATCCCTCTTTCCCCTGTCTCACGGCGTATTCCCCCAGCATGGTAAGGTTGGTCACCAGAAACAGATCCACCAGACAGGCGAACATGGCGCTGAATATGATATTGGTAATCACTCTTGTATGAAACCGGCGGCTCATATCATTTTTCAATTTTGTATCCTACCCCCCAGACTGTGGTGATGATCTTGTTCTGCCTGGTATCTTCTTTCATCTTTCCCCTAAGACGCCGGATATGTACCATGACCGTATTGTTAGCCTCGTAGACCTTCTCATTCCACACTTTCTCAAAGATCTCGTCCGTGCTGAACACCTTGCCCGGATTGGAGGCCAGAAGATACAGGATGTCAAACTCAATGGGGGTCAGCTTTATCTCCTCGCCGTAGACCATCACTTTATGGTTGTCCTTGTTGATCACCAGCCCCTTGATGGAGATCTCGTTTTTGTCCTCCTCTTTTGCGGCGCTGTTGGGATTAAGCTGGGTATAGCGGCGCAGCTGGGACTTTACCCTGGCCGTCAGTTCCAGCGGGTTAAAAGGTTTTACCACGTAATCGTCGGCTCCTGTCCCCAGTCCCAGGATCTTATCCAGGTCTGTGGAGCGGGCGCTTAACATGATAATGGGGATGTTGTTGGTCTCCCTGATCTTCCTGCACATCTCCAGGCCGTCCATGCCCGGCATCATGATATCAAGAAGGACCAGATGAATCTCCTCTTTTTCCAGGATCCCTAACCCGTCCTGGGCGTTCCCCGCTTTAAATACTCTATATCCGTCGCTGACCAGATAGATCTCTACCAGATCCGCGATCTCGTTCTCGTCGTCCACTACCAAAATGCTGATTTGTGACATGGGGGTTCTCCTCCTTGTATTGCGTTATGTAGTATCCATCATACCACAAAAGTAAGGATTTTGCCTTACTTTTTCATTAAAAAAACACAAGGGAATCTCTGTCAAATTAACAGAGATCCCCTCGAAACGTCAGTCTGTGGAGCCATGGGGCTTTTTACTGCTCCGCTTCCCCTTCTACCGGAATAAACACTCTTTTATCCGCCGGCTCTTCCATGGCGCGCCGCCTTCTCACAGCCTCCATGGCTTCCTCGCAGAATTGCTCCTGGGCACATACGGGAGATTTGCCCCTTCGGTCGATCTTGGCGTAGCTGCCGTCAGGCTGCAGCACATGGGCCTTTACATTGTCGTCCAGCTGAACCTGAAGGATATGGATCGCCTTCTCCTTAAGCCTGTCATCCAGGACAGGGAATACGATCTCCACCCGGCGGTCCAGGTTTCTGGGCATCCAGTCCGCGCTGCCCATGTACACTTCCGGGGCCTCGTCATTTTCAAAGTAGAAGATCCGAATATGCTCCAGGAAGTTTCCTACAAGAGAGCGGACCGCAATATGTTCGCTCAGCCCCGGGATCCCCGCTTTAAGACAGCAGATGCCTCTGACGATGAGATCGATCTTTACCCCTGCGCAGGACGCTTCATAAAGCGCCGCGATAATGTCCCTGTCGCACAGGGAATTGACCTTGGCGATGATCCTGGCGCTTCTTCCGGCCTTGGCGTGCTCTGTCTCCCGCCTGATCATCCGCAGAAAACGCTTCCGCAGCCAGATAGGCGCCACTGCCAGCTGATTCCAGTGCAGAGGCTCCGAGTAGCCGGACATCATGTTGAACACCGCCGTGGCGTCCTCCCCGATCTGGGGATGGCAGGTAAGGATCCCGCAGTCCGTGTACAGCTTTGCCGTGGAATCGTTGTAATTGCCTGTTCCCAGGTGGACGTAGCGGCGGATCCCGTCTTCCTCCCGGCGCACCACCAGGGTGATCTTGGAGTGGGTCTTTAAGCCCAGCAGGCCGTAGATCACATGACATCCCGCCTTTTCCAACGTCTTTGCCCAGTTTATATTGTTCTCCTCGTCAAACCTGGCCTTCAATTCCACTAAAACAAACACCTGCTTGCCCTTGTCGGCCGCCTCCGCCAGGGCCGCCACAATCGGCGAATTGCCGCTGACCCGGTACAAAGTCTGCTTGATCGCCAGAACCTGGGGATCCCTGGCGGCAGTCTTTACAAAGTCCACCACCGGATCAAAGGACTCATATGGGTGGTGCAGGAGAATATCCCCTTTCCGGATATTGGTAAAAATATCGTCCTCATTCATAAAGGCAGGGTTGGGCTGAGGGGTGTATCTGGGAGCTTTCAGATGATCGAAACCATCTATGCCGTACATTTTCATAAGAAATGTCAGATCCAGGGGGCCGTTGATGGCGAAAATATCCCCGGAATGGATATCCAGTTCTTTTTTCAGGCGCTTAAGCAGCCGTTTGTCCGCGTTCTCCTCGATTTCCAGGCGGATCGCCTCGCCCCAGCGGCGTTTCTTTAACTGCTTCTCTATCTCTTTTAGTAAATCCTCTGCCTCCTCCTCGTCGATGGTCAGATCCGCGTTTCGCATGATCCGAAACGGATGGGCATCCAGCACTTCATGTTTTACAAACAAGGTGGCGATATTCCGCTCGATAATCTCCTCCAGAAGGATCACTACCCGCTCTGCCTGGGAAGGGATCTCCACGATCCTTGGAAGAACGCTGGGAACCTGAACCATGGCAAAATCCAGCTGATCCGGCTTTTCTTTCTCTTTTATAAGGGCCGCGATGTTCAGAGATTTATTGTAAATAAGGGGGAACGGCCTGGATGAGTCCACCGCCATAGGGGTCAGTACCGGGTACACGTTGGATCTGAAATACTCGTCTGCAAACTTTGCCTCTTCCTCCGTCAGATCTTCATGCCTTGCCACGATCCGAAGACCGTTTTGACGCAGGGCAGGAAGGAGCGAGCGGTTGTAGGTGGAGTACTGCAGCGCCACCAGGTCATGGGTCTTTTCTTCTATCCGGCGAAGCTGTTCCTCCGGCTTTAACCCTGCCAAATCCGGCTTGGAATAGCCTGCATGAACCATATCTTTTAAGGAGGCCACCCGGACCATAAAAAATTCGTCAAGGTTAGAGGCCGTGATGCTTAAAAATTTCAGCCGTTCAAAAAGCGGCAGCGTTTTGTCCCTTGCCTCCTCCAAGATCCGGTAATCAAACTCCAGCCAGCTTAACTCCCGATTTACATAATTTTCATACTTGATATATCGTGAATCGATCTCCGCCACGACTTAACCCCTCCTTTTCTTTTTCAGCACCGGTTTTATACCAAAGATCTCTTCAAAAAAATCACCGCAGAAACTTACCGTCAGCAGTTCCAGGCTGATATCCCCGTCATAACCTGCAGTTACCGCCAATTCCCCATTCTTGACGCTCATGCGACAGTCTTCCATCTTCTGCTTATGGCTTCTGTCAAGGGCGTTGGCCATGCGCAAAAGGGCTGTCAGCTTGGCGGCTCTGGTGTCATTGTCAATATAATCAAATTCCTGGCCGTAATAGCGGACCACATTGGCCACCAGCTTCCTCTCCTCATGGGACAGACCGATGATCTCCGTGGCCATAATAATATTGTAGGCGCTGTCCCCCGTGTTCCTGGTGCTGATAAATTTGCCGCACCCGTGGAGGATGGCCGCGATCTGCAGCAGCAGACGCTCTCTGACGCCAAGCCCATGGTGCTTTTTCATCACGTCAAACAGCTGGAGCGCCAGCTTTTCCACGCACTGGGCATGGCCGCCGCCGCACCGGTATCTCTTTGCCATATTGCGGGCCGCAATAAGGATATCCTCGTCAAAATTGTGGACAAAGTTCAGTTTCTTGATCTCCTGGGCATACTCCGACGCGATGCCGTCGCACATGCGGATCCCCGGGATCCAGATCATCTCCGCGCCGGTCATCTCCACCACCCTGCGGAAGATAATGGCCGCCGGCATAAGGAGCGTGGCATAACCTGCATTGACCCCAAACCGCTCTTCGATCTGGTCCTGGGACATCTGGCACAGGCGGTCGGCATAGGCCATAAAGTCCTGGGCGCTGATGCGGTCTGTGGCCCCCATCCAAGTCTCCTGGGCCCCGCCGGCTGTCAAAGCATTGTTTTTCCCCCTGTAGGAAGCCACATAATCCACCTCATCCCTTGCCAGATACAGCACCAGCTCCCCAATAGCGATAAGATTCTTGATCCCCCGGTTTTTCATATCCCGGTCCCGCAGATACATCTTCTTGTAGGTCCCCAGCTCCTTGTCCACCACTTCCTCTACAATGGACCGCTGCATCCGGCTGCTTGCCGGTATCTTTGACAGGATCGTGCCGATGGCCATAACTCCAAGGGGAAGATTCTGAGTGGACACTAAGCTGTCTTTATCAAACAGAGAGATCTGCATGCTGCCAAAGCTGACATCCACGATGGCCGTCCCCTTCTGGATGATCTTCTGGAACTCCGACTCCTTCATGGCAATGGCTTTGTAGGTCAGAAACCTTTGCTCGGAGTTGCTTAACACTTTCACACAGATCCCGGTCCTGACCCGGATCTGCTCCAAAATGATCTGATTGTTTTTTGCCAGGCGCATGGCTGTGGTGGCATAGGCCCGGTAATCAGACACATGGTAGCTGTCCATCACTTTCACAAACTCTTCCAGCACCCTGCACATCTCGTCAATAAGCTCATAACTGACCTTCCCCGTGCTGTATGTGTTTTTCCCCAATGCGATCACGTGCCGCAGATGGTCGATCTGCCGCAGGCCGTTTTTTGCCGTGATCTCGTAGATCCCCAGTTCCAGCTTAAAAGAACCTACGTCGATGGCCGCAAATAATTGTGCTGCCATGCCTTACTCCTCCCCTCTTTTTGCTAAATTCAAAAACACCCGCTTACCTTCTATCTGTCATCGCTTCCCCAGCAGATACGTAATAAACTGCGCGGCCGTTCTCCCTGACAGGCCCCCGTGGGCCAGTTCCCACTTGTTGGCCTCCTGGTACAGTTCCTCCAGATCCATATGGATCCCGTGCCTCTGGGCCAAAACCTTTACAATATTCTGAAATTCCCTTTTATCCGGAGATCCGAAATAGATGGTCACTCCAAACCTGGCCACCAGGGAAAGCTTTTCCTGCACCGTGTCATTCATATGAAGCTCATCATCCAGCGCTCTCTTATCGCTGAACTTTTCCCGAATCAGATGCCTGCGGTTGGACGTGGCGTAGATCAGCGCATTGCCCGGCTTGCGCCCAAGTCCGCCTTCAATAATGGCCTTCAGATATTTATATTCCAGCTCGCTCTCCTCAAATGACAGATCATCCATATACACGATAAACCGGTAATTCCTGTCCTGTATCTGTTCCAGTATGGAGGAAAGGGCGCGAAACTGGTGCTTGTAAACCTCAATGATCCGCAGCCCCCTGTCATAATACTCGTTTAAAACAGCCTTGATGCAGGAAGACTTGCCAGTACCCGCATCGCCGAACAGCAGCACATTGTTGGCGGCCTTTCCTTCAAGAAAGCTTTCCGTATTGTCGATCAGCTTTTTCTTCTGCAGTTCATACCCTACGATGTCATCCAGGTACACATGCTCCACATTGACCACCGGCTCAATAGACGCCCTGTGGCGGTCCTCCTCAATGCGGAACGCCTTGTTGAGCCCATATTTTCCAACGCCGAATTCCCGGTAAAACTCCGCCACCTCATTCTGAAACGCCCCAATATCCTTTGCCGCTCCCAATGCCAGGGAAAGCTGCAGGATCCTGTCCCGGACTGTCTTGTTAAAAACGCCGCGCCCGCTATCCGCAGGCCTGTAATCCGCCAGTTCCCTCCACACCGGGGCCTGGTCCATCCATTCATCCAGACACCGGATATCCTTTCTGTACAGATTCTGTATCACCGCCAGATCCTGTCTTGCAAGTCTGGACAAGGTCCCGCCCTGGTCCCCCCGGATCTCGCAGGAGACGCTGTAGGCGTTCTCATGACCGGCAAGGCACAACGCCAAAAAACAGTGCCACAAATTGCCCTCAAACCCGTAGTCTGCCGCAATCTTAATTAACTGATTGGCCAGAACACAGGGATCGGTTCCGGGGGCTTCTTTCTGCTCCCCGGTTTTACACAAAAGATCCGCCATCCCGTCAAACAACGCTTGATCCTTAAAATCACGGTATATGATCAGTTGTCTTGTATCCATAAGTAAGTCTCCATCCTCTAATAATTGCCCAAGATCCGCATGTTAGCCGCCTCCTCCGAAACGCTGCGCAGCGCGTTCTGGATGGCGGTATCGCTAAGATTGCCTTCCACATCCACAAAAAACCGGTACTCCCAGTTTCTTCCGGCAATGGGACGTGATTCGATCATCCTCATATTAACGCCGTTGTAAATCAGGTTGCCCAGCATATTATACAGGGTCCCGCTTTTATGGGGAAGTTCAAAGCAGATCGTAACTTTTCCCGCGTCTTTCCGGTAAATATGGTCTTTTGCCAGGATGATGAACCGGGTGGCATTATTTTTATTGTGGTTGATCCCTTCTGCCAGAACCTTCAGGCCATAGAGCCTGCCTGCCGCCCGGCTGGCCACCGCCGCCTGGCTCTTATTCTGATCGCTGATGACCTTTTGAGCCGCCACCGCCGTGTTCTCCACGCTGATCTGCCGCCAATGGGAACGGGCGTTCAGATATTCGCAGGACTGCATCAGAGCCTGGGGATGGGAATATACGGCGCCAATATCCGCAAGATTTGCCCCGGGCAGTCCCAGCAGCATATGGTCTACCGGGATGCAGATCTCCGCCACGATCACATTGTCATGGCGCAGCAGCAAATCAAAATTATCCCTGACTGCTCCGGCGGAGGAATTTTCAATGGGGATCACGGCATAGTCCGCATCCCGGGATTCCACGGCTTCCATGGCATCCTCCCATGTTCTTACATGGCCTATTTGGGCGTCCTCTCCAAAATAGGCCAGAGCCGCTTCATGGCTGTAAGCGCCCTCCACCCCCTGGTACACCACCTTCACGCCCTGGGTGGGGATGGCGTCAACCTGCCGAAAGCCCAGATCCTCCTTTCTCCCATTCTGCTCTAAAAGGCGGTACTGGTAACGGCGGCTGATGGTCATGAGCTGAGTAAACAGCTCCTCCGCGGCCTGGGCATTAAACGCTCCATGGGCAAGCCCTCTCACCGCGGCGATCTTGGCCTGCTCCCGCTCCCTGTCAAAGACCTGCTTTCCTGTCTCGATCTTAAATTCCGCCACCTGGCCTACAAGCCTCATCCTCTCCTCAAACAGCCGGACAAATTCCGCGTCAATTACATCCAGCCGGTCTCTGATCTTCTGCAAGTCCATCTTCTCTGGCTTCCTCCCTCAATCGTTTTTCCTCCACCAGCATGTCATGGATCAACTCCCTGGTGTGAGCCCCCACAAACTTCTTCTTCTCCGGCTCCAGTCCTTTTATGATAAACGGCTTCCCAAACTCAATGGTCACATGGGAGGACGTTATCCTTGGAAAATGATCCTCGTACACCTCTGCCGTTCCGGTGATTGCCACAGGGACAACGGGACATCCGGTCTTTTCGGCGATCTTTAAACTGCCCTCCTTAAAAGGCATCAGTTCCAGGTAATTGTCGGAATCGTTTCTGGTGCCTTCGGGAAAGATCCAGATGGACACGCCGCTTTTTACCTTGGAAACGCCTTCCAGTATGGCCTTTAGGCCCTCTCTGATGTTTTCTCTGTCCAAAAACAGGCAGTTTACGTTCTTCATCCACTTGGACAGCAGCGGGATCTTCTCCATCTCCTTTTTAGCCATAAACCCCAAAGGCGTCGGCACGGTGGTGTAGCCTACCAGAATATCAAAGTAGCTTCTGTGGTTGCCCACATAAAGCACCGACTGATCCTTTGGGATATTTTCTATGCCCTTTACCGTTATATGTACTCCGGCCACCTTTAAGATGATCCGAAACATGAAACGGACAATGGCCAGGCAGTGTCTGCCTTTCTTTTCCGGGTCTTTTTTCCCAATCTGTTTCTCGATGATGAGAATGGGAATACTGAAGATCAAAAACAAGATCACTATGGATGCAACTAGAATAAATTTCAGCATAATTTTCTCCCTCTTTTCGTCCTTTCATTATATAAAAAGAAAGACGCAAATACAAGCCTATGCGCCTTTCTTTTTTGTAATTTGTTCAAATAAAAGACCTGTCATAAACCACAGCGGAGCAAAGTCCAGACGGATCAGTCCATCGATGTTGGAGTGGAGACCGCTGTAGTCCCAGGGACAGACGCCGCCCGCCTTTAGCAGCGCGCCAAACAAATATTCCGCCACAAAAATAATGACCATATACAACATTCCGTGGCGCAGCGCCCGGTCCATGTCGGTCAATACTTCCCCGGGGCTTACCGCAAGCCATCGGTCCACCGCCTGACCGATGGGGGTAAGGAGAGCGCCCAGGCCGTAGATGGGAAACATCAGAAGGGAAGTACTGCCCATAAGCCGCCAGTCATGGGCCGCCATGGAGCCGACGGATGTAAAGATAACTTCCAGGCACCACCCGGCCACGCCGCATTTTAAAAAATTTTTACCCAGTTGGTTTATTCTGTTTGTCGTTTTCATGGAAACAGTATGCGCGGACCGGGAAAGATTTATACCCGCTTTTTTGCATACGTCAGCTACAACAGCGGGGACAAAAGCCTGCTGCACTGCTCTTTCACCCGAATCCCCATGCTCCGCTTCTCATACCGCTCCTTGGTCACTTCCTGGCAGTGGTCTTTTAAGTCAGTAAGAAACGCCTTCTCCATCTGTCTGGTGGTCTCCCGGTCAAATATGGTGGCGTTCACCTCAAAATTCAGTTCAAAGCTTCGGATATCCATATTGGCTGTCCCGCAGCTGCACACCAGTCCGTCGGCCATCACTGCCTTGGCATGGAGAAACCCTTCCTTATAAACGTAACATCTGGCTCCCACGGCCAGAAGATCTCCCACATAGGAATAGGACGCCCAGTACACAAAGGGATGGTCCGGCTTGCAGGGGATCATCAGCCGCACGTCCACACCGGATTCCGCCGCCATCTTAAGCGCCGACAGCACCGCGTCATCCGGCACAAAATATGGGGTCTGGATGTATATATGATCCTTGGCCTCCTGGAACAGGTGCAGATAATTGTTGCGTATCTGCCGGTTGCTGGCGTCCGGTCCGCTGCTAATGATCTGCGCTTCTACTGTCTGCTTTTTCCCCTCTGTTTCTTTTTCCTGCTGGTCCAGGCCGAAATACCATCCGTCCTTAAACAGATTCTCCCCCGCCGCGTAATTCCAGTCCAGGGCAAACCTGATCTGCAGACTGTAAACCGCGCTCCCCCGGATCTTTAAATGGGTGTCCCGCCAGTACCCAAACTTGGGATCTTGGGAAATATATTCCCGCCCGATATTAAATCCGCCTACATATCCCACTTTGCCGTCGATGACCACGATCTTCCTGTGATTGCGGTAATTGACCCTCAATTGAAGCCGTCCTAAAAAGGCGGGGAAAAATTCCCGTACCTGGACGCCGCTTTTTATCAGGTCCTTCCACACCCGCTTTGGCATAAACCTGCCGCCCATGCCGTCGCACAGGATCCGCACCTCCACCCCCTGGGCTGCCTTTTCCTTTAACACAGGCATCATGTTCCTGAATACCTGGTCATTTTTAATGATATAATACTGGATATGGATGTACTGCCGGGCTTTTTTCATCTCTTGTATCAAGTCGTCAAATTTTTCCACTCCGTCGGTGAAGATCTCCACTTGATTGTCCCTGGTAAGGACCGCGCCGGAAGTCTCCAGATTATATTTTGCCAGCTTTTCGTATTCCTTATAGTCCGGATCGGCAAACCAGATCTTTCTGTTTAAATCGGCCTCCTCCTGGGCTTTTACGGAATACCACAGCCGGTCCTCCACCTCCTTGACCCTGAACATCTTGTTTTTATGATAATCCTGGCACAGCAGAAGGTACAGAAAGAACCCAAAAATAGGAACAAAATACAAAGCCAGCAGCCATGTCCACACCGCTTTCGGATCTCGCCTCTGAAAGAAAACGATGACCACGGACAGCGCAAGGTTAATGTACACCAGATGCTCCATCATCCATGCCCAGGCGGCCAGGGCATGTCCGGACGCGTAAAGCAGCATTTCTATCGCAGCTTCCATTTTTTCCACCCCTTCCTTACAACGTAACGGTTTTGAAGGTATGGTTCCCCTAAATGCCCGACGCTAAACAAACATATTTTTCGCGCTGTCATAGTGATAGTCTATGGCCGCAAGGCTCTTCTCTATCTGCGGCCGGGACAGATCCAGGGACTTGCAGCACTCTTCCAGAGACGGATAGAAATCTCTTAACTGAGTATTGAGATAGCTTAACAGCATGACCGGATCTTTGGGAATATTGTTTGCCATATGGGGCCTCCTTTCTATCAGTCCATTTGCCGGTAACGTGATATGATTTTACCCTCTTTAAAAAGATTCGTCAATGATGATAGTAGCCAATTCCCTGTATTTATGATAGAGTTTATGTGTATAAAATAAGACAAAGGATTGTGAATTTTTATGAAACGGATTCTTTTGATCGCAACCGGCGGCACCATCGCCTCCAAGCGCAGCGACGCAGGCTTAAAGCCTTTGATCTCCTCGGATGAACTGCTGTCCTATGTCCCTTCCGCCCGCCAGTTCTGCCAAACGGACGCTCTGCAGCTTTTTAATCTTGACAGCACCAACATCCAGCCAAAACACTGGCTCTCAATGGCCTCGGCCATAGAAACCCACTACCGGGATTATGATGGTTTTGTCATCTGCCATGGAACGGATACCATGGCTTATACGGCGGCGGCCCTGTCGTACCTGATCCAAAATTCGGCCAAGCCCATTGTTATCACCGGCTCCCAAAAGCCCATTGATATGGAGATAACCGATGCCAAATCCAATCTGCTGGACAGCCTCCGCTTTGCCTCCTGCCAGGATTCCCATGGGGTCAATATCGTCTTTGACGGCAAAGTCATCGCAGGCACCAGAGGGAAGAAAGAGCGGACCAAAAGCTATGACGCGTTTTCCAGCATTAATTTTCCCTATATTGCGGCAATCCAGGAAAGCCAGATCCTGTTTTATCTGAATGACAAGGCCCTGGCAAAAGACCCTGTCACCTTTTACCATGACTTAAATCCCCGGGTAGGGCTTTTGAAGCTGATCCCGTCCATGGACGCCACGGTGCTGGACTATATGGCTGAACACTATGACGCGGTTATCATCGAGTCTTTCGGCGTGGGAGGTCTGCCAAGCTACGACACCTGCGGCTACTATCCTGTTGTGGAAAAATGGATCGGTCTGGGAAAAACCGTAGTCATGACCACCCAGGTCACCAACGAGGGCAGCAACATGTCCATCTACGAAGTCGGACGGAATATCAAAAATGAGTTCGGGCTTCTGGAATCCTACGATATGACTCTGGAGGCCACAGTGACCAAGCTGATGTGGATCCTGGGACGGACGAAAGGGCGGAATCAGGTTAAGGATCTGTTTTACCGCACCATCAACCGGGATATTTTATGGAAAACCGGCGTGTAGACGCAATAAACATTCAGATCCCGAATATATCAGGCCATATCCGCAGCGGATATGGCCTGTTTTTAAGTCTTTTTCACAATAACCCGAACCCCATCCTCCATATTCTCTATGGTTAGATCCAGCCCGTGGAGCCCAAACACTTTCTTCGCCAAAAATAATCCCATCCCCATATGTCCGTTCTTTTTGCTCCTGCTCTTATCTCCTGTGTAAAACATATCAAATACATGGGCAAGCTGATCTTCCCCCAGCGGCTTGCCGGTATTCTCAACCACACACCGGTCCATCTCCACCCGAATCACGATCCTGCCGCCGTCAACATTGTAATCCACCGCGTTGCTCAAAAGATTCCACACTGCCCCCGCCAGATATGCTCTGTCTCCCAGGACCACAAATTCGCCGTTTTCCTCAAACCGCACCTGGAGTTTTCTCTCTTTTACCACAGGTTCAAACCTGGCCAGCTGCTCCCTGGCCAGCTCTGAAAATAACACATTCTCTCTTTTCAAAACCAGCTCCTGGGAGTCCAGCTTTGAGATCTCGATCATTTTCATCACCAAACGGTCCATTTCCTCCGTCTGGCCGATGATCTGGGCCAGATAATACTCCCGTTTTTCCTCCATATTGCGCTCCATCAAATTCTCTGCGAAATTCCGGATAATCCCCAAAGGTGTTTTCAGCTCGTGAGCCATGGCGTTGGTAAAATCCCTGCGCATCTCCTCCAGGGCCATCTGGGAGTCATAAATCCCGCGAAACACAAGAGCCATTTTCACCCCGCACGTAAAAGTCAGCACAAATCCTGCCAAATAAACGTACTTCATGTAATCCATGGCCGCCAGCCATGGACTGCTCTCCATACGCAGCTCCACATATACAGGTCCTGCTTTCGCGTCCTCATCCCCCAGGCCCGCCTTCAGCTGATACCGCCCTCTGTAATTCCATCCGTCCCAGTCAATGATAACCGGCGGTTCCTCAATGCCTTCCTCCCACGCAAAATCTCCTTGCTGGGAAAACCCATGAAGATACCCGCTCCCGCACCAGGTCTTCCAGCTCTCAAAATCTCTCCATGTCTCATAGGCCGTCATATAGGGCAGCTGCATACTGGTCTTGGTGACGATCCCTTTTTCCAACTCCTCCTCACTGATCCCGGGATTTATCCACTGCCATAAAATATGGCTGCCTGTCTGTTTAAACGACCCGGTTATGGTTTCCTTCCCGGTCCCATAGTCTACATTTACCATCTCTATGCTGGTAACCGATCCGGTAAGGGGATCCGTGTATTTTTCCCCATCCCACTGGTCTGACCGGGTCCAAATAATTTCCTGCACATAGATAGCCCACAGCGTCTCTCCGTTGGGCGATGTCCTAATGGAAAAACGGTATTTTTCCGGCTCATCCCCGTCAAAAGAATGGACAGATTCCCACTGGTACTTGGCCAGCTGCTCCTTCTCCGGCAGCGAAAGATACTCATCCAGGCTAAAGGACGCGTATTCTCTTACTTTCGTCCCCGCCTCATAGATAGAGTTGCCTCCAATTTCATCCCTGGTTTTGGCCATAAGCCTCATATCTCTATCATAAAATCCTATGGAAACCTGCAGCATCTCATCATTTACCTTCCAGAGATAGCCGTTGGCAAGAGACTGATAATAGTCCCGTCTTTTCTCCTCACTGTCCCATCCGTCCTCCTCCATAGAAGCTTCCTTGTCATTCACCTCCCTCGCCAGGTATACCGCAAATTCCCTGAACCGCTGACAAAAATCCTCCGCAAACTTCGTCTTGACCAGAAAAGTAGCCAGCGCCATAGTCAAAAGGTACACTGCCCCCAATCCGGCTGTCACAGGCTTCCAAAACGCCTTCTTTTTTCTCCTCATCATTCCACCTCCAGCCGATATCCGGATTTGCGCACCGTCTCAATGGCACAGCCGCAGGAAGCTATGGCTTTTCTCAGATTTTTGATGTGGTTGTCCACCACCCGCTCATTGCCGTCAAAATCATAGCCCCAAAATCGGATGAGAAGCTGTTCCCTGCTGAATATCCTGCCCGGATTCTCCATGAAGAAAAGAAGCATCGCGTACTCCTTAGGCGGCAGGGATAAAAGCCTGCCGCGGTTCCACACTTTATGGCTGTCCGGGTCCGCGCAAAGGCCGCCTGCTTCCAAAAGCCCTCTGCGTCCCCGTATCCTCCCTGTCAATGCCATAACTTTAGCATACAGCACCGGAAGGGAAAAGGGCTTTGTCACGTAATCGTCCGCTCCAAGAGCATATCCGTTAAGCTTATCTCCCTCCATAACTCTGGCCGTAATAAAGATAATCGGCACATCGCTGGTTCTCCGGATCTCCTGGCATAAAGCAAAGCCATCCATTCCCGGGAGCATCACATCCAGCAGGATCAGGTGAAAACTTTTTCTTTTCAGTACTTCAAGGGCCTGGAAACCATTGACCTCCGTGTCCACTTCCCACCCTTTTCCAGTAAAATAATCAGCAGCAGCCTCTCCAATAAGGCTGTCATCCTCCACGATCAGCAGTCTCTGTACCATTTGCGCGCTCCGTTATCGTTATTTTGATAGCCTAACTTTACCATCCCAATATATCCTTTCCGTATCCTTATCATAGCGAAACATAAATTTATCATGTTGCTGTTTAGTTGAGTGAGCAATGGGCGGGGATAGTCGCGGAGCCAGGGAGGGAAGGCAGGCTGTGTGCCGTCCGGGTTCAGATATGCCAGACATTCCGATGAGCCCAA